>CAJURU010000032.1 GCA_910588845.1 uncultured Lachnospiraceae bacterium
GCAAAAGTATTGCTTGCAGATGAGCCGACAGGCAATCTTGATGAAACCACGGCAGAGGAAATTATAAAATTACTGAAAAGAACGGCGCATGAACTTGGAAAGTGCGTCATTGTAGTAACGCACAGCAAGTATCTTGCAGCACAGGCAGATGAGATTATCATGATTAAAGATGGCTATATAGAATCAGTTACAGCGTTATCTGACGAATTATCTACAGAAAATATAGGACGATAGCCCACCAAATAAAAAACCCCTGTCCGCACAAGAGAGCTTTATACCCCAAAAGTAGAAGTTAAATATCTGTATATAAGAACCAAAATATCTATAAACCGTAAAGGTACGACAGCCTTAGTTGTCGCCAGATAAGGATGCTTTTATGTAGGATACGGTGTAACTTTCGTTAAAGGGATTACACCGTATCCTTTTTCTGCGTCAATGCTTTCTGCTCCTTTTCGTAGTTCTGAAGCATTTTAGCAAACCGTTCAGTTGTTTTTCTTTGCCAGCAGATACAGGAATACAGACTCATAGCAGCGGACAAAATCGGATAAGCCGCTGACAGCTTCCGGCACAAGCCTTTCAAGGACAATATCACGGATATAATGCATGGTACATTCCCCTCTGCCGGATTTATAATGTAATTGAAAATAACGGCGGTATTGCAAAAACTTCAGACTTTGCTGATAAGGGGATAAATAAATACGAGGTAGCAGCTTTTTGTAAAGAAGGGCTTATCAAAAGGATTCGTAGGGGATTTTATCAGCTGCCACAGAGCAATGGTACGACGGAGGAACAGTTAATACATGAGTTTCTTCCGCAGGGGATTATCTGCGTGGAATCCGCGTTGTTCCATTACGGATACAGCGATTTTTCTCCCCGTGTATGGTCGATTGCAGTACCGAGAACAGCGTCCCGTGCCGTAAAAAATATTGAAGGATTTCCGATGAAAGCTTACTATATTCAAAAAGACTTTCTGACAATCGGAAAATCTACAGATAATTTCAATGGTGTAACATTGCCCGTGTATGACCGGGAAAGAACAATATGCGATTGCTTTAAGTACCGCACAAAACTTGATAACGAAATTTTCAATAAAGCTGTCAATGCTTACGCTGCTGATGAAAAAAAGAACCTTGCAAACCTGTCTAAAGCTGAAAGGCGGATTGTTCATTTATTCCGTTACCGATTTTGACAGTCGTGTGACGGTAGATGTAGATTTTCTTCTTCGGAAACTTCCCAACACTCCTGAACAGCTACAGACTGTAATAGAGACAATCATCTCCACGCCAACAGGCAATGAAAGACATATTTGACAAAGAATCAATGAGTAAAGATATAGCAGAAATAGAAAATATTATTTGTAATTATCAAAGATATGGTTTGCTGGATAGAGAAAATGCAATGAAAAAAATTAAAGAATTAAGAATAAGCGATGAAGATATAGCGGCAGCTACTTCTATTAATCTTTCCGTATTTTCTATACCGTTTAGTCAATCAACAAACGATCAAATCGTTGGAGAGTTAGCTATGCAGAGGGATATTTTGCAGGCAAAACTGATTAAGAAACAGGTGGAGGAGCAGAAATGAGTACAAATTTATCAAAGCAAAAGCGTGAAGATTTACTTGCTAAAATCAAAGAGATTCGTAACTTTATCGCTGCTGCACCGCAGGACGAGAACACAGGCAATCTGCTTTCTTACCTTGCGGAGCTAGAAAAAGATGTGAATGGCAAGAAGTACGGGGTTGTGTTGCTTGAATCGGTTGCTCAAATGCATCTTACTTTTTGGGCAAATAAAAAATAAAGGTTAGCGGCGGGAAGAAATGATTCTCCCTGCCGCTGTTGTCAATTAGTTATAAATCAAATCAGTATTGGATTAAACGGATATTCGCAATGCCCAAAGAAGCAGGGCAGGTTCTCCGCTTATTTGCCTGTTCATGAATGCTGTCCGCTGCATGATGAAAGCGTTCAAAAAAGGATTAGCCCTCTCGTTATATGGTACAATCATTCGCTCATACATTGAGAATGAGGGAGGTGCTGCCTGTTGGAGCATAGAGAATTTAGGTATGTTGGCGAGCCTGTTCCAGAATTGAATGAGCAGGAACACGCAGCATTTCTTATGAATTTTCAAAGGTCAATCCTTTTATCATTAGAAAAACGGAATCTGTTGACCGCATCACAGCGGGAACGCTGTTTGCTTGAGCTTGAAAAACAATATCATTTAAATTAGAAAAAAGCAACGTCAGGCATAACTGCTTGACGTTTTTACATAATCAGGCTTGTCGGGAAACGCCCCAAGGATATACCTTTATGCCCTGTAAAAATGGGCGAAATCAAAGAGAGGAGATATTCTTATGTCAATAGATAGATACGAAACCCTAAATCAAGAAAGGAAGATACAGCACAAAAAGAGAAAGGTTGCCGCATACTGCCGTGTATCTACGGACAATGAAGACCAGGCAAATTCATTTGAAAGCCAGCAGCGTTATTTCAGACAGTATATAGAGCGTAATCCCGATTGGGAGCTTTATGAAGTGTTCGCAGATGAAGGCATCTCTGGTACGAATACGAAAAAACGGAAAGAATTTAACCGCATGATTGCGTGTGCAAAGAACGGTGATTTTGATTTGATTGTAACAAAAGAAATCTCCCGTTTTGCGAGAAATACCCTTGATAGTATATTCTATACCCGTGACCTCAAAAAGCACGGCGTGGGTGTTATCTTTATGAATGATAACATCAACACTTTAGACGGCGATGCGGAGCTTCGCCTTGCCATTATGTCCTCGATTGCACAGGAGGAAAGCCGTAAGACTTCCGAGCGTGTAAAATGGGGGCAGAAACGCCAGATGGAGCAGGGAGTTGTGTTTGGGCGGAGTATGCTTGGCTACGATGTGAAAGACGGCAAAATGTATATTAATGAGGATGGGGCAAAAGTTGTCCGTCTTATCTTCCATAAGTTTGTAAATGAGGGGAAAGGAACTCATGTGATTGCCCGTGAACTTCGGGAGGAGGGAATTCAGCCCATGCGGGTAAAAGAATGGCAGAACACAGTCATTCTCCGTGTTATCCGCAATGAAAAATACTGCGGTGATTTGGTGCAGAAGAAAACCTATACGCCAGACTTTTTATCCCATGAAAAGAAAGTAAACCTCGGGCAAGAGGAATTTGTGATTATCAAAGACCATCATGAGCCGATTATCTCCCGTGAGTTGTTTGATAAGGCAAACCGCATGTTAGACGAAAAATCACTATCGCAGGAGGGCAAAGCAAAACACAGCAACCGTTATCCATTTTCTGGGAAAATTAAGTGCGGCAGATGTGGCGCAAGCTATGTCGCCAGATATAAAAACCGAAAAGACGGCAGCAGATATAAAGCATGGCGTTGTTACGAAGCGGCAAATCACGGAAGCCCTCATATTGATAAAGCGGGAAACAAGAAAGGCTGTTCTGGTATGAGTATCCGCAATGAAGAAGCCATTCACATTATGTCTCTCGTCTGCAAACAGCTCACCATTGACCGCCAAAAAATATCCGATAACTTAATCAAGATGATTAATAAGGTTATTTTGATGGATGTAACAGGCGCGGACACAAATGTTTTGGCAGAGAAAATGGAAGCGGCAAAGAAAAAGCGTACCGGCTTGATTGACCTTTATACCAGTGGCGATATTGACCGTGATGAATTTTCTGCTCTCAGAGTAAAATACGATGCCGAAATAGACAGCTTAAAATCTATGATGGAGAGTATTGAAAAGCAGCAAATTGTAAAGCGTAAGCAACAGGAGTTAATGGAAGATATAAAAAAAGCGATTGGCGAACTTATCAGCGGTATTGAATATGAAGATGAATTTTACACGCAGCTACTTGATAAGA
Organism: uncultured Lachnospiraceae bacterium; assembly: GCA_910588845.1. GTDB lineage: Bacteria > Bacillota > Clostridia > Lachnospirales > Lachnospiraceae > Petralouisia. The sequence continues at coordinate 3,872 of CAJURU010000032.1, forward strand.
TGGTCGTCAATGATAGGGAGAATATAGATGTGTATTTGAATTTACTCCCTCTCAAATGGAGCTACACAGTTGCAAAAGCATCAAAAAAAGCGGTAGCCCCTGAAGTGGAAAAGCCCCCTCCCGTTGGTCAGGGGCAAGTCGGTCGCCGCAATGAAAATCGTCAATGCCGATTGGCGGCTCCCTGGAACATTTCAGGGGCTTCTCTACCAATATCAGTCAGTAATCCTGCCACTTCACGGTAGGGGATCGTATACCTTTGGGACAGGTAGCGCATGGAAGCTGACAGTTCGCCGTCCGGCCCACCGAATTGGCTGATGATTACCTGGGCAATCTGCGGGTTGGTCTGTGTAATATTGACAGGGTATTGTAATCTTTTTTCATAATTCCACATTTAGCAATAACCTCCTTCCCAGGGCATCGGCTGGGTAGACCACAGCCACATTTGATCCGGTTTTGCAGTGTCAAGAGTCAGCGGCCCATAATTGTTTTCATATTCTTTGAGCGCTTTTGTGCGCACTTCGCGGAAGTGGTTGAAGTATGCGATTGCTTCCTGGTCGGTAGGATGGGTATCCAGGTAAAGCACGATGTCGTTTACAGCAAAGCTCACCATGTTAATCCACTGGAAAAGTTTTGTTTGTTCCATTTTATTTTCTCTCATTTCGGGCAGCCTCCTTTTCCATGAAATGGTTTATTCAGTTCCGGGAAAATTGTGCCGCAGTGTAATGCCTTATCCGGGTCATAAGTTTCGTGCATGAACTGCCACGGAACATACGCCATGGCGATTGCCATACCTGCTAAGGGGTCTTCTTTATCCATATGATCTTGGCAACGGCGGGGCATTGGCGGTCTGCCAGCCATGGGATGCTGTGACATGGCTGGTCTATATGCGTCTGAACGCTGTGGCATTCTCGCGTTACAACCACAGCTGGAATTTGTGTTATAATTTGCCATACTGATGATATCCTTTCTTATATTTCTGTTCTTTAATATGATATGACAGACGGGATAAATGGTGCCAGTGATATGGAAGTTGATATTCTTAGATGAATTTTGTAAGGTTTCTGTAAGGAAAAAATGTTTTCCTATTAAGAAAAATAAGATATAGTATATGAAAAGATAATCACAAGCGACCTATTACTAGCGATATGAGAAGGAGGAAATAAATATGTGGACGAGAAGAGAACTGAAAGAAGCTGCGAAACGTCGTTTTCGCGTAAATTATTGGAAATGTGTGCTGGTAGCGTTGTTGATGGCATTATTGGGCGGTGGGGCAGGCTTTGGCTCTGGTGGAACATACAGTGGAATTCGTGACGTCTATACGAGAAACAGCCTCTCTGACAGCTTTGGCGATTTTAGCGGAAGTTACAATGACTGGGATAATGCAGGAGATAGCTGGGGTGATGCAGAAGATAGCTGGGATGATGAGGAATATGATATAGATTTAGATACATTATTTGATGATATTGCAAATAGCAGCCCTGCCGAAACTGTAATTACCGCGGCGGCGATAGCCACGGTTGTTGTTCTGATAATTACAATTGTGTTTGTGGTAGCTTTAATTATTGTTATTCCCGTGTCAGTTTTCCTGATAAACCCATTGGAAGTAGGAACGAACCGCTTTTTTGTACAAAATCTCAAATTAGATGCGAATCTCAGAGAGATATGTTTTGCGTTTGACCATAATTATCTAAATTGTGTTAAAATATTATTCTTCCGTGATTTATATGTATTTTTGTGGAGCCTGCTCTTTATTATTCCAGGAATTATCAAGGCTTATGAATACAGGATGGTTCCATATATTTTAGGCGATAACCCCAATATCGACAGGGAGGAAGCTTTTGCGCTAAGTAATATGCTGATGCAGGGCAACAAAGGGAAAGCCTTTGTGCTGGATTTATCTTTCTTGGGATGGTATATTTTAAATGGACTTACCTTAGGTATTTTGGGAATCTTCTATGTGAATCCATATATAAAGCAGACTAACGCGGCATTGTACTTAAAATTAAAGGGCTTGCAGACCGTAGAAGGGCAGCCGAATTGCGCATAAGTTACCATGCCATTGCGAAGCAATTCGTGGTATAATATCTGGTATTGAGGGAAAGGAGCGGTTATGGCGTATACAATTTTAATTGCAGATGACGAGACAGATATTCGCGAATTGCTCCGGCTGTATCTGGAAAAAGATGGTTATCATGTATTGGAAGCGGCAGATGGACAGTCTGCCCTTTCCCTATTGGAGCAAGAGGAAATAGATATGGCGCTTTTGGATATCATGATGCCTAAAGTGGACGGTTACCATGTATTAAAAAAGCTGCGTGAAAGCAGTAACATGCCAGTGATGATTTTATCTGCTAAAAATCAGGATTCCGATAAAATTCTCGGGCTTGATTTAGGGGCGGATGATTATCTGGCAAAACCTTTTAATCCCATGGAGGCGATGGCGAGAATTAACTCAAATATCCGCAGATTTTATTCGCTGGGTGCAAAAGGAGAAAAGGTAAAACAGCTTGAAGTGAAAGATTTGCGTCTGGACACGGAAGAGTGCGTGGTGTACCGAAACGGCAGTCCGATTGACCTGACCTCTGTAGAATATAAGCTGTTGCGGATGTTTATGGAATATCCGGGAAAGGTGTTTACAAAACAACAGGTATATGAGAATGTCTGGGGAGAAGAATATGCCATCGCGGACAATAATATCATGGTGTGTATCAGCCGGCTTCGTGCAAAACTGTCTGAGGACGGCAGCGCCTATATCAAGACAATCCGCGGACTGGGTTACCGCATGGAGAAAGAGTAAAGATGAACAACAAAGAATGGAAAATATTCTTAATCAAACGCTTCCTCTTAATTCTCTTTCTGGTGAGCATGAGTGAACGGCTGCTGAATGGGATTTATGAGGAAGCAGTATTTCCCTGGTTGTCTGATTATCTGCATATTGAATTTTTTACAGCGGGGCTGGAGAGCGGGCAGAGCATCAGTGCGCTGTGCCGTGGAGGGTTGTATCTTGCCGTTATGGGAATCTGCAATCAGCTGCCGGACGTGGCAGGATTTGCTTTGCGTACATTTGGCGAGCAGTTGGCAGGGAGTGTAATGACTGGTAAAATCTCCAGTCAGACGTTGCAGATGAATCCGGGGCAGAGGAATTTTTTTATCCTGGGGATGATTGCGCTGACGGTGCTGATTCTTTTGACTTTGCTGCTGCCTTATGTGCTTGCGGCAATTGTGTTCGGTCAGACGGTAAGCGTACAGATCCAGCGCATGGAGGAGCAGGAGCGGCAGCAGAAGGCAGAGTATGACAGCAGGAGGAATCTACTTTTGTCAGATGTGGCGCATGATTTAAAGACTCCTATGACAACGGTGGCGGGGTATGCCAAAGCGTTGGTGGAACAAGGGGAGCAGGAAGAAGGGATTCCCAGAGAAAAACAGCGGGAATATTTGGAGGCAATTTATAATAAATCTATGCAAATGAGCGGGCTTTTAAGCTTTCTATTTGAATATGTAAAGCTGGAAAGCGAAGGGTTTAAGCTCAATAAAACCAAGATAGACATATTTGAACTGCTGCGGGAATGTGTGGCGGGAATGTATATGGATTTTGAGGAAAAAGGCATGGAGATCCTGCCGCTGATTCCCGAAGAGGAGGTATTTCTGGAAGTGGATGCGGTGCAGTTCCATCGAGTTATCAATAATCTTTTGAGCAACGCGCTTCGCCATAACAATCCGGGAACCAAGGTGTGGGTTATGGCAGAGGCGGAGGATGATGAGATTATAATACGTGTGTGTGACAGCGGGGCGGTGATTCCGCAGGAAACAGCGCGTTATATTTTTGAACCTTTTGTGTTGGGGGATGAATCGAGAAACAGCAAAGGAGGCAGCGGGCTGGGACTGAGCATTGCCCACAAAGCTGTTGCCATGCACGGCGGGAGTTTAGTATTAGAACAGGGGGAATGGGAGGAGTATACGAAAGCATTTGTGATTCGTCTTTCAGCGGGGTAGGAAAAGAGGAGGGACAATGCGGGGATATGGCAGATTATGCAGTCGGCAGCATCATCCGTGATGCCAGGGAACGGCAGAAATATTCTCAGGAGGAGTTGAGCTTTGGAATCTGTACAGCTTCTACATTATCCAGAATTGAGAATGGAGTACAAGCGCCGGGGAAAAAGATACTGGAAGCGTTGATGCAGAGGCTGGGAATTGTCGACCGGATATATAACAGTTACCTCACACCGGAAGAATTGGAGCGTTATGAGACCGAGGAGCGTTTGACCCGCTGTCTGGCTCAAAAAGATTATGGGCAGGCGGAAAAACTTGTGGATATGCTGGAAAAAAAGTTTGCCGGCATTTCCAAGAAGGAATACAGCTTGAAATTGGAAGAGCAGTATGTCTGTTTTGCAAGGGTGCTCATCTGCAAAAATCAGGGGGAGTGTGCAGAGTCTGTGTTGGAACAACTCATGGAGGTGATTCGCATGACGATTCCTGATTTTGACGGCATACATATCCGCGCAAGGCTTTTAACGTTCCATGAGATTAGTATTTTAAACAACATCGGCTGTGCTTATCATGCTGCCGGCAATGTGTGTGGGGCTCTGCGGCTGTTGTTTGAACTCAAAGAATATATAGAAGAGCATGTTTTTGGCGGGCAGGAGCTGTCTGTTAAATATTTAATGATTTTGCAGAATTTATCCAGTTGGCTCGGGCAGGAAGGACAGCACCGAGAAGCCCTGGAGCTCTGCCAGAAAGGGATTGATTATTGCATTGAGTATGGAAAATTGCACACGTTTCCCATGCTGCTGTGTAACAAAGCCTGTGCTCTGGCAGAGTTGGGGCGTAATGATGTGTCTAAAGATAATTTTTATCAGAGTGTTGCCGTCTTTCAGGCAATGGGCCAGCGCGAACGCGCGGAACAGGTGAGAAAATACGCCGAAAATCGTTACGGCATAAAGGTTTAAGTGATTGCTTCGCCAACTCAAACAGCCGAAATAAGCGCATATGTACTGCGAACGTATCGGCTGAAACGGTGATTGCAAAACAGCCGCTGGTGTAATACTTGCTTTAATTAAAAGGTTTCTTCTACATCGCCCAGGAAAAATCCTGTTGCGCTATGATTTTTTTTCATTGCAGAACACCTCCCCTCTATGCAGGATTATAGAGGGGAGGCGTTTATTTTACTATGCGGTTTTGAGAAAAGAATATTATGCGTCATATCGCATAGTGTGGAATAAGAAATGGTGATAAAATAAATAATTTATGCGTGCAATCAGTCCAGATTTACCTTACGGTTCATCAGTACCCGGCAGATGATATAGAATGCAATGCCCACAGCGAGATAGATAATGCTCATCATGGGGAATGCCATACGAAGCGTTTCAGACAGGAAATTAGTCGTAAATTCCTCGTCTGTAGTATTACTCAGGGTGATGAATTCAGGAACCATCATAGCGACGGAAGTAATGATCTGGATTACCACATAAATGCCGAAGTAGAAGGCGACGGACGCCGCGAGTTTATTCCGTTCCATCTGCTGTCCGAGCAGGATGCTTACATATTCCATCAAAATGGAAGAAAAGGCGCTCAAAATTAATAGTGCCAGCATCCAGAGCAGAAATGTTGGCAATGGATAACCGAAAATATCTGCAAAGGAGGCAGATGGGTCAAGGTTTATATTGATGGTGTCAACGTTTATATTGGTGGATGCCTGATGGAAGCCGGCAGCAAATCCCAGAGCCATGAAGGACAAGGTGGTAAGCAGGCTGTTTAAGCCGAACCAGGAGCATCCGACGATGAGTTTGGAGTGGAACAATTGCATCGGGGTAACAGGAAGCGTATGCATCAGATAGCCCTCAGCAGTATACAAGTTCTTATAAAAGCGCACATAAATATAAATGATCGTCACAGAAGAAAATGTTAATATGGAGAGTATATAGAGAATTAACAATGGAACAGCGAAAAAGATCGACGCCTCGGAATCAAAAATACTGGTACTCAGCATAGAGCACCCTAAAATAGTCAGCACAATAATTGCCAGATTGATAGGGAGAAGCAGCCGGCTGGTGTCTTTCCATTCGTATTTTAAAAGCTTCTTTAACATTTGAATACCTCCCGGAAAATAGTGTCGATAGATTTGTGATCCTGCTCGCGCAATTCGTCTACCAGAGCGTGGGTGTGCAGCGTGCCGTCCTGGAGAAAGATTACCTCGTCCAGAATGTTCCCAATATCTGAAATTAAATGGGTAGAAATCAGGATAGAGGCATTTTCATCATAATTTGACAGAATCGTATCTAAGATATAATCTCTTGCAGCAGGGTCTACGCCGGCAAGGGGCTCATCGAGAATGTAGAGGCTTGCGTGGCGGCTCATCACCAGGATGAGCTGTACTTTCTCCTGTGTGCCTTTTGACAGCGTTTTTAGCTTCTGGCGCGGATTAATCTGTAATTTTGCCATCATATCGTAGGCGCGCAGTGAGTCAAAATCTTCATAGAAGTCTGCGAAAAAATCAATGATGTCCTGCACGCGTATATTTTTATTTAAGTAGGTGTGGTCCGGCAGGTAAGAAATCATGCTTTTACTGGCGGGACCGATAGGTTCTTCCTTGACGTATACCGTGCCGGAGGTGGGGGATAAAAGGCCTGTAATCAGTTTGATTAATGTAGTCTTGCCGCTTCCGTTGGGACCTAAGAGGCCGATGATATGTCCGCCGTCAATTTGCAAACAAATGTCCGAGAGGGCAGTGTGTTTTCCATATAGTTTGGTAAGATTTTTACATTCTAACAGTGTCATGGCTGTCTCCTTTGATAATTTCTGAAATGAGGGAGATGACTTCCTCATCCTGTATTCCAAGTCTCTGCATGTTATCTAAAAATTGTGTCACGATATCCTTGGCAAGCGTTTTTTTCAGGTTTGTAATCATAGCCGCATCCTCCGTAATGTATCGTCCGCTGGTTCTCCGGGAATAAACAAGCCCGGTACGCTCAAGCTCGGAGAGCGCTTTTTGCATCGTGTTAGGGTTCACGGATGCGTTCTGGGCAAGTTCCCGCACAGAGGGCAGTTTATCTCCTGGGGCGTATAGGCCGGAAATGATGTCCATCTGGATTTTTTCAATGATTTGGATAAAAATAGGCCGGTCAGAATCCAAATTCCATGGCATTCAATCACCTCGTTTCTGGAATAAGAGGGCGCTGAAAGCGTCCGAGTGTATTATTGTATTAACCTAATGATACAATAACGTTTTTGGGGGAATTTGTCAAGTATATTTTTTAACATTTATGTAATAATTTGAGCAAAAATACTTTGAGTTTCCCCATTTTGTAAATTTATAGTTCCAAAAGGTTTCCATCACAAAATGATGGAAACACTTTGCACATAAAAGTGCTATGGAAAGCTAGCTTTCCAGACACTTTTTGTGCAAGATGTCTATGCTGCCGAAGGCAGCAAGACCTTTTGGTACTAAAATATCACTTATTATAAAAAATGGGGAAACTCGAAAAAAATACCTCTTGTAATAAACAGAAAATTTCGTTACAATAGAAGAGATTCGTGAAATAAGACTTTTCTCATCCCGCAATCGTTCAGAAAGGTGGGAAAAGTTTGAAAGATATGAAAAAAGTAATCTGTATATTAATATTTGTTATCCTTGCCGCCGGATGTGCAGGGCAGGGGATGCAGGAAGATGGACTGCTCATTTCAAAGTCGGGAAATGGAGCGCAGAAAGAGGGTGTTACGGCTACAGGCGAGGTTGATCCAGCTTATGGTACAGAGGAAGCAGTAAAAAGTATCGATGATGAAGCAGGTTCAGACGATTTGCCAGACAGTAAGGCCGGGTCTTTAGTATCTATGATTTATGTCCAGGTGGCAGGCGCCGTGCATAAGCCCGGAGTTTATAAATTGCCGGAGGGAAGCCGTGTGTTCCAGGCATTAGAGCTTGCCGGAGGCGTGACCGCAGATGCGCAATTAAAATCGCTCAACCAGGCAGCGCCCGTGTCGGACGGTGAAATGATCTGGGTGATGACTGTCGAGGAGGCGGCTGCCCAGCCCGTTCAGATGGGAGAAACGTCTGGGAATGGCAGCGAAGGAGAAGATGGAAAAGTCAACCTCAACACTGCCACGAAAGAAGAGCTCATGGAACTTCCAGGCATCGGGGCTGCCAAGGCGGCGAGTATCTTAGCGTATCGCGAGGCGAACGGCAGTTTTACAAAGATTGAGGATTTGATGAAAATAGAAGGGATCAAAGAAGGCGTTTTCTCTAAAATTGAGGATTACGTCATAGTTCAATGAGGTGAAATGATGGCAAAAAAGGTTCTTGTAGTCGATGATGAGAAATTGATAGTGAAAGGAATCCGTTTCAGCTTGGAGCAGGATGGGATGGAAGTGGACTGCGCCTATGATGGAGAGGAAGCGCTCAGGCTTGCAACAGAAAACACCTATGACATGATACTCCTGGATATTATGCTGCCTAAAATGGATGGTTTTGACGTGTGCCAGCAAATTCGGGAATTCTCGACAGTGCCCATTGTCATGTTGACCGCAAAGGGAGATGATATGGATAAGATTCTCGGGCTGGAATACGGTGCGGACGACTACATTACGAAGCCGTTCAATATTCTTGAGGTGAAGGCGCGGATTAAAGCGATTATGAGAAGGACTGCTCCCAAGCAGAAGAAAGAGGAGAATGTTCATATTGTGGAGAACGGCGATTTGCGTCTGGATTGTGAAAGCCGCCGTCTGTTTATTTTAGGAAAAGAAATTAATGTTACGGCGAGGGAATTTGATTTGCTGGCGATTCTGGTATTGAATCCGAACAAGGTTTATAGCCGGGAGAAACTTTTGAGCCTTGTATGGGGTTCTGAGTATCCGGGGGATGTCCGTACGGTTGATGTGCATGTGCGGCGCCTGCGGGAGAAGATTGAGGCGAAACCGAGCGATCCTAAGTATGTGCATACGAAATGGGGCGTTGGTTACTATTACCAGAATTAGCAAAGCTGGAAGGACAGCGAAGAAAAGATGAAGAAATTAAAGTTTATTCACAGCCTGAAATTCAGGCTGTTCTTGCTTATTGCATTGATTGGAATCCTCCCCAGTATTGTGTTGCGTGTGGGGATTCTTACGACTTATGAGAATCGCGCTGTTTCCAACCGCAGTATTGATATTCTCAGCCAGGCGAAGATACTGGCGAACCAGGTTGTTACTTATAATTATTTGGCTGATTTATCTGAGGAAGTTATCAATGTCCAGTTAGATCAGATTTCTAATATTTACGATGGCAGGTTGATGATTATTAACAGCCATTTCCAGATTGTCAAGGACACGTATGGGATTGACACTGGCAAAACGATTATCTCAGAGGAAGTCGTTAAGAGTTTTCAGGGCGAAGAAATCAGCAAATATGATCCGGACAGCCGATATATTGAAATGGCGGTTCCCCTAAAGAATAATGATACACAGGAATCACTGGGGGTGATGCTGGTCAGCGTGTCTACCGACAGTATTATGATGAATTACGACTATCTGAAAAAGAATCTCCAGATTATAGAGATGGTGAATGCCGTTATTATCGTAGCGTTGGCGCTTTTCTGGGCACGTCGCCTGGTACGGCCGTTTAAGAAGATGACGAAATCGTTAGAAGAAATTCAGGCGGACGATGAGGACGAAGAGCTGATGATTTCTGACTATACGGAGACGGAAGCTATTTCGGATGCCTTCAACGAAATGTTAGGACGTATGCGTGGAATTGATGATTCAAGGCAGGAATTCGTGTCGAACGTCTCTCATGAACTCAAGACTCCGCTGACGTCGATGAAAGTGTTGGCAGATTCCTTGCTGGGACAGGAGGACGTGCCGGTAGAATTATATAAGGAATTCATGAGCGATATCGCAGAGGAGATTGAGCGGGAAAATAAAATTATCAACGATTTGTTGTCATTGGTTAAGATGGATAAAGCAGCGGGCGGACTGAATATTTCGGTAGTAAATATCAATGAACTGTTGGAGATGATTATGAAACGTCTGCGCCCGATTGCCGAGAAGCAGAACATAGAGCTTGTGTTAGAAAGCTTTCGTCCGGTCAGCGCTGAGATTGATGAGGTCAAGTTGTCTCTGGCGCTCAACAATCTGGTGGAAAATGCTATTAAGTATAACAGGAAAGATGGGTGGGTACACGTATCTCTGAATGCTGACCACAAATATTTCTTTGTTCGCGTGGAAGATTCCGGTATTGGTATACCAGAAGAATATCTGGAACATATTTATGAGAGGTTTTTCCGTGTTGACAAATCTCACTCGAGAGAGATTGGCGGGACAGGATTGGGCCTTGCCATTACTAGAAACGCCGTGTTAATGCATCGTGGAGCAATCAAAGCGCACAGCAAAGAGGGGGAAGGCACAGTGTTCACAGTCCGTATCCCATTGAATTATATTGGAGGAATTGCATGAGAATAGCAAAACAGATGCAGCTTCTGGCAGTCATGCTGCTTTGCGCTGTCCTGCTGGCAGGCTGCGAAAATGCGCAGGAAGAGGCGTTTGATTATTATATTTACCGCATCAATACAGACAAAACAAAGACGATGGCCGTCGGCTATACGCCTAACGCAGAAGATAAAGAGGATCTTATTCAGGAATTTCTGGGACAACTTTTCTGGCAGGAAGAAAGTCTCAATTATCAGAAAGCGATTCCTGACAACGTAAGGATTTCTTCCTGGAAATTGGAAGAAGGTCAGTTGTACCTTTATTTCAATAGCGCTTATCTGGAAATGGGCAACATTGAAGAGGTGCTCTGTAGGTTTGCGATTGTGAAAACATTGATTCAGATTGACGGCGTGGACTGCATTTCTTTTTATGTAGGAGATGGATCGTTGTTGGACGATGAAGGAAAGCCGGTAGGTTTGATGACGGAGGAGAGCTTTATTGAGAATCCGGGCGAGCAGATTAATACCATTCAGACGGCAAATATTACGCTGTATTTTGCCAATTCAAAGGGAGACGCCCTGGTGCAGGAAGTGCAAGAGATCCATTACAGCAGCAATATTTCCTTAGAGAAGCTTGTTGTGGAGCAGCTATTAAAGGGACCGCAGGGGGATAAGGGACGTTCCGCAATCCCTGATGGAACGAAATTGGTAAGTGTGTCCGTGTTGGACGGCGTATGTTTTGTCAATCTTGATGAAGGGTTTTTGAATCAGAATTATGAGATTGCAGAACCGGTAGTCATTTATTCGATCGTCAATTCACTGACTGAGCTCACCAATGTCAATAAAGTACAAATTTCCGTGAAAGGAAATACCAACTTGACGTATCGGGAAAAATACAATTTGAGTACGATCTTTGAGCGGGATTTAGATTATCTGGATGAGTCTGCCAAAACCCAGGAGAGCCAGATGCAAGAAGGGGTGGAACAGATTGTTGACGCCTCGGAGGGCTTGGATGATTAGGCGGACAGCTTGTTGTCTGTGCCTTTCGCTGGCGTTGGGAATTTTATATGGCAAGGGCAGGGAATGGTGGCTCGTTGTGGGTTTCTTCTTGCTGGTGGCATATATGGCGGCGGCGATGATACGCCTCAGAGAAAATGCCAGGTCCGCGGCATGTGTGCGGGCGCTCCTGTGTATTTGTCTGTTTAGCGCCGGATTTGTCCGGGTGCAGGCGCAGCAGGCAGTGAGGGATGAACTGGAGGCAGTTCTCTCCGACGGCGAGAATATCACTGTGCAGGGCGAAATTTCGCGTAAAGCTGAGGGGAACTTGCAGGAGAAGAGAGCCGCAGCCGCGAGGGCTGTGCAAGGGAAGGCAACTATCTCAGAGGGGATTTCCAGGAGCGGGGAGGTTTCCCGGCAGCCAGAATCATTTGAACAGACACAATTTATCTATTATCTTACGGACACCCGAGTTTTTTCAGGCGGCAAATCTTATCCAAGTTATGGGATTCTTATTTACAGTCAAGACGGCAGATATCAGCCGGGCAATTACTTACAAATAACCGGAAGTTATGCGCCGTTTCAGATTTCACGCAATGAAGGGAATTTTAATGAAAAACAATATCAGCAGAGCAGGAAATGGGAATTTAAAGTCTATGCTGATTCCTTGACGCTGCTCTCTTCACGCAGCAATCAATATAAGGTATTTTTGGCGGAATTGAGGCAGAGGATGCAGGAGGTGTTCCTGGTGCACATGGAGCCAGTGAACGCCGGGGTGATGGCAAACATGGTTCTAGGTGAGAAATCCCTGCTGGATACGGAAATAAAAGATTTGTACCGCGATGCGGGAATTTCTCATATCCTTGCCATTTCCGGCCTGCATGTCTCGCTCCTTGGCATGGGCGTCTTTGGCTTATTGCACAAGTTTGGATGTTCCAGAAAGTGCAGCGCGTTTATCTGCGCATGCGCAGTCTGTAGTTTTGGCATCTTTTCGGGCATGGAGACGTCTACGGTGCGCGCTGTAATCATGTTTGTGTTGTTGATGGCTGCGCATATATGCGGGCGCAGTTACGATTCTCTGACGGCTCTTTCACTCAGCGCTGCTGTCCAGCTCTGGGAAAATCCATGTTTACTATGGTATGCCGGGTTCCTGTTTTCTTATGGTGCAGTTCTCGGCGTGGTTGTAGTGTGGAAGACGTTCAAGGAGGCCGGCAAAGAACGTTTAGAGGATGAGCAAAGAGAGTGGGAGAGAAGGAGCCGTACTTTTTGGCAGAAAAAGGTGATTGCCCTGAAAGATACGTTCTGCGTCAGCGCCTGCATTCAGCTTGTGACACTGCCGCTTTCTGTCTATTTCTATTATGAAATTCCGCCTTACAGTGTCCTGACAAACGTCTGTGTATTGCCGTTTATGGGCGTGCTGCTGTCGTTGGGGATTTTGGGCGGTATCCTTGGCGGTATTTTTCCCTTTATAGGCGCAGTCATTTTAAAGCCGGCCGGCTGGCTGCTCGCTTTCTATGAATTTGTCTGCCGTCTGTTCGGGAAGCTGCCGTGGGCTAATTTCATAATCGGCAGGCCGTCTCTGGAGATGGTAATCGTCTACTATGTAATTCTTGTTGTCTGTCTGTATTTTATTTGGCGTCTGCACAAGAAATATTATCTATTGGCAATATTTCTTGTGCTTGTCTGTCTGCTGTTTGTCCGCGGAAAAGCGCAATTTGAGATTGATGTGCTGGATGTGGGGCAGGGAGATGGGATTTTTATTCAAAATGACAACGGGGCGTGTTTCTTTGTGGATGGCGGCAGCACCAACGTCAAAGAGGTGGGGAAATACCGCATTCTGCCCTTCTTGAAATCGCACGGCATACGTACTGTCAAAGGCTGGATCGTCAGCCATGGGGACGCCGACCATATCAGTGGCTTATTGGAAGTATTGCAGCAGGGTTTTCCGGTGGAAAATATCATTCTTTCCCGATTTATGGTTCATGATGAAGCGTGGGAATCGCTGCTGCGGGAGGCAGAGGGGGCAGGCTGTAATATCCTGTACGTCTCGCCAGGGATGCAGTTTGGCTCCGGGGCGCTCGTATTTACTGTGCTTGCGCCGGAGGGGGCAGGTATTGGGAATAATGCCGGCCGGAACGCGTTGTCGTTGTCATTGTTGTTGGAATATCAGGGATTCAGAGGCGTTTTTACCGGAGATATTGCAGCAGAACAAGAACGGGAACTTTTGATGAAGAGCAGCCGGTATGGCATAAGGCAGGTGGACTTTTTTAAGGCGGCGCACCACGGTTCTAATCATTCAAATAGCAGGGAGCTTTTAGAGGTTCTCTCCCCCAAAATGACGGTGGTCTCCTGTGCCAAGAAGAATACTTACGGACATCCGGGCAAGGAAGCGGTTGCGCGAATGCGGGATGTAGGAAGCCGAGTGTATTTTACGATGGAGCGAGGGCAGATTTGCATACGGAAGGCGGATAGAGACGTACGGGTATGGACATTTCTGCCCTGAATAGTGTATGATAACTACAGCTCTCCCGTTGTAAACGGCGCCTTTGCGGCAAATCGGGCAGAGTAGAAATGATATATTGTGAGTAAAGGGAAACAGGTGGAAAGTATGAAGAGCATAGACGCAGATATCAAAGCGGGCAGTTTTCAGCCGGTGTATCTGTTATACGGTGAGGAATCATATCTGAAAAGGCAGTATGGGCAAAAGCTGAGGCAGGCGTTGGCTGGAGTGGATGACACAATGAATGTATCGTTTTACGAGGGTAAAAATATCAATCCCGGCGAAATCGTTGATTTGGCAGAGACGCTTCCCTTCTTTGCGGAGCGCAGGCTGATCATGCTTGAAAACAGCGGAGTGTTCAAGAGTTCTTCGGAAGAGCTTGCGGACTATATGAAGCATGTCGCAGAAACGACTTGTTTTGTGTTTGTAGAGGAGGAGGTTGACAAGCGGGGCAAGATGTATAAGGCCGTCAAAAACGTTGGCAGGGCGGTGGAATTTTCGCGGCAGACAGAAGAAGTGCTGACCCGCTGGATTCTGGCGAGGCTGGGGCGGGAAAAGAAGAAAATTACCCGTCAGGTTTTACAGCTCTTTTTGGAAAAAACCGGCAGCGATATGGAATATATAGATAAAGAACTGGAAAAGTTGTTTTGTTATACGCTGGGGCGGGAAGTGATCTCGGCAGAGGATGTGGAGGCGGTGTGCGTTGCGCAGACGACAGGAAAGATATTTGAGATGGTGGATAAAATTGCCGGAAAACAGCAAAAGCAGGCATTGGAACTGTATTACGATCTGTTGGCGTTAAAGGAACCGCCAATGCGGATTTTATTTTTGATTGCCAGGCAGTTTCAGATATTGTTACAGGTAAAGGATTTAAAACGTCAGGGATATGACAACAAGCAAATTGCCGCTAAAGCAAAAATTCCCGAGTTTGCCGTGCGTAAGAATTTTACACAGGCGGGAAGATTTACATTCGCACAGCTCAGGGAGGCAGTAGAAGACTGTGTGCAGGCGGAAGAGGACGTGAAGACCGGAAGCCTCAATGATAGGATGGCAGTGGAACTTTTGGTTGTTAAATACAGCAGGGGGTAACAGGTTTGCAGTTATCTGCTGTGTTAGCTTTGGTTTTTTAAGCTCATTGTGATATGGTAAGGATTTTGTTTTTGCGTAGACAATCTAGTTCATTTTGTGTTAATATAATAAACATAGGGAAATTTTTTCTTAATCTGACAGATTAGGGATTTGGAGGAACAGCATGGCAGCAATTGAGCAGAGTAAAATTAGAAATTTTTGCATTATCGCACATATAGACCATGGGAAGTCTACGCTTGCGGACCGCATTATCGAGAAGACCGGGCTGCTGACCAGCCGGGAGATGCAGGCGCAGGTCTTAGACAACATGGATTTGGAACGGGAACGCGGCATTACGATCAAAGCGCAGGCGGTGCGCATTGTATATAAGGCGAAGGATGGGGAGGAATATATTTTCAACCTTATCGACACACCGGGACATGTAGACTTTAATTATGAGGTTTCACGCAGTCTTGCGGCGTGCGATGGCGCTATCCTGGTGGTAGACGCGGCACAGGGAATTGAGGCGCAGACGCTGGCCAATGTCTATCTGGCCCTGGATCATGATTTGGACGTGCTTCCGGTAATTAATAAAATAGATCTCCCCAGTGCAGAGCCGGAGCGTGTCATCGAGGAGATTGAGGATGTGATTGGCCTGGAGGCGCAGGATGCGCCGCAGATATCGGCGAAGACGGGGCTGAATGTTGAGGAAGTGTTAGAGCAGATTGTAGAGAAGATTCCGGCGCCCGGCGGAAGCCCGGATAATCCTATGCAGGCGTTGATTTTTGATTCTTTGTATGATTCTTATAAGGGTGTGATTGTGTTCTGCCGGATGAAAGAGGGATGCGTGCGCGCGGGAACTACGATTAAAATGATGGCGACGGGAGCAACGGCGGATGTGGTGGAAGTCGGCTATTTTGGCGCGGGCCAGTTTATTCCCTGTGAAGAGTTGAGCGCAGGCATGGTAGGCTATATTACTGCCAGTCTCAAGAATGTAAGCGATACGCAGGTGGGAGATACGGTGACGGACGCAGCCAATCCCTGTAAAGAACCATTGCCAGGGTATAAGAAGGTGACGCCTATGGTGTACTGCGGTATGTACCCGGCGGACGGCGCCAAGTATCCAGATTTGCGGGATGCCCTGGAGAAATTGCAGTTGAATGATGCTTCGCTGCAATTTGAGGCGGAGACTTCTGTTGCGCTGGGGTTTGGGTTCCGCTGCGGATTTCTGGGTCTCTTGCATTTAGAGATTATCCAGGAGCGTTTGGAGCGGGAATATAATCTGGATCTTGTGACGACTGCGCCGGGAGTTATCTACAAGGTATACAAAACGAACGGAGAGGTTATTGAATTGACGAACCCCTCTAATCTGCCGGACCCGGCGGAAATTGATTATATGGAAGAGCCGATGGTAAGCGCGGAGATTATGGTTACCAGCGATTATATCGGCGCCATCATGGATTTATGCCAGGAACGCCGCGGAATCTATATCAGTATGGAATATATGGAGGAGACGCGGGCGTTGATTAAATACGACTTGCCGTTGAATGAAATCATCTATGATTTCTTTGATGCGCTGAAATCGCGCTCCCGCGGTTATGCTTCCTTTGACTATGAGATGAAGGGGTATGCCCGTTCTGAGCTTGTCAAGCTGGACATCCTCATCAACAAGGAGGAAGTGGATGCCCTGTCCTTTATTGTCCACAGTGGAACGGCGTATGAACGCGGCAGGAAGATGTGTGAGAAATTAAAGGGCGAGATTCCCAGGCATTTGTTTGAGATTCCAATCCAGGCGGCAATCGGCAGCAAGGTTATTGCCAGGGAGACGGTAAAGGCGATGCGCAAGGATGTGCTGGCGAAATGTTATGGTGGCGACATTTCCAGGAAACGGAAACTTTTAGAGAAGCAGAAGGAAGGCAAGAAGCGTATGCGTCAGATTGGAAATGTGGAGATTCCACAGAAAGCATTTATGAGCGTACTTAAACTGGATGACAATTGATAAGCAGCAATGAATAGAAATGAATGGAAACTGGATGGAAAGCGATGGTGTCACAACAGGAGTTAGAATTATATATCCATATTCCCTTCTGTGTCAGGAAATGCAGTTATTGCGATTTCCTGTCCATGCCGGCGAACGAGGATATTCGCAGGAAATATGTAGATAGGCTGCTTGAAGAAATTCAGCAGCAGGGTTTGGCGTGTCGTGATTACCAGATAATCTCCGTGTTTGTGGGCGGCGGTACACCGTCACTGTTGGCGGGAGTGCAGATTTGGGAAATTATGGAGGCGGTCCGCAGACACTTTAAATTGACGCAAGATGCGGAGATTACCATAGAATGCAATCCGGGAACACTGACGGCCGAGAAACTGTCATTTTATAAATCAGCAGGTATTAACCGCCTGAGCTTGGGCTTGCAGTCAGCAGATGACAGGGAGCTTAGAGAACTTGGGCGGATTCATACATACAGGGACTTTTTAGAGAGTTTTGATTTAGCAAGGAAAACGGGGTTTGATAACATCAATGTGGATCTGATGTCAGGTCTGCCTGGACAGAAGGTGCAAGATTGGGCGAATACCTTAAAGAAGGTTCTTGCGCTTGTGCCGGAACATATATCTGCATATAGTCTGATTGTGGAGGAAGGGACGCCTTTTTTTGAACAGTATGGCGAGGACGAGCGGCGCAGACAGCAGGGAGAGGAGCCGCAAGCTCTGCCAACGGAGGAAGCGGAGCGGGAGATGTATGATAGAACCCTGGAAATATTAAAAAGCCGGGGGTTTTTAAGGTATGAGATTTCCAACTATGCTTTGCCGCAACGGGAGTGCCGTCACAATATCGGTTATTGGCGGTTGGTTCCTTACCTGGGGTTGGGGCTTGGAAGCTCATCATTTTTGGAAAACGTCAGGTTTTCCAATAAGCGGGAGTTATGCGCTTACATGAATGAAGATTTTTGTCACCTGCCGGAAATCTTGGGCAATGGTGAGAGTTTCCGAATGATGCCTGAGCGTTATACGGGAGGAAAGCTGCAAGCATTTTGCGAACAGGAGGAAATGGATGCAGCCGTGTGTTATCTGGACAAGAAACGGCAAATGGAAGAATTCATGTTTCTTGGGCTTCGGATGACAGAGGGAATATCAAGAGAAAGATTTGAAGAAAAGTTTCATATGACCCTGGAGAGTGTCTATGGCGCTGTTTTGCAAAGGTTGCAGCGGC
This sequence comes from uncultured Lachnospiraceae bacterium, assembly GCA_910588845.1. GTDB lineage: Bacteria > Bacillota > Clostridia > Lachnospirales > Lachnospiraceae > Petralouisia. Next base: position 22,041 of record CAJURU010000032.1, read on the forward strand.
AGGGTTTATTAGAACGTTATGAAGGAACCGTTCGTCTGACAGAAGCGGGAATTGCTGTCAGCAATTATGTGTTTTGCGAGTTTATTAGCTGATTTGCGCAATGAATAAAGGGTATTTTTTATTATTCAAGCACTGTCTAATAGATAGAGGATGTTGTATGGAAAAGGAAGGAATGGAAGAAGGGAGGAATGGAAGGGAACACAAATGTATCAGCGCGGGATAATTCGCGGGAAAATGAAAAGGCAGGGAACCCTGCAAGAGAAAGGAGAAAGAAATGAAGTTAAAAAAAGTGGTAAGTAATCTGCTTGCCTGTGCGATGGTGGTAACTACTGTGTTTACCGGGAATGTAACCGCCGCCAGTGCAGCGCAAGCCAAAATCATACAGCCTTTGGCAAAGTATGATTTTAATGCAACGGTAAGTGAGGACAATGGGAAATATCAGGATATCCAGATGATTACCAATCAGATGGTTAGCAGCGATATCGGTAAGTACAGCGGCAAGCTTGATTTCATGCCTGGAAGGGGCGAGACGGGAAATGCGCTCAGCACAGATGGCGTCTTGGACGAAACGCATACGCAAAAAGGTGAAGGAAAATACGGGTTGAAACTGCCGCAGACGAATCTTGGGAATGCATATACTGTTTCCGCCTGGTTTAAATCCAGTTGGGGTACGTTAAATTCCAAAGCAGATAAAGTGTTTGCAGTGATGTCCATCGGCAAATCTGCGGAAGAGAACGTTACCATTAAGCCTATCGCAGGAAGCAATGGAAGGGATTTATATCTTCATTCAGGAAGTACGCAAGGCAGCGATAAAATGAGCGGTTCAGGTTCTTATTGGATGGAATGGCATATGTTTACCATTACCCAGTCTGGCAATCAGGTAATTTGCTACCTTGATGGCAATAAGGTATCGGAGGCTGCAGTGGAACCGCTGCTGAATGATAACAGTGGAAGTATTTATCTTGGCGTCAATCAGGGCGGCGGCGGTTACGCTACCGGAGAGTACGATGACATCAGCGTTTACAACGTAGCTCTGGACGCAGATCAAGTAAGCGATTTACATACCAAAGGTTATGCAGAAGTAGGCAGGACGCCGGAAGAAATATTGCAGGATGTAACAGAAATAGATGTAACAAAGAATCTTTCTCTGAACCGGGGAGCCAAAGGAAAAATCAAAGTAACGCTTCCAGGTAAGCTCACAGCAGATAAATGTGACATTAGTTTTGCAGTGAAAGATAACAGCGATGTTATTTCAGTAGATGAGTCCACAGGCGAAGTTACCGCCAATAGAGAGGGCACAGCGGAAGTTGTCACATCTGTAAAGGCGGGCAATACGACAAAGACAGGAACGACTTCCGTAGTGGTTACAGAGTCATTCAAAGGAGACCGTGATCCAATTGCCAAGATTACTGCAAGCTGCTATGACAGAAATGTTACGCTTGAGCCTACAAAGTCAAAAACGGTATTCCGGCTGCCGAGCACATTGAAATTGAATGAGGACGTCAGCGTCACATACGCGTCCAGCAATGAGGGTATTGCCAAGGTTAGTGCAAGCGGAGTGGTAACGGCACAGAAGAAAGTTGGTTATGCGCGTATCACTACTACGGTGAAAGCGCTTTATGACGGCTTTGAGATGGAATACCAGACGTTGGTAAAGGTAAACCATGATATCACGAAAGTAAAAGCGTCTGCAAATGCAACAAGCCTGGCCAAAGGAAAAAAGGCCACTATTACTATTACACCGACTGCGGCTATGAAGAATGCAGGCTATACCATGACGGCTGCGGCAAGCGGCGCTATGGGTTCTGCGAGCGTGAAAGGCAACACGGTAACTGTGACGGCGAAGAAGTCTGGTACTGGTACGGTAGCAGTCAAGATCAAGTCAGCCGGCAAGAGCATTACGAAAAGAATATCCTTTAATGTCGGCGAGATAACCGGGGTAAGCAGCAAGAGCGTGCTGAAAGTAAAGAAATCAGTGACTTTAAAGGTCAAAGGTCTTTCCGGGAAAGTAACTTGGTCTCTGGATAAGAAGAGCAAGAAACTGGCGAAGATTACCAAGACGGGCAAATTAACCGCCAAGAAGAAAGGTACTGCAAAAGTGACTGCTAAGGTTAAGGTTGGCAAGAAAACGGTAACCTTGACGACTAGTGTGAAGATTAAGAAATAGGAATCAATCAGCAGGAGGCAAATATGAAGAGAAAGATATTAAATATAGTATCTGCTGTAGTCCTTGCCGCCAGCCTTACCGTGGGAGCATTGCCCGCAGAAGGGTTGAGCGTTCAGGCAGCAGGGGATATCAATGAAACGGTCAACAGTAGCTTGACAATCCGGGAATCTGAAATCAATCAGCTTTTGACGGAGGATTTGGAGCTTCCGACTTCGGTGGAAGGATTGACCGGTGCGAAAGTTGAATATTCTATCCAGGGACAGCCGAAGGCGGGCACTCACGGCGCGGCTTCTGTAGAAGGGAATATTTTAAAGGTAACGAGGCCTTATGCCGGAGAAGGTAATTATAAGTTCAATCTGATTGCGACGGTAACAGCAGATGGCGCGACGGCTACAAAGACGTTTCCCATGACTGTCCGTGAGGGGCTCTCCGGGGATTCCTATGCCGGATATGTTTATGTCTGCTTTTCGGTGCCCAAGGGGAAGAATTATGATGTGCAGCAGATCCACTTTTTCCTCAGTGAGGATGGATTGAACTGGACGGCATTGAACGGCTGTCAGCCGGCGTTCCTTACCGGAAGCAATTTTACAAACAGTGTTGAAAAATGTGGGCCAAACAGCGTTAATTATAAGGTAACAATTGATAAGGAAGATATACCTAATACAGTAGTAGGGGATGCTTCCGTATTATTCCCTTTTGAGGGAAGGGATCAGGGTGTCCGCGACCCCTATCTGATCCGTGGAAGCAAAGCCGATGGAAGCGATTCCAATAAGGTGTGGCTTCTTGCTACAGATTTAAATACACATTCGGCTAATTATGGTTCAGCCTCCAATATGGCAAACAATGTCTGCGGAGACTGGAGCCTGACTTCCAAGGTTGGAGTAGGAAGCACGCATCTCTTTGTATGGGAGACGGAAGACTGGGTAACCTGGGAGCGGCGATATATTGACGTAGGTTCCCAGATTGATGCAGCAATGGCATGGGCGCCTGAAGCGATTTATAATCCTGACAAGGATAATTATCTCGTATATTGGTCTGGGCGTGTGGCTGCGGACGGCGCGGCAAGAAACCGTCTGTACTGCTGTGAGACGAGTGATTTTGTCAACTTTGGGCCTACGAAACTGTATGAAGAAGAAGCTTTCTATCAGAAATATGTAGACATTGGCGGCGCTGATGATAATGATGGTTACGGTAACATTGATACTTCACAGATTTGGGTGGCAGGCAAAGACAAGAACGGAAAAGATACGCCTTACGGCACTCTGTACCGTGTAGTAAAGGATGAAACCAGAACGAATAGAGGAAACGTACTTTTAAAAATCCAGCTGATGAGCGCAGATACCGTTCTGGACCCCAACGTTGATTATGACAGTACAGAACCCGTTAGGATTACTCCATATAAATACAACGACATTACGTTTGGGAAATTGGCAGATTTGTCTGCTCTGACTGGTGACAGGAACAATATGGGGAAGGCCGAAATCATATATAACTGGTTTATCAATGAATCCACAGGCAACCATTTTACAAAGATTAAGCAGACCGCGCTGGATGACCTGGTTGGTTACCATGAGGGAGCTACCATGTTTAAGTTTATTGATCGTGACGAGTGGTGCATCATGATTGATAATTACGGCAATATGCAGATCCGTTATGAGCCGTTTGTTACCTCGGATTTGTCTAAACCGGACAGTGTGAAAAAGATGCCGCAGGGAACTTATGGGCGTACCGGCGGCGATGTGGGAACCCATGGCGGCATGATTCCGATTACCGTTGACGAGTATAACAACCTGGTTAAAAATTATAATGATAAGAGTAAAATGACAGGCATGAATGCTGCGGCGGCCAACAACTACCATGAGATTTCCCCCATTTATCTTGATACAAGACCGATGGACGGAGTGGCAGAGCAGTTAGAAAAGGCGGCGGCAAGCGGCAGTTACAGTACAGGTGTAAAAGCTCAGATGACAAAGCTTGCAGCTGAGGCCAAGAAATTAGGACAGAAGAAAAAAGTTACAGATTCCACTGAGATGGATAATCTGACGGCCCGTGCAGAGAAATTGATGGATAATAAGTTAGTAGAATTGCCCAAGATGTATGCAGACCATGTAGAATTGAATGCGACATCCCTGACGCTTTGCACAAAGAGGACGGAGGGATTAAATACCACAGCTACGCTGACAGCAGAATTGGATGTAGATGATGCGCCCAAGACAATTAGCTGGAAGAGCAGCAATACTAAGATAGCAACTGTAACAAATGGAAAAATTACGGCAAAGAAAGCCGGGACAGCTACGATCACAGCAACGGCTGTGGGCGGTGCAAAGGCAACCTGCAAGGTTACAGTCAAAGGTATTCCGGGCAAAGTAACGCTGAAAAAGAAAAGTGTCAGCCTCAAGAAGAAAAAGACTTATCAGATTAAGCCGGGCATCCCCAAAGGGACAGTATGCACGAAGTTCAACTATAAGTCGAATAAGCCTAAGGTTGCTTCCGTCTCCAAGACAGGTTTGGTGACTGCGAAGAAGAAGGGAACCGCTAAGATTACGATTAAGGCGGGCAATAACAGTAAGGCAAAAGCAACGCTTACCGTAAAGGTTAAATAAGCAATGCAGAACAGTTCAGGCGGGCTATTTTGAAATAGAGCTGTGGCAGGTTTCTCCGCTGGCAGCAAATTTGTCTATAAGGCTTATGTCCAGCCGGGATCAATAGTGTGGAACCTTTTCACATGTGATTTTTATTGATTGATTCCGGCTGGATAAACTGAACTGTTACAATTGAACTGAAAAAAATTAAAAAAACACTTGCAAAAAGATTGTAAAGCGGATATAATATATAAAGATTTGTTAATATTTATGCCAAAGTGGCGCAGTTGGTAGCGCGTCGCATTCGTAATGCGTAGGTCGAGGGTTCGAGTCCCTTCTTTGGCTGCTGAGGGAGTGCCTTTTCACGAAGTTGTGGGAAGGCGCTTTTTGCCATAAAGAATACATGTAGAATAATAGATTACCGTGGTTATTTTTCGTATATTTGGAGGTTTTTATGGAGAATGAAAAATCTACCGCAAGGGATAATGATTTGGAAATAGTTGAGATAGCTGAATTTAAGAGGGATAATACCCATAAGAAGATTGCAAAGCACGAGGAGCGTCAAAGGCAGAGGCGGCGAAGGTTTTATGGAATATTGACAGTGTTTGCACTAGGATTTCTAGCCGCAATCCTCTCTTGCATATTTGTATTGCAAATGCCGGTTGTAGTGGTCTGTGTAGTTCTGGTACTGGAGGTGATGATTGCTGCCTGTCTTTACGACGCCAAGATATGGGCGCAGGCAGCAGCGATTCTTGTTGGAATAGCTGCCGGAGTAGTATTTGGTCGGTTATCCCTGATGACTGTTGGGGCGATTGTATATCTGGCAGCGGTTCTGGTATTGTATGGATTGCGGAGTGTTCTTCGTGAGTGATGCAGCCAAGGGCCTGTCTGTCGTTTTTATGTAAACAATCCCATTTTTAAGGAATAAAATGACTGCCCGCTACATAAAACAGTGAATGAAAGCAGCTGCAAGAAAGCGGGGATATCTATATGGATATTAATAAAGAATTTATCACAAAGGAAAACACCTACACTGGGCAGAATGATCCGAAATATATTGTTATCCATGAGACAGATAATTTTTCAGAAGGAGCTGGAGCGAGACGGCATGCCCAGGCCCAGGCGGCAGGACATTTGAGCATATCAGCCCATTTTTACTGTGGTTCAGACGGCGTATTTCAGGCAGCGGAACTTGTGGACGGCACATATTCCGTAGGAAAGAAATATGGAGAGCATCCGATTGAGGATGCAACCAACAAAAATACGATTAATGTAGAAATTTGTGTAAATGCAGATGGGGATTACAGCAAGGCGAGGGCGAATACGATTGCGCTTGCCAAGTATCTCATGCAAGCTACAGGGATTTCGGCAAAGAGAGTTATTCGCCATTATGACGCAACTGGCAAGCATTGTCCCAGGAATATGATGGATGATCCGTCGTTGTGGGAGGATTTCAAGAAGCAGATTCAGGGGAAGGATGATCCGATCCATTCGACAGAAGAGCAGGGTAATGCGCGTGGAATTGTGGTTACAGAGGGAGATCCACTGTTAATCAGAGAGACGCCAAATGGTAATAGGATATCTTCTATTCCCAAAGGGGCAGAAGTAGAAATCATAGAGCGCGGTGGTGAATGGCATAAGGTTAAGTATCAGGGTGTAACAGGTTACAGCGCGGCCAAGTATATTTCTGTGCTCGGCGAGACGAGTTATGTGGCAGAATGTACAGGTGACGGTGTACGTGTGCGGAAGACGCCGGAAATAGGAGATAACGTTATTCGTTTTTTGAACAAGGGCAATCTTTTTGATGTACTGGGCGCTTCTGGGTCTTGGGCGCATATTATCGTGGAGGGCAAAGAGGGATATATCCACTCTGATTATGTGAAAAGGGTATGAGAAATGTGAGGTACATAGGAGGAATCATTTAATAATAATCGGGCTTTAACTGGATTTTGGGTGGAATCGTCTCTGCTAATTTCTCCAAAAGAGCAGGTGGACGTCATGGAACGTATTTTTGGAGAAAATTCTGTTTATTCAAAGACAACAAGAAATGAGCTGAGGAAGGTTATGCTTGTAGAGCAAAGCCAAACGGATAAGATATGAAGCAGTAGCTTGGGAAACTAAGTTACTGCTTTTTTGCACGCCCAGTATGGGCGTAATCTAATGTAACTATGGCGGATAGCTGGAGAAGATTTTTACAGGCAGATAATCTAAATAAGGATTCGTGGAAAATTTATATTAATTTAGATAATTTCGTGTTACTTTTTTCAGCGTTAATTGTAACGGGTTCTATTTACTTTTCGACGTCAGGAAAAATGGAATCCTTTGCCTCCGTGGCAATAAATTTATTTGGCAGTATGGTGTTTTCTTGGCTTTTGACTAAGAAATCTTCTAGGGTAGAGTTTAAGCAACAAGAAGAAGAATTGGCTTTGCGATCATTTAGGCATATTAATTATATAGATTCAGCAGCTCCTTTTTAATGGTAACAATTTAGCGATAAAACACAAAAAAATCACATTTTACAAACGGTTTAGAGATGAAATTTTAAGCTTCATTTAAAAAACAAATGTTCTGAGAAAGCCCAAGTTTATCGCTAAAACCCTGTAAATACAAGGCTCGCGGCTGATTTAAAGGGAGTTCAAAGCGGATGGAAAAATACTAAAAAAAGGCACAATTAGCAACAAATTAGCAACAAATATCAGGAGCCTGTATTTTCTCAATTTCAGCGCGTAGCTCTTCCAAACTACGGTGTCCATATTTGGCATTGGTGATATCGCCGCCGAAGGAGTGCCCGAGCATTCGTTTGCGGTCGTTTTCATTAACGCCATAACGCTCACAGAGCACGGAAAAGGTATGGCGGCAGTCATGGGGTGTATGCTTTTCAATGCCGAGACGCTCAAGGACAGTGTACATATATTTACGGAAAGCATCGGGGCGGGCTAAAAGAAGGTTGCGGCTCCCATCAGCACGGTTGGCTACAAGACTGTAGATGGAAGAGTGGATAGGAACTGTACGCTCTTTGCCAGCTTTCGTTTTTACTCCGCCAATAAAGCAGCGATTTTCTAAATCAATTTTCATATCTGTATACGCTTTGATACGGAAGCCGCTGTAGCACATAATCAGAATCATTTCAACTACCGGGTCATCCTGGTTTTTCCACAATATTGTCAGGTCTTTTTCGGAAAATGGAACTCCGGCTTCGTCATCCTCTTCTTTGGGGAGGTAGAGGAAAGCGGAATAATCCTTGTCTACAATTTCGTATTTCAGGGCGTATTTATACATCTGGTGTAGCAGGCTGGCAATTAGTTCAAGAGAAGAGTGCTTGAGCTGACAGTTATTTAGCACTTCCTGCAAATCATCATATTTAAGCTGCCCAAATTGTATATCATGAAGGGATGAGCAGTTTTTAAAAGCCGCCCTGGTGGAATTCATGGATGCATCAGAGAGCTTTTTAGGGGAATTATAGTATTTTTCATGGAAGAATCTTTCGTAGACCTCGGCAAATGTGGGCGTACGGTCTATGAAGGTACCGCGATTCACTTTTATTTTTCCCGCTTTTTCCATGTTGTAGGCAGTGAGAATCTCATACCCCTCCTCCCAGGTTTCTGCATATGCCAGGGCTTTAGGGGTTATTGCTCCGTGAAATCCATATTCGGTTACAGGCGGATATACACCGTAAGGCCTGCGCCTGCCTTTCCCTAGATATTTTATGCTGCCGAAGTTGTTGGGGAGCTTCATTCGCTTTTTGCGTTTTGCCATGGCATTATCCTCCTTGCCCATGCAGCAGTTTTTGGGTACAAAAATAACAGCCAGACGGAATAAAGATTCCGCTTGCAAGCTGTCCCCGAAGATGATACAATATATATGCGTGAAAAATGTACATATCGTCTTCGGAGGTATGCGAAACCGTTCCTGTTGGCGCAGGGGCGGTTTTTTATTATATAGCAAGCGAATCGGAAATCATATCCTTTTCAAAGCTAGGCTTTTGCATATGAGAAAAATAATCTCCAAGGATGCGGAATGAGCTGCCATTGACAAGAGTGATTTCCAATGATGCACTATTACTTTCGGTATACCATTCCGCGATGCAGTAACTCTCTACTTGATGTGGAATGTAGAAATTAATACCTTTTTCCATATATCGCAACTCTTCTTTTTTGATCGGAAGTGAGAGTAATTTACGAAGATTTCTATTATCCGTAACGGCTTCATTATGTAATACTTTAATAAAGTTTTCGGTAATATCATCTGCATAAGAGGTTTTTGTCTTATTTTCTTTTATCATTAATTTCATAAGCTCACCCATAGTAAATTTTTCCACATCGGGATAGTTTGAAAGATGGATGGCTTTTAATGCTTTTTCAAGATACTCAGATTTACTCATGGGAGCCTCCTGTTTCTTCTAACATATCATAAAATACATTTTCGGGTATGATTTCGATATTCTGCCCTTTTGATTTAAGGGATTCCGCCTTTTTCTGCTTGTTGCTTTTGCCATCTTTTATCAAAGGGCAGTAATCATTATTACCAAGTATGAGATAGTTTGTTTTGCGTGTCACAGAATCGGCGTTTATACCTCCGTGGTCTACAACAATCTGCATAGCCTCGTTTCGCGACATTTTTTCCAGAATGCCAGTAAAAACAAATACATTTCCGTATAGAGGATTTTCAGTATCTATATTTTCTGTGGAAGCAGTAATATCGGCAGAACGGAGTTTCTTGTAAGATGTCTTACAGGAATTGATAAATGATTCAAAAGTGCCGTATTTCATAAGCGCATCATTGCGCAATGCATCATAGCACTTTAACGTAATGTGGCAATCAGATAATGAACGGTGAGCGTCGGTATAATCTATGCCATAAGCATACGAAAGCGTTGCCAGTTTATGATTATGGAAATCTGGATGAAGCCTGCGGGAGATGCGCATAGTGTCGACAAAATTATTAGATAATGGTCTGGAAAATAACATTTCAGAGTAATCATATAAAAAATTAATATCGAAGCTGACATTATGCCCTAGCAGTATATCATCTCCTAAAAAGAATAAATATTTTTGTAAAGCGGGAACGATGTCAGGCGCATCGGAAAGCATTTCATTTGTGATACCTGTTAAATCTGTGATAAAATCATCAACATATGTCCCATCGTCATACGGTTCAGGCTTAACCAAAGTAGAAAAACTGTCTATAATTTCAGCGTTAGAAATTTTAAGAGCCGATAATTCGATAATCTGATATGCTCCCCTTATGGTAGACAGATGAAATAATAAAACTGTCACTATAAGG
>CAJURU010000033.1 GCA_910588845.1 uncultured Lachnospiraceae bacterium
CTGGCAGGTAAAAATTTTTATTTTTTTAACTGTCTACTTGACAGGGAGCGGTTCAATCTGATCGTATTCGGGTGATAAGCCGGTTGTTTCAATATCAATTATAGTAAATTTATCAGGGAAAGAGATTAAACTGCTCCCTTTGTATTTTCTTTTGCTCCTCATAATCATTATACCCCCTGTTGTGGCAATAAATAATTGCGGCCATTTTCTAAATTAATTCTGTATTTGCATCCCTTGGCATACAAATTGTTGGAATGAATACATTTCATAAATTCCGAACATTTCTCAAACTTGGAACAGCAGCTGAAAGAAACGGAAGATTCATAATGCTCAATGCGATAGATGATAGTATCATGTATGTATTGAAAAAAAGCCGGATCGTCAAACTCGAAACATATGTGGTAATATGCATTGGCGCCGCTTGATTTTTCTGCAACTTCGGCAGACGGAGGAATATTTTCTTTAATATACCAACGGCTTCTAACTTCAATCTTCCAACAGTGCCTATCCGGCTTCAAGAGAACGATAGAAGTACATTTTGCAATTTTATTTTGTTCATCATACGGATAAGAAAATTCATTAATATCTATTTCGGTAGAAGTAAGTTTGCCAATATTTCCCCCTTTTTCAGAATAATTCGGCTTTATAAAAAAAGTGCCTTCTGGGAGCTTATATTTTTGTGCAATATCCACAAATATGCCAGAAAGTTTTTTTTGAAATACTTCGGATTGAGTGTCCATAATTCCTCCCTTTGGATTCTTTTGTATTTTTGCAACTTTTTCCTTCCGCGCGGATTTATTATTTGCCAAATACAAATAATAAACGCGGAGGTAATAAATATGGAAATTCTTATTTGGCAGGCAAGAGACAGAAAAAATCTATCACTCACGGAATTGTCCAAGCTCACCGGGATAGCCAGAAGTACTCTAAACAATATAGAGAATGGCAAGTATTCACCAAAACTTGAACAATTAGAGAAAATTGCCAAGGTTCTCGGATGCCGGATGAGCGATTTATATGATAGCCCTTATAAATAAAATATCCAATATACTGGATATTTTTGGAAACTCCATTGAAGTCTGCCGAAAATGAGATATAATGTCGGCAAAGGAGGGGAGAGTATGGATTACGAAGGAAAAATTATTGAATTAGTAAAAAAAATAAAAAATGAAAAATACTTAAAGTACATATTCGATCTACTAAAAACATTTCTTGAATCCTAAACCCGGCCGTCCTCTGCTTGCAGAGGGCGGTTTTTATGTACGCCCATCAACTAACTCCTTCGCTTTGTTCTCCAAAAACTCCCACTCCTCTTCGGATAAGTTTGACAACATAGAAATTAAACGGTTTTTGAAAGAATCGCTCTCCTCATCCAGTAATTGCTTGGTAAGTCTGGCAATATCAAGGTTCCGGTTGGTAGGAAGGAACATCTTATCATTATCCTCGCCGTTGCGAAGCCATTCAGGATTTACATATCGCCCATTCCAGCTGATATTACAGATGGAATTTATCATTTGATTAGTAAGATTATTTTTTCCTGTTTCAATAGCACTAATCGCGGCTTTTCCAACTCCAAGCCTTTCACCAAATTTTTCTAAAGTCATGTCCAACTCATTCCTTAAATGTTTTAGACGTTCGCGCGGCTCCAAGTGTTCACCTCTTTTCATTTTAAATTAAACCAATAATAACATTCATAAATATAAAAGTCAATTAAAAAAATCAATTAAATAGACAAACTCATATTGACAAAATCAATATAATAGACTAATATGTCAATATAATCGACAGGAGGGGAGGTGAGGGAAAATAAGATGGGATTGAAAGAAAAAAAGGAAGAAATAAAGAAAATCCAGAGCCAATATGAAGATGAAAGGCGTTGGAGCTGGGATGAAAAAGATTTAGAACAGCTAAAAGGAGAGGAATTAGAAAGAGAGTGCGCAACAGAAAAGATTGTAGAAATAATCAGGAATGGAAATTTTACCATGCAAGAATGCGAGGAAATTCTTTTGCTGGCGCAGAAACGGATAAAAATTTCTACGCCAGTGGGTTTTTCTAAGTCACATCAGGATGCCCATCAAGAGGAAAATGATAAAGATAATCATCAAGGCATTCATTAAAAGAATCCAAAAGTTCATTAGCTTCAAGAGCTTTAAAATTTTCTTTTTGAAGGACTTCCAATGAGGATATAGCGATAGCCTTAAAAAAAGCCTGTTCGCGTTCTGAAAACATAGCGCATTCTCCTTTCATATGTACTCGGCATTGGCAGATGCCTGTACCTACATTGTAGCAATAGGAGGGAGGGTATTCAAGAACGAGATAACAGCACAGTCGACAGCAGAGGGGGGTGAGAAAGACGGAAGACAAGGGGATGAAAGAAAGGATTCTTTATAAATGCAATGGACAAAAAGAGGGCTGTAGAAAAACAAATTGCTTCAAACACGGAGGCGGTTGCAGACACACGCAGGATATAAAGTATGCTGAGAATTTCTATAAAACAAAATGTGGAAATTGGATGGAGGGAAAAGAAGCAGCCGTGCCAACAACAGACACGACCGCTTATAGCATTAATGAGTTGCCTTAGCAAGTTCAAGTAGTTTTTGGGTGGGGGCAATCTCCAAGATACGGTTTTCGCCCTCGTCCACGATAATATAGCCTAGATTCCTCAACTGGTATAGAGAATTTTTTAGAGAATCATTCCAAGGATGCGTAGCGAAAAATTTTTTTGAATCTATTTCATCCCCATTAAGGCAATCAATTAAGGCTTTGGTAATTATGCCGTTACTCATACTTACCCTCCTCTCATATGTACTCGGCATTGGCAGATGCCTGTACCTACATTGTAGCAATAGGAGGGAGGGTATTCAAGAACGAGATAACAGTACAGTCGACAGGGGAGGGGGTGAGAAAGCGATGGAAAATAAGGCAGTGGAAACCGTAGACAAAACAATAAAGGCTATGGGCGAATGGATTCAAATGAGATTCAAACAAGATGAGCGGCACATGCTAGGGAACTGGGGTGAAGTTGCAGAAATGGCAAAAGCCCTGGCAGAGTTGGTGTCTGCCAGGGAGAAAGCAAGCTAATCCGTGCTTTCGGATTCGCCAACAGTAGCAAACACAGTATCAAAGAATTTTGATACTTCCTTGGCCGTATCAGCAGAATTTGCATATTTGCTTATGAGATTATTCTGAATCGCGAGTTCGGTCAAAGATTTTGCAAGGTTGTATTTTGCGTTTGTATCAAGTTCAAAACCCATATATATCCTCCTCTCATATGTACTCGGCTGTTGCAGCAGCCTGTAGCCATATTGTAGCAATAAAGAGAAGGAGGAACAAGGGAAATGTAAATATAATCGACAGGAAAGGAGGTGAGGAAATATTTTTATAGCGATAGTAATATTGGTGTTTTTGTTAGCGCTGGCAAGCGTAACAGCGTTAAAATGGAAAATCTTATTTATGGCGATAATCTATTACAATGAGAAAAACCAGTACAAAACCCCCAATAAAGAAGACGTGAAGGAATGCACTGGTTTTGTAATAGAAAACATGATTAAAGATTTAAGAGGGAGATAGCCGCTGAAGAAAGAGCGGCGGTGCCTGTTTCCATGACAAGATCCAAAGAAAACGATCCTACTTTAAGACATGTTTTTTTGATTTTTCCCCATATATCATCGGGACGGACTGCCTCAATGAACTGATAGCCTGAGTATGTGATCTGGTTTACCTCAAGGACACAGATACCTTCCCCACAATAATCAGCGGATGCACTAATGAAACCGCCATCTTCAAGAGCCATGATGGTATTTACCAATTCAGTATCTTGGTAAGTCGGAAGCCCTTGGCTTATCTGCCTGATCGATAATGAATCGAAGGAAAATACATTACAGCCATGTTTGGAAACGGAAAGTGTATTTTCCAGATACAGGAGTAAGTCGCGGATGCAGTCTGGATTTAATTTCATGTGTTTATCCTCCTCTCATATGTACTCGGCTGTTGCAGCAGCCCTGTAAGCACATTATAGAGGGGAGGGTACACAAAATCAATACAGGAACCCAGAAGATAAGGAAAAGGGACAGAAAAAATGAGAAACATACTCAAGAACGCAAGAAAAGAAAAAGGTCTGACACAGCAACAGGTGGCAGACCGGTTAGGATTGACTTTGAGACACTATCAAAAAATAGAATATGCAGAACTTAATGGTTCTTTTGCGGTTTGGGATGCCTTGGAGGACCTTCTGGGGGTACATCAACGTAAACTCCGAGAGAATTCAAATATTCATCCCGCCCCAACAGAAAATCGGTAGGAACATTAAATAAGTCCGCTATTGCTACAAGCAGGGAAAAACTCGGTTCCCTGTCCCCACCCTCATATTTTTGATAAGTTCGGAGGGAAAGGGATAAGGAATCAGCGGTTTTTTGAAGGGTGTACCCCCGGAAAATTCTAGCGGAACGTAGACGATTATTAAACATAAGAAAATCCTCCTAAAATACTTGACTACGCCCATATTGTACGTTATAATCCAAATAAAATATATGCCCAATATGGGCGTAAGCAAGGAGGACGGCCATGACACTAGCACATGAAATTGAAGATATGCAGTATGAGGCAGAAATATTAAGAAGTATGGTACTGGCAGCCTATAACGGAATCTACGATAGCATTTCAGGGTATGAGGAATTTGATGGGCAGCTCTATGCGGCATTCTGTCTGGCACACGAACATTCAGAGCGTTTGAAAGCATTAATGGACAAGGCATATGGGCAGAAAAAACAGACATTGAACAATATAAACAGCAGAAGGGAGGAAAAAGTATGACAGAAAAGGAAAGAAAGATTTTTGAAACATTCGCAAAAGTGATACCAGAGCTATCGGAAAGTGATAAAAGTTATTTGCTGGGGCTGGGCGAAGGGATGTCGATTAAAGTTGGAATGTCAGAGAAGCCACAAATAGAAAAAATAGAGCAAGAAGCAATGGCAGTATAGGGAGGAGGTGGAGTTATGAGCCAAAGAGTAAGGGTAGAGGATGCGGCCAGAGAAATCGGATGCTGCGTAGAATATTTGAGAAGGAAAATACAAAGCGGCGAGTGGGATTTAGGGGAATATGGAAAGCCCAAAAAAGGGCAGAAAAAAGGGAGCTATTTCATATTCCGGCATAAGCTGGATAATTTTCTCGGGATTATAGGAAATGAGGAGATCCAGGAAAATAGAAAAATGGTGAATACTGCCAGCACGCATATATGATACCAAATAAGGAGAAATGATTGCGGATTTAATGGAAATGCATTTTGGATAAGAAAGGAGTACAGCCATGGAAATTACAAGGGAAATTGAAAATATCTCCCAATACTTTGTGGGTGAGCCCGAACAGGATTGGGAACTACAGGGAATCAAGCAAAATACCAGGTACTTTGTCTATTACTATAAGGATAGGCAGGGCAGCTGGCACCACAAAACGGTAAAAAGGAAAGCCCGGTACAATCCGTTCGAGACGCAGGTCAGGGAAGAAAATGGCGCTTTCTATGCAAAAGTAGTGAATAAAAAAACCGGGAAGCCAGTCAAGGCATAGGCTTCCCGGAGCCGCCCCAGAGGACGAAACAAATAGATACTTAAAGTATATCATCCCCGGGGCGGAAAGTCAAGAGAAACGCAGGAAAATAAAGGCCAGCCGCCTTTTTCACTGCTTGGTTAGGAGTATTAAAGTTGGAGGAGATTTAGATGCACATAGAAAAAACTTACGACCTCGGGGAAATCCGGGAAATCATGAAGTACTCCCCGGGGAATTATGGGGCTCCTGGGCAAAATAGGAACCAAAAGGAAAAAGAGACGCCGGAGCGCATCAAAAAACAGAATAGGAGGAACCGGGTACGCTTCATGCAGAGGCTTTTGATTGCAAACTTCTGGGAAGGCGGCTGGCACCTGGTACTCACCTACGGGAAAGAGCTCAGGCCGGCAGATATAGAAGAGGCAAAGAAAAAAGTGAAAAAATTCCTGGATGGAATGAGGAATGCTTATAGGGAAGCCGGGCATGAATTCAAATACATATGCGTGTCTGAGATTGGAAGCCGGGGCGCGGTGCACCATCATTTGATTATTGAGGATATTGCCGCTGAAAAGCTGAGTACGAAAAAAATGGCAGCACAACTCTGGAAAAACGGATCGCAGCACTTTACCCCCCTCCGCCAAGACGGGGAATACAAGGAGCTGGCGGAGTACCTAGTCAAAGAGAAAGGCAAGGAAGGGCAGAAATGCAGGTATACAAGGAGCCGCAACCTTACTGTGCCGGAGCCAAAAAGGGAAAAGGTATATGGAAGGAAATTGGATGAAGAGCCAAAAGCGCAGGCAGGATGGTATATCATTAAAAGCTCACTGGAAGTTGGGGTGAACCCGGCTTCCGGCCGCCCATACCAGAGGTATATGATGCGAAGCCTGGGGAAAGGGGAAGTGTCGGAGGATGGAGGAAATCAGGATATTCGTAGAGAACTCATGGAAAAGCCCTGCAAGGAAGGATGGGGTAGCCATGTGGCTCGTAGAGTGCAAAAGGCGTGGGGAGCCAAAGACCAGGGAAGGATTTATCCACCTGGAAGCGGGAACGGAAGCGCAAGGAACGCTGATGGCCCTGGTAAACGCATTCTGCATCCTGAAAAAGCCGTGCATAGTGAAGATAAACCCGGGATGCGCGCATGTGTCAAACGCTGTGCGCAACGGCTGGCATCTGCGGTGGAAGGAAAACGGCTGGAAAAACGCCAAAGGGCATCAGGTAAAAAATGCCGCACTCTGGAAAATGTTCACGGAAAAAGCCGCACCGCACGCATTCGCGGTAGAAAGCGGCATCCATGAGTATACATCTGTGATGCAGGATTCCGTGAAAAGGGAACTGGAAGATTGGAAAAGGAGGGAAACAAAGGCTTGAAGCAGAAGTGGAAAAGCAGATGCAGGATTGAATTTGGGAGCTTGCCCTTATGCGCAGCCGCCGTAATGTCCGCGTTTATGGCTGCCGTAATATTCGGGCTGGGGGCGGCCGCGGTGCTTGGAATAGCGCCTATCCCAATGGAAGGAGAAGAAATGGCAGAAAACGTTGAAAATACTAAGGCGGAGGGGCATTTTGCCGCAGAAATGCCAAAAACTGCGCCTGGAATGTGGGGAAAGCCCATAAATACTAAGGCGGAGGGTACTTTGGAAAAAGCCCAGGAAAGGGAATGTATGGAAAAGATTAAACTCTTCCTGGAATACATGCGCAGCACCAGCAGGCACAAAGAATGCACAGACAGGGAACTCGCAGATATGCACGATGCAGCAGAGGCCATAAAGTGGAATATAGAATGCATCCAGAAAGCCAGGAAGGAGGGAGTGAGGCAGTGAAAGTATACATAAGCGGCCCCATCACCGGCACAGACGACTATATGGAGCGGTTTGCCAGGGCTGAGAGATTCCTGTATGCAGCAGGGCATACAGCGGTAAACCCGGCAAAAGTGGTCGCCCAGCTTCCCAAAGGGACTACGCATGAGGAATGCATGAAGATGTCCGCCGCGATGATGGATATGTGCGAAGCCGTATTCATGCTGGAAGGATGGCAGGAAAGCAAAGGATGCGGCATGGAATTTGAATACGCCTATGGGCACGGCATCACAATAGCATTTGAAGGAGGCAGGGCATGAGCAGATCAAAACAGGCAAGAGCCCGCGAATTCAGCCCAGCGGCCAGGAAAGAAATCATCAGCCGCGACCAAAGGGAATGCATCTTCTGCAAGCTCCAATATGAAATGGAGGGCGCAGATTGGCTGGCGGTGGAGGTAAAAAGCATCATGCACTATATCCCGAGGAGCCAGGGAGGGCTCGGCATACCAGAGAATGGGGCGGTCGGCTGCCAATGGCACCACGATATGATGGATAACGGCAACCGGGGAAAGCGGGAAGAAATGCTTAATATCTTCCGGGAATACCTAAAAAAGCATTACCCGGGCTGGGATAAAAAGAAACTTGTATACGATAAATGGGAATTCCTGAAAGGAGAAGTATCATGAGTTCAGAAGAAAATATGAAAACGGCGCCGTGCCGGTACTGTGGGCAAGTAGTATCGTTTACAGCAGGCGGCGCGCTGACAGAGGAAATAGCAGGTGAAATGGCTGCATTAAACTGTGATTGTGAAGAAGCGGTAGCATACCAAAGATGTATGCAGCAGGAGAAAAAAGCAATGGCAAACATACAGGAGCTTTTCGGGAAAGGGCAGGAAGTAAGCGAAGAGGTAATTGCAATCCTGAACGCAGCAGTATTACGGGTATGTATTGGAGAAATAGAAAAGATCAGCATGAACCTTCCGGGCGGAATCAAAGCCGCGATCTCACGAAATAGCAAGGAGGAAATAAAGGTGGAGCGCACGGAAACCAAGAAGCGTCAGCGGCTAAGTTAAAAAAGGGGATGGAAGCAGTGGAATACATGAGGGCAGATGCAAGGAACCCATTCATGGGGCTTGATAATAAAATATGCCAGAATCCGGTTTATTGGTGCAGGCTGCACCAGGTTTGGCTGTCCGGCGAGGATGCCAAACGTAAGAAATGCCGGGAAAAGCAGGATTTCAATATGCTGGGCACACATAAGTGTGGAAATTTAGAAAGAAGAGATTGCAGAAAGGAAGGATATTATGGAATTTAAAGATATAAAAAATGAGGATATGGAGGGAAGGAAAATGGAGAGATTAACAAAGCGGGATGAATTTGGAAATGCTGATATTATCGGCGTAGACAGCATGGATTTGCAGCAAAATCTTGGATTTGAAGAGTTCAACAAAGTTACAGATGCATTGAATAAATTGGCAGAATACGAGGAATTAGAAGAGCAGGGGAAACTATTAAAATTATTTGTGGAGCTGGGAGGGATGCTGTATGTCCCGGATAGGCAGATGGGACGGATCGAATATTTCACTATTGAAAAGATTGAGGTATGCCATGATGATATATATGCCATTGCCCAATCCGGAAATGTATTTAACGAAGGGAGAATCGGTAAAAATACTTTCCTCACAGAAGAAGAGGCAAAAGGAGCATTAAAAAAGGGACTGCAATAAAAGAATCCAATAAATAGCGCGAAACTAAAAACAGGAGGGAAATTAAGCCGGCTTGAGTGCCTTAAGCGAAGAGAGTAGGGATGAATGCAGTATTAAAATACCAAGGGGCAAAAAATAGATTAGCGCATTGGATATGCGGGCACATACCAGAGCATAATGTGTACCTTGAGCCTTACGCCGGGAGCCTTGCCGTGTTATTCAATAAAGAGCCCAGCCACATAGAAACAGTCAATGATTTGAATGGCGAAGTTGTAAATTATTTCCGGGTATTACGCGATCACGGGGAAGAATTACGGAATCTAATCAGATTAACGCCTTATTCACGGGAAGAATACAATAGGGCTTACGAAGAGGCGGATAACGACATAGAGAGCGCCAGACGCTTCTGTGTCCGCTGCTGGATGGGATTCGGATGCTCCAATCTATATAAAAATGGATTCAAAAGCGGGCAGCAAACCAATTCCCCCAACCCGGCAAGGGCATGGGCAAAGTTGCCGGAAACTATGGAAGCGGCCTCGGAACGCTTGAAGGGCGTACAAATAGAGTGCCTGCCGGCATTAGAATTGATAAGCAGGTACGATACGGAAGATGTATTCGTATATATTGATCCTCCATACCTGCATGGGACCCGGAAAAATTATCTATACAAATACGAGATGGAAGATTGCGAGCATGAAGAGCTTCTAAAGAAAATCGTAAAGCATCCGGGAAAAATCCTTATATCGGGATATGAGAATGAAATGTACAATGATTACCTTTCCGGATGGAAGAAAGCGCATAAGGCGGCCAGGGCAGAGCGCGGATTGCCAAGAACGGAAACCCTATGGATGAATTATGATATTGAGCAGGGGCAGTTGTCGCTGTTTTGAGGAAAGGATAAAAAAAACATGGAATATGAGCAATTGGATATATTTTCGTATCTGCAAATAAAAGAAAAAACGCCAAAACAGCACATTCTTTCTATTGGCGACAAAATTGCAAGAAACGTTTTAGGGGAAACGAGGATTGCAGTTGTAACCAAAGTTGATGGGCTGCCCAATTACCCATTTTACAGGACTGACAGCGGAGTGTGCTATACCTACGAAGATGGGCTAAAGGATATCAATGAATTACTGCAAAAGGCAGAGGAAGAGAGAAAGAAGCGTAAAACCATAATCCCATGCAATTTATCGGAACGCATCACAGTTGAGTACGAGCCGGGAAGATACGATATTGCTGGCCGATGGGCGCAGATTGGGATATTTGAAAATATGCTATTCTGGAAAGAAAGAGTTACATATCAATTTTGCGTACCATTCAGTAGCCAGAAAAAACTAATGAAGGAATATGGCAAGCGAAAGGAAGCGATATTAGATAATAGCCGCCGTGCCATACGAATTCTGGAAGAAGAAAAGCCTATGAGGAGGTTATACTGGTCGAAGCATGGATATTATGCGGATGCGGAATATGTCCAGGAAAATGGATAGCAGTTAGAGGGATTAAGGAGGAAGAAAGGGAAAATGGAGAGACTGACAACAACAAGCAATAAAGGCGGAGTTGCTTTTACATTTGATTTAGATATTACTTGCGACAAAAGCGAGATTATGAAAATTTTGAAACTTGCGGAAAAGCTGAAAGAATATGAGGACTTAGAAGAACAAAAGAAACTACTGAAACTGCCTTGTGCGGTGGGGGATATGGTGTATTATGCGGATAATGAATATTATTTTACAGTGCTTCCGGTAAAGGTTGATGAAGTTGCCATTATGGAATCAAATGAAATTTTGTATAAATGTCTGCTGTTCGATGGAAATGGTGATGTGGAAACGCAATTTGATTTTGATAAGGATGATTTCGGCAAAATCATTTTTCTCACCAAAGAAGAATCTGAAGCCGCATTGAAAGAAATGAGCAAATGACGGGGAAAGGATAGGAAAAATGCTGATATTGCCAATCAAAAGGAAGTGGTTTTGCATGATTCTTTCGGGAGAGAAGAAAGAGGAATACCGGGAAATTAAGCCATATTGGATTTCAAGAATCCTGAAATGGCTGGGCTATCCCAAGTCAGAGGGAAAAGCCGTAATGCAAATGCTAAAGGAGCAGGGAACCTTAAAGCAGAGAGAAGTATTATTCCGCAATGGGTACTCATCTGAAAGCCCATCCTTCACAGCGATGTGCACATTGAAAATCGGCGGCGGATATGAAGAATGGGGAGCGGTAAAAGGAGAAAAATATTCCGTCTTCAAAATTCACGAGGTACATCAAAATATGCAGGAAAGGAGTAAAAGAAATGAGCAATGATTTGATTAGCAGAAAAAAATTACTAGAAGAAATAAATAATTTCTCTATGAGAATTACGGGCTCGTTCAATACTGCGCAGATTTCCGTTGTGGAAGAAGCAAAGAAATCTATCATAAGGATAATTAATGAACAGCCCACTGTCCGTGATGCAGAGAAGGAGGCTTGAAATGATCTGGGAAGAATATAAGAGAAAATGGCTAAGGGAGAATATCTGTAATTTCTGCCAGGGCTCCCGGATGCACACTTGTACTTCTTACAAGTGCCAGCCGGCATACAAGGAGGCTGGGAGATATTTAGAGCAGGTAATTGCCCGGGATATGGTAGCATCCGGGAAAAGGGTGTATGTGATAAGGCTCTTCCCGCATATCAGTAAGAGCTTCATTGTGGAAAATGAAATAGCTGGCATCTGGCTCTTATCAGATAATAGAAAGGAAGAGATCATTATTCAATTCCACAATATTATCCCAAGGATGCAGCAGGGAGTATATGTGGTGCGCACAGAAAGATACTTAAAAAAATTAGCAGCAATATCCGTAGAAAAGCAGAAGGAATCCATATTTTCTACACTGGCAGAGAATATTCGGGTAAGGGCATGGAAGAAAAGCGATGGGGAAAAAATTGAGAGCGGAATACCAGTCAAGGTAAATGAAATAGCAGGAAAAGAATGCAGCAATAAGGAGGAAAAGGAATGAAGAAATATGAATTGACAGGGAAATACAAAGAAGCCGGCGGCGCGAAACTATTTAGGATTAAAGCATTAGCCTCTTTTGAAAATGTAAAGGAAGGAGAACTTGGAGGATATATTGAGAAAGAGGGCAATCTTTCTCAAGAAGGCAATGCGTGGGTGAGCGGCAATGCTAAAGTGTACGGCAATGCTAAAGTGTGCGGCAATGCTAAAGTGCACGGCAATACTAAAGTGTACGGCAATGCGTGGGTGTACGAGAGTGCAAGAGTGAGCGGCGATGCTGAGGTGAGCGGCAATGCTAAAGTGTACGGCAATGCTAAAGTGTACGGCAATGCTAAAGTGTACGGCAATGCTAAAGTGCACGGCAATGCGTGGGTGTACGGCGATGCTGAGGTGTACGGGAGTGCAAGAGTGAGCGGCGATACTGAGGTGAGCGGCGATGCTGAGGTGAGCGGCAATGCTGAGGTGAGCGGTGATGCTGATTATGCAGTAATTAAAGGATTTGGCTCAGAATACCGCAGCACTACATTTTATCGGCAAGAAGATGGGAGTATAGGGGTAAAATGCGGATGCTTCTGCGGCACATTGAAAGAATTCAGGAAAAAAGTCCGTGAAACGCATGGGGAATCAAAGTTCGCCAGGGAATATCTGATGATTGCAGATTTAATGGAAATGCATTTTAGAGTTGAGGGGAGTTGAGAAGGGATGGAAGTAAATAAATTATCGGAGGAATTAAAAATTTGCCTGGATGCAGGGTGCCACAACTGCGCATACCATAAAGCACAGAAAGTCGCCGTCTGCAAAAAACTTTTGGAAAGGGCATTTATTGTAGCCAGAAGCCGCGAGCATTTTGAGGAAAATGAGAGGCACCTGGCACCTGGCGGCAAAGTGTATGCGGCCGATAGCTCCCTCGGAGTATTGGAATATACAGTAGATAAGCGGATATCAACAAAAGAATATACAGAGCTTCACTGCTCTGTCCACACAAAAACGGATGAAAAACGCGCGGCAGCACTTCTTGATAAAAGAAAGTTTGATATCCGGGAATGCGGTGAAATATTTTTTGTGGAACCCAAAGGAGCAGAAAGAGCACTGGCGCAAATGAGAGGGTGTGAAGCATTTGCGAAAGGGGATAAGGTGTATGAAATATTTTTAGATGAAGAGGATGCATTTGTAATGGAGAAGATAGTAAAAGAGGCATCAGCTGAAGGAGTAAAGACAGATACAGGCTACTTACAACGTGAAGAATTTGGCGTAATGTTTTTTTTTGAAAAGAAGGAGGCATTGGAGGCATTGGAGCAGATGTTAAGTCCGAGGATTGGGATTAGGAATAGCACACGTGGCCAAAGCACGTGCAGCAGGGCAGTGTACCACCTTAATGGATAATATATCACAGCAGCAATGAAATGTGGGTTCTGCCAGGGGAGCGTCTCCTGGCAGAGAAAGGAGTAAAATGAGCAGCAATTGGAAATGTAATAGTAGCCCACTCAATTGCCCGGGCAAAGATTGTGAAAAATGCGAAAAATACAACGAATGCAAGTTTTGCAAGAACAAGGAAAGCGAAATGTGCAAAAACTGTGAATACAAGAGAAAATTAGGAGAGTTAAAAAAAGAACGCCTGAGGAGCTACTTGATAAATAAAAGTATGCAGGAAAGGATAGAGGCAGAGTTGAAGGAATGCAAGGACGCGGAAAAAGATGATATAAATGATAGATTGCGGAAACAGAGGGAGAGTTGCCGAAAGACTTGCATGAATATTATCATGGAGATAGAGCGATTAAGAAACGAAGATGAAAAAAACGTGCTATTCAATCGCTACATACTAGGAAAAAAATGGGAGGAAATCTGCGTCCAGTTTTCAATGTCCTGGCGCAATATACACTACATCCATAAAAGGGCGCTGGAAAATTACAGATGTGATAATAAAAAAACAAGAATCCCAGACTGAACCGGGATTCTTGTGAATAACTTAATCTTCTTTCTGGCAGATAATATTTATCTGCACAGGGGATGTTATGGAAGCGCCTATGGCGGTCGGCTTAGGCTGGGCAATCCGGTTTTGCTTTGTGGGCTTGGGGATTGCTTTCAGCCCATCCATAATCATGTCATAGGCTTCCTGCTCAATTTTAAATTTCCTGTCATTCCGGCAGAGGCTTAGGACGGCTCTGATACCAGAAGGGTATAGATAAGATACAAAGTCATCTTCATCATATTCAAATCCATGTTTATTTCTGAAACTTTCACGGTCAGAAGCCCTGCCAGAACCAGAGACGTTATAATAGAAACCACCAATCATAACCCTGGCATGTGCTTTCCAGAATGGGCTATTGTGATGGAGACTAACTCCGGTAATGGATTCAAAATCACGAAACAACATGACGTAATCCCCTTTAAATTCCCGGATAAACCACGGCAGCTCGGGTTCGCGCGCAGTAAGGGCGTCCTGCATTTCATGGAAACGGTTGATGTAACGGGCGGTGAAAGTAACACCTTTTTCGCCAGTGAATTTATTTGCAAGGAACTCACAACCTTTTTTCGTCACTTTATAGCATCTGTTTTCCTTTCCGCTGCTGTCTTTGTATGTACTTGGGATAAAAAAATCACTCACTACAAAATTGTTGTCAGTCAAAACAGTTATAATGCCTTTGTACGTTTTATTTCCTCCTAACTTTCTAAGCAGTTTCCAGTGCTCTGTTTCTAACATTTCAGCCACTTCGCGGCTATCAAGAGTCTGTTCGAGTTTTTGCATAAATAAACCTCCTTTCGATGTTTGACAATTACACCAAAAGGATATACAATAAATTTGCATACTCCTCTTGGTGTATGTAGCTAGATAAAGGTAGTCGTTCCTAGCCAAAGTGACCGATTGCCTTTATTTTTTTAGTTTGGCATACACTTCTCTTATACCCTCTCGGATAATATCTGATTGCGTTTTTCCTGTCTTAGTGCAGCAGTACTCAAGAATCCTCACATCCTCATCAGACATTCTTATTCTTTTTTGATGCTCCTTTGGGTCTTTTGATGGTGGTCTGCCTTGAGCTGGTGACACAACACTCCTCCTTTCTTTAAATGGTTACACATTTATTATATTTGGCTACACATATAATGTCAATACTTAAAATAAATTACGGAAATTAAGTAATCTGTGTTGACATTACGTAAAATAAGTAATATAATATAAGCATAGAGGAGGTGGTTAAGTGAAACGGAGGGACTTAATCAAGAAACTGGAAGCAGCCGGATATAAGCTAGATAGGGATGATGGGAACCATACAGTCTATGAAAAAGATGGCGGGCGTCCGGTACAAGTCCCGAGACACCGGGAGATAAACGAGAACACAGCAAAGTCAATACTGAAAGCGGCGGGGCTGAGATAAGCCCTGCTGCGAGCAGCATATAATAAAGGAGGACACATATGGCAGAGTATGTATATCCAGCCGTATTCCATCCGAACGAGGACGGCTCTTTCACAATCACTTACCCGGACTTGCCTGGCTGCATAAGCGAAGGAAAGTCTTTGGGGAACGCAATGTATATGGCGCAGTCAGCATTATCGCAGTGGATGGAATACCTTACAGATAAGAAGCAGGAAATACCGCAGGCAAGCAGCTTGAAAGATATTGAGGCAGATAAGGAAGAGTTTACCAGTCTGGTGCGCGTAGATGTCCGCGACGGCCGGGCGGTGAAGCGTACAGTGAGCATACCTAAATGGATGGATGATATGGTATCGGAGGCGGGGCTCAGCCTGTCACGCGTCCTGCAAGATGCGCTCAAAGAAAAATTAAATACAAACTAAAGCAAAAGCCCTGGGATTTGCCCGGGGTTTTTTGCGCCCTTATTTAAGAGAAATAAAAAAAGTTTGCACACTTTTGCATAGATTTGCACACTTTGACTGTGCTATTGTAAGAAAAAATATCAGGAGGGAATGAAGATGGCGCGTGAGTTTGCAAAAGCATTTTACAATAGCAAATCATGGAAAAAAGCAAGGGCGGCGTATATTGCGCAACGGAAAGCCATAGACGGTGGAATGTGCGAGAGCTGCCATCAGCGGCCGGGATATATCGTGCACCATAAGATTGAGCTGTCGCCGGAAAACATCAATAACCCGGATATTGCGTTGAACTATGCGAACTTCAAGTACGATTGCCATGCCTGCCACAATAAGGAGAAAAAAGAGCCGGATGCCGTGGAGGGGCTTGTCCGATATGAATTTGATGCAGCAGGGCAGCCGATAGCACAAGCCCCCCCTGAAATGAACAGGCAGGGGCAGGGAGCAAGACCGAACAGTGCCTATACATTGAATACACAGCTCGCGCGCGTAGGGGGTGTGGTATAAAAAGGAGCGTGAAAAAAAGGTGGGAAGAACGAAGACATACGAGGAGATGACGAAAGATGAAATCATAAAGAAAGAGAAAAGCAAATTTTCCGCCATCTGCCGGGAAGTAGAAAAAGACAAAAAGAAGGCAATGGAAACGCTGGTAAATGAAGCGGCCTTCATGGGGGCGTCCTTGTTTGAGCTGCGGAAGAAGATAAATAAAAAAGGATATACGGAAGAATACCAGAACGGGGCGAACCAGAAAGGGGTAAAAAAGTGCTCAGAAGTCGAAGTGTACAACGTCATGATTAAAAATTATACGGCAGTCATCAAGCAGATTATGGAGATTGCAGGCAAGGGAAGTAAAAGTGGTGATGGGGGAAAAGGGAATGGCGATGATTTCTTTGCATTCCTGAAATCTAAAGCATGAGCCCGGGAGAAGATGTAAAAAAGTTGCTGGAAGAAGCTTATAAAAATCCCATATTAGAGTACTGGGAACATATAAAGCACAAGCCGCTATTTTCACAAATAGAGCTTATACAGCGGGAAATACGCAAGGCAGAAAAAAAAGGCACTCCAGACAAAGCCTGCATTAAGCAACAAAAAGATGACCTGCAAAAACTCCTGGAAGAGAAAGAAAGGCTATACCAGGAGGGAACGCCGGTAAATACAAGCTGGAAAGTTTACTACGTGTATCAGGATATTGTAGAGAATATCCTACATAACCCGGAAAGCCAATGGGAATACAGCCCGGCGAAAGCCAATCACGCGATCTTATTCATAGAAAGATATTGCCGCCACTCAAAAGGTGATTTCGGAGGGGAACCCTTCATACTGGAAACGTGGCAGAAAGCGCTTACAGCCGCAGCGTTCGGGATTGTTGATAAGAAGACGGGGCTCCGGAAATACCGGGAGGTATTGCTAATTGTTGGCAGGAAAAACGGTAAGTCCACACTCGCCGCGGCAATCGGATTGTACTTACAGCTTGGGGATAATGAAAGCGGGGCGGAAGTATACGCGCTGGCGACCAAAAAAGACCAGGCAAAAGTTATCTGGATGGAAGCCAAGAAAATGGTAAAAAAAAGCCCGGAATTACTGAGGATCAATAAACCGCTGGTGGCAGAGCTCACAGCAGAATTTAATGAATCCTCATTCAAGCCCTTGGGGAGGGATTCTGATACATTGGATGGCTTGAATGTTCACGGGGCAACAATGGATGAGATACATGCCTGGAAAGATGATAATTTGTACGATGTTATCGTAGACGGGACAAGCGCACGGAGCCAGCCTATGGTATTTATTGTCACCACGGCGGGAACAGAGCGGGAACACATCTATGATAAGAAATATGCGGAGGCGGAAAACCTTATCAACTTCCTGAATGATAAGGAGGGCTATAAAGACGAAACGCTCTTTCCGCTGGTGTATGAGCTGGATGATCGGGATGAGTGGACAGAGCCGGATTGCTGGGAAAAAGCAAACCCGGGGCTTGGGACAATCAAGAAACTAGATAATTTACAGCAGAAGGTAGAGAGGGCAAAAAGGAATTCTAGCGACGTCAAAAACCTCCTCTGCAAAGATTTTGACATACCGGAAACCACAAAAGAGGCGTGGCTTACGAAAAGGGATGCAGATAATGAAGCAACTTTTTCAATTGTAAGGTTAAAACCACGGTATGGGATCGGGGGCGTCGACCTGTCCGGGTCCATCGACCTGACAGCGGCTAAAGTGCTGTTTATGGTGCCGGAAGACCCAATCATTTACCAGTTGTCCATGTATTGGGTGCCGGAAGATTTGGTGGAACAAAGGGCAAAAGAAGATAAAATCCCTTATGATATTTGGATTGAGAAGGGATATGTGAGGACGTGCCCGGGCAACAGCAACCATCCCAAGTATGTAACCAGGTGGTTTTGCGAAATCAGGGATAAATATGATATTTACCTTCCCTGGACTGGCTATGATGCATGGGCAGCGAAATACTGGGTGGAAGAGATGAAGATGGAATTCGGGGAAAATTCAATGATAGCTGTGCGGCAAGGGAAGCAGACATTGTCTACGCCCATGAAGAGCTTGAAAGCAGTATTGCAGAGGAATGGATTAAATTACAATAATAATCCGGTGGACAAATGGTGCCTGTATAATACAGCGGTGGATGTAGACAAAAACGACAATATCCAGCCGATAAAAACCAGCAACTCGCGCCGCAGGATTGACGGAACAGCGGCAACATTGGACGCTTATGTGGTACTGGAAGAAAAATTAAATGATTATTTATCACTGATTTAGGAGAAAGGATATGGGATGGAGAATATTTAACCGGAATAGGGAGCCTACACAAAAGCCGGATGAAGGAAGCCGGATTGCAATGGTGACTACCGTTGGGGAAAGTTTTTTCTCCTGGAATGGCAAGTTGTATGAGAGCGATATTGTGAGGGCTTGCATTCGGCCAAAGGTAAAGGCGGTGGGGAAGTTGGCGCCCAAACATATAAGGGAGGATGCTAAAAAAGGCATAACGGTAAACCCGGAAGCATATATGAGGTTCCTGCTAGAAGAGCCAAACCCGTACATGACGGGGCAGCAGATGCAGCAGAAGGTGGAAACACAATTATGCCTGAACAATAATGCTTTTATATTGATTGTCAGGGATGAAAACGGCTACCCAATGCAGCTTTACCCTGTGCCGTGCATAAGCGCGGAAGCGATTTATAATGATGCAGGTGACCTTTTCTTGAAATTTCAGTATCGGAATGGGAAAAACGGGACATTTCGATACGAAGACATTATTCATCTGAAACAAGATTACAACCAGCATGATATATTCGGGGAAAGCCCGGCAAAGGCGCTATCACAGATGATGGAAGTCGTAGGAACCATAGACCAGGGCATCATAAAAGCGATAAAAAACAGCTCGGTTGTCCGCTGGCTGCTGAAATTCAATACCAGCATGAGGTCAGAAGATGTAAAGAAAAATGTAGATGAATTCATCAAAAATTACCTGAGCGTAGAAACGGAGACTTTCGGGGCAGCCGGGGCAGATGCGAAAGCGGACGTACAGCGGATTGAGCCGAAGGATTACGTGCCAAACGCAGCGCAAAGCGACCGCACAATAGAAAGGATTTACAGCTTCTTCAATACAAATAAAAAAATTGTGCAGTCTTTGTGGACGGAAGATGAATGGAACGCGTATTACGAAGCGGAAATAGAGCCTGACGCCATACAATGGGGACAAACGTATACGCAGAAACTTTTCACCAGAAAAGAAAGAGGATTCGGAAACAGGATTGTATTTGAGGCAAGCAACCTCCAATGCGCCAGCTTAAACACAAAGATAGGATTCCAGGCATTGGTTGACCGCGGGGCGATGACGCCGAACGAATGGAGGGCTATCGTAAATATGGCTCCGGTAGCGGGCGGGGATGAGCCAATACGAAGATTAGATACGCAGGTTGTCAATGCAGTGGGAAAATTATCGGAGATGATAAATGAAGAAAACCATGCAGCAGTGGCGGAGAGCATAGCAAAGATACTGGCGCAAGCCGGGGAAGCAGGAAGGTGGAAAGATGGCAAAGATACAGATCCGAGGGGTGATTATCCCCAATGATTACAAGTGGTACTACGATCTGTTTGAAATGGAAAGTACTGCCCCAAAAGATGTGCAAGATGTGATAGATGCAGCAGGCGGTGAGGAACTTGAAGTGTACATCAATTCGGGCGGAGGCTCCATTGATGCAGGAAGTGAAATTTATACAGCGCTGAAAAGTTACCAGGGCAGTGTGAAAATCTATATTACAGGCATCGCGCATAGCGCAGCTTCTGTCATCGCAATGGCGGGTTACAGCGAAATGTCGCCGACTGCACTTATGATGGTGCATTGCGTTTCCATGGGGGTAAGCGGCAACCATAAAGATATGCGCAAAGGGGCTGAAATACTGGAAACGGCAGACGAAGCCTTATGCTCGGCTTATATGGATAAAGCCGGGATGAAAAAAGAAGACGCCCTTGCCATGATGGAGCAGGAAACGTGGCTGACTGCGGAGCAGGCAAAAGCAAGGGGCATGGTGGATTGTGTGATGTTTGAAGATTCCAGCGGACAGGATGTGAGGATGGTAGCCGGGGTGTACGGGCTTCCCACGCAGGAACAAATGGAAAATGCCAGGAAGCTGGCAGGCAAAAAAGAGGATAGCATAAAGAAGGAACGTATGCAGGCAGAATTAAATCTGTTGATATTAGGAGGGAAAAAGAATGGATTATGAGAAGTATTTGGAAATGCGCGCGAAACTCTGTAAAGAGGCGCAGGATTACATTGCATCCGGCGAGATTGAAAAAGCAAATGAAAAAATGGAAGCTGTCAAAAAGTTGGATTACGATTGGGATGAAACGGCGAAAGCCCAGGCAAATATGAGGGCGCTGGAAGGAGAAGGGCGCAAAATCAACGTACAGAATTTGTCTGGGGCTCCAGACGGCGCCCTTGGGAAGGCACGGGAAAAGACAGACATGGGAACTGATTCAGAAAAAAACGCGATGACAAATAAATCAGAAGCATATAAAATAGCGTGGGCGAAGTCCATCATGGGGCAGAAACTTACCCAGGAAGAGAGTGAATGCTATAAGTTGGTGAATGAGGCTTTTACCCACACAACGGAAAATACAGGGATTGTGATACCAGAGACGGTGGCAAAAGGAATCTGGCAGGAAGTAGGGGAAATCTACCCATATTGGAATGACGTTGTCAAGACTTACATAAAAGGAACAACCAAGATGATTATGGAAGATGAAAGCTCAGATGCCGGATGGTACGAAGAAGATGCGCAGACAGAAGATGGAAAGGAAACATTTAAAGAAATGACGCTTTCTGGGTGCGAATTGTCCAGGGCAGTGACGATTTCATGGAAATTAAAAGAAATGGCAATCGAAGATTTTATTCCATACATCCAGAGAAAAATGGCTATTAAGATGGGCGCCGCGCTGGGATATGGGGCAACACACGGAAAAGGGGCGCCGGGAACAGGCGATACGTTCAAGCCCGAGCCGATGGGCATTGTCACGGCCTTGGAAAAACAGGAAGGCAAGCCGCAAATCTCAGAATATGCAGAAGGAAAGCTCGAATACACGGACCTTACAAAATGCAGAAGCAAAATTAAGGGAGGCTATGCGCATGGGCTGAATATATATGCAAATTCAAATACTATCTGGAATGAACTGGCAAACGTAAAGGATGGCAATGGGCGGCCTATTCTTATGGCGGATGTGGTAAACGGGGGCGTGTACCGCGTGCTGTCTATGCCAGTAAAAGAAGATGATTCTATGGAGGATGGCGAAATCCTGATGTCAAATCCCCAGAGAGGCTATACGGCCAATGTAAATAAAAACATCAGTATGACTACGGAAGAACACAGCAAGGCGCGCACAACCGATTACTGCGGCTACGCAATCGTAGATGGCGGCATGATTACGCCAAATGCACACGCCCTGTTAAAAAGAAAAGCCGCAAGTACAGCAAAATCATAAAGAAAGGGATAACGCGTGGAGATTACGGATGAACTTGTAGAAGAAATAAAAAGGGCAGTCCGCGTAAAATCCCCTGATGCGGATGGAGAAATCAAGGTTTTAGCCCAGGCGTGCTTTTCGGAAATGCGGATTGCAGGCGTCAACATCACGAATCCGCAAGATCCGCTGGCAAAACAGGCAGTAATCTTATACTGTAAAGGGCATTACGGCTACGATGATAAGCCGGAGGGTTTTCTTGTAGCATATGGGGCGCTAAGGGATGCGATGGCTTTATCCAGCGAATACAAGGAGGGAAAAAGCGATGCAGGTGACGCTGATAACACAAACAGTTGAAAAGGACCCGGGAGGGTTGCCGTTCAAAAGCGAGGCAAAAGAAACAACCGTTTACGCAGAAGAAAAAAGCGTAGTGAGGAGTGAATTTTACCAGGCAATGAGGGCGGGCATTACCCCGAAAATTGTTTTTGAAGTACGGCAGGAAGATTTTGAACTGTCTGCGGTAAAAACAGATAAGGAAACGATATATCCAACCGGGCTGATAAGCGAAGGGACAAAGTACGGCATTGCAAGGACGTATAGAAAGGGGAAGAGCAAAATAGAGCTCACATGCGTATAAGATGGCAAATTTTGAAGTGACAGGGTTTAACCAACTTATGAGACAACTAGAAGAGACTTTGCGCCTGGATGACATTGCGAAGCAAATGATAGATGGGGCGTTACCAATCCTGGAAGGAGAGTTAAAAAAAGCTATCAGG
The DNA here is from genome assembly GCA_910588845.1 of uncultured Lachnospiraceae bacterium. Taxonomy (GTDB): domain Bacteria; phylum Bacillota; class Clostridia; order Lachnospirales; family Lachnospiraceae; genus Petralouisia. The sequence goes on from CAJURU010000033.1 coordinate 22,597, forward strand.
GAGGAGGCGGACAAAGGATATGCCACAGGGGAGCTGGCAGAATCAGTAAAAAAAAGCGAAACTAAACATAATAGATATGGATATTTTGGAGTTGCTCAGCCAACCGGAAAGGACGAAAAAGGCGTGAGAAATATGGAAAAGCTGGCATATCTCCATTATGGCACATCAAAACAACAGGCGCGCCAGGCGGTGACAAAGGCTGTAATTCGGGCAGAGTCGAAAGTAATTGTAAAGATGCAAGAATGCTACAACAGGGCGGTGGATGCTGATGGAAGTGAATGAAAAGCTGTTCCGGGTGCTGGGCGGGATTACGGATCATGTCTGGGAGTTAGTTTGTCCGGCGGAAAGGCCGCCGGATGAGTATATCGTGTATAATTCAGGCTTGGAAGTACCGGAAGATTTTGGGGATGGGAAAGCCCAGGCATGGACGAACCACATACAGGTGCATTTATACACTGTAAAAAATTACAAGAAAATAAAGAAAATAATCAAAGAAACATTGGAAACAAATGGGTTTACAATAAGCGAGATAGAACGGATGTACGATAAGGAAGGCGGGTATTTCCATATCTGCTTCTCCTGTTCTATCCAGGAAGAAAGAGAGGAATAGGATTATGGCAAAAAAAGGGCTTCAATATGTATGCATGGCAAAATTACAGGAAGACGGGACGCACGCAGAGGGTTTTTATGTGGGGCCGTCTGCAAAACTGACGGCAACAGCCTCCACTAACACAACGAAGGATTTTGGGGATAACCGAGCCGTGGTGACAGACACGTCGGTGACTACCGGCACAATTTCCATAGAAGTGAATGAATTTACAAATAAAACGTATGCGGGGGCGCTCGGGCACCAATACGATGAAGAGAAAGATATTGTCACCTGCAACTCCAACGATGCCGCGCCTTATATGGGGGTTGCCTGCATCGGGGAATCCACAGGGGAAAAGCCTTACAAGGCAGTAATTTATCCCCGGGTACAGTTTAAGGAGCCAACAAACGAATATGAGACCAAGCAAGAGCAGGTAAGTTATACGCATACCACGCTAGAAGGAGATTTCTATACGCTGGAAAACGGCAATTATTCCATTAAGGTGGGATTTGAGACGGAAAAGGAGGCCAAGGATTTTATTAATGAGAAGTTCAAAATCCAAGCAGGGAACCCAGGACAGGAAACCGGCGGGGAAGCCAAGGAAGACGTGGAGGTATAAATGAGTAGTTTGAATCCAAAAGGAATACCCGTAAGGATTGGAGGAGAAGAGCACGCCCTGTTATTCACACTTAATGCCGTAGACGATATCCAAGATAGGATGGATATGCCAATTGACGATGTCATCGACTGCCTATCAGACCAACGGAAAGCCTGGAAAGCGTGCAAAACCATACTGTGCAGCCTGTTAAACGATGAAACGGAGCGCAGGAAGTATTACGATAGGGAATGGGAAGCCAAAAGCTATACGGAAGAGGAAATTGGCTGGATGATTACAGAGAGTGATAAATACGAAGTACTTGCAGGAATTTTAAAGGCATACGGGGCGGCGGTGCCGGAAGATGAAGACCCAAACCCGGAGAGCGCGCAGCAGCCGGGGAAAAGCTGAATGTTGCGCGCATGCTGTATATAGGCTGTAAAATCCTCAACTTTTCTGAATCAGAAGTGATGTCGATGACGATTCGCAAATTTTTCCTGCTGTACAATGAATATTTGGAACTGAACGGGCTGAAAAAGCGGGAAATGACGGTTGACGAACTGCCTTAGATAAAAAAATATGCAAAATTTAGAAAAAGCGGCTGGCTGGGCTGCTTTTTCTAAAAAAAGGAGCCAAAAAACATGGGAAGAGCAAAAATTGGAGCAGTAATATCCCTGGATGGGGAAAAAGAATATAAACAGGCAGTAAAAAGCGTGGAGCAGGAAACCAAAAACCTCAGAGCTGAGAGCCAAATGTTAAAAGAACAGTTCAGAGGGCAGGAAAGCAGCATGGAAGCTCTAAGAGCCAGGCACGATCTATTGCGCCGTACGCTGGATGTGCACCAGAAAAAGGTGGATGAGGTATCAAATGGCTTGAATCATGCCAGGGAAGTGTATGGAAAAGCCGGGGAAAAGCTGGGGGAATTGGAGGATATTTATAAGCAGGCGCGGGAACGCATGGAGGAAATGGAAGGAAGCGCAGATACTACTTCTGAGGCATTGGAAGAGCAGCGCAAAGAGGTAGAACGTCTGGCGGGAAACCTGGAAAAAAGCCGGGATAAATACCGGCTGGCAGGGGAAAGGGTAACAAATTGGGAAACCCAGCTAAATCAGGCGCGGACGGCCTTGTACCGCACTAATAATGAATTGCGGGAGAACGAGGATGCACTGGAAGCGGCAGGTGAGGGTGCAAGGGCGTGCGCGGATGGGATGGAGGAACTTGCCCAGGAAGCGGACGGGGCGGCAGACAGCGCAAGCGAAATAGGGAACGTGTTCGCGGGCAGCCTGGCAGCTTCAGCCGTGGAGGCGGTGACTGAGAAAGTCGCAGAGCTTGCCCAGGCAGCAGCCGAAACTACAAAAGAAATGGAAGCGGCGCAGCAGCAGGTAGTGGCAAGCACTGGCGCAGCGGCCGCAGAGGCAGGGAAATACGGGGAAATCATGAAGGAACTCTATAGGAATAATTATGGGGAGAATTTTGAAGACCTTGGGGAAGCAATCGGCATCATTAAAAGAAACCTGGGAGATTTATCTTCTGAACAGCTGAAAAATGTAGCGGAGGACGCCATAACGCTGCGCGATACCTTTGGCATGGATTACCAGGAGCAGATAAGGGCGGTAAAAATGCTCATGGATTCATTCGGCATATCCTCCAAGGAGGCGTACAGCCTTATAGCCCAGGGGGCGCAGGGGGGATTAAATAAGAATGAGGATTTATTAGATACCATCAACGAATATTCCGTACATTACAAGAATATGGGCGTCAGCGCAGAGGGCTTCTTTAATTCCCTGGCTAACGGAACGTCAGCAGGAACATTTTCTGTAGATAAATTAGGGGATGCCTACAAAGAATTTGGAATCCGGGTAAAAGATACGGCACAGAGCACCACGGAAGGGTTTGAGCTGCTGGGGCTGGACGCGGAAAATATGAGGGAAAAGTTTGCAGCAGGGGGCGCGGCAGCCCAGGCGGCAACAGAAGAGACGTTACAGGCATTATTTGCAATGGACGACCAGGTAGCGCAGAACCAAGCGGGCGTCGACCTTTTCGGGACAATGTGGGAAGACCTTGGCATTGACGGGGTAAAGGCTCTGACAGATGTAAATGGGCAAATGTCAGCAACTAAAAATTCTATGGAATCCATAAAGGAAGTAAAATATGCTGATATTGGCAGTGAGATTGCAGGAATTGCACGCGAAATAGAGTTGAAACTGATGGAGCCGCTGGAAAAGAATTGGCTTCCCGGAATCCGGGATGGGCTTGGATTTGTAGCAGATAATATAGAGATTATAAGCGTCGGCATGGTAGGGCTTGCGGGTGCGGCAACAATCTGGAAACTTTCGCAGACAGCAGCGGGAGCAGAAGTAATAAAGGTATTAAAAATGCTGATATTCACAAGGGCTGCCGACACAAGTGCGACCGTGGCGCAGACGGCAGCACAGGGAGCGCATACAATCGCCACAAAGGTAGCCACCATGGCGCAGACAGCATTTAATACGGTGATGGCTATGAACCCGATCGCGCAAGTGCTTCTAGCCCTTGCAGGTGCGGCTGTGGCATATAAGGCATTCAGCAAGGCCGTGGAAAAGGCTACGGAGGAAATGATAAATGCAGACGAACCATTAAGGAAAAGCCGGGAAAGCGTAGAAGAGCTGGGGGATGAAGTGGACGAACTAAAAAATTCCACAGAGGAGGCTAAAAAAGCCAGGGAAAGCAGCATTGAGGGAATTGAGGCTGAATACAACGCCTATGATGAACTGGCGGGAAAATTAATAAACCTGGCGGAAAAAGAAAGCCTTACAAATGGTGAAAAGCAGTTGATGAAAACATACATAGACCAGCTGAATGAAGCCATGCCGGAATTGAACTTGTCCATTGATGAAAACACTGGGAAATTGAATAAGAATGGGGAGAGCATTAAGGAAATCATAGAAGCCAATAAGGAAAGGTTGATCGTGGAAGCCCAGCAAAGCATGCTGGGAGAAATCCTCCAAGAACAGATGCGCGCGGAAATTGCCGTGGCGAAAGCACAGAATGAGAGGGATTCTGTGGTAAAAAAATTAAAAGCATCCGAAGAACTGCTTGTGTCTACGGAACAAAAATGCCAGAAAGAAATAATGAATTACGGCACAGTTTCGGAGGGGACGGCACAGCAGCAAGAGGAACTCAGGGTGAGAGTGATGGAATACCGCGATCAGCTGGAAGCCTTGGACAGCCAAATATCAGATGCGCAGCACACATCGGAAGAAGCGAAAAACGAATATGATGAAGTGGCGGATGCAGTGGCAAATGTGGCTGAACAGAATGGGATTATGGGCGAAAGTGCGGAGGAAAATTCCGGGGCTTCGGCCATGGCGGCACGGGAAGCGGCAGAGGCATACAAAGAAATGGAAGATGGAATCCGCAGCAGCCTGGAAGGGGTTGCAAGCATTTTTGATGAATTCAACGCCGGCCAGGAGATAAGCACAGAGGAAATGCTGGAAAATCTGGAATCGCAGGAGCAAGGGATGGAGCAATGGAGGGATAACCTGAAAATCCTCGCCGGGGCGGCAGGCGAGGGAATGACGGACGAATTCTTCCAGTACTTGGTGCAAATGGGGCCGCAGGGGGCCAATGCAGTGGCAGAGCTATCGGAGGCTTTTCAGAATGGCGAACCGGAATTTAGGGAAATCTGCGATAAATACAAGAATGTACTCATGATGCAGGATAGTACGGCGGGCGAAATCACTGACAGCTATTATGATACCGGGCTCAATGCGGCAAAAGGAATGGCAAAAGGAATCCAGGACGGGACGAAAGAAGTGACCGACAGCGCTGGGAAGATGGCAAATCTTACACTGGAAATAACGAAAAAAACGCTGAAAATAAATTCCCCTTCAAAAGTGATGAGATTAGAAGTGGGGCAGATGATCCCAAAAGGAGTCTCCATTGGAATTAAAGATGGGACAAGGGAAGTAGAAAAGAGCGCAGAGGAAATGGCAAAAGCCGCGCATAAAAAAGCCAAGACTATATTACAGAAGTCCATGGAGAAAAAAGGGAATTTCGGCATATCTGGAAAGAACAAGGAAGGGGCGGCGAAGTCGAATGCAGCTTATTCTAAGGAAGTCCTGGAAGCCGGGACAAAATGGTTCAGCGAATACAAAAAGCAGCATGACACCACTTTGAAAAGCGAAGTTGTATTCTGGGAAAACATCAGGAAGCAGCTAAAAAAAGGCACGGCAGCTTACAGGGAAGCTACAAAGAGCCTTAGGGATGCAAAAAAGAAATACCAGGAGGATAAGCAGGATAAGAAAGAAGCAAAAACAGCAGCAAAAAAAACAGCGTCACAAGAGAAACTCTCTGCATCCGGGCAAGTGCTGGAACAGTATAAGGTGTACTACAAAGTATCGGCAAAAGCAGAGGCAGACTATTGGAATATTGTGCGCAAGCAATTTAAGAAAGGCACAAATGAGAGGATAGAAGCAGATCAGAAGTATTATGAGGCCAAACAAAATTTAAATGAACAGCTAAAAACCTTAAATGAGGAGTATGTGCAGAATTCAAAGGATGTACAGGCGAAACTTAAGGAAGATATAAAAATCCTGACGGATGCATATAAGGACGCAGTGAAGGAAAGGGCAGACACGATTTATTCCAGCTTCGGGCTGTTTGACCAGTTCCAAAGTGAGAGCGAGAGCGGTGCAGCCCTGCTCCATAATTTAAAAACACAGGTTGCCGGGATTGCAGATTGGGAGTTACAGTTGGAAAAACTGGCGGGGCGCGGGCTTCCCACAGAGTTACTTGATGAATTAAAAGAAATGGGGCCGCAGGCGTCAGCAGCCCTCCATTCCCTGAATACGCTCACGGACGAACAGCTCAAAGAATACGCCGCATTGTGGCAGCAGAAAAAAGATTTATCACAGTCACAGGCGGTAAAAGATATGGAGCCGATGCGTAAACAGACGGAAAAGGAAATTGAACAACTCAAAGAAACAGCGCAAAAAAGCCTTGATAAATTGAAAGAAACCTATGAAAAAGCAATAGCAGGGCTGAATAAAGGCATAACAAATTCTTTAAAAAAGATAGCAAATTCCACTAAAAAAACCGGGGAGGACGCGACTGCAAAACTTGTTTCCGGGATAAAAAGCGGCGTGGGAAAGAAGAGCAATAAGGTAAAGCTGAAAGAAGCGCGCGACACAATCAGCAAAGATTTAGGGAAACTCCCGGCAGCCGGGAAGGAAATTGGGAAAAATACCTTGGAAGGCATTCTTGCCGGATTGGAAGATAAAAAAGCTATGCAGAAGTCTGCCAAACGATTCATTGAAGAGCTAAAAAAAGAAATGCAGAAAGCGGCGGAAATCCACAGCCCATCAAGGTTATTCAAAAGAGAAATAGGCCTTCAACTCCCGGCGGGGGTCGGGGAAGGGATTGAGGAAGGGGCTAAAACTGCAAAGAAAAAAGGCCGGGATATGGTAAAGGCTCTGCTAGATGCTTGCAGGGAGCAGAGGAGAGTCCAGGAAATAAGCATATTAGAAAATAGGCAATACATGAATGCGCTAGGGAATGTACAGGCAGTAAACAATCTGACAAGTACGCCAGTGCAGCAGTATACAAACGTAAAGGTAGATAATGGAAACGCGGCTATGGTGATGGGCGAAATTTTGGCAATGATGCAGAAGTACATCCCACAAATGGCGGAAAAGCAGATAGTAATGGACACGGGGAAAGCCGTGGGGGCGTTGAGCGGAAGCATGAGCGCAGAATTTGCCATGATGGGAAGGAGGTTAAAACGGTGAAAATCAATGGAATAGATATAAGCGAATATGGCGCGCGCCAGTGGAATGTAACACCGGCATTCTCTTCCATATCCAATAAGAGTCAGTGGATAGAAGGGGCAGCAGTCCCACTTCTGCTGGAATCGGGAATCAGCATGAAAAAGATAAAAGTTTCCGTGATGTTGGAAGGGGAGGGCAGGGATATTATATGGGGCAATACAAGGAAACTGATTGCGGCATTGCTTTCACCGGCAGAAATACAGTTAGAAGGATTTCCGAATTTATACCATATGGCATTGAATAATGTTTCATCCGCCGAACTTTCCCTACAGAAATTCCACAAAGCAACGCTTGAACTCGTAGGATATGAGCACGGTGAGGAAATTTCAGTGTCAGGGATGGGGAGCAGATTCTATATTAATAATCCGGGAGATGCGGAAACACCAGCGGTAATGGAAATCACCCCATTTATAGGAAAAACATCCATAACAATTAAAGGATTAGTCCGCGATCGGTACACACAAGAAGAAAAGCCGATTACTGTGAAACGGATTTCCCAAAGAAAAAAAATAGTGCTGGATGGCGAGAAAGGCCTTTTTACGGAAGATGGCATCAATAAGATGGGGGATATTGATATATGGGGATTACCCATACTACTGCCGGGAACAAATCTAATAGAAATGGACCAGGCAGACCAGGAAATGAAACTGCGGTTCAAGCCAAGATATATATAGGAGGGCGGTAGATGCTGCTAAAAATATACAACACGGAACATGAATCAATGGGAGTGGTACAGGCTGAAAAAGATGCCCGCATAGAAAGCGAACTGTACACAGGGGAAAAGAAACTGTATTTCGCCATACATCAAACCAGGGGGAATATACCGCACGAATATTATGTACAGACGGACAAAGATGAATTTGTGGTAAAAGAAAATTCCCAAAGTTCAGAGGGGTGGAGGGACATCACCGCAGTATTAAACACAGAAGCCATTGAAGGGAGGATATGGAAGGACTTTACGGCTGAGAACTGCACTGCGAAAGAAATGGCGGACTACGCGCTGACAGATACCGGGTGGACATGCATATCTAATATACCGGAAAGCAGGATTAGGAGCGTGAGCCTGAAAAAAGTTACAGCCTATGCCGTGGTACAAAAAATCATGGAAGCATTCACCTGTGAAATCAAGTTCGACACCTTAAACAAAGTGGTATATCTCATGGATAAGATAGGGGCAGATAGGGGCTCTTACTTTATAAAAGGAATAAATTTGTCAGAATTGAAAGATAGCGGTGATTCTTATGATTACGCCACAAGGATCATCCCGATCGGCGCAAACGGTATTGGTATTGAGGAGGCAAACCATGGGGTGCCATACCTGGAAAATCACCAGTATTCATCAAAGGTAAAAACGGTGATATGGGAAGATAGCAATTACAAAGATGCCCATGCACTAAAAGAAGATGCGGAAAAAAAATTGGAAGAAATTTCAAAGCCCAGAAGGACTGTGCAGGCGAAAATTATAGATATGTAAGCGCCAAATATTAATGCGGTCAGATATAAAATTACCCCAGCCCTTTGTG
>CAJURU010000034.1 GCA_910588845.1 uncultured Lachnospiraceae bacterium
TAACCATGCGGCTTTCAGTCGCATTCACAAGTGTTTGGTGAATAATTAAGGTTAAGTTTAGAACATACGATACACGGCTTTATACAGCCAACGGCCGCATGTTTGCTATTTACCGTAACAATCCTTTCTCTTTGCCTGGTGTAAGAATTTCAAATCTTAAGTTATCTTTTTACTCTTTATAATACTGCTCCAGGCGCCATATAGCGGCTTCGTTTTACCGCCTGATTTTATATTCTTATAGGAGCGCACCCTGATATAATAATTCTTACCCCTTTTCAGCCCTTTAAAAGTTTGGCTTGTTGTCTTATAACGACCGATTTTCTTAACCTTTACGCCTTTCTTAAACTTCCTATCTGTAGAATACTGCACTTGATAGCCTGTTGCCCTGATGTCCTTTTTCCACTTGAGCGTTATCTTCTTTCCTTTTCTAGTCTTTGCACTTGCCTTCTGCTTCTTAGGGGTTATATCGACGGTAATTTTCACCGTTTTTTTGCGATATTTTTCTGTCTCCTTCGCAGTCGCCGTTACGACAGCCCGGCCGGTTCCCTTTATCGTTACCATGCCTTTTTTGCTGACGGTAATAACTTTCTTATTGGAACTCAAGTAGCTGATTGTTCCGTTTCCTTTCTTACGTTTTACATTAAGGCTGAATGGTTTACCGCCAAATGCTCTCTGGAATGATTTCTTATATTGCAATAGATGATCCTGCTTTTTATTCTCCGGGTTCTCTGGATTTCCTGGATTCCCAGGGTTGTCTGGATTGGCGGGATTATCAGGCTTAGGCAACTCAGATATTGTTTTTACCACATGGATCGTTACACGGTCCGTAATAGTATCATTATGGTTATCAAAAGAAGCTGTTATCACAACTGTACCTGGTTTCTTAATATCAAGATAGGCTCTTTGGGGATTATTTTCTGTAACCCTTACCGCAGCTACCTCCTCATTTTCACTCTTAAAAACAACTTCATGCGCCCCTGCATATCCGTTCGCTTCTGCCTCTAAATATATATCTGCCTCACCCACTGCAACCGTGCATTCTGTCACTCCCTCCTGCCAGTCCGCGCCGGTCCATCCATGAATCTTGAGCGAATGGCTGCTGCATGCATCAAACACTACTACTTCTGCTTGCTGCTTATGCCCGCTCTCGTCTGTGCCTGTGACGAGGCATTCTCCATATCCATGCGTGGTAATCTTTCCCAACACGGGGTCTACCTTTGCCACGGATTCATCCGAACTCTGCCATGTGATATTCTCCGTCGTGTCCACCGGCTCCTGGCTCCAACGAAGCTGCGCCTCTTCTCCTTTCGACAACAGAAACGAATTTTTGACGAGTTCAAATCCCTGGGACGGTTTTATGGCAATCCGCACAGTGACATTATCCCTGCATTGCTCGGACACTGCCGCTTCTGCCGCCTCCTTCATTGCCTGATTCTTTACGGTCACGGTTGAACCTGCCGGGAGGTCGTAGAAGGTATCAGAGGCCAAGATACCCTGCGGTAACGTAGAAGGTTCGTCATGTTTATATATGATATTGACAGGATTCTTCATTCCATAGAAAGAGCCATATTGCCCTTGCATGATTAGTCTTACAGAAGATGGAACGACTATGTTCCCTATACACCCTACATCTCGAAACGCATCTGCATATATACTCTGTACGCCATTTGGAATACAAAAAGTCTCTGCCTGCCGTTTCGGCGGATAAAAATAGAGCTCATTTGTTCTGTCGTCAAATCCACCATTTGTCTCAAAAAGTACACCATCAACATCATAAATAATCTCAGATTCGGAATGGACTGCCTCCATAGACAAACAGCCGCTAAATATGTGATTCCCTACTTCCTTCATAGTTACTGGCAAAGAAATCTCTTTTAAGGACGTACAATCTGCAAACGCACATGTATCAATCCCCCAAAGCTGTCTGGACATTTTCACTTCCTTTAAATTTTCGCAGTGATAAAACGCATTTTCCATTATTCGGAATACATTGTCTGAGATAATAACCTTTTCCAAAGTTGGATTGTAAGCAAAAGCATCTTCATTGATTTCCTGCACCGGCTTTCCGCCAATGTGAGTAGGAATTGTCACTTCTGTTTCTAGTCCCACATATCCGTCAATTGTAACGCCCTCGTATCCTTGCAAAATTATCTTGTCACTGTAAATCAAGTGATCGTCTGTCTCTTTCTGTTGTTCGGAAAGAATGGCAAATGTGCAACTTACACTACCTTTGTAATTTCCTTTTCCAATTACCCATAATCCGGTAATTTTATCGTTGATACCTGTTACACTCTTTATCATCCACGGATTTGTATTGATATTTACGTTATCGGCAAGACTCATAGCACTGACATTATAGTCTGTTCCCTCCACTAATGTATAATCGCCGTCTTTGATCGTGATTTCCGGTTTAATCTCATTTCCTGTATACTTCTGAGGAGGCAACATAATCAATCTTTCTCCCGAACCTGCATATATGAGTTCTTCCCTCATTTCAAGAAACGTACATTCCGATATATCTTTTACCTCTTCCTGCACCTTTTCTGCCTGCACTTGAAATCCAGTTACATGAATACTTGCAGACAAAACCACTGCTGCCAATGCCATACTTATTAATCTTTTCATCCCCTTAACCTTTCCTTCCCTCAAAATATATTTTCTGTTGTTTGTAAGGCTTACATTATACCATTTCCTTTATTGAAAAACAAAACATTTTTCAATAAATTTTTCTGTTTCATATATAAGTGAGCATCCTAACTGTCATACCTTATTATAGGAGATTATTTATTTAGAGAGAGCGGCGGCAAGCACCGCTCCCTCTTTAAGCTCTCTATTTCCTGCAATGGGCAAATTTTGCCGCAAACTCCTGGTTCGCTTCTTGTCCAAGCTTCCAGCTTCCTTTCCCACCTTGAGTAATCCAATCCTGAACGGCAAGCACATCTTCATGGGTAAAAACCCACGTCTGCATGGGCGTATCATTTCTCAGAATACTTTTCAGATAGGCAAAATTTTGCGGCTCCCTCCAGGCAGAATTCTCCTCGAGGGTATTCAGATATTTCTCCGATATATAACGGACATAGTGTTGAGGCATCTCGGCAATCGCTGCATCCTCATCCCATACTACAACTTTTACCGTCTTATAGGACGTCTTTTTATAAGCATCTGTTACTTGGTAAGTAACATTAAATTCTGCCTTTGCTTCTGTCTGCATCTTGATCAACTGAGGATTGAAATCTTTCAGTTTCAACTCGCCAGTAATATTGCCGTCTTCCTCATCTTCTGCGGATGCCCGCCCGATTAATGCCGTAGACGTAATTTCTCCACGGTTTGCCTCCTCCTTCAAGTAATAGAATATCTCCTCGCTGCTGATTTTGGGATAATTGTTATATTTTACCCTAACCGGAATCTGTTCTTCCGTGATGTTCCCTATGCTATCCGTAACCGCAAACGTTACAAGCACATCGACAACTTCATTTTTTTCGAGTTTGAGGTAATAAGTGTCAAGAAGAAAATCTCCCGGCACATCTTTCTCATAAGTATTCTCATAGGCTGCCTGGCTGTGATTCTTCGATTCTGGATAGGTCACTTTTACAATACGCAGATTATCATTCAGGTCTGTGATACCAGATATGTTATGCATATTATTATCCTCATTATCATGTGCAGTCAACCGACGAACGAGTTTCTCTTTTGTTACTTCCTCCCCCTCATAAAATTCCATTTTCTCCCCAGGCGTCACTACAATGGTAGGACACGAATCCCACTTTGCCCGAAAATTAATATACTCCACTGCATGTATGCTATTAGGCTTTCCTGTTGCTTTTAAATTCTCTTTCCAAACTTTTTCCGCTCCTACAGAAGTATTAAATAATGCCGCTAGAGCACTAATTGGTTTTACTACTTCATAGGTTTGTACATCTTCCGCTGGATGGTCTGAGATAATCTTTTTCTTTTTTGCTACCCTGTAAATAAATGTCTGCCACTCCTTTTGCTTTTCTCGATAAGAAGTTTTTGAATCCATCTCCCACCCCTGAAAGCTATACCTCACTCTACACTCGTATTCCTTCCGGTCTTTTGTATATTTCTTCTCAATCCTCTCCTTGGCAAAGCCATTCTCCCGGAACTGATACATATTTTCTAAAGAGACATCATATTCCAGCATATTTCTGCCAAAAGTAGCGCCGTTGCCGCTGTATGCCATATTAACGTCTTTGTAACGGAAGTAACGCTGTACATTTCCGGGCGCCTGGATATTTTTAATCTCCGAACAGCCATAATACTCATATAATTGATATTCTGCTTCATACGTCCCCCAGGCGTCGCCTGCAAGACTGCCCCCTGCTCCTGCTTCTTCTGCGTCCTTCTCCCCCAGCTTTACAAGCGTTCGGAAACGCCCATCTTTAAAATATATGAATCTGTCACAGAGAGACTTGTTTTCTTTCCATACTTCTAACCGATATGCTGCTCCTTCTGGAACCGTAAGCGGTAATTCGGCGTTCTGGGTGCCCCCTGTACTTCCCGAGGCAGAGCCCGCGCCCAGAGACGATTGAAATTTGCCAATTTCTGTTCCTTTCGGCTGCGCTGTAAGCGAAATGTCACACCCTGTCTGCTTGGTATGAACAGACACCTTCCTGGCGCGGCTGTCATAACTAAGGTACACACCTAACTCTTCCCTGTTATCTCCCTCTGTCTTCGTTAAATCACATGGAATATCTGCATAGTCCTCGCACCCAATCATATAATCGTACTTGGCATACCATGTCTCATTGCCTATGGCTGCTTTCCTTTTCAATCCATATTCTGTCAGATGCCCGCTGCTGTCAATCATCTTCTTTTCCAGTTGACTGTTAGAATCATCAACCAAACCCATTCCTTTAAAATAGTAGCCTTGGAACAGATACCCGGATTTCTTTGGCAGGACAATCGACTGTCCTGATGAGAATGCTTTGCTGCCTGCACTGTCAAAAAACAGCCCCGTATCATACTTTTTATAAAGCTTTCCAGTTCCCGCCCTATTTGGATTCTCAAGCCCATTATTCAGAGTAATCGTATAGACGCTCGGTTTCCACTGCGCATACACAACAATTTCCTGATCCCCATTCTTGAGTTCCGGCGCATAATCTGTCATCTCATATCCGACATCCTGGTCAAAAGCTTTCCCTGTACCGTCTGGTTTTGTGTTCCATTCTGCGCCGTCGTTTCTCACATATCCAGTTCTTAACAACAGGAAAGATGAGAAATTTGCCAAATCCATTTTTCCTGATTTATAATTCCATTTATTGGCAAATATATCTATTTTATTAGGAGCATTCATCCCATTTACAGAACCACCGTTTGCATTGTACCTTACTGTCAACGTATTAACACGCCACTGCGCATACAAAGTTACTTCTCCGCCGTTTGCGGATGTTAAATTTTCTGTCTTTTGCCCCAGCTTATATGTTGTTCCCTTACCGTCCTTCCTGGTATTCCACTCTATCAGAGTATAACCGGCACGCTTATATCCATTTCCATTGCTTAAAGACACTTTATCCCCATAGACCGTATTCTGACAATTGATCGTTCCCCTACCGCCATTGGCGTTGTACTTTATCGAATAATTATTGGGTACTTTCTTATATATTGTAAATGTATGCTGGAATTCTGTGGGATGAAATTCAATGATTCCACTGTCCCCACCTTTGCATCCCAGCCACACATGGGATTCCCCTGCTTTACAATACTTGCCCGAATTAGGACAGTAAGAATAATGTACCTCAAAATATGCATATGCGGCATATCCGTCCACGCAGAGATAAGGACCTGCCAGCAGTTCTTTGTTCATTCCCGGCGCATCCACTTTTGCCTCCAACCGTAAATGTGTGACCGTATTTTCTTTTCCGCCCTTATCATCTGCGACTGTATTCGCCGTATACTTTTTGTTTTTCAATTTTCCCGTCAGCTCAATATTGTTTATCAATTCATTTCTTGTCGGATTCAGCGGTTGGTCTGAGCGCCTGCATTTTATGCTTGCATTGATGGTGGAAGGCGTATGAACGCATTTGACTTTGCGGCTTGGCATGATATGATAGCCTTCCTCTTTTAAGAACTCAACGCTTTCACCTTTCTCCAGGGTGAGGTTCTTTTCCTCCCCATCCAGTTTTACCTCCACAGACGGCACTGCTGCCCGCCTATCTTCGGAAACTTCTTCCAGGTTCTCAGCAGTTTCTTCTCTCTGCCTTTTTTCATGCTCCTCTTCGGAATATTTTATTACTTTTTTATCATCACCTCCCTGAGATTTCAATTCAGCCGTTTCTACACGACCTTTCTCATTATCCTCCTTCACGATGTCCGTCTCTACTTCTCCTACAGGCACATCCCTCTCTTCTGAAATGTCCGGTCCTGATATAGCCTCTTTCTTCTTAGGAACCTTTAAAGTCTGTTCTGCGTATTCCTCTTCGCCAAGCAAAATATGCGCAGGCTCTTCCTGCTTTTGGGCTTGTTCACTCAAAGCTTCCTCTCCCGGATACCGGAAACTCTGTTCCTGCCAGGAAACAGGGAGACCTGTTATCAGAAATACTGCCGATAACCATATGCTTAGAAATATTTTCATGCAATTCCTCCTTTAAATTTTTATTGAAATACCGCTTACATTCTTATTCAAATACTGCTTCAAATACCATATCCTCTTCGGCCGTCATGCCTTCTTTGAGCCAACTGCCTTCTCCTGCCTTTTTCCATCCCCGAAATACGCTGCCACGCTTACCAGGCTCCCTGGGGATAACAATACGACTGCCCTTATACAGAGAATATTTTTCATAAACAGTCCCGGCTATGAGGAATTCTACTGTGCAGTACCCTCGTTTTTCTGAATACTCTTCTAAAATCACTGTCTTTCGGCAGACAGCCTGTTTCACTTTATCATTTACGGTCTTATATGTCTCGGTGATTTCTACATCCAATACGCCTTTCTCCGTGTCTGCGGTAAGAATTTTTACTTTTATGCTGGCGTCAGAGGAAATATGCATGAGCAGAGATTGCTGAAAATCTGCGATTAACTCCTGTTCATTGCCGATTTCATAGCTTCCATATTTCTTGAGCTGCTCCAATGTTTGTTCCACTGCTGTATTCAATGCTTTATCCGCCTCGTTTACCCGAACATCACTGCCGCTGACAACCATCGCCCCGGCTATCACCATGATTGTGACCGCCAAGAGCGCAATGCCGAAAATCATATGTTTCATACTGTCTCCTTCCTATCTTCCGTCCACAAGAAGAGAAATCTTCACAGCGCTTCTTTTTCTCTGTTCGTCCGTTGCTGAAAGCAGAAATGTATATATCCCCCTTGCCGGAAATATTACCTGCCCGATTTCCTTGTTGTAACACTCCATTGCGCTCTCACCATCCTGGTCTATGATATCTAAAACCACAGGCTCTATAAAATTGCCATCCATATCTAGCGCTGTAAATACCTCTCGTACCAAAATGCATTCGCCGGCCTCCCAGCGCTTTTTCCCTACACATTGGATAATTGGCAGTTCCCTTTCACATAACGCTTGCACTGTCTGTGCATCTGCCATCTGGGAAAAATCTTCTCCCGCTGTTTCCATGCGCCCGCCTATTCTGGCGAATAAAGCGGCGCCCACAAGGATTGACACGACGGCAGAAAATACAATCGCCGGAAGAACCATTTCTGAAACCGCCTGATAAACTTTTTTCATGAAACCTCCTAACAAATGCTCTGTGAAAACATCTTAATAGCCTCAAAAACCTGCCCTGTCGTTAGAAAAGCTGCCGCAAATCCGACCAGCAGTACAGATGTCACTGCCGCAATGATCAACTTACTGTATTCTTCCAATACTTCTCTCATTCTCCTTGACCTCCCAATGATAATTCTTCACTTCATTTCCCATTACTTGTTCTCCACTTTATTTCCTGTCACTGATTCTTTCATTTCAACTCTTTATCTCACCAACATTTCCAGCAAATATGCAAAGATTCCCAGCATACTGCCTCCGGCTATCACATAAATGATAGAACCTCCAAATTCCTCTACGATATGTTTCATCATATTCCACCTCCCTGACTTATTTTGCAAATCCCCGCACCTGATGGTCTGTCACTAGGTTCAGTACTGGGATTGCATATTCGTAATGCAGGATAACCTCGGCCATTTTCGTATGCTCCTGCGAATTATATACCATCGTCTTTACTACCAGCTCGTACCCGGCCTCTTTCGCCTGCTGTCTGCACGACGATATCACTGCATCGTTAAAATTGCTGCACTCTATCTCACTAATGACATCCGCATGATAATTTCTGGCGTTCGCAGACTGGATTCCGGCTGTCACCACGCCAATGCCAACCATCCCCGTCACCAGCAGAAAAAAAATTCCCAGATATGTTTTCATTATCTGTCCCATGATTCTCTCTCTTTCTCAATCTTTATTTATATTTACATAAGGTCTTGCCGCCTCTTGCTGCCGAGACACCTGGCATTCTACAGCTTCATCTGCGCCAAAAACATCAACATGAACACCACCATGTTTACCACCGTCTGTAAAGAAACCGTCATCTGTGGAAGATAAAAAATTCCATTGATTCCAGCGAGGCTTTTCTCATTCGACAATTTCTCCGCCTTATCCATCATCTTACTGTTACGCTGCACAAGAATACGAATTTGCGACTGCGCATCACCGTTACCGGATTCCGAGATGGCATAGAGCATCTTCATAGAAGAGAGCACAGCTGACAACTCAAATGTTCCTAAGAATTCCAGATAAGGCTCAATCGCATCCGGGGTACGTTTGAGCTGGTCCGATAACTGCTGTAACTCACTCCGCAATACAATAGGCGCATGCGCTATCGTCTTTTCTATAGAGACCTGTACATTGTTGCCTTGCAGAAGGAGCGCCATTTCCATCAACCACCCCGGAAATACACGATTAATTTCCCGCACCACTTTGTCAAAGGCAATGCGATATCCTATTTTGTGCTGGCTCAGTAAAAGAATCCCGGCAACGGCTGCCACTGCGGCTGCAATAAAACACTGGAACAAGCATGTCAGCAACGCAATCGCCAAAGCCGCAGCCGCAAAAATAAAACTCTTTCTCGCCTCTTTTTTCTCGTCATAATGAATTATCATCTGAAAATAACTTGACAGCTTCTCCTCTTCCATATCCTCCGGTACAATCCAACTCTTAGCAATCTGCCTATTCACTTTACAAAAGATTGCTATATTTAACAGCAGATAAAGCGTCGTCACCGCTTGGGTAAGCGGATGGTAGACGATTGTGTACTGTTCAGGCATAGAGCGGTATACCATATGGAAAATTACTGCAAGCAGCATCGTAACAATCAATGAGAACACAGCCCGCAGGCGCGCCGCTTTCTTGTCCTCCTGCAACAGCATCACATTGTCTGCCCAGACTGCCTTATCCTGCAACAATAACTCAATCCCTTCATCACAAGCCCCGCCGTTGCTCTCTACAGTCCTCAGATATTCATGTATGGAAACAAGCCGCTTCGCCGGATAAGCGCGCTCAATAATTTCTAATGCCTCCTTGTACAATTCGTAATGGAAGCTGCCGCGCTCAATATACTGAATTGCTTCTCCCATCACCTCATGCATCCTGCCCTCCTGAAATAATGTGCGGGTATCTTTGAGGGCAAGGAGAATTTTCTGGTTCAGACGAAACGAATACAACATCTGGTCCATGTAGTCCGACACATCTAAAAACTGCTTATGCTCATACATCTGCTTATAGCCTGCCAATATGAGCGATGGCAATGATATGGCGCAAGCAATCGCCACCAGTATAATCAGATACCAGCGCAGGCTGAACAAAAGCCCGCAGCCCACAGCGCAAGTCACAGATACCGACAAAAATACACAATACCTTCCCATAGAAAAGCTATAACCATAGCTGTCAATCTGCCTTTGCAGATTTCCTGGAAGGAAAAGCTCAAATTTTCCTCCTCTCCCTATCTTCTTGGATTTGTCAATTCTTTCCGTCATACAACCTCCTGTAATGATTGGCGGGACGCTTTCACCAGGGCAATGTCCAATGGCTCGTATGCGCATGTCTGTGGACAGTGAAATGGTTCTTCAATCCCTGCCCGGCGTAACCTCCTTAAAATATCGCCTGGAATTACGTCTGAAACTTGTTTGCCATCCTCCACCAACATATAAATTGCATTTTTTCCTTCAGACCTGTCAAAGAAACACATCTGGTCTATATAGCGCTCAAGCATCCCTTTCTCATTCTGGTACTGCCGCAGCAGCACGCCTACACTGATAAACTCATAAATATAATTTTCCAATCTGTCCGCGTCCCTGGAACGGCCGATCATATTCATGATGCGGTCCGGCAGATTGCGCAGATCGTCTAAATGCAGCGTAGTAAAACCATAGACCCCGGTAGACCATTGCTCTAAGAGGTACTGAACCTCCGTGGAACGCGCTTCCGATAAGATAATCCATTTGGGGTTCTGCCTCAGACAGAGCTTAATGGCATCTGTATAAGACAGATCTTTGCTGACCTGAAGTTCTACGCAGTCATTTTCCGGATTAATTTCATGAAAATGCATTTCTAAATTGTCCTCAATTGTAATTGCGCGCTGATTTGGTGGGATGAACCTGGAAAAAAATTTGGCGCATTCCGTCTTACCCACGCCAGGCTCGCCGCAGAATGCAAAATTCATCTTCGCTTTCACACAATTGATTAGAAGACTCAAAATCTCCACCGTACAGTATCCGCTGTCTAACATCCCTTCCACGGTCTGGCGCACCTGAGGAAGTGATTTGCGAATGCAGATACTGCGCCCCGACACCGCCGCCGATTCATGGACAATACTAATCCTCAGCTCATTTGTCTCCGCCTCCAGTACATTATTCGCGCGGTTAAAAGGCTTGTTGACACGGTTGGCAATGCGGTGGGTGAAACGTTCTATAAATTCCTCTCTGACAACCGCGTCCGCCTGATAGCGTCCACGCTGTAAATCTGCAATCCACAAAGTTTTTCCATTGTAATCTATATCTGTTACATTTTTATCTTGTATAAAGGAATAAAAAGGTCCAAATTCCTCTTCTGTCAATTCCCAGTCATACTTCATTTTTACCTCCAATATTCACTGATCGTCTGTACGGACAGCCCGGACAATAAGGGCTGCCCGCTTGATGCCATTGTCCTTCGCTATCGGTAAGCAGACAGGACGCTAAACCTTTGCCATCTTAAATAATTTGTCTATCAAATCGACAAACGCCGAATGTACCGGACCATTCGTAGCAAGCAGCAGTCCCACGACTGCAATCAGCGCAATGATTGCCACTGCCGTGATGATAATACCGCTGTATTCCTCAAAAATAACTTTCATGGCTGTCCCTCCTCTCCGCAGAATGGACTTCGGCAATACATGTGACGCCGCAGAGACTACCTTTCCGATATAACCATCTCAGGCGTAAATGGCTGCCTTTCGGATATAGACATCTGATACCTTTATTTCCATTCAGCTTATTTTTCTGTTGCCGCTTAAGAAAGCAGCGTTTTCTTTTCTTCCTTCATGCATTGGTAATTGGCGAAAATCCTGCCAACTGATAAAGAATTCCTGTAAGCTCCGGTATTCGTTACAGATAAAAATACCGGCCTGAAATTCCTATGCAGAAATAAAAAGATAGTTTTGTGCCGACACAGAGAATGCCGGCGGCTGGATAATGAAACGGAAAAATCTTCCGTACGGTTGGGATTTGCCTGTTATGAAATCGAAACTTGTTTGTAAAATTTTATTTTCTGTTAAAAGGGAGTTTCCTAATAAAAAAGAAGAGCAGACCCACAATGATACCATCTCGTTCAAAAGGTCTTGCCGCTTATGCGGCGAAGACAGAATGCATAAAAATTATCTTGGGAAGCTAGCTTCCCAGAGTGATTTTTATGCATATTGTTTACATTGCTACGCAATGGAAACCTTTTGAACGAATTTGTGACCTAGAAATTATATATGTACGACACCCCTTTTAACATCATAAGCCGCGATCTAAATCAGGGTTTCTCAAATCCGTATGGGTATTGTAAGCCCTTCATCCTTAAAAATCAATTATGAATTACTCACAAAATTTTTTTGTTAAAAGAAGCCCTACAGAGGGCAAATCCGCTCCCTGTAAGGCTTCACGATGTCAAAAGGTTAAATTTTCTCTACCTTATCCACTGCATCTTTCAGATAAGGGTTTTTAATTTGATGGAACTTTCCTTCATCCGCTAACTTAGCATATTCCGGGTCTAAAGGCATCTTCCCTAAAACTGGAACGCCAATTTCTGCGGACACCTCCTCAATCTTGCTGTCACCGAACAATTTAATCTCTTTTCCACAGTCCGGACATTTAAGATAACTGTAGTTTTCTATCAGCCCCAACACAGGAATGTCCATCATAGATGCCATGTTAATGGCTTTCTTTACAATCAGCTGCACCAATTCCTGTGGTGAAGTCACTATCATTATCCCATCTACCGGCAAAGATTGGAATACCGTGAGCGGCACATCCCCGGTTCCCGGAGGCATATCCACAAAAAGATAATCCAAATCGCCCCAGTATACATCATGCCAAAATTGCTTTACCGTAGAGGCAATTACCGGCCCACGCCAAATAACAGGAGCCTCTTCATCATCCATCAGGAGATTAACGGACATAATCTTTGTGCCATCAGCAGCAAGAACTGGAAATAATCCCAAATCATTTCCCTCCGCGGGTCCATGCACGCCGTACATCTTAGGGATGGACGGCCCTGTGATGTCTGCGTCCAAGATTCCTACCTCATATCCTTTTTCTTTCATTGCCATAGCCAGGGAAGCGGTCACAAAAGACTTTCCTACGCCGCCTTTACCGCTGACAACGCCAATCACTTTTTTCACACTGGAAAACGGATTCATTTCTTCTATAAGGCTCTGAGTTGCGCCGTCCTTACTCGGGCATCCCTCACAACTCTCCCTCGAGCAGGTCGATGCGCTGCTGCATTTCTCATTCTCCGCCATGTTATTCCCTCCAGTCCTATTTCTTAAACTTTACTGTTCACCCAGGCCAGATGCCTCTTCCAAATCAAACAACGCATATTCTAACGCTTCAACGTCCTCCTGATTTGGGCTGTAAACCTTCTCGTTTAACTCTACCCGGACAGTCGTGGACGCCTCATCCTCGTACTCTGCATTCTGCGCCGCCTCTTTGAGTGCATCTTTTAAAATAGTATATACTTTTTCATTGATTTCATCCTCAGAAGGATATTCCCCGCCGTTTTGAACCTGCTCTGAGAGTTCGTCTGTATATGCCTGCTGACCTTCCTGGAATTTCTCCATAGCCGCTGCAAATACTTTCATCTTCTGGTATTTTATTTCCACTACATAGGAATTGTCATCCTGCTTGGTTGCCTCTCCCACCGTATACTTTACGTTCTTATAAACGTCCTGTAACACTGTCGTGAATTCATTCTGAAGTTCATCGGAAATGCTCACGCCGGAAATCAGGCTTTCCACCTCTGTCTTAATCCCCAGATCATACAATTCTTTTGCCTGTTCTTCTGTTCCCACTTTCTGCTCTACAAACGCTGCAGAATCATTCTTGTAGGAGTTATCAAGCAGAGCCTTTATGTATCCGCTGGCGTCAAAGCTGCCGCACCCTCCTAACATTGTCATTACCAGCATTGCCACAAGCAGCAAACTGAACTTTCTCATTTTTTTCATAATACCATACTCCTTTGTACTAAATTTTCACAACATATCTATTATATAATGTCTCTCTCTTCCACGTCAACATTTTTTGCATAGGTTCTGCAAAAATGGTTATAATAATGCCCATGAAAAAGAATTTTTTACTATGTGGACTCACCGGATGGTGCATGGAAATCATTTTTACGGCTCTCGACTCCTACCGAAAACGTGAATTACAGCTTATGGGACAGACATCCCTGTGGATGTTCCCGATTTATGGTATGGCCGCTTTTTTTAAACCAATCTGCAAACTTATGCGCAATTTCCCGGCTGCAATCCGGGCAATGTTCTATGGCATATTTATCTTTCTGGGCGAGTATGTCAGCGGAAGCATCCTCAAAAAATATAAAATCTGCCCCTGGGACTATAGTAAGGCCCGCACAAATATAAACGGCGTAATCCGCCTGGACTTTGCCCCTTTCTGGATGGCGGCGGGGCTCATTTTTGAAAACTTATTGATGCATTCCCCAAAACCAGCGCGGCAGATTTCTGAACAATAACATCATCGCGCAAGATATGTGTTGACGCAACACACATATTTACAAAAACACCGATTACAACTCCTCCCCATCAACAGCGCCAATATCGAGCGTATTCATGGTACGTCTCCTACGTCTCGCCTCCTCAGACGCCTCTAAAATGAATCCCTTGATCTCCCTGGCATTTTTGATATGCGTAAGGGAAATCTGGGGATCCGTGGTGTCTCCGGTGTAACAGATGACCGTGGAGAGCTTAAATATCCGCTCCAGCAGCGTCGTTGTCATCTTTACGTCCTGCACCTTATACATATAGCAGTCATCCTCTACAGTCTTTAGAAGCCCTTTCTTTACAGTCAAAAACTCCTCACCGATCATATACCTGGTAAACGTCCAGGGAAGGCCGAAAAACAGAACTCTCTTTTTCTCCTCATACTGTCTCTTGTCATTTTCCATTTGTAAACACCTCGTCAATTTTTCATTTTTATAATCGTTGATAATTCACATCAAATTTTACTATAAATTTAATGATGCTGCAAATCTTTTTCCTCTTGAAATTTAACCTTGTCTGAGATATGATAAGAAAAATACGACATCGTAGGAGGAATTTATGCAGCATTTAATGAGCCCGCTGGATTTGTCCGTAGAAGAATTGGACAAACTGCTAACTTTGGCAAATGACATCGAAAAAAATCCCCGGAAATATGCTCACGCATGTGAAGGGAAAAAGCTTGCAACCTGTTTTTATGAGCCCAGCACACGTACACGCCTGAGCTTTGAAGCTGCCATGATGAACCTGGGAGGCAGCGTACTCGGCTTTTCCAGCGCAGACAGCAGCTCCGCTGCCAAGGGCGAGAGCGTTTCTGACACGATCCGCGTGATCTCCTGTTATGCAGATATCTGTGCCATGCGCCACCCCAAAGAAGGCGCGCCGCTCGTAGCCTCTGAGAAATCTAAGATCCCCGTCATCAACGCGGGAGACGGCGGCCACCAGCACCCTACACAGACACTGACCGACCTGCTTACCATCCGCTCGCTGAAGGGACGCCTGGACAATCTTAATATCGGACTTTGCGGTGATTTAAAATTTGGCCGTACCGTCCATTCACTGATCCATGCTCTTATTCGTTATCCCAACATCCAATTCACATTGATCTCCCCGGAAGAATTACGTGTCCCCAGCTATATCCGCGAGGATGTTCTGCACAAAAATAACGTACCGTTCCGGGAAGTGGAACGTTTGGAAGAGGCGATGGCGGATCTGGACATCCTCTACATGACAAGGGTACAGAAGGAGCGTTTCTTCAATGAAGACGATTACGTACGGATGAAAGATTTCTACATCCTCAATAAGAAAAAAATGTCTCTCGCCAAGGACGATATGATTGTCATGCATCCGCTTCCCAGAGTGAATGAAATCTCCGTGGAAGTCGATGACGATCCCAGAGCCGCTTACTTTCAGCAGGCCCAATACGGCGTCTATGTGCGCATGGCTCTAATTCTTACATTACTGGAGGTGGAAGTATGTTAAATGTAGGCGCGATTACGGAAGGCTTTGTATTAGACCACATCCAGGCAGGGACCAGCCTGTCCCTTTACCACGATCTCAAACTGGATGAGCTTGACTGCTGTGTCGCCATTATCAAGAACGCGCGCAGCAATAAGATGGGCAAGAAAGATATCTTAAAAGTTGAATGTAATATTGACACCCTCGATTTAGATGTGCTGGGTTTTATTGACCATAACATTACTGTCAATATCATTAAAGGAGAACAGATTGTAGAAAAACGGGTACTTCACCTGCCAAAGGAGATTAAGAACGTTATCCACTGCCGCAACCCGCGCTGCATCACCTCCATTGAGCAGGAACTCGATCAGATTTTCCTGCTGACGGATGAGGCAACGGAAACTTACCGCTGCAAATATTGCGAGGAAAAATACAAAGGCCAAAGAATTCGTCTGCGCAGCCATTCCCGCTAATTTGCTAAAAAAGAGTGATGCAAAAAGGAGACTCCGCATTAATATAAATTGCAAGATATTCAAAAGGAGATCGCCGCACATAATAAATTTACTCATTCAAAAGCTCTTGCCGCTTATGCGGCAAAGACAGAATGCACAAAAATCACTCTGGGAAGCTAGCTTCCCAAGATAATTTTTGTGCATGTTGTTTACATTGCAAAGCAATGTAAACCTTTTGAACGAATCTATATCTCGCAATTTTCATTAGTATGGCAACTCCCTTAAAAGAGCTGATAAATTTCTATAATCAAACTATGAATTCTCCGATACCGGCATTACCCGCGGCAAGGTAAACCAGAACTCCACGCCCTCGGGCAGATTCTTGACGCCGCATTTACCATTCTGCATAGTAACCACATTCTGTACAATGTACAATCCCAATCCCACATGGGAATAAGCGTCCGCACTCTTCTGCTTCGTGGTATAAAACCCACTCCATATCTTTTCCATGTCTTCCTTGGGTATCTGTCTGCCTGTATTATACACACCCACCCGAATACTGTTCTTCTGCTTCTTCAATGTGACCCTGAGACTGCCTCCCATATTCATATGCTCAATGGCGTTCATCATATAATTGTTGACTGCCTGTTCAATATATTCCTGGTCGCCGTACACAAAGCATTCATCCTCCAGAAAAGTCTCCATATGCAAATGTTTCTTCTTTACCAATCCCTCATATTTCATGAGGATATATTCCATAACCTCCTTCATATCCAGCGTTTTCTGCATCATGTCTTCCATATTATGTTCCATAGCGGAGAAATCTAAGAGCCTGCTGACCATGCCAGTGACTTTCTGCACTTCCTCTTGAATAGAGGAAAGATAATACTGCCTTTTCTCCCCGTCCGCAAATCCAAGCATCTCAGACTGGCTGGAAATTACGGCAAGCGGCGTCTTCAGCTCATGGGAAATATTCGCCATGAAATCTTTACGCACCTTGTCTATACGCTCCTGGTACATATTCTGGCGAAGCTGCTGCCGCCTGTTCTCCTCAATCTGCTCCTCATTCCGCTCAAGCTGTTCAGCCATGCTATTGATACTTTGGGTAAGCCTGACGGCTTCCTCATATTTGTCCTTTCCCACAGCACGTTTCGCAAAATCTCCTTTGGCAATCTTTTCCGCCACATCCGCAAGTCCCTCCATCGGTGCAGACAAATTCTTAGAAAATTTCCAGATAAGCAGGCTGCCCAGCAAGAACATCGACACCGAAACAACAGCCAAAAACTGTTCAGACACTTTGCCTGTTCCCAATTTCTGGATGGTATCTTTGATAACGACATAATAATCAATTTTGTTCTGGGTGATGATCCCTCTGAGCTTTGTCGTCTCCTTCAATTTACTGTTTCTTTTTATTACTCCAGGTTTCTTAGAAAAGAGATTTTTTTTCATCTCCACATTTCTATATATCAAATATTTGATGTTACTTCCCCTGGTCGTATAAACGGGATTCAGCTCCTCGTCTGCGATGGTAAAACTGAGGTTTTCTTCCTCATAATCGGCAAAGACCGAAAAATCCTCCTCCTCAAGATTAGCCAGATCAAGGTCTTCTATATCAAGATAGGCTTCGCGTATCTGCTTATCCTTCGTCATATCATAATACAACGGAAAGAAAACCTTATAACACAATACACAGCAACTGACAATCATGAGGGCCAATATCCAGTACGTCATAAAAATCCAGGCGCTAATCTTTCTTTTCATTTCCCTTTACCTCAAAACAATATCCAACCCCATAAACCGTTCGGATATATGAGGTATCACCCAATTTTTTCCTCAACTGTTTCACCAGAGTGTCAATTGTCCGCACATCCCCAACATAGTAATCTCCCCAGACCGTATCAAGAATGTAATCTCTCGTAAGCACTGCCCCCTGGTTCCTTATCAGAATATGGAGCAGCTCAAATTCTTTGGGCGTTGTCTCAATAAAAACATCCTTCACATAGACTTTTTTCGCCCTTACTTCTATTTTAACGTCTCCCGCATAGAGAAAATCCCTTCCATACCCATAACGCTTGAGCACAGCTTCAATATGTAATTTTACAATTGATAACGTATATGGCTTTATAATATAATCATCCGCGCCATAAGAAAAACCTTTAATTTGATCTTCCACTTCTTCTTTCGCCGTCAATAAGATTACCGGCACATTAGAGCATAAACGAATCTGCTTTAATACCTCGTAACCATCGGCAAAAGGAAGCATCACGTCCAGCAGCACAATATCTATATCTGTATGGTGTGTGTTAAATTTCTGTATTCCATCCAGCCCGTCGGTTGCCTGTATGACATGATAGTGGTTTAACTCAAGGAAATCTGATAAGGTCTCCAACAGCTTGGCTTCATCTTCAACCAGCAATACCGTTGCCCCGTCCATAAATGCTCCTCTCTACTGTAATGCCCCATTCTTTATCATTCTCTTTACCTTACGGTAACCTTTCGATACCAGGCCGCTCCTGTTTGCCAATTTCTTTTGTTCCCTTCCTACAATCCCCATTTCTTTTTCTAAATCCTCTATCCTGGTATTCAACTCCCTGATTTCATTCTCATATTTGCAAAACATTTCCACAAGAAACGTCAACATATCCCGATTCATCGTCTCTTCATTTACCCGCCACTTTGGTAAATTAGGTATCGGCTCACGGAACAAAACGCCGTCTTCCCTTCCAAGGAATTCCTGCGCCACCCTGCGGTTGCCCTCCTCAAATTGCTGCATAAATAACTGCCCTTCTTCATAAGACAGCATGCTCGTCTTCTCGTGTTTGTTCTGCGATGCCTGACAGACGCTGGCTGACACCAACTCTTCCCACATGAAGTTATCCATCTCAAGATACTCCGGCATACTATTCATGATCTGCTTCATCATAATGAAATTGCCGCTGAGGGCAAAATTTACCTCTTGCTTATCAATGATAAACTCATCCGTCATCTGTAAGCCGATCGTCTGCATATAATCAGACAGCAAGGAATTTTCAGCCCCCTCAAACTGCCCTTTCTCGAATACCCGCACAAATATATTTTCTTTGCCCACAACCTTGGCAATTTTCATCAAATGCCCGTAGTAATCAAGCGGAAACCATTTATGCCCATTCTCTTGCAGCCATTCGTCAAAAGTCTGCGTAATGCACGGTTTCCTTTTCACACGCTGGTTCCACAGAGACTGCAGCACCAGATCCTGCCTGCGCAGATACACGACTACCTTTACCTCGCAATTGATCTTCTTAAATTCCTCAACCACTTCCTGCCAGAAATTCTTATATTTCTTGCACTGATACCAGATAACCTCGTCGGAAAGCACAATATTTGGATACTCTTTAGCCGCCTGCGCCAGCATGCTGTACGCTTCTTCCCGTTTCTTCCGCTCCTCCTCGCGGTTTCTCACTCTCTCTTCATTAAAAGACAGATAAGCCAAGAAATGCCCGTTCCTCTTATTATAAATGCTCTCAAATCCCAGGAAATCCATCCCCGGATAACAAAACCCCTGCTTCCTGAGGGCCTCCTTATTCATAGCCATGAAGCGCTGTAAGGAAGTGGTTCCTGTCTTCTGTGTTCCTATACATAAATATACTGTTGCCATTTTCTCCTCCAGCAATACATGATCTTTTTATCCTGCGCGCTTACAAAAGCCCTTCCAAACTCTTTAAAACAATCTCCACACATTCATCCAGGCTGTGCTCGCTTGTATCTACCACTATATCGGGATTCTCCGGCTCCTCATATTTCGCGGATATTCCTGTAAAATTGGCGATCTGTCCCTTCCTTGCTTTTCGATAAAGCCCTTTCACATCCCGCTTTTCGCATTCTTCCAACGGCGTGTTCACATAAACCTCAATAAAATTACCGCCGATAATCTCTTTCGCATTCCTCCTGTCCAATCTATAAGGAGAGATGAACGCTGTCAGTACAATCAGGCCCGCATCATTCATTAATTTGCTGACCTCTGCTATCCTGCGGATATTCTCAATCCTGTCGTTTTCCGCAAATCCAAGGTTCTTATTTAACCCCATTCTGACATTATCTCCATCCAAAATCATGGTATGCTTGCCCATGGCAAACAAACGCTTCTCCAGTTCATTTGCCAGCGTAGATTTGCCGGAGCCCGAAAGCCCGGTCATCCAGATGGTAACAGCCTTCTGTTCCAATGCGCTCTCGCGCATTTCCCTGGTGATATCCATATCGTGCCACGTAACGTTGTCGCCCCTGGTAAGCGGATACATCACCACGCCGCAGGCAGAAGTCATATTAGTTATGCGGTCAATCAGAATCAGCGAGCCAAGCTCCCTGTTATTCTCAAACCGGTCAAACACAATATTGCTTCCCACAGAAATCTCACAGAAAGCAATCTCATTCTTATAAATCGCGTCTGCATAGACTTCCGCACCTGTATTTACATCAACTTTGTATTTAATATTCATGACGGTGGCCGGAATCATCTGCGTGCCAATCTTCAGCCAGAAAATACGGCCTGACACCAGACGGTTATCATCCATCCATAAAATAGAAACGGCAATCATATTGCCGACACAAAGCTCATAACCTTTTTGTAAAATACATCCCCTGGAAATATCTATCTCTGTATCAAGCTGGAGTGTAACTGCCTGGCCGCCGCCGCTCTTTTCCACTTGCGTGTCACCCTGGAAAATCTTTGTCACCTTAGCGCTCTCCTTGCTGGGCATTACCGTCACGGTATCACCCACGGCAACCTCCCCGGAAGATATCTGCCCCTGAAATCCGCGGAAATTATGATTCGGCCGGCATACTCTCTGCACCGGCATGGAAAACCCTTTCCAGTCGTCTTTTTCATTGACATTTACCTCTTCCAGAAAAGCTAAAAGCGTTTCCTTCGCGTACCATGGCATTTTCTTGGATTTAGTTGTGATATTATCTCCTTCTGTAGCCGACACGGGGATGATTCTCAGCGTGCCATAATCAAATTCTGCCATCAGAATCTTGATATCTTTCTCAATCTTTTTGAATTTCAGCTGGTCATAATGAACGAGATCCATCTTGTTCACAGCAAAAACAAAATGTTTTATTCCCATCAGGGAACAAATCCTGGCATGGCGCCTGGTCTGCACGAGTACGCCCTGGCTGGCATCCACAAGAATTACGGCTAGAGACGCAAAACTGGCTCCCACCGCCATATTGCGCGTATATTCCTCATGTCCTGGGGTGTCCGCCACAATAAAACTTCTGCGCTCCGTACTGAAATATCGGTACGCTACATCAATGGTAATCCCCTGCTCACGTTCTGCCATCAGACCGTCTAAAAGAAGCGAATAATCAATCTTTCCCTCCCGGGAACCCACCTTAGAATCTAACTCCAGCGCGCGCTTTTGATCTGCAAAAAGTAATTTTGCATCGTAAAGCATGTGCCCAATCAGCGTAGATTTTCCGTCGTCCACACTGCCGCATGTAATAAATTTCAATAAATTATCTTCCATAATCAGAAATATCCCTCTCGTTTTCTTTTCTCCATACTGGCTGAACCGCCATCCGAGTCAATAATACGGCTTGTCCTCTCTGATTCCACCGAAGACAAAGTCTCTTCTATAATCGCATCGAGCGTATCCGCCTCAGATTCCATGGCTCCGGTAAGCGGATAACAACCAAGCGTGCGGAATCTCACCTTGCGCGTCTCAACAGTCTCTCCCTCCCGCAGTTTGATCCTGTCGTCATCCACCATAATCAGCTGCCCATCCCTGGATATCACAGGTCTTGGCGCGGCAAAATACAGGGAAACGATGGGTATGTTCTCCCTGCGGATATACTGCCAGATATCTTTTTCCGTCCAATTAGACAAGGGAAATACGCGAATGCTCTCACCTTGCTTAATTCTCGTATTGAATAACTTCCACATCTCCGGCCTCTGGTTCTTAGGATCCCAGGCATGGCTCTCGTTGCGAAATGAAAAAATACGCTCCTTAGCCCTGGATTTCTCCTCGTCCCTCCTGCCGCCGCCAAAAGCAGCCGTAAAACCATATTTGTCTAACGCCTGCTTCAATGCCTGTGTCTTCATGATATCCGTGTAGGAAGAGCCATGGTCAAAAGGATTAATCCCCTGCTCCACTCCTTCCTCATTGATATACTCGAGCATTTCAATCCCCAGCTTCTTCGCCGTCTCATCCCGAAACTTTATCATCTCCGCAAACTTCCATGTAGTATTTACATGCAGAAACGGAAAAGGAGGCTTTTCCGGGTAAAAGGCTTTCATTGCAAGATGCAACATAACGGAAGAATCCTTCCCTATGGAATAAAGCATCACCGGCTTTTCACATTCCGCCGCCACTTCGCGCATAATATATATTGCCTCCGCTTCCAATTCGTCTAAATGATCCATCTTCTCCTCCATCTGCTTTTCGATATTTCTCCTATTCTTTATAACATAATATCCCTTCGGGGTTCCGTTTGCAGTTATTGTCCACGCCCAGGAACCGCTTCATTCATTATAAATAGCAAATATGATAGAAATTTGAGATATCTAAATAGAAAATGCAATCTACACACGGATTAATGCACAAGCGCAAACGCAAATTTTCCCCAAAAAAAGAAATCCCAAAGCCGCAGTCGGCTTGAGGGACTTCTCATTCTTTGCAGTTATATCTTAACTCTTCTTAATAAATTCTCCCTTACACTTGGGGCAGGTAATACAGATCCTCCCCTTGCCCTTGGGCACTCTTACTTTCTGCTTACAGGAAGGACATCTGTAGAAATGGTAATCCTTGCGCTGTCTGAAACGCTCTTTGCGCCGGTTCCACTTAACCGCCAGACGATATCTGCCATTCAGGTACTTCTGGTTCTCCGCATACCTCTGCTCAATCTTCCTGGACATCATGCGGTAATATTCATACGCCATGAGACCCAATGCAAGTATACAAAAAATATCCAGCCTCGTAAACAGTGAAACTAACAGAAAAAGTATAGAAATTCCCATCAGTAACCGCCCAAGCTGGTCAGCGCCATATCTTCCCATCATAAATTGTTGCATCTTCTGTTTCATCTCTCTGTCTCCTATGCGGTATGTTTCCTCCATGGTAGCGCAGAAAAAATAGGAAGTCAATGGAGTTATTTTCTTTTAAGAATTGTTTATGATTTGGTAATAAATCAGGTATGCACGGCAAACTGTTGGAATAAGCAGGGCGGTAAGCCGGGTTATGTCGTGGATAATCATCTATCTAGCCTGACTGTTGCCAGCCAGATCCTGCGACCTACCTGAAGCTGGCGGGCCACGTCAACGCTTCCGTTCGGTCTTGCTTCGGATGGGGTTTACATGTGCCCTGCCCGTTGCCGGACAGGCGGTAGTCTCTTACACTGCCCTTCCACCCTTACTATTTGCATAGCAAATAGCGGTACATTTCTGTTGCACTGTCCTTGGAGTCGCCTCCACCGGCCGTTAGCCGGCATCCTGCCCTGTGAAGCCCGGACTTTCCTCACCTGCGGTCTTTCGACGCTTGCAGCCGCGATTATCTGCCCTACTTATTCCATAACTATCAAATAGCAGCTCCGCATTATCATATCATAAGCCGCTGTAGAAAACAACCCCGGCTGTACAGTCCTGTTCGCCGGGGTTACGATTTGTTTATAAAGTATCAGCGAATTATAATTTTCACGCTGGCTTTCTTATTCGTGCCGTCCGTAGAAACAACGCGGATAGTGACGGTCTTTCCCTTTCCCGCACGTTTGGCTGTGACTTTCCCTTTGGAAGTGACGACCGCATATTTTTTGTTGGAACTGCTCCACTTCAAAGTTTTATTGACTGTTTTGCCGTTTTTGCCTTCCGCTTTAACAACCGTTTTCAGCGTGATTTTTTTACCTGCTTTCAGCGTCTTCGGTTTATTTTTGATTGTCACCTTTTTGACGGCGTTTTTCATAATTTTTATGCGCACAGATGCATATTTATTGCTGCCGTCTCTGGCGGTGGCTTTGATGGTGACAGTCTTTCCCTTTCCCGCACGTTTGGTCGTCACCACTCCTTTGCTGTTTACGGTAGCATATTTCTTATTGCTGCTCGTCCATTTCACAGCAGGGTTGCTCGCCTTTTTCGGCGTTACATCCGCCTTCAAAGCTACCTTTTTCCCGGCGGCAATCTGCTTGGAAGGGGCGCTGACGGACACTTTCTTCACCTTGACTTTTGCAGGCGGGTTATTGGCTGGCGGTGTATTATCTCCCGGATTTTTGTTATCTCCTGATCCTTCGTTATCACCCGGAGGGGTGTTCCCTCCTGTATTTCCTTCGCTATTTTTCTTCACTGACAACAGCAGGGACGGCGCCATATCTGCGTCAGCTTCCGTCATATTCTGCGCGCCTTCGCGGCTGACAAAAGCAAGCTCCCATCCCTTTGCGTCACAGACTGCAACGGAAAATATCTGCGCATCCTTATCTAACGCCCGCACCCACTCGGTCACATCAATCGTCACTTTCGTTCCGTCTATAGCCTGGCTTGTACTGTATTGCTTATCCTGCGCCATGATAACATTGTTCTTATCCACCAAAAACGGCGCTGAGGATTTGACGCCGGATGTACTCAGCGCAGGCATGTTCGTCCACTTCAATTCTGCCTCGCTCCAATTCCCCGTAACCGGAACTGCCAACAAAGTGTCTTCTCCGGTTACACGGCTGTCGCGGCGTCCAATATAAGTAAGCTGAATCTCTGCTTTGTCAAGCTTTTCCAGACTTTCTCTGATTTTTCCCGCGTCAAACGACAGGAATGAAATCTTAGAATCCCTGTTATCACTGGTACTGCCGCCTACTGCCTCGCCAAAAATACCAACTGCCGAATTGTCTGAAATGGCGTCGCTCATACGCATCGTACGTATATAATCTTGCGTCCCGTAATTTTCCTCTTTTTCGGCCTGATAAGATTTCACGGTTGCATCCGCCAAAGCTCCCGCCGCCACAGTCTCAAATTTTGCGGATTTTACAGTAATCTCCACATTCTTTTTGGTGACTTCGTGTCGGTCGGAAGCCGTAAAGACTACCGTATATCTGCCGACTTGTGCCTCCACCGGCGTCCAGGTAAACCTACCTGTAGCAGAACTGAACGCCGCTCCCTCTGGTAACGTACCTTCCTCCACATCAAGCGTGACCGCATCTTGGTCCGCATCCTGCGCCTGCACGGTAAACGCTAGAGCTTCCCCGGCAATTATTTCGCTGGTGCTGAAGGATGGCTGTAAAAATGACGGAGCATGGTTGTCAAACCAGTCATGCGCATCGTTTGTGACTTCCGTTGCCGTCAATCCCGCCTGGCTGCTGACAATCACCCGCTCTCCACCCACATAATGGTTCTTAACAGTCAAATCTTTGACATTACTCACATAGCTGAACGCATCCCCATTGGAAAACCAACAGCCATCGAGCGTCACGCTGGCAATCTTATTTTCTCCATCAAGTCCGTTGATGTTAAAGTTCGTGCCCACCCGTGTAGTGTCAAAAGAACAATTTGTAAACGTCAGCGATTCATACCGCGGATAAGGCCGCTTATTCCCTGTCCCGTTCTGAACCGTAATTCCATTGCCGCCTCCGGTAAAATTCGTGGTATTTACATTCTCAAATGTATAATCTTTCATGGCATGATCATAAGCGTCATGCCCCAGACGAATGCCGTTGCCGCCGCCAAAGCTCCAGCCCAGCGTATTGCTGACAATTACATGAAAAGAATCTTCCGTGTCCCACTGCAAGCAGTCGCTGTTGTACTGGTCGTACCCCGGAACCGTATTCGGAAATCCATCGCTGGGATTATAATGCCCGCTGGCAAAATTATCGTCATTTCCCAATGTCAACGCACCATTGATCGTCAGGTTCTGCGCGCTCGCCATATCAAGTCCATCCACCCAGGGCTGATTGTAGGGGGTCAACCCCTTTACATTATTTAACGTACAGTTCTTGCTCCCATGAGACTCCCAATTCCACTGCTTGGCATCGCGCACATACGTATCTTGAAAGACAATATCGGAAGAACGCACAATCATCACGCCGCCCTGGTGGCAGCTGTCTTTCGCATCATGGCGGTCCTTTCTGTAATTCTCCACGCCGTTTCCGTCAAAAATACCCCTGCCGGAAATGGTGATATCGGACGAGTCCCAGATTCCGATAGCCGGTTCCATTGCCTGCATACATTCCTGGATACGGTTTTTTACCAAAGCGCCTTCTTCCAAATAAATGGTGACATGCTTGCCCTGGCGGCCACGGATTTCCAGACCGGAACAACTATAGGCGCCTGCCGGAAAATATAAGGTATCATAGGGAGACCCTTGTGCATAAATTTCATCCAAAGCCGCCTGCAAGGCATAACTTGCATCATCCGTTGTCATCTTGCGCTTATCCGGGAATCGAACCTGCGCGGCGCCATTATCCACCAATTTCCCGGCTTCATAAACTGTACCGCCACTTGTCGTGCCTGCCGGCTCCGCCTGCTGCGCCTCTGAATTCGGATGTTCCCGCAAATACTGCTCCATGAAACTCTTAAAATTCAGCACATTAGAGTCCGCGGGATCGGGAATATCCTCTGCTCGCTCAGGCGGATCATTGATGATGGCGAGATACGGTTTACCTGCTTGATCTGCCGGGCCGCCGTTAATCATCACAAACGCATAGCGAAGTTTATCAGACATCGTAAATGTCACACTGCGCTTATCATCGCTGATATGAAGCGCCTCCCTGGGATAATAGCGCTGCGGATAAACTGCCACCTCATTTATGGTTTCCGATACCTGTACCGTATACTCCGGCGTGGCGTCCGCAGACGCAGCGCGGGCAATGTCAAAATTATTTCCATTGCGGCTGTACTTGATGACCGGAACTTCTGTGCCATTCGCCGTCAGGGTATATTTTGCCGAACTCTCATCTCCCGGCGTGTCTGCGTAAATATGTACCTCCCCCTCTGATGCCTGCACCTTTTGCAGCTGCGGCTGGGGAGATAAAACGACATTTCCCAGAACCAATGCAAATGATAACACCAGCGGCAATATTTTATGCCTTTTTAATTTCTGACTGCTTCCCATATCGCATCCTCCTCCACAAAGATAATATTTATATTCTCTATTTTAACACCAGTTTACAACTTTTTAATAAAAAATGCCGTACAGGACTTTCTGTTGT
>CAJURU010000035.1 GCA_910588845.1 uncultured Lachnospiraceae bacterium
TTTTAGAAATTTATTAACCAAGTAGTCTTGATTGACTACACCATTATTATACTAGCAGCTAAGGCGATGGAGGTTCCGTATCGTTCCGGCACATTGTTGGATGTGCAGATTCTTCCGCAAAAGGCCGGCGCAGGAAAAACGTTACTGGTTGTTTCAGATTCTCCCAGTATCGTCAGCGTAGGCAGCGCTATGGTAGAGACGGATGAAACCGGACATGCCAGCGTGCTGTTGAAAGGCAATCTGCCCGGCAAGTCCAGGATTACCTTCTCGCTTGCAGGCACAGGCCTTTCCGCGGAAACGTCCGTTGAGGTCAACTCTGTCAGCGCAGGTTCGCAGGCATCCTCCATTGAGGCAGGAAACGTCACAGTTTCCTTGGCGCAGGATTCGTTTGTATATGATGGCACTGCCAGGGAACCGGAGATTACAGTCACTGGATTGGAGAAAAAAGATTATATCATCTCGTACAGTGAAAATATCAATGCCGGAACGGCTTATGCGGAAGTGATAGGTATCGGTGATTATAAAGGAATTATCAGAAAACCGTTTACCATCCATAAAGCGGCGCAGGAAGTCAAATCGGGCATCGCGCCGGGGATTCTCTGTATCGGAGATAAAAAGAAAATATCTGCCAGCGGATTCGGGACATTGGAATATAAGTCTGACAATGAAGAAGTTGCCGTGGTGGACGAGGACGGCGTGGTTTTAGGCGTTGGAGCTGGTACCGCGGAAATAACAGTCACGGCCTCCGGGGATGCGAACCATAACGGGGCTTCTGCGAAAGTTGCCGTAACGGTTACGGACAAAGTGAATATCTCTGCCTGCACGCTGGAATTAGGGGCAAAATCTTATACATATGATGGTAAAAAGAAAGAGCTCGCCGTGACAGTGAAAAACGGTTCTACCACCCTGCGAAAAGGGACGGACTACACAGTTTCCTATAAAAATAACCTTAACGCGGGGACGGCGGCAACCGTAGTTAAGGGAGCCGGAAAGTACACTGGCGCGCTGGAGAAGATATTTAAGATAAACAAGGCGAAGACCACCATCAAAGCCTCCAACGTAACGAAGAAGACGGCAAAGAAGGCAAAGGCTTTCTCTCTCAAGGCAAAGTGCGCAAGGAGCGGCGCGCTGACATACAGCAGTAAGAATAAACGCATAAAGGTGAGCAAGAAAGGCAAAGTCACCATTCCCAAAAACTTCGTGGGCAAGACGGTGATTACGATTAAGGCGGCAGCTTCTAAGAATTACAAGGCAGCAAGTAAGAAGGTCACTGTGAAGGTAAATCCGGCAGGCGTGAAGATTACCAGCGCAAAAAGCGCGGCGTCCGGCAAGGTTACCGTAAAGTGGAAGAAGAACGCGAAAGCAACTGGATATGAGATCCAGTATTCCACAAACAAAAAATTTGCCAAAGCCGCTGCGAAGAGCCGGAAAGTCAAGAAAGCATCAAAGACGAAGGAGATAATTTCCAGGCTAAAGAAAGGAAAGACATACTATGTAAGGGCGCGTACCTACAAGAAAGTAGCCGGGAAGACTTATTATTCCGGCTGGAGCAATAAGAAGAAAGTAAAGATTAAGAAATAAGTTAGAAAAAGCTGCTGCAATTTGAAAAATAATTGCAGCAGCTTTTTCTAACTTATTTTCTAACCAATTTTCTAATCATATTTGACAAGAATGGTTAGAATGGTTAGAATATGAGCAGAATATTTTAGGAGGCGATTAGATGGTTTATCAAGAAAGCGAGACTGTAGAATTGAAATCTATTGTGGTCGACGATATCAAGAAAGAGATTATTGCTTTTGCAAATTGTGAAGGAGGAAAACTGTATATTGGCGTTCAGGACGATGGAACAGTAATTGGGCTGGATGACCCGGATGGGGCTGCCTTACAGATTAGCAATATGATCCGGGATGCAATTAAGCCGGATTTAACGATGTTTTTACATTATAGAACCTTAAACGAAGATGGGAAACAGATTGTTGTCGTTGATATTCAACAGGGAACAGAACGTCCCTATTACATTGCAAAAAAGGGCTTGCGCCCGGAAGGCGTTTATGTTCGTCAAGGTTATTCGTCTGTTCCAGCCACTAATACGACAATTCGCCGTATGATTAAAGAAACAGATGGAGATCATTTTGAGGAAATGAGATCTCTGGAACAGAATTTAACCTTTGAATCGTCAAAACAGGAATTTTCCGAAAGAAATGTCCTTTTTGGTCAGGCGCAGATGAAAACATTGGGGATTATGAGCCGTGATGGTATTTATACAAATCTAGGTCTTTTACTATCTGAGCAGTGTGTGTATACCATTAAGGCAGCTGTCTTTGAGGGAACTACCCAAAATGAATTCAAAGATCGGAAGGAATTTTCCGGTTCGCTGTTTCGGCAGATGAGAGAAGTATATGATTATATTGACTTTCACAACCAAACTCATTCCACTTTCCTAAAACTCCGACGGATTGATCAACGGGACTACCCGGAGATAGCGGTTAGAGAGGCTCTTCTGAATCTGCTTGTGCATCGAGAGTATTCTTTCCGGGCTAGTACTTTTATAAGTATTTATTCAGACCGAATGGAGTTTACCTCTATTGGAGGACTTGTAAGCGGCGTTACTCTGAAAGATGTAATGATGGGGATATCCGTGTGCAGGAATGTGAAGCTGGCAAATGTATTTTACCGTTTGGAATTAATAGAAGCCTATGGAACAGGTATGTTGAAGATTATGGAGGCGTATTCGGGAAGCGATGTAACGCCCAAAATTGAAACTTCTGATAATGCGTTTAAGATCATTCTTCCAA
Source organism: uncultured Lachnospiraceae bacterium (assembly GCA_910588845.1). Lineage (GTDB taxonomy): Bacteria > Bacillota > Clostridia > Lachnospirales > Lachnospiraceae > Petralouisia. Next base: position 2,796 of record CAJURU010000035.1, read on the forward strand.
ATCTGAATGTATCTGTCAAGCAAAAGAAAGCGGTTGCCGACAAGGCAATGAGCAGCATACATGAGGAAACGATAATTGCTTTGGCAAAAGAACAGCGTACTTTTACAAGAAAAGATGTGGAAAATGTGTTGGGAATCAGCCAGTCAACATGTGGTCGTTTATTAAAACAAATGATAGAAAAAGGACAGATTATTCAGGAAGGAAAAAGTAGAAATACGCATTATCGCCTTTTAGAATAACCTGCCCTTTTGGTATTAACAGAAGCGTATGGCCGCAGAAAAAATTATGCGTTATTCATGCCTTACACGATCGCCCACAGCCCGCCGTCCCTCATCCTCAGGGCAACGTCCGCAGCTTCTGCGACTTCCATGTCATGCGTGACGATAATGACGCAATATCCCTGTTCATGTGCAAGGCTGCACAGGATATCAACAATATTCTGCGTATTTGCGCCGTCGAGGTTACCGGTCGGCTCATCCCCGAGTATGATTTTCGCGTTGGAGGCAAGGCTCCTTGCTATCGCCACGCGCTGCCGTTCTCCGCCCGAAAGCTTTGAGGGGAAACGTCCCATCTGCTCTTTTGTGATGCCCACGCCCTCGAGCAGTTTCTCCGCCCTGGGCCGGGCGTCTTTCGGGCTTACCCCGCACAGTTCCATGGGAAAGCAGACGTTCTCCATCACCGTCATCAGCGGAAATAAATGGAATGCCTGAAAGATCATGGAGATACTCTCCCTGCGGTAACGATCAAGGTTTAGTTCCTTGAGGCTGTCGGCGTCAAGGGTAATATCCCCCTCTGTGGGAAGGTCCAGCCCTGCCAGCAGGGAAAGCAGCGTAGACTTTCCGGAACCGGAGGGGCCTACGATAGCGTAGACGGTTCCTTCCTCGAATTTACAGGAAATATCCGAGACAGCATTTTTTCGTGCATTTTTATATTTATAAGATACGTTTGTTAAAGTCAAAGCTGACATATGTTTCACTCCTTTTCCAGTGTTCATCATCAAAAATTGCTATAATTCCTGAAATAATATGCGTATTCTTACTCCTTTACCTGCAAAAGTTCCAAAACTTTGCGTCTTGTCACCAACACTGACGCTGTGACTGCACCGCAGGCGGCGCCACAAAGATACAATGCCCAGCACAAGGCAAGCGTCTCTATGCTCCTTGCAAACAGATTTAGGTTGTAAAGGGCTAACAAGGCTGCCGTAAGGATGATTCCCGCTATGCATAAAGCAAGCTGTTCAAACACCAGCATACATCGGACGCGCTTTTTTGTGACGCCCAGGATGCGTAAGTATGACGCTTCCTGAGTCGATTGCAAGATTACAAGCAGCGGTCCAAATAGCCCGATGAGTAGGGCGGCGGCAACGGCAATGGGAAAGAGCGAAGCCAGCAAGGAGCGGATGCGCTGAATATTTACAAGCCCACTGGTGTCGAGATGGTAAGACGGTCCCGGCGAATAGATAATGCTCTTATTTAATTCTTCCTCCAGCAAAACTTCCATCTCGTCAACTTTATCGTTGTCTGTCAGAATAAATTCGCATTTATCCACATCAAAGTCCATAGAAAACAGTCTTTGTAAATCACATCGTATTCCTGAAAAAATGCTCTTGCTGACATTTGCATCTTCAGAATCTACAATTCCTATCACCTTATACATTTTATAGACGGACACATCTTCTTCAGCGGCTACGCCCTTCTTCAGCATCGTATAAAGCATGCTTGACAAAATGCCAATCTCATCGCCTGGGGAAACGTCAAGCTCTTTTGCGGCTTCCTTGCCAACCAGGCATAACTGTGCAGTCCCCTCAAAAGCGGAGATATCATATCCGTCGGCATAATTTACCGTACAATTTCCCATGTAGCGCATAAGATCGTTGCTAATCGTCATGATATGATCGCTTTTTGATCCTTCTACCCGTATGCTGAAGGTATCGTGACAGTAAAAATTTTTAATCAGCGGTGAAGTTGACAACGCTCTTGCGGATGTAAGAGAATAGGCTGACGCACTGCCATGTACATTGGTCGTATAGTAGGCGTCGCGGTATGTGACATTCGCCAGCACAAGCGTTCCAATGCCCGCAGTCAGTACAACGGCAAGAATTAGCGATACTGCCGTCTTTGTAATGCCGCGCCGCATATGGCGCACGATATAGGATGCCACATGGCGGACAGCGCCATACGTTCCCTGTGCAATTGCTTCCCCGGTAACGGAAAGTTTTGAGAGGTCAGGCATGGCTAACACCGTCTCTTGCACCTTTGGCGCAGGCTCTTTTTGTTTTGACGCTTTTTTCTGCGAGCCTTCCTGTAGTAGTTCCAGCGGCGGTGTTTGTTTTATGCTGCGCAGGAAAAAGTAAGCTGTCAACGAGACGAATGATAACTCCGCCAGCAGGCACAAAATTACTATGCTTACGGGCAGTGTCGTATCGGGAACATATTCTTTGGGCGCGCTGTCCGCCATGCGCGCAAGAGCCTTTGCCGCCATGCTTTGCGCATAATAAAGTCCCGTTATGCCGCCCAAGGGCATTGCCAATACGGACACAGCTACAAAAGGCAGTAAAACAGAATGTTCCGCCGCCTTGCCGGGAACGCCAAGCGTACGCATGATAGCATAAGACTTCATATTTCGCCCGATATAAAGGTACACGGCGAGAAATAATGATAATACTGCGCCAGCAACATACAAAAGAGTGGTTAAAAAGGAGGTCAACGCGCCCATACGAAGGCTGTCTTTTACTTCCAGCCATCCCCCGTCGTCAAATTCCAAATCACAGCCTACCTCTTCTGCAAACGCTACGACTGCCTTGTGGAACGCCTCTATGTCGCGGGTGTCCTCAACAAAGAGAACGATCTCTCTGAAATCAGGCTCCAGATTGGCAATTTCCTCCGGCATAAGAGCGGATGGCAGATAAATCGTATTGGGATTCAACGGGTATGCTGAATTTTTGTTTGGATCATCATATGCGCCGACAATCGTAACTTCTACGGTTTTCACGTATTCCGGTACCTTTTCGGGATAAATAATCTGTCTGTCATCCTCTGAGTTTGTTTCTGCCAGTGCACCCAGGAAATCATGATAAATCTGGTCTCCCAGCCGGATGCGGATGTTGTCTCCGACGGACAATCCATTTTCTTTTAGAAATTCTGTGCTTACGACACAGACGTCCGTATCTCCTTGCGTAAATATGCGTCCCTCAGAGATCATTCCTCCTCTTGTTACGATACGCATGTCAGAGGTATACTCAATCTCGAAAACGTGATTGTTATGTTCTATTGCGTTTAGCCAGGACTTTTGGCGGGCAAAGGGTTCCGTCTCCAGATAATTGTCTGGTTCTCCATCTATGACAGATAAAGAGCCTTCTCCCCAATCCTGAGGGTAAAAATGGATGCCTGATTCGCCAACCGATTCACGCCGCCATCCTGAATTTAACGCCAGCATCAGGCACCTGCTCCCTATCTTTAGGTTGTCGTAAAATTCCCGTGTGTAGGGAGATTTTGCATAATACATATCTCCCAAAGGGATATTAGACACCGTGAAAGAGCGCTCAATCTCAGGTCCTCCATCGCAGGCGATCACCTTGACGTCATCAAATTTCAGACTGACATGATCACACAAGATGGAGGGATTGCTGTTTGCATCCTCATACCCTTTATATGTACCCTCAAACAAGAAGTATCCACTAGAGCTGCCCGAGTGCTCCAAGCGGTTCAAGCGTTTATAGTCTTCCACCCGTCCGGCTCCCAGATAGTGTTTATCGACAAGCGTCACGCCAGGCAATGATTTAAATTCTTCCATTTGTTGCTTCGTCGGCTCCGGTTTCTGTTCCATCTTATACATGAACCCATAACCCGTTGATGTTGTCCCATCCGGTGAATTGACATATTCCGTTTCGACATAGGTATTCGGCACATAGTTGCTGAGAGAGGCATTGGCGTAGTAAAAGTTCTCCGCCTTCCTGTTTTCCCGCGTAGTGACGGCATAATCTGTAACACGGGAAAACAGTGCAAACGAAGCCGCTGCAATCAGCAGGAACGTCAGCAGCGCCTTTAACGGTGCACGCAGCAGTGTTTTTAATGCCATTGATTTTTTCATATCCTCCTTCATCTCCAATCTCATATATTTCCTGCCTCATCATCTGTTTTATCTCATGTGGGCTGCGACGCTGCATGGAAATGTTTCAGTCTTCGCATAGATTAGAAAAACACCCAGGCAGGATATACATAATCTTACCTGAGTGTTGCGTCTTACTTTCATCAAAGTTGTGTCAAAGTTGTAAAATTTAGCCGCTATGGCTGATGCATTTATTCTCTTCCGGTTTTTGCTTCCTGCCGCACTTTCAAACCCATGTTTAACTGTACGCATTCTCTCATTATCACATCATCGTTAATCACATCCTTGTCGATACCTGTTAGTTTTTTTCTGTAACCGTTAGCCTTGCGATATGAAAAATCCATCCAGGCATATAGCCGGCTGTCCTCAACCTCCCAGGTTGCCTTTGTCCCCTCCTCATTGGGGACGGCTCCCTCATAATGAGGATTTATGCCGGATAATTCTATAAATTCTTTCAATTTCCAGTATGGCATCTCCTCTGGCAAATTCTCATAGAAAGTAAGTTCTGCCCGCCAAACCTGTGCGGTTACTGCATTGATATATAAAACAGCTCCCAGGGAATGTCCGGAAATATTCACTTTCCAGAAACTGTAATAGGGGTGTATCTGTATTTCTTCTAATTCTTTTTGTGCGCCAAGCGTTGCATGCACGGAGTGTATTTGGGCGTTTGCATCTTCCTCCCAGTTATATCCTACAAATTTCATCCGGGTAAGCCAAACCTTCCCTGCTTTTACCGCCTCCTCCATAGAAATCTGTCTGTTTACCGGGGTATGGGCAATCATTTTATATTCCTCCCAATTGCTTATGGCTTCTTCCATCTGCGCAATAGAAATATTTTCCCGCTTCTGCCACTCATAAATTGCATTTCCCGTCGTAATTTCCCCGTGTGCCGACAGAAGCTGATGTTCTCTTGCCCGCAGAATCAGATTCATGCCCGCCATGCTGGCAAGAGAAAAAACAACAACCAGAAACATGGTAAGGACCGTATATTTATTAGAAAATGGGACATGTATTTGTCGTTTATTCCATGATAGTTTCTTCATCTCCGCCTCCGTTTGTCAGAGTGAATGCAAGACGGACCGTAGTCCCGGTTGTTCCATCGCTGTCAATCTCCATCTTTGCATTATGGTTTTCTGCAATCTTAGCCGCCAGAGTCATACCAAGCCCGGCTCCATGCTGTTTTCTGGAGCGGGATTTGTCAACCATATAAAATGCCTCCATTATCCTGCCAAGTTCCTCTTTTGGGATACCTCTTCCGTTATCCCGGATCTCTATCCGATAAAAATTTCCATCTGCTTTACCGCTGAGCCAGAGGTCTCTGCCTCCTGATTTGACGGCGTTGTCTGCAAGATTTAATATCAGTGTTTTAAAGAGGTCAAAATCTACCCGAATTATGCCTTCCTCCATCGCCATATGCAAAACTACGCCATACTTTTCACATAAAGGTACAATTCCTTGGCGCATGTTTTCAAACATTTCCGGCGCCGACAGTTCTTCCAGCAGGAAATCCTGTTTGTCCAGCACGAATAGATCCATCAGTTTCAGCGACAATGCCTCCAAACGCATACCCTCGTCCAGTATATATCCGGCGGCTTTCTTTACTTCCTCTCTCGGCAGCTTGCGCTGATAGAGCATGTCGGCATAGCCAATGACAGAAGTCATCGGGGTCTTTAGTTCATGGGCGAAATTTGCCGTGAAATCCTCTTTCTGCCTTATCATATCCGAAAGCTGTACAATTTTATCTTCAACCTGCTGTGCCATGTGGTTAAAACTATCCGCCAGCTCGCAAATCTCGTCCTTCCCCTTGGCATGGATTCTCTGGGAATAATTCCCTCCGGCAATTGTCCCAGCCGCTTCCTTGACCTTGCGGATCGGTGAAGTAAGCGCCTTGGTCAACAGGAAAATAGCTGGGAAGCTGATGCATAATACGAGCATATACACGCTCTGAAAATAGGCGGTCATATTATGCTGATTGTCGATAGCTGCGGTAATGTCTGTCTGTGTGAGCAAAAATATATGGATATTTTCCTGCCGGACAGAGCCGAACATGAAAATATATTTTTTTCCGTTTTTATTTAAAATATGGAAGGCGACATTCTCTTCATTTCCCTCAAAAAATTTGCCCTCGAAAATCGTGCGCCCATGCCCTTCTTCACGAATATACAAAGACCTCCAGTCCGTTACGTATCTGCCGGTAGAAGACCTCATTGTCAGCAAATCCTGGTCTATCCCAATAACATCGCCCCATTCGTTGTACATACTGTACAAGTTAAGCGGAACCGTAAAATTTTTCAGAACGTTTTCGTAAATCAAGCCATAATTTTCGGTGTTTTTAAGGAAAAACTCTTCGTCCGTATAGAGAATCGACTGTAAGATGTCCCGGTTGTGCAGATAATCCTGAAATGCAATCTTTTTTTCCTGCTCCATCACATTTTGATAGGAATAATTTATCAGTAAATATCCGGCGGCGTGGAATGTAATGCTAAATACTACGACAAAACACAAAAATATTTTATGGAACAGCTTCATTTTCCATCCTCCAACCGATATCCTATCCGAAATACTGTCTTAATATAATCTTCCCATTGCAGTTTCCGCCGGAGGCGTTGGATATGGGAATCCAGCGTACGGGTATTGCCCATATACGGTTCGCCCCATACCTTCTCATACAGCCTGTCCCGGTATAAGGCGATATTTTTATTTCGTACTATTTCCACCAGAAGGTTAAATTCCTTTACGGTAAGCTCCACCAATTCTCCGCCTTTCGTCACAGTGCGGGAATTTAAATCAATTTCCACATCAAGAAAAGCAAGTTTCTCACTTCCTTTATGGCATCTTCTAAGAAGCGCCTCCACGCGGGCGAGCAGTTCCCCAATCTGAAATGGTTTCACGATATAGTCGTCTGCGCCGAGTTTCAATCCCTTGATGCGATCGTTTACTCCAGCTTTCGCTGTCAGGAATATGACAGGCGTACCTATCGGTCTGACATATTCTAACAGCTCGTAACCGTCAATCTTTGGCAGCATGATGTCCAAGAGGATTAAATCAAAAGCTTCATTTTCGATATAATCTGCTCCTGCCGCGCCGTCAAAGGCGCAGATGCATTCGTATCCCACGGCAGCCAGATTCATCTTTATTAAATTCGCTATGGATGCGTCGTCTTCCACAATCAGGATTTTCATCACAAAACCTCCAGATATATTCTACATTCATTATAGCACACTTTAAAATCCCCGGCTGTAGATTTATACAACCGGGGATTTTCCCTATTAAAATGTGGCAGGTATAGAGTAAAGTTTTGTCTTTGTCTTGCCGTTGTTTGCGGTCGAAGATATCCAGATAATGCGCCCTTTATATAATATGGGCTGTGAATCGCCGTCAAATACCATGTTGGTATATTTCTTGGAGCAAATTTTCTTGCCTGTATCGCTGTACACCGCATAATTTAAGGTGGTTTTCCTTTTCTGCGTAGTGGTATAAAGGATGGCAAAACGGTTGTCTGATAATTTTACCATACGCGTTTCCCCTACGGTAACAGAGGTAGTTTTGGGATTATACGTTGTCAGCCACTTAAATGTTACCTTCCCGGATTTGCGGTCGGCAAGGGCAAGGAATGCATTGTACTTCATATCATAACCAAAACCGGAAATTTTTTTAATTTTATATTTGTGAGGTTGTGAGGTTCCGCATACAAGCACGTTCTTGCTGCCGATTTCCATGCCTCCGACCTTGCATCCGGTAAAGTTATTGCCGCTTTCTCCTTTAAACTTTAACAATGATTTAAAACTTTCTTTCTGCTGATCTGAGCCATAGTCGGATACGGTTGTAAGCTGGATGCTTCGGGGATTAGCGTCTCCGTGATCCAGAATATAAAGCGTGCCGTCTTTGAATTTAGCAAACTGGTTAAAAGAATGGCTGACATAACTCTCGTTTGCTGCCGTTGCCTTCATTTTTTTCGTATTGATTTTAAAGGAGATATTGGACTGGTGGCGCAGCCCATCGAGGAAGGTCGCAAACATCTTTCTTGAGGTCATCAGGTATAGGGTATTCCCCTGCATATCCATACGGCAGTTTCCAGCGTCAAAGGGTGAATATATGCCCTCAAAAGTATTGAAAACCCCGCCCTTGATATTTGCTGTCTTTAATTTTTTCCATTTGCTGTTGTATTGGATTACCTTAATTACAGTTTTCTTCCTGCTTTCTTTGGGATTTTCATAGCCTACAGCTACATAAAAATTGCCGTCTGTTCCCTGGAAAAACCCGCCCCAGACGTCATATTTGAGTTTAATCGTTTTAGTCTTTTGTACCTTGAAGGAAGAACTCAGGGTATAGATTTTTAAATTGCCGTTGTCCTGGACGCAGACTGCGTGGAGTTTACCGCCGGACTGATAGTAGTATGTCTGGTCAGGGTGCGACCAGTTTATGTATTCGTAATATTGTCCGTAGCCGTAAGAAGCTTTCTGCTTTATTTTGCTGCATGATATTCTTTTGGCTTTGTTTTTTGCCGGGATCATCTGGGACACTGACGGGGAGAAATCGCTGTTGCCCAGTGCATGTGTTGTAATTAGTTTGTAGTAGTATGGGACGCCCTTACTGACTTTCTGTTTATAGGAAGTTATATTGCCGCTTTTTGCTGTATAAATGCATTTATAAGTCCCATTCTCCTCAGTGGAGCGGTAAAGCTTATATCCTGTTGCCCCTTTGAATGCGTTCCAGTTGACCTGTAGGCTGCTGCTGCCGGATTTTTTCACGGAGGTAATGGTGGAACCAGCCATTTTCCGGGCTGTAAAACTCTCTGGGGCCGGCGCCCAATCCTCTCCTGTTATGACGCGCAAATCATCCTTTACATAACCGACAATTCGATAAAAATATTCCACGTTCCATTTTACGGGTAAGGAAACGCTGGTTGTGCCTGCGCCTGTTGTGTGAATTGTTTTAAATTTACCATCGCTTCCTGCGCGCTGCACATAGTAGCCGCTGCTGCCGGGAATTTTTTTCCATTTCAGGGTAATGTGATTGAAATCCGTCTGTTTGGGAGCTGAAAGCGGGACATCCGCCGGTATTACATAAACGCGTTGTTTGTAAGAGGTCTTTCCGATGGAAACAATGACGTCTGCGTAGCCGGCCTTTAAACATTCATATTTGACTATGTTAAAATAATAGGCGTGGGCAGCTAAAGTAGTTTTTGCGCCTGACGTGATTTTCAGTAAATCTGTGTTGGAACTAGAGACAGATACAGTAATGGGGCTGTCGGATGTATTTTGGCCGGCGTAGGCCAGAGAACTGGTGTTGTCTACATAGGTAGGGTTGTAATACCCTGTGTCATATGGTTCTTTTGAAGCAAATTCAAACGTGTAGTCCCCTGTCTGGGCGTCTGTGCTTTTTGCTGCCTGGTCCGGCGAAACGGACGTCATATTGTCAGAGGCATAAGCTTCATATACCGGCTGTAAGACGCCTGCCAATAAGACAGCGGTTAATAATAGGGCTGTTATTTTTTTCATTAAATTTTCTCCTCCTAACGTTTTGTAACTGCTATGCCATATTAATTATATCAAATATAGTGTTCATGTCAAACTGATAGATACTTTTCTGAAAAGCAATAAAAATTGGGAGGAAAAATAAAATATTAAGTTTTCCCGCACTATTACCGAAATACTTATTAGTGAAAATAACGATTAATGAGGCGTGAATATGAACATAAGAGTAGATAACACCAATATAGCGGAAATAAGCAGGACGAATACGCGGGTAGAAATCAAGGGCGAAGTCAACGTTACAGTTCAGGAGACTACTACGCAGCAAGTTGAGAAAGATTCGGGAGAGGTAAGGGCCGTTCAGCAGACAACAGTGGAAGTTCCCCATATTGCCGGAGAATCCCAGTTAGACGAGATACGCCAGGAGGCGGAGAATATGGAAGCGCAGCTCCTTCAGAAAAAAATGCAGATTGTTGCGAATACGGCAACGCCCTCTGATTGCGGGAAAATGGAAGACGACGGATTTTCTCTCAATGACTCAGAGATTGAGGCTGTCGTGACAGAGATGGATAAGATTAAGATGGAGCTTGCCAAGGCAGGTGTAGATATCAGTGTGTTCGGCGATACCCCGGACAGTGAGATGTTAGAGGAGGTAACCGGGAGCGTGGCGGCGGCCAGGCAGGTAGAAGCGGCCATGCGAGAGGCTGATTTGCCGGTTACAGAGGAGAATGCCGCAGATATTCAGGAGACTTTGGAACAGGCGGCAGACCTTACCTCTTGCAGCGACGAGGCTGTGAAATATATGCTGGATAATGAGCTTGAACCCACAGTAGAGAATCTCTATAAGGCACAGCACAGCAGCGGAACTATGCCGAATCAGGGCGCAGGAGTCACGCTTGATGCCGGGCTCAAGGATCAGATTAGCCAGGTAATTATGCAGACCGGGTTGTCCGTCAATGAAACTACGTTGAAGACGAGCCAGTGGATGATAGAGAATCAGATTCCCTTGACGGCAGAGAACCTGAATTACGTCATGGATTTAAAGGATATGCAGCTTCCGCCTGAACCAGGTCAGGTATTGGATGCGGCCGTGCAGGCAATTGCAGAGGGCGGGCGTCCCCAGGATGCAGTGATTCTGGATGGTTACAGCAATATGGAACGCGCCCAGGAAGCGGCACAGGTCGTAGAGAACGCTACGGACGCCGACGTCTGGAGCGTGGTGGAAAAGGGCATGCCCCTTACGATAGAGAGCCTTGAAGCAGCGGCGAATTATGCGGCGCAGGCAGCCGGCCAGGGCAATGGACAGACGGCTAAGCCGGCAGAGATTCCCGACTATGCCAAAGAAGATTTTGCATTTCTCAAGGCGAAACGCCAGCTGGAAGAGATACGCCTGGCAATGACGGCACAGGCGAATTATGCACTGTTAAGGCAGGGTGTTTCCGTAGAGACACAGCCGTTGGAAGAACTGGTAGAACAGTTAAAAGAACAGGAAAATGCGTATTACGCCAGCCTGCTCAGTGGGAACGGTATTGAGCCCACACAGGAGAATACAGGCATATTCAGCGATACAATGACGAAAGCCCAGGAGATGCGGGGAGTTCCCGCCTATATTCTGGGTAACGTGAAGACTGCAGAAGATACAATTAATACAATTCATGAGGCGGGTATGTCCAAACAGGCGCAGATGGAGCGCGCCGGGGAGGCATACGAGACCTTACAGACGGCGCCGCGTGCCGATTTGGGCGATTCGATCCACAAGGCTTTCCGCAATGTGGACGATATTCTCGAAGATCTTGATCTGGAAGTTACGGAAGCGAACCGCAGGGCAGTGCGCATCTTGGCTTACAATGAGATGGCGATCAATGAAGAATCCGTAATGCAGATGAAGGCGGCAGACCAGAAAGTGCAGAATGTGATGCAGAATCTGTCCCCATCCGTGGTGATGGAGATGATCCGCGAGGGCGTAAATCCCTTAGAAATGAATGTGGATGAGCTCAACAGGAAGGCTGAGGAGATTAAGCATCGGCTGGATGCGGGCGATGAAGATAAATTTAGCAAGTATCTGTGGAAATTGGAGCATCGGCAGGAGATTACGGAGCAGGAGAGAGACAGTTACATAGGCATCTACCGTATGCTCAACCAGATTGATAAGACAGACGGCGCTGTGATTGGCGCTTTGGTACAGCAGGGAGCGGAGCTTTCCATGAAGAACCTGCTGACTGCGGTGCGTACGAACCATAATTCGGGAATCAATGTGTCTGTAGACGATAATTTTGGAGAGATTGAGAGTTTGCAAACGCAGGGCATGAGTATTACGCAGCAGATAGAGGCAGCCTACCAGACCGATTGTGCGAAGGAAGCGCTGCGCTATGCTACCCCGGAGGGTATGCAGCAGGCACAGGGTTCCGTGGAAGATATGACGCCGGAAGAATTGTTGTGGCAGCTTCGGGGAACGCCGGCGGACGCAGTTTCCGAGGAAGCTTATTACCAGGAACAGTTAGCAGAGTTCTCCCAGGCAAAGCAGGCGGAAGCACAAGTATTGCAGATTTTAGCAGGGCATGACATGCCGGTGACTGCTTATAACATCATGGCGGCAAATCAGCTTCTAAATCCCCGAGGCGGCGTTTTTAAGAGCTTGCTTACGCGGGAAAATAATGAAAAAGCTGCTGACTTAGAGCAGGCGAAAGAAGCCATCATAGAGAAGTTTGGAGAAGCCATCAGTGCGCCTGAAGAGATGGCAGAAGCACAAAAAGAGCTGGCGGACGTGGCAGAGAACGTCATGAGGACGATGGAGGACGCAGAGGGCGTCACGAGCGTAGATTTGCGGGATATGAAGCTGTTGCGCCAGCAGATAGCGCTTGGTACCCAAATGGCGAAAGACGAATATTATGCAATTCCTGTCATGGTGGCAGATGAGTTGACAAATGTACAGCTCAAAATAGTCCGTGGCAAGGAAGAGCGCGGCAGAGTGGATGTGTTGTTTGAGACGCCCAAGCTTGGGAAAGTGGCTGCAAGATTCCAGGTACAGGATGATTCTGTCAAGGGTTATGTTGTTTCTGATTCCTACCGGACGATAGAGGAGTTAAAGAATCAGGCGAACAGTGTGAACGGGCAGCCAGAGCAGGGTAATTCCCAGGCGATGGATTATGTCTACAGCGAGGACTTGGATTTGAACCGTTTTGTAGGAGGCAGGACAGGGAATACGGCTGGCATTGATACCGAGTCAGAATCCTATCAGGTACAGACTAAGACGCTCTACGGCATTGCTAAGGGATTTTTGGAGGAAATGAAACAGTTTGGGCAGAGGATATAAGGCATTTAGACGCAAAGAAAGCGCGTTTGTAGTGAAATAACAGAGAGCATTTGGGGCATGATGTTTTGCACCAATTCACAGTAAATTTAGAAGAGAGGTATACAATATGAAAATCAATCACAATATGTCAGCTATGGTAGCAAACAAGAGATTATTGCAGGCGGAAGGAAGCCTGTCGAAATCTATTGAGCGTTTATCAACGGGGTTGCGGATTAATCGTGCGGCAGATGACGCGGCGGGCATGGCAATTTCCAGTAAAATGAAGACACAGATTAAGGGATTGGCTCAGGCGTCGAGGAATTCTTCGGATGGCATTTCCGTTATAGATACAGCCGACGGCGCGTTGAGTGAAGTGCATGAGATGCTTCAAAGGATGCGCGAGCTTTCCGTTCAGGCGGCAAACGGTACGAACACGCCGGACGATTTGGAGGCTATTCAGTTGGAGATTGCTTCTCTGCGTGAGGAAATTGATCGTGTTTCGAGGGACACGGAGTTTAACACGAAACATTTATTGGATGGCACGCTCGATCAGAGAGTTTATCCAGATAACCGCGGAATTAAGCGGATTGATATTTCTGATTCTGTGATTCCCAATATGTATTCTGTGGAAGTTACCGCAGATGCCGAGCAGGCAGTGATAGAGGGCGGCCAGCCCTTGACAGCGGCCTCTACCGTACCGGCGGGCGCAAGTGGAACCGTTGTCATCAACGGCGTGGAAGTGGAGATTGAAGAAGGGGAGACCTTTGAGAGAGTTTATGAGAAGTTGCGTAAAGGGGCAGAATTGGGAGAAGTAAATCTGCTGGTTGTCGGGGACTTGTCGGATAAGACTGGTAAGCCGGAAGATGGCGGTTATGTGCCGGGCAGTGTGAAAGACGGCGGAAACCTCGTGTTTGTTTCTACGGAATATGGAAACGGCACGGAAATGAGCGTGAAGTGTGATAATGCTGATTTGGCGGCATTTTTGGGAATCGGTACAGATACCAGCGCTGTCGGTAAGGATGTTGAGATTAACATTGCTTCCACGGATGTAGGATTTGGCACGCAGGCTACTATTTTGACCGAGGGAAATTATGTAACGATTACAGACCGTGGCGGCTTTCAGATGAAGTTCGAGGTAGAGCCGGGAACGACTGGCACCGTAAACCTTGAAGTGGCAGACTTAGGGCCGATGACGCTGCAAATTGGCGCCAATGAGAACCAGACCATGGATGTGCGTATTCCTGAGATATCTTCTCAGACATTATATATTGATAAAGTAAATGTATGTACCGTAACAGGTGCGGATCGTGCGATTACGAGCTTTGACAAAGCGATCGCCAAGGTCAGTGAGACACGTTCCAGTGTTGGAGCTTATCAGAACCGTCTGGATTATACGGTAGACAGCCTGGAGCTGACAGAGGAAAATATGACGCAGGCATTGTCGAGAATTGAGGACGTGGATATGGCGGAGGAAATGACAGAGTACACGAAGGATAATATTCTGACTCAGGCGGCAACTTCCGTGCTCGCGCAGGCCAATGACCTTCCGCAGCAGGTATTGCAGCTTTTGCAGTAATCTTGATGGAAATATTGCGTGGTATGCCGCTGACGTGGCAACAGGAAATATTGGAGGAGTTTGATGACGCAGGAAAAGAAACAGGAATTCACCCGTCGGTTGAGCTGTTGTAACCGCGGTGAATTAATTGTGATTATGTATGATATTCTTTTTACTTACCTGGATGATGGGATTGAGGCTAATGAAAATGGGGATTATCAAGAATTTAAGCGTAACGCGGGGCTTGCGCAGCAGGTGGTTCGCCGGCTGATGGATGATCTTGATTTTAATTACGAGATTGCCGGCAGCTTGTATGCGGAATACCAATTTGTCAATAAGCTGCTTGCCATGGCGGTATGTAAGAATACTTCTCAGAACCTTCAGGATACAAAGCGCGTTCTGAAGAATCTTTATGATGCGTTTGTGGAGGCGTCGCGTCAAGACACTTCAGAACCGCTGATGGGTCATGCGCAGCAGATTGTAGCAGGTATGACTTACCACAAAGGAAGCCTGACGGAGACGCTTCAGGATTCAGAGAGTTCCCGGGGATTCCTGGCATAATGTCAATCATGTCTGTAACAGAGATATCACATGATTTCATCCATATCTGCATGAAATGGTTGAAGCCATGTGATATCCGCCGTACGTTCGGTTAGCTGCTGAACTGTTTCGCTTTTGACAGCAGGAATTTGTAGCGCATCTGCATGGCGTTGACCTGATAGATGCAGCAGTCGATGAGATCCGGTTCCATGGCATTTTCAAAATTATCATAAGCAAGAGCCAGATCATATCTGGCTTTTTCTATGTCATCTAAAAGTAAAGAGTAAGCAGTTATCTTAGGCTCTTCTTTTTTCGCAATCAGAAACATATGCATCCCTTTCCTTTTTGAATTACTGTTACTTAAAGTATAAGCAGTAACTTCCAAATCTATACAGAAAAGTCATAATTTTTTCCAGAAAGTATATATATGTGATAAGAGAATTTCAGAAAGGGACAGGTATGGAAAATTATTATGGAATCGCGGCGATTGCCGGAATCTGTGCGCTTGTATTGCTTATGGGGATGATGAAACAGAAAACAGGATGGATATCAGTGTTTATTCTGCGCTGCGTAGGAGGAACTGTGGGAATCTGCGCGGTTAATGCTATACTGGAAAACCTGGGGATTTCTGTGGCGGCGGGTATTAATCCGGTGAACATTTTGACAATCGGAACCCTTGGTATCAGCGGATTTGGGCTGGTATATGGGATTTTATTCTATCAACTCTTGTGAGATATTTACAAAAATGAAAAACTTTTATAAAGGCGCTTTACAATTAAAAAGACATGTTCTATAATCCATATCATCACTGATTCGCGAACAGGAGATTAACTCGAAGAGAGGTGATAAGTTGGGGAAGTGAAAGTGTTGCTTTGCCTTACGCTGTTGAGTGTGGCGGTGGTAATGGACATACGAAGCTTTCAAATCAGTAACCGGCTGATTGTCAGCGGTATTCTAATAGGATGTTTCTTTCAAATTCAGGAGTTGGGTGTGAAGGGAGCCGGCGTTTTTCTAATAAGCGTTTCTGTACCGGTTATCTTATTTTATCTATTATTTCTAATGCGTGCCCTGGGGGCAGGCGATATCAAATTATTTTCCATGATTGGCGGTATTTGGGGCTTACAAGTGCTCTGCACAACGATTGCAGTATCTTTTCTGGCGGCGGCGGTCATGTCGCTTGGTAAAATTCTATTTCATAAAAATCTTATTTTACGTCTGCGGGTATTCAGGGGATATATGCGCGAAGTTTTGACAAGCGGCAGACTGCTCAAATATCCGCAGGAATTTCAGGGAGGACAACACATCATTCATTTTTCAATCGCAATTTTAATTGGCTATGCAATCGCTATGGAGGTGGTTTATTGAGAAAAATTCTAATTGCTGTCTGTGATGCGGACGGCTCATATGCAGAGAAGTTAGCGGAATGGATTTCCCTACAGAAAGGCGAACGGATAAAATGCGTGTCTTTTTGTTCACCGGAGTGTTTTCTGGCATATCTTAACAGTCAAAGCCTGGATATTGTTTTGCTGGGCGATGAGTTTTGGGAAGATCCGCAGGTCTGTGAAGAAATTTTAAAACAGGGACAAGGTGCGGGACATGCGGGAGAGGTATTGTGGATGTATTTGTTTGATGGAGAATGCAAAAGGCAGATTCCAGAATACATAAGTACACTTCCCGCAGTAGATAAGTACCAGCCGGTTTCCGGGCTTCTCAGAGAAATATTTTCTGTTTATCAGGAGTGGGATGACGGGGCGCCGGGGCAGCCGGGAACAGGGAAAGAAGTCGTGGGGATTTATTCGCCGGGGCACAGCGTTTGGCAGACGCCGTTTGCGCTCACATTCGCACAGGCGTTAGCGAGAGAGAGGAAATTGCTTTACGTTAATTTACAGGAATGTTCCGGGTTCAAAGGCTGGTTTCACGAAGAGTATGAGAAAGATTTACTGGATGTGATGTACCTGTGCCTGGAAGGCGAAGTCAATGTTGCGCATTGTATCAGCAGCGCGCTTTATTCCATGGAGGGGATTGATTATATTCCGCCGGCGGAGGATGGGGGCTGTCTGGGTGAAATTTCATCAGCAGATTATCTAAGGTTTGTGGAACTTTTGTCAGAGAACAGCGGTTATGACATGATTTTGCTGGAATTTGGCATGATGATTCCCGGATTCTTTCAACTGCTGGGGATGTGCGGCAAGGTCTATATCGTCACGGACCCGGGGGAGATGCAAGCAGCGCCCTTGCAGCAGTTCCGGCGGGTAGTAGAACGGCAGACGGAAACAGAACTGGCGCAAAAGCTTATATATTTGTCGCTTCCGGTTATAAGTAATGAGGTTTATCCGGGAGAAGGGAAAATGCAGCAGTGGCTTTGGGGAGCTATGGGAGATTTCAGCAGGAGGCTGGCGGGGGTATCGTGTGGAGCGGATTAGGAAAAACGTATTGGCACAGCTCGATATGACGAGGGAACATGAGGAGGAGGAATTGCTGGCTGTCATTGATGAGGAAATCTGCCGGCAGGCAAAGGAGCGGGTAATCCCATTTAATTGGCGGCGAGAGCTGCGTATGCAGGTGTTTCATTCTCTGCGCAAGCTGGATGTACTGCAAGAACTTCTGAGCGAGGATGATATTACAGAGATTATGGTAAATGGCGCGGAGCACATTTTTTATGAGAAGCAGGGGGAGATATTTGCCTGGGATAAGTCGTTTTCTTCCAGGGAGAGGCTGGAGGACATTATTCAGCAGATGGTAGGCAACCATAACCGCGTAATTAATGAGGCGGAGCCCATTGCAGATACCAGGCTTGCAGACGGTTCCAGGGTAAATATAGTTTTGCCTCCGGTCGCCTTGGAGGGGCCGGTGGTATCCATCCGTAAGTTTCCCAAACATCCGATTTTGATGGAACAGATGATTGCGGGCGCATCTATCAACTGGGAGTGTGCAGAATTCTTGCAAACGCTGGTGAAGGCTGGCTACAATATTTTTATTTCCGGGGGTACAGGCTCCGGGAAAACAACATTTCTCAATGCATTATCAGAATTTATTCCCAAGACAGAACGTGTAATTACCATAGAAGACTCGGCGGAGCTACAGATTCAGGGCATTCGCAATCTGGTACGGATGGAGACCAGGAGCGTCAGGGCGGATGGAGGGCTTGCTATAACTATCCGGGATTTAATTCGCACCGCATTGCGTATGAGGCCGGACAGAATTATCGTGGGGGAAATCCGCGGCGCGGAGTGTTTGGATATGCTGCAAGCCATGAATACCGGACATGACGGTTCCCTGAGTACTGGGCATGCGAATAGCTGTCAGGATATGATAAGCCGCATGGAGACGATGGTTCTCATGGGCATGGATCTGCCAATGCAGGCCATCCGGGCACAGATTGCCGCGGGAGTGGACATATTGGTTCATTTGGGGAAACTCAGAGATCGCAGCAGAAAAGTTCTTGCTATCACGGAAATAGACAGGATGGAAAAAGGCGAAATCCTTCTCAACCCGCTCTATGAGTTTGTAGAGATAGGTGAATCGGATGGAAAGATTTGCGCAAGCTGGGTCAAACGGGGAGAACTGATTCACAGGGGCAAGCTGTATGCGGCGGGAATAAAATGGGAGGCTGATAGGGAATGAACAAAAACAGAGACAGAGATTACAATACTTACCGCCTGAATTGGAAAGAAAACCTGTTTTGTTTGTTGTCGGCATCAGGATTTGCAGGAATGATTTCCTGGCTATTCTACCACAGTATTTATGGGATGGTGTCAGCAGCGCCGCTGCTATTCGCAACAAGGAGGTTACTTCGCATGTATCTGTCAAAAAAGCAGAAGCGGGAAATGTTATATCAGTTTGGAGAAATCGTTCAGATGGCTTCTTCATCCCTGAAAGCCGGATATGCAATCGAAAATGCATTTGTGCAGGCGCATCAGCAATATGTAAAGCTCTATGGGCCGAAGGATGCCATAGCGCAGGAATTTTGCAGGATTATCTGCCGTTTAAGGTTAAACGAGCCTTTGGAGCAGTTAATAGAAGACTTGGCCCAGCGCAGTCAGATAGAGGAGATCGTCAGCTTTTCCCAGGTTCTTTCCTTTGCCAAACGGGGCGGAGGAGATATGAAGAAGATATTTCAGGACACAGCGGAAAAAATACGGCAGAAAGCCGATGTTGAGCGGGAGATTGCCACGGTTGTAGCGGCAAAAAAGACAGAGCAGCGAATTATGGATTTGGCGCCTTTTGCGATTCTCATTTATGTGGGCGCATCCTCTCCCGAATTTCTGGCGCCGCTCTATGGAAATCCTTTGGGCGTATGCGTGATGACGGTCTGTCTGTTGACGTATGCCGGGGCGTTCCTGCTGGCGGAGAAAATCCTGGATATCCGTATATAAGGAGGGAGACAGATAAAGTTGTATCTTGCAGGCAGTATTCTTTAACGATACGTGTTGCTTGAATAAGGAGGGAGGCAGATAAAGTTGTACCTTGCAGGCGCATTAGTTAGCCTGGCGGCGGCCATGGGCTTAAAGCGAAAAGCATTACCGCAAAGACAATATCATCAGGCGCTGTTGATTCTTGCAGCAGCATTTCTGCTGGCAGCAGTAATTGGTGCGTTTGCTGGCAAAGATGAGCGTTATCGGATTGCCAGAAATGAACCGGGGCAGGGAGCGCAAGAGAAAGAATTTCTTGTGGATGTGGCGGGGGAATTCAAAGATTATCCGCTGAAATTGGAGATTGCGGAGAAGAAGCTGACGGAGGCGCAGAAAAGAGCGTATTTAAAGGAGGCCAGGAAAGAATTGGATGTTGTCATATTGGGCGACAATCCCTCGGCGGACGCGGTGTCAAAAGCGTTGTTTTTGCCGGAATATTTGCAAGAGGGAGCGGTGGAGGTATCGTATCGTTTCTCTGACTATCATATTTTTCATGCGGACGGCACAATACGCCAGGAACCAGAAGAACCTGCGGTGGTGGAAATTACAGCGGAATTGACTTGTCAGGAGGCGGCCAATCTCTATCAATTTTCTGTGTGCGCCGTCCCCAGGGAGAAATCGTTGCAGGAGCGGATAGCCGAAAAGCTAAATTCTCTTGTGGCCGAGCAGAATGAGCGGGAAGATGTCTCGTACGTGGTATTGCCGGACAAGCTGGAGGGGAGGAAAGTCACATGGAGGAAACATGCGATTAACAAAAGTTTCGTGATAGTCTTTCTGGGAGCGGCAGTAGCGGCAGGACTGATTTTTCGCGAAAAGGAGGCTGAGAAACGTCAGCGGGAAAAGCGGGAAAGGCAGTTGATGATGGATTATCCCGGAATTGTCGGTAAATTTTCCCTCTTGCTGGGGGCGGGTATGAATATTTCCCTGGCTTGGGAAAAAATAGCGCTTTCTTATCAGAGGAACCGCGTGAGCGGCGAAACAGAAAAAAGGTATGCTTATGAGGAAATGCTGACTGCGCTGCATGAAATCAGCGAAGGTACGGGGGAATTACAGGCTTACGAAAATTTCGGGAATCGCTGCCAGCTTGCCACATACAGGCGGCTATCGTCGATGATTGTGCAGAATGTGCGAAAGGGTTCGCAGGGGATGCAGAAATTGTTGGAACAGGAAGAGTGGGAGGCGTATGAACAGCGTAAAGCACATGCCAGGCAGATGGGGGAGGAAGCAGGCACCAAATTGCTGCTGCCTATGGGAATCATGTTGGTGATTGTGCTGGCAGTTCTGGTGATTCCTGCCGGTATGTCTCTGAATTTGTAATATCGTGTGAACGTATGAAAGCTTCATATATTTGATTAGATGGCGGAGTGGAACGTAAAAAGATAGCATCGTGAAATGGTTCAATAGACGGCAGGCGTCTGCTGCCGCGAAAGGAGAAAATAATGAAGGAATTTAAAAATTTTTTGATGGATGAAGATGGTATGGGAGTTGTAGAGGTCATTTTAATCATTGTAATTCTCATAAGTTTGGCCTTGCTGTTTAAGGAGCAGATTACAGACTTGGTGGATAAGATTTTACAGAAAATTACCAAGCAGGCCGGCAAAGTGTATAAATAGGAGAAAATAATTATGGGAAGAAAGGATGGAAGTATTACCCTGTTTCTAGCCCTTGTCTTAACACTGGTGTTCTCGTTATGTTTTTCCTTGCTGGAAGCCGCCAGGGTGCAGGCGCTTCGTGAGCTTGCCCAGCGAAAGCTTTTGCTGAATCTGGAGTCTGTGTTTGGGCGGTACAACTCTGAGTTGTGGGAGCAGTATGGACTGCTGTTTTTAGATGCCGGCAATAAATTCGCAGAACTTGATGTGGCCTTGTTAGAGGGGCGCGGGATGGAGGAGTCCGGGTTAGCACAGAGAGGAGCCGGGTTTTACCGCATGGCAATGAAAGATTTACAAGTCACAGAATACGCCTTGGCGACAGATGATGGAGGAGCCGTTTTTGAAAAGCAAGCCTGCGCCGCAATTCAGGCGCAGCTTGCCGCCGGTGCAGCAGAATTAATCAAAGGAAAACTGGATGGCGGCAAGAAGATGGCAAAGGAGTCGGAAGAGTTGCAAAAACAATGGGAATCTGCCAAGAATGCAATGTCGCAGGCAGAGGAGATAGAACAGGAAAAAGAGCGCGTTGAATGGGATGACGGGGAAGGAGCCGGAGTTTTAAGCGGGGGTAAGACAGAGGGGATTTCCGTGGGGAATACAGGGAATCTGCCTGAAAACCCGCTGGATTCCGTGGATGTATTAAAAAGTTCGCTGACGCTGAATCTGGTGGTTGAAGACCCTTCTGGAATTTCCAGCAAGGCGATTCCGCTGTCAGATACGCTGTCAAATCGCAGGAAGGAACAAGGAAACTTGAAATTGCCTGATGAGGGAGGTTTAGATAAATTATGGTTTCTTCAATATTTGAACCGGTATTTTTCCTGCGGCAGCGGCTCTGCTAAACAGGGCGGTAAAGCGCATGCTCTGGAATATGAGTTGGAATATTGCGTGGCGGGAAAAAGTTCTGATTATGAAAATCTGGAAAAAACAGTGAAAGAGCTGCTTCTCATTCGTGAAGCAGGTAATTTTACAACAATTATGCAGGATAGCAAAAAACAGGCGCTTGCGTTAGAGATTGCCACGGCGGCGGTCGGCTTCACGGGGGTTGCTCCGCTCATCTATGCAGTGAAGATTGGCATCTTGCTGGCGTGGAGTTATATCGAAAGTATTTTGGATGTGCGTTGTCTATTGTCAGGCGGACGTGTTGCGCTGGTAAAAGCCGTCTCCGATTGGAAAAGCGACGTGTCTGTAGGAGAAAAAGCGCTGGATAAAAAGGCGGAGAAGACAGAGAGCCGTGAAGATGGTTTGGATTACCGGGAATATCTTCAGATTTTGCTGCTGTTGGTACGCGAGGAAACATTGGCGTTCCGCGCTATGGATATCATAGAGCGCAATATGGCGTTGAAACAGAGAACGTTTAGAATGGATTGTCAAATTCACGGTGTGCAGGCAGTGGGACTTTATACGGCGTTTCCCTTGTTTCTGGGGTTTATCACAACCCAAAAGACAGATGATGGATTATATCATTTTCGTGGGCAAGGCAGTCTTATGTATAAATGACGGGAATTTGTAAGGAGGGTGTGGAAAAGTGCCTCAAATGACAAGAAAGGAAAAGAAAAGAATCTCTCTCAGGCAAAATAGTTGGATAGGAATAAAAGGTGGGACATTCGTTCCATGGGAGGCACTTTTCCCTGCCCTCCGCAAATGCAAAGGGGCTGTGACGCTGGAAGCGGCGTTGGTGTTTCCGCTGTTTCTATTTGCTGTGATTACGGTTTTGTCCTTGTTTTTGCTGATGCAGACGCAGTATATTGTGGCGAATTCATTAGATGCTGCTGTGGCAGATACCGCGCTGCTGCGGAATAAGACGCCCGGGGAGGCAAAGGCATTGACCCAGGCGGCGTTCTACAAAGAATTGGCCGTACAGAAACGCTCATTATCCCTCATCAAAGGAGGCATAGCCGGTTTCTCCTGGAAAAGTACAAGTGTTGATGAAATTTATATTGACGCCTTCGTAACGTATCAGATTCGCTTTCCAGTGAGCTTTTTTGGCAAGCGGCAGATGACGGTTTCCGATGAGTGCCGTATACATCGCTGGGTGGGAGCTCAGGAAGATAAAACGGTGGGCAAGGATGAATCATGGGTATTTATCACGCCGACCCAGAGTGTGTACCACGAGAGCAGGGATTGTACGCATCTAAAATTGTCTGTTCAATCGGTAAGAGCAGCGGTGATGAATGGTTTACAACAATCTTACGCGCCTTGTGCACACTGCGCGAAGGGGCAGATTATGGAGAAAATTGTCTATGTGACGGCAGAGGGCGGCTGTTATCATTACCATCTTGCATGCAGCGGTTTGAAACGAACCGTTTATATGATAAAACGTTCGGAGACAGGGAGTAAGAAACCATGTTCAAGATGTGGCGGAAAATAAAGAATATATAGGAAAGCCAATGAAAAATAAAGGTAAGAGCGCCCAAAATATGCGGCGTACGAAAGGGGAAAATTATGCAGAAAATATTGGTTTTGGGGTTGTTAAGTTTATGTAGTTTAGAAGATGTAAAATACCGGCGTTTGACTGTAATCTATATCTTGATGTTTGGGATTGTCGGCGTTATTTTACATATGTTTGCCCCGGTGTGCTCCATTTACAGTATTTTGTGGGGAATGCTTTTAGGGATTGTTCTGATTTTAATCAGTATAGCCACACGTGGAAGCCTGGGGCTGGGCGATGGAATTCTGTTGGTAGTGACAGGCGTATACCTGGGTGGATATGGAAACTTACAGTTGTTTCTGTATGGGCTGCTGCTGTCGGCGTTATGTTCTTTAGGGCTTTTAGTTCTAAAGAGGAAAAAGAGGAAAGATGAAATTGCTTTCGTGCCATTTTTGCTGTTGTCTTACTTTTTCCTGTTGTTTCAAGGAGTGTAGGTATGTGGAGAAAGAAGTGTTTTCCCACTGCTTTGTGTATTCGGGACGTCTGGATCATTAAGTTAAAAACAGCTCCAGGGCAGAAGGTTAAGGGCAGCTTAACCGTAGAAGCATCAATCGTTGTCCCGGTCGTTCTGTTATGTATCTTTTTGCTTGTGGATGCTGGAATACAATTGTACGCTGGGACAACAGAACTTGTGAAGGAACAGGAAATGTGGGAGGATTTTCACCCTGCGCAAAAGTTTCGCAAGCTGGAATTGTTGGAGGAAGTGTTCGGAGCATCAGAAGTTATAGGACAATATGAAGTGACCCCACATTTGTAGCAACGTGGATTTACCTGTAT
>CAJURU010000036.1 GCA_910588845.1 uncultured Lachnospiraceae bacterium
CCCCTGCTCTATTCCTTGCTCTATCCCCTGCTCTATTCCTTGCTCTATCCCCTGCTCTATTCCTTGTTCTATTCCAACTTTCCTTCCTTCTTGCATTCCCCTTTCCATTGCAATTTCCATAATATTCATCTCTACTACCTCCCATTCTTCACTTTCTTTTACTTCTGCTACAATCCTGTCCAATTCCTCAAGCCTTTTGTCTTTTACTAAAATCTCTGGGTTTTCTATATTACTTTCTCGCATATATTGTAACAGACTTACCAACTCTTGAGAACCATTTTTGCTCGTCATATTTAAGAAAATTTTAGTAGTTCCATCTTCAAGATGCATACCGGGAATTTCTTCACACTGTTCTGTAAAAGTATATCTTGCCAGATCCTTTTTCCAAATATCCTCTTGTGTAATGAATATGATGATGGAAGACGGCAACTGTCGGTATTTTGTGTCCTGTCCAGCTCTTAGAACCGGCGTGTCCAACAGCCCCTGATAAAACCTGGCACGTTTAGGGATATTATCCCCTCTGCTGTCATTTTGCATCTCCATATCAAACAACCGATTTTTCTTATCCTTCGCCCAGGCATCTAAACGTATGGCGCGTTTTCCATTTTTATTGAGTACTACCTGTTCCACCTTCACTTCCTCCAGTTCGAGCTCAGGTTCACCTAAAATAATACTTAGTGTACATTCATAGGCACGTTTATTTTTCATTACCGATAGAAACAATGCAAAATCACTCAGATTAAGCTGATACTCCTCAAGAAGCACTTTCCGTAATTTTTCTTTTTTATCTTTGTCCATAGACCTCCTCCTTATATATGAAATTTTTTTGTAAAAGTTAATTTTTTGCGCGAGTACCGCATAAAAGACCAGGCTTTTGCCTGTTAGATTTGAATTAGAAATATTGATTGCCTTACTTTACCACATTTCGGTAATACATGTAAAGAAAAACCAGATTTTTTTACAATCTTCTTCTATAGGAAAGACCTTGTCACGTAAAAGTATGAAAGTGTCTTCCTATAGATAAAAATTTTTTGTTTAACCCCTGCCATTTCCGAAAGTAACGTCGCTTGCATCATATTTTTTAAAGAACTCCAATACCTTCCCCTTATACAGTTCCGGTTCCTCATAGGCGCTGCAAAGATGCCTTGCTTCCGACATTACCACAAGCTCTTTGGGCGCCCGGCACAGAGAATAATTGTATATCGTATTCCCTGGATCCACATAAGTATCTTTGGCGCCATGGAAGAATAGGACCGGCCTATGGTTTGTTTTCATAGCCTCCGCCGTTTCTGCATCCTTCATACGAAAGCCTGCAAAGAATGCACAGAATAAATCCAACCGGAACAGAAGCAAACCAATCCAATGCAAATGGAACCAATTAGCCGCCATATCCTGCATCTGCCCTTTCATAGAACGGAACCCGCAGTCGGAAATCAACCCTTTTACCTGCTGCGGAAGTTTATGCCCTGACGCCATAAGTACCGAAGCCGCCCCCATGGATTCCCCATAGAGATATATTGGAAGCTTCTGCCTATTCCGCTTCGATATATAATATGCCCACCGCTGTACATCATACTGCTCTTTCGCCCCAAAGGTAATGTATTGGCCTTCACTCTCCCCGCAACATCTCTGATCTATAAACAGCAAATTGCATTGATTCTCATGAAGGAACTGTGCCATATATGCAAAATCCCCAAAACCGCTGCCTTTATATCCATGGCTCAACAGGACAAACCGCTTGGCATTCTCTGCTGGAAGATAATATGCATGTAGTTTCAGCCCATCCGCGCTTCGTATATAACAATCCTGCATCTGTTGTTGCGCGCACCAAGCCTTACCCGCCTCATATTCCTGTTCAAATTTATGCCTTGGGTGGTTTACTTTTGTATGGGACAAAGCAAACCATTTTTTTCTCGCCAGCTTTTTATGATCTTTGTAACGAACCGTCATGCCAAAAAAAGACCAGCCAAATGCCATAAATACGAAAAATCCCCCTACTGCTGCACCTAATATTTTCATAATCTTATTTTTCATAATATATATTTAACCTCTGTTTCCCTGCGTTTTTCACTTTCATGCTTACAACTATTGCATTATTTTACTGTTCACTCATAATCTGTATTCGTATGCCCCAAAAACCTACTGTAATTACTGAGGTTGTCGCACTAACGTAAATTACAAGTTATGATTCGTTCAAAAGGTCTGCATTGCTTCGCAATGTAAACAACATGCACAAAAATTATCTTGGGAAGCTAGCTTCCCAGAGTGATTTTTGCGCATTCTGTCTTTGCCGCATAAGCGGCAAGACCTTTTGGACGATTAAATGTATTAACAGGACAGCCCCACTTTGGACAAAAAATTATGAAAGCTGAGAATTACATTATAATATTCTTACTGTCAAAAAGCAAATTTATATTGACTTTATGCCACTTCAAGTATATAATACTATTAGCAAAAAACATTTTTTATTAATAGTATTTAGAAAGGATGTGTAAAAAACAGATATGATGTTCAAAAAACCGAAGCACTTAACAAACAGTGAAGAAGATTTAATGGAAATCTTCTGGGAACGCAAAGAACCCCTGACGAGTGTTGAGATTTCTGAAATCTCCGCGGACCGTTCCTGGAATGGGAATTATGTGCATATGATGTTACGTTCGCTGTTAAAGAAAGGCATGATAACCGTATGCGGTTCTGTACAATATGGAACACAGTACGCCAGACAGTTTATCCCCTCGCTTACGAAAGAACAATATGCCGCCAAACTTGTCATGTCCAAGGGCATCAAAAAGAATGCAATTGCCGCGGTAACAGTGGCGATGGTAAACGAAGCAGATGAGGATGGAGAGGAGTTAATACAGCAATTAGAAGAAATTATTGAGGAGTTAAAGAGTAAAGGAACAAAGGAAGAATAAGATTACAGCCAGAAGGCACGCTATCCTAACATTTCGTGCCGAAAGGAAGCGAAAGGAATGAATATCAACATGCAGATTACACCTTTTTCTTTGCTCATGTCCGTTATATGGAGCAGCGCCCTGGCCATCTTCAATTATTTTTGTCGGAAAAAACACTTTTTTATCCGACAGGTGGGAATTACAAATATTTTGTTTCTGTACCTGTTTTCCATTGTACGGATGATTATTCCCTATGAGTTTTCATTTACCAGGGTAATCCCTTCCGGCGAAGCATTTAGTAACCTCTGCCGTGATACCTCCATACATAAAATTGGCGCAAACCAAATTTCCCTTTTTTCCGTTCTGTCCGCCATCTGGCTAATAGTCTCCGCAACGTTAATCATACGTTTTTTCTACCAGTATGTGAAAACCTCGCGTGAATTATCAGCCTACAGCATCCGCGGAGATGAACAATGCCAGCGAATGATAAATCGGATATTGAATACAGACAGAAAGAAGTTAAATATTGATGTACGCCGCAGCGAACAAATAGATATTCCCATGGGTGTAGGAATTTTCCGAAAATCTATTTTTTTGCCAAATGAGGAGTACAGCGCTTCACAACTCTACTATATCTTGCGGCATGAGTATACACATTTTAAAAATGAAGATTTGATAATCAAAGTTTTAATTCATATTTACTGGTGTATATTCTGGTGGAATCCGGTAATCTATCTAATAAAACGAGATTTAGCGCAAATTTTAGAGATAAAATGCGATTTAGACGTCACCGCTAACATGGACAGCCTTGAGAAAGCACAATACCTGACAACCATTGTCACCATGCTTAAAAATGCAGGCGCCAAAAAATCTGCATTAGCCTTTTTGGGCACAACGGCATTCGTATCAAAAAAGCATAATTCACAAACTATTGAACGATTTAAAATTGTCTCCAACAGCGACGGATGCAAAAGAAAAAACTTTTTATTTTCAGGCTCATGGTTCCTGATTTTTACGATGCTTATTTTTCTTTCCTATTCGTTCGTCATCCGCCCGGATTATGAAATACCCTTAGACGGAGGCACAACCAATGCCGTGATGTCTGACAACACCATTGGTAGCCGCTATACCGTAAAATGTGTTGGTGACATTTACTATGTTTACTTTCGTACCAATTAACATCCTATAAAACACGACAGGAGGTGTAACCGTGAAACAATCCACAGCCTTGAAAACACTCCCGCGCGCCCCGCTGAAGTCCCTGCTAACCTTCCTTTTGATAGCAGCCGCCTCGTTTGCTCTATTCTCTCGCGTTACAGATTATGCGATTACAACGCGAGAGGCTGGGAAAGCGGAAAGTTTTTATAGTGGCGTTGCCGCTTTAGATAACAGCGTACCAGCCATGGTTCTGATAGAGGACCGGGATGGCATTGCTTTCGCCAATGTACAACAACCAGAAGACAAACCCTGGCCCTCCAAAGAACAGCTTAATGAACTCTCATCGCTGCCCGGCGTCACATTGACAGACACAAGGTATATGACAGCCGGACAGGTGGGAGATTACAAACGACTAATTGACAAGGACAAAAATCCCATTGCCGATAGTTCCGGCAGTTTTGTCCTGGAAGGAACTTACCTTGGATATCAATATGCTGCCTCCGACGTCACAAGCATGATAACTTTATCATTTGATGACGTAAAGATGCTTGCCGGTGAGATTGAGCTAATCCCCGGAAAACCTCTGAACATAGACAGCGTCGCCATCGAAGATATGGTAACAATGACAAACCCCTATCCTCAGGCATATTTTGACAATCTACAAAAGGGCAGTCGATGCCTTGTTATGGGAAATTACAACGAAGTAACCGGGCGTGGACTCAAGATGACGGCAGAACCTTACGAAAAATGTTTTCGTGTGCTCGACGGACTGGATGATAATTATCTGGAAACCGCAGACTTTTCCTATTACAGGGAAGCAATCGATGCCTTCAACCAAGCTCTTTCTGTGTATGATATTGTATACACTTCAGACATGCGCGCTATCCCGCGCCTAAATGAACGCAATATGGTCATAGCCGAAGGACACCCGCTGACTACGGAAGACACGGATGGTTGTGTTGTGAGTACGCAGTTTATGGAGACATATCATCTGTCCATAGGCGACAGCATTCCGATAAAACTTGGTGATAAGCTGTTCCACCAAAACTCCGTGTTGGGCGCACAGGCATGGGATGCAAAAACAATGTCAGAATTTAAGACTGATGCCAAACTTAAAATCATCGGCGCCTACCGCTTTGTCGATGACTACTCCATGCGCACGTCCGAACATGATTGGGCTTACACTGTAAACACTATTTTCGTACCCAGTTCCTATTTGCCAGTTGACGTCCCCGCCGACTATGAACCATCTATGGGAGAATTCAGTATTTTCATTGCACATGCACACGATATTGAGGCTTTCAAAGAAGCGGCAGAACCACTAGTTGCGGAGATGGGATTGGGGCTGCATTTTTCAGACGGAGGCTGGCTCAGTATGAAAGACAGCTTTCAGTCAGGATCACTGACCTCGTTTCTGACGACCGTACTCTATGTAGCAGGTGCAATATTGGCGCTACTACTCGCCGTATACCTTTATATTGGCAGAAATAAAAAAACATATGCGATTATGCGCACTCTGGGAGTTTCCAGTAAGAAGGCAGGAAATTCTGTTATCCTGCCGCTCATCGCACTGTCCGTATTAGCAATACCTTCCGGCGGTTTTACAGGGCTATTTTATGCATCATACACAGCCGCAAAGACACTTTCCGGCATGGCGACAAGCGCGCCCGACGATTATGTCTATGTTCTGAACGACGCGCTGCCTATCGACATAATCATCCTGTGCCTCTTTGTGGAATTGGCTTTTACCGCACTTGTCACGCTACTGTTCCTGCGGAAAATGAAACATACTTCTCCACTGGAATTGTTACAAGACAATGCTGGACACGCACGCACAAAAGCTGCACCGGAGCTTGCAATCTCCTCTAGTACGGCAAATTTTAACATTACAACACTACCTCTTGATACTGCAAAGCAGGCAGAGCCTTCGCGAAAGAAACCGCAAACCTATAGCGCTCTGCGTCATGTAACCGCCTATATCCTGCGCCATACAGCGCGGCACATCGGTAAAACTGCGGTATCGCTCGTCCTGACAATCGTACTAACAGCCGGCGTTGGCATGTTTATACTGGCAAGGCTAACATATCAAGACGCATACCAGGAGATGGAGGTAAAGGGCAGAGCGCTTGACTTTTCCTCTTCTTGCATAGAAGAACTGGCAAGCTCAGAGTTGATGGAGGATTTCTATTGTTATAGTAATTTCAGCGTACGTCCGAACGGCATGGAACTTTATACACCTATGATTTTTACAAATGACTTTGACCGTTATCTGCCAAAAGGTTACAAGATTCATTTTGCACAAGGTTATGACCTTTCGATCTTTGAAGGCACTGGTCCTGTATGCCTGTTGGGACAGGCAATTGCTAAAGAACTAAATATAGAAGCAGGCGATACCATAACTTTGTTGTCTGATAATCTGTATTCCGCCCTGGAACAACAATACCAAGACACGGCAGATTTTGAGTCAAAAGTGTCAGCAAGAACTATGACATATACGGTTGCCGGAATTATAATATCTGAAGATATGAACACAAGTACTAGTATTTTTGCCACCGTAAACAGCGCATCCGAAAGCATCTACGGACAGCCCTACCCCTTTGGCTACTGCGAATTCACACTGGCAGACAACGAAAAGGTAGACGAACTTAACACACTGCTAGAAGACCAGAAAAAAGCCGGCGAAAAATATGCGCCAGCCGCCTCCTTCCATATTGACGCAAAACCGTTAGAAAATATCAAACGTGTCCGCGATCTACTGGAATCACTGTTCCCTATTGCAGTTGCCGCCGCTGCCCTGATTGGACTCTTCGGACCTGGCCTGATTATCATACAGTCAGCACAAGAGGCAGCGTTCCTGCGCGTACTTGGCACCACCAAAAAACGCACACGATGTATGCTCGTATTAGAGCAAATTGCCTTATGCATGGCAGGAATTGCTCTTGTGTTAGGCGCTCTTGCCCTGTTCCGTCCAGAACTAGTTGGACGAAGTACAGAGACACTTATAAGCTGTTTTGCCTTGTATCTACTTGCCTGCATCTGCGGAACATGCGCCGCTACCATACAAGTAACCAGGCATAAAATTTTAGTACTTTTGCAAGTAAAAGAATAGAAACTTATCAACCTTCCTGCACACAAAGGAGTGAACATTATGTCAACATTATCTTTGGAAAACGTAACGTATACCTACAAGAACGCACAACGAGCTGCCGTTTCAGGAATTTCCTGCAAATTTGAAGAAGGAAAAGTTTATGCCATCGTAGGTCCTTCCGGCTCTGGAAAATCTACACTGCTCTCTCTGTTAGCGGGTCTGGATCTGCCAACAGAAGGCGAGGTGGCTTTCGACGGCGACAGCCTTGCCGGACTGAACCTTGACCGTTACCGCCGCGAGAGTATCTCCATGATATTTCAGGCATTCCATTTATTCCCACTAATGACTGTTATGGAAAATGTCTGTTTCCCCATGGAACTGTGCGGCGTAACGCCAAAAGACGCAAAACCGCGGGCCTCTGCGCTGCTTGAAGGCGTAGGCATCACGAAAGAACAGATGGGACGCTTCCCCTCAAAACTTTCCGGCGGAGAACGACAGCGCGTGGCAATCGCCAGAAGCCTTGCCTCTAACGCAAAAATTATACTTGGCGACGAACCGACCGGAAACCTTGACGGTGCAAACACACAGAACATCATCGACATCCTGTGCAGCCTGGCACATGAAAAAGGTTACTGCGTCATCATTGTCACACATGACATGGAAGTTGCCGAAGCTGCCGACGTAGCTCTGCGCATGAGAGACGGAGAATTGCGCATAGCATAGAAGATAGCAGGAGCAGATGCATTATAGCTATCGTTTCGTTAAAGGGTTTGCATTGCAAAGTAATGCAAACCTTTT
This sequence comes from uncultured Lachnospiraceae bacterium, assembly GCA_910588845.1. Taxonomy (GTDB): domain Bacteria; phylum Bacillota; class Clostridia; order Lachnospirales; family Lachnospiraceae; genus Petralouisia. Next base: position 7,939 of record CAJURU010000036.1, read on the forward strand.
AAATGAGCAAATCTATTCGTGCGGCATCACCAAGGACCTTTGAGTTATATCTGCCTCTCAAAAACATATTTTGTATCCGAAGACATATCTTCTCTATATACATAACCCAGCCGGTCAAATTTCTTGATTTGCAAAGGCTCCTCTATCTTTTTCTCCGCCATATAGCGCACCATCTCCCCTCTTGCCATTTTAGCATACGTGCCTTTCGTCACCATCTTTCCGCCGGATTGCTCACAAAAAACAATGGTTATATACTTATCCTCTTTCGTCAAATATTTCTCAATGCACTTGGCATATTCTTTGGAGGCAAGATTGACAATGACGCCGCTCTCATCACGAACGGCATGATAAAGCCTGTCTCCCCACAAACTATATAAATCTTTTTCCCCGCCAATAACTGCCTTAGCCTGCATTTCCAGGCGATAAGGAACCACGCCGTCCATCGGTTTTAATACGCCGTAAAACCCGGACAAAATTCTTAAATGTTCCTGTATGTATGCAAACTGCGCATCCTCAAATACAACGGGCGCCATGTATTGATAGGCAATCCCCTCATAAGACAAAATTGCCGGTGTCAGCCTGGCATACAAATCCATGCGTGCTATCCGCTGAAAATTCTGCTCGGCAATTTTATCATTACATTTCCACATTTTCTGTAAATCTCCATGCGACTGCTCGCGGAGCCATGCAAGGATTTGCTCTGACTGCGCAATATATTCTGGAAGCCCCAACGGTTCTAATGTATCGAGATCATCATTCATTTTTTTAGCTGGAGATAGAATAATTCGCATAGTATCACCTCATTTTCATCCTTTATACCATCGGCGTGCCAACCTCTATCAAGTTGCCATCGGGGTCATAAAAGCGAATTACCTTTTGTCCCCACGAATGCTCCATCAGTCGGTTCACATACTGGATCGGCTGACAATAATCTTCTAATTTCCTGGCAAATGCCTCGATATCGGCCTCCTCAAAATACAACTCACAAGCATTATTCCTGGTAATAATCTCCCGCTCAATGAACGATTCCCATATTTTTTTATCTTGAAGTACAAGCCCTTCTGTCATGATAACATTTCCATCATTGTCAAGTATCACATCCAGACCAAACAACTCTTTGTAAAAAGCAATGGATTTTTCAATATCTTTCACCACAATTAGCACATTTTTTAATCTCATTTTGGTTTCCTCCCTGCTTCCTTTTCTACTTTATTTTTTTCTATTTCGTCTCGCCGTGTGAATCTTTACTGTCCTGTATTATACAGAAATCAACCCCCAAACGCAAGCATCCACACATCTCCGGTAACTATTCAGCCGTAATTTTTTGTACTGCCCTATTTCATAGATCTTTTGTAAATGGAAGTAAAAATACTTATGGGAATTAAAAGTGTTTTTTCACAACAGTATAAAAAGTTCTATGGAATAAGGCTGTTATATAAAAATTAAAGCTGAATAGTTACCATCCCAGGCACAGAGAGCATTCGCATACTTGTAAAACCCTTGGCATCCTGTTACAATATTTTGCAAATAATAACGATTTACCCCAACCTGGAGGCGGCAATATGAAAAAAATCATCATTGTGGAAGATGACAAATCACTGAATAACGGAATCTGCATGGCATCCTCTGCAATGCCAATCATCCTACTCACCGCCAATGATATGGAAACCAATATTTTGGCGGGTTTAGAATCAGGCGCCGACGATTATGTGACAAAGCCTTTCAGCCTCGCTGTGCTGAGAGCCAGGGTCAACGCACGGCTGCGGGACAGGAATGCGCAGGCAAAAGAAATTTATAAAACAGATAATTTCTCCTTTTTCAGGAACAAACCTATGATGAAAGTATGCTTTCCGAGACAAAACTGGCGCATTACCTTTCCTCTACGCAAATTTCCTCACAAAACCTATCTCTGGAAAAAGCAAAAATCCAGGAATTAATTGCCGATATCTCCCATCAAACGAAAACCCCGATTACCAATATTCTTCTTTATAGCCAACTACTATCTGAAACTGCGTTGCCAAGGGAAACTCTGCCGTATATGGAGGCTTTAAACCAGCAGACGGAGAAACTGAATTTTCTGATAAGCTCGCTTGTCAAAATCTCCCGCTTGGAAACAGGAGTTCTTGCACTCTGCCCGTCCGCCGCTTCCATAAGGCCCCTGCTGGAAGACGCCGTCGCCCAGATTGCGCCAAAAGCTGCGGACAAACAAATACTCCTGAATTTGGAAGCGCAAGATATGTTTGCCTGTTTCGACCGCAAATGGATCTCAGAAGCAATCTATAATATTCTGGACAACGCCGTAAAATATACGCCCGCCGGCGGAAATATTTCAATTACGCTTCTGCACACGGAACTATTTGTACGGATTGCCATAAAAGATTCTGGCATTGGCATTTGTGAGGAGGAAACGGCAAAAATTTTTACAAGATTCTACCGTTCCCCACAAGTCAGCGATTCCGAGGGCGTAGGCATTGGCTTGTTTCTGGAGCGGGAAATTCTTGCCAAAGAAAACGGATATATAAAAGTACAATCAGAAGCAGGCCATGGAAGCACCTTTTTTATCTATCTCCCGGCAGCATAGAAACCGGACCTTGCACTAACCGGCAAAGCATCATACTGATAGCGAAAGATAACATCAGTAATCGTTTTAGATAAATCTTTCAAAACTGTCAGATTTGATTTTTCCCGGAAAGAATTGAGGAAGATTTATGTCCTAAAATATGATTATCCTATCATTATTATTCACGGCAAAGAACAGGAGGACATAAAATGCCAATATTAGAGACAAAGAATTTAAAAAAGGCGTACGGCAGCGGTGAAACGGCTGTTCACGCGCTGCGCGGCGTAAGCCTTTCCGTTGAACAAGGCGAATTTGCCGCCGTGGCCGGCACTTCCGGCAGTGGAAAATCCACGCTTTTGCATATGCTGGGCGGCCTGGACCGTCCAACCTCTGGAGAAGTCATCGTGGACGGTAAACCAATTTTCTCATTAAAAGACAAAGCTCTCACGATATTCCGGCGCAGAAAAATCGGCTTTGTCTTCCAGAGTTATAACCTGGTGCCAGTGCTCAATGTCTATGACGTTTTACACCGCTTCCCCTTCTGGTTGTAGTCCCAATATTTGCAGGGCTGGGATTTCTCCTGCCGCTTATAAGTTACAGAAATGCAGCAAAACAGACAATTGTAGAACGGCTGCGCATAGAAGTATAAATGATCCGACCATTAAATTCTCATTCCCCATCATATAACATTTCTGCGGGGAATGAGACTTATTACTAAAGCGGATAAATATCGTATTCTTTCATTTGTAATTGCTATGCCTGTTTGAATTGCTCTTCTCTATAACAGACGACATTCTCAATGCTCCTGTGAAGACTCCATAGCAAAAAACAACCGCTGCTCCATATCAACCAGCGTGTTCGCATAGTCTCTTAATTCCTCCGCCAGCTTCTTCCTGCCGATCCCCTCCTGTTTCTTATACAAAATCCGGTGCTCCATGCTTGCCCAAAAATCCATGGACATCGTACGAAACTGGATTTCCACCGGAAAATATTCCATACCGTCCAAACAGTATACCGGAATTCCCACAATCACATGATAACTGCGGTAACCGTTGGCCTTCGGCTTCTTAATGTAATCGCATTCACGAACCACAATCAAATCTGCCTGACGCTTCAGCACATCTACAAGATTATAAATATCATCCGCAAAATAGCAAATAACCCGCACGCCCGCAATATCTTGCAGATAATCCTTGGCATTCATCACCGTAGGCTCTTTCTCTTTCTTTCGCAATTTATCTTCTATGCTGTCTTTTTCTTTAATCCGGCTTTGGATATTATGTATCGGCTGCCCCGCCGAAACTTCATACAGATTATGCTCCAGCACATGAAGCCTGGCAAGCAGGACTTCCTTAGCGTCCTCATATGGCTGTATGAAGGTATAGTATTCCTGATCTGTCATAAAATTCCTTTCCCTCCTCATGCTATTATAACCCATTGGCTCCAGGACAAAGCATCAGGGCTCCTCCCACTGCGTGGGTCCCTCCTCATGCTATTATAACCCATCGGCTCCAGGACAAAGCATCAGGGCTCCTCCCACTGCGTGGGTCCCTCCTCATGCTAAAGTATATCAGATTAATGTGAGAAATACATAAAATTTTCTGGATAAAATTCTTAAAATATTGTAAACTTTGACCTAAGGAGGGACCCACGCAGTGGGAGGATGCCTTAGGTCTATTTGCGGCATCTATAAAGTACAAGAAGTTGGGGAGAGCCCTGATGCCAATATCCGTTTCCATTGAAGTAAAATAAGGAGGGAATCACATTGGACATCTACCATAACGAAAGCATACACAGCCACAGCGAACACGGCGATAAATTAACGCCGCTCCTGGTTAAACACACCTTTTTCTGGGAAGAGCAGGAAATTTTTCTTCCTGCCATCTATGTGGGCAAAGCTGGAACTGTTCTCGATTTATGCACAAAGATACCTATAAACGAAATGAAAACTTTCTTGCAAAAATGGGACAAGAAGCGCCGTCTTTCCCTGAAAACCCAGGAAGACTATGCGCAGATAGAAGCAGAAAACCCTGCCGCCCGGGATTTCTCTGCTGAAATAAGCCTAGATGACACACTGCTGACACTGAGTATGAGCAGCAGCCTGTTTTGGTATCCGCCAAGCATCTTACAATGGCTAGCGGATGAAGCCGATGATGCGTCTTCAAAAGAAGTAAACAATAATAACTATGCCAAAGAACTGACAGAAGCCTACCATTTAGACAAAACTTGCCTGTGGCGTATCAGCCGTCATTCCTTTAACTGGAACGATGAACCGATTCTGACCCCTCAGAATATGTCACTGACGCTGCGTGCGGACACCATTTATATGACCGCAGGACATTTCACCACAAACGTTTCCGATAATCCTCAAGATAACAAAACTATAAAAGTTCTTCATCCATTGAATGGTGAAGAATACACACTGACACTGCATAAATGTGAGCAGGCTCAAGTAAGTATGGATAGCACTACCGAAAGAAACCTTATTTACCCGCAACACCATTTGAAGCTATCTTATAGCATATTGCCTAAAATAAGCCGCGCAATGTTTGATATTGTGGATTGTGACGAAAGCGAGCCGGCAAAAATCATAGACACCGATGAAAATACCAGCAGCACAAACGGACCCACGGCAATTTTCCTAGCTGGAAAACCTGCCAATCCACAATTGCAGACAGCCGTTTCCTCCCTGCATTTTGCGCCTGTTACAACCGTGCGCTGGCGGATTGTATTTCACATAAAGCCCAAAGAAGATGTGTGTATAAATTTGCCTATGCCATAAATAACGATATCACAAAGGAGGAAGAAATGTCTGTCAGAACATTCTTCCTCCCAAATATTCCATTCTTTACATCTCATATTCTTCCGACGGAATACCGAGAGATGCTAATTTGTTTTTTACAACCCTCAACTGATATTCTAATTCCGGGTTATTTCCAGTGTCAGCTTTTTTGATGCGCTGTAAGTTCACAAAATAATCAATGGTTACCTGCTTTAATTCATCCAATGTCATTTCCATCGCCTCCATATCATCACCGCCTTTTTATGGATGTGGTTATTTTAACTAACACCATTATAACGAATCCTATTCAAAGTGTAAAGCCTATTCCCGTAATCTCTCCGCCCACTCCGCTTCCTTAAAACCCGTGAGCACTAGATTATCACTTACAATCAAAGGCCGTTTCACCAACATTCCATCCGTTGCTAAAAGCTTGAGTTTTTCTTCATCACTCATTGCTGGAAGCTTGTCTTTTAACTGCATTTCCCGATATAACATACCACTGGTATTAAAAAACTTTTTCAGTGGAAGCCCGCTTTTTTCATACCAATCCTTTAATTCATCATACGTAGGGTTATCCTCCACAATATGGCGATCCGTATATTCTACGTGGTGATCATCGAGCCATTTTTTCGCCTTCTTACATGTAGAGCATTTCGGGTATTCTATAAATAACATCACTTTACCTCCTGTATTTCCATATAATTTAGTAACATTACCACACCTATTTTCAATTATTCAAGTCCCGACATCTTTTTGTACAACGTCTTTGCATATCCATCTGTCATGCCACTTATAAAGTCAGTGGCAATCAATATTCTACGGTATAATAGTTCCTCTTTGTCAGTGATGGAATCACATTTTACCGCCTTTTTATAATCGTCGATATAATTTTGTGAGACAAGTGTAATGACCTTCTTATCCTGCGTTGTCATCTCGCCGTTATCATCAAACCGGACAAGCGCCGGCACAAATTTATCTAACAAGAAAGTAAGAATCGTCTGTGCAGATACTTCCGGCTCAATAATAATTCTTGAATCAAAAACAAACTCAGCCATTGCCTTTTTTAGCAACTTAGCCGTTAAGCTATGGTTATTATCATAGAACAAATCATTTTCAAATGTTCCGTTTAAAATATCATCATAATTTACGGAAAACCGCCAACACACAACATACATTAACCATTTTCTAAGATATGTCCCCCATTGGCTCATGACCTTTGTCTTATCTTCTTCCGCTTTATTAATATCATCCAACTTATCAATAATTTCTTTCGTCCGGGCAATGTGCTTTGAAGGCTCCTGCCTCTTTTCTGCCAACGACAAATATGTTTCCCTGAAATAAGATAACAATTCCTCTACGCTAACCACGCCGGACTTAACCGCGTCCTCTAAATCCGCGGTCATATATGCAATATCATCCGCCGCCTCTACGATATATGCCAATGGATGGCGAATTACTTTCTGTTCTGTATTAATTGTGCCTACCGCCTCAGCAATTTGCATAAACGTTTTTTCTTCGGCTTGGTAACAGCCAATCTTATGCCGAATCACAGCCTCCCCTGTTTCATCACACCTTGTAGGATACTTTATCAATGCGCTGAGAATTGAATATGGCAAATTAATCTCAGACTGATGCCGCGCCTTAGACAAAATTCTAAAAGCCTGCGCATTGCCTTCAAAATTCTCCAAATCCTTAATATGTTTTTCATTTAACATTTCCGACACAGACTTCTCTGAACTACTATTCCTAAGATAAACATTTCTTAGATTATCCTTAAACCAATCTCTTATAATCTCTTCCCCGACGTGGCCGAAGGGCGGATTGCCAAGGTCATGTAATAAACCTGCACACGACAAAATAGCATTCACATCAGCAACTCTTTCTAACTTTAATCTTTCGTCATTCTCCTCATCATAATCTACCGGAAAATGCGGGTACGCTGAGGTATTCTGAAAACACATAATACCCAACTGCTTTGCTATCGTCGATACTTCTATAGAATGCGTTAATCTGGTTCTAACGAAATCACTTTTCGCCAGCGGAAAAACCTGTGTTTTATCCTGTAGCCTTCTAAAAGCCGCGCTCGAAACAATTCTCTCATAATCTCTCTCAAATGGGCTTATATAATAGTCGTTAAATGAACTCGGGTCTTTTTCTTCCTCAACTAACCTTGTCTGCGATAATAATTTTTTCCACTCCATTAATTATTTTCCTCCTTTGTATCTTCTCTAACCAATACTTTCTCTCATTATAATTTTTTAGATAAAGCAGTAAACAAACGTTACTATATACCATATATTACCATGGTTTTTCAACCGAGGCAACTCAATAAACCCTTCTCTCAGACTTTTCAGAAGATACAATCTATTATATAATAAAACCACCAGTAAATCGGATATTCAGGCAAGGAGAAAATGGTATGGAATGGAAAAATAAAGTAGACGAGTGCTGCGCCGACGAATTGGAAGAAATAATCATTGACAATATGAAAGCAGGATTTTTCTCAAATGATAAAATTGTGGAACTCTGCGTAGAACACGCCGAAGACTATTATCCCGACGATTGCGAAACAATAACAGATGAGAAATTCCCTACAATTATTCAGATGTATCGTGAGAAATATCAGAACACCGGTAAGCAGGTAAATTTTTTAAAACTGGATGCAGCCTTTCATAATTTATGGAAACAGGGAATTGTTGCGCTGCATTATGCCGGATATACGCAAACGGATGGTTTTGACGATTGTAACGAGGTTTGTGTAGAGCGGGAGGAAAATGGGGAAAAAATCATTGGCTGCTGTTTTTATACCATACAGGATTTGGGACATATCTTACACGATGAGAGCACGCTGCTCTATTTTTCCTTTGGAAATTATTTTGACACGCCAACTGCCGAAGAAGTGGGACAAACAATACACGGAAAATGAATAGGCCAAATCCCTTCCCCCCATAGTCATGGGCCAGCCGGCGCATGGCGTCACAATAATTATTCGTTAAATTAAGTACAGCGCACCCTCAAAAGGAATGCGCTGTACTTCCATTGTATACGTCTTTATCTAATTTTCGTGTTCTTGGGATAATTGCCCTTCTTTAAAATTCTCTTATATTTCTTTATCTTCTTATTCGGTACATCAATTACAGCCTTTTTAGAAATACCGGAAAATGCTTTGGCGTTCACCTTTTTTAAGTTGGAAGATTTTATAATAACTTTCTTTAAAGACTTATCTTTGTAAAACGCTTTACTTCCTATTTGCGTTAATCCTTTTCCGATCGTTACGCTCTGAAGGCGCCCGCATCCCATAAATGCATACTTATCAATTTTTGACACATTATCGCCGATTTTAACGCTCTTTAATTTTTTACAATTTTTAAATGCTCGGCTGCTGACGGACGTCACTTGAAACGTATAACCATTCAGCTTAATGGTCTTAGGGATTGTGATATTCTTGTATGTTTTCTTCTTGGGCTTTTGTACCGTAACAGTACCGTTTTTTGCCGCCGACTTTGTCACTTTATATACAAGCAAACCTTGCGTTACCACTTTATTTTTTGCAGGCGGTTTTACTACGGGCGGCTTTACTGCTACAGGACGTTTCTTCAATCCCGCTATCGCGTCCCGCAAATTCTTTACTGCTGCATCTACCGCGCTCTGGCTTGTCTTGTCTGCCTTCTTTGCCGCTTCTAAAGCCGCCTGTACTTTGGCATAGCTATCTTCTGTATAGACGCTTTTGTCTATCTTATTGGCGTCTGCAATTGCCTTTTCTAAAGCGCTGGTATCTATCACTGGCGGTTTGGGTTCCCCTGCAAAACTTGTGGAATCCGGCGTTTTCATTGCTACGCCAAGAAGCGCTGCCGCCGTTGCATATTCAATCTGATTTGCTCCTTTTTTGGCGGCAATAGAGTTAGCATACGATTGCGCACGCGCAAAACGTTTTTTACTGATGGAAGTAAAACTTCCCGCATCAAATTTGTCGGCTATTTGGATGGCCTCTGTCAGTTTGCCTTGTTCGGCTTCTGTTGGCGCACGCAGTCCGGTGGTTACAGTAATTTCTTTGGATTCTACCACCGGTGACCTTCCATTTAATCCACTCATCTTCACATAATACCTTCCCGGCTCTAATGTGGAAACAGCAACTTTATCATGACTGAAAATGCCGGAACCTTTGTATCCGTTGAAAAAGATATCCACAAATTCATCCGTGTAATTACCGCTTTCTTTTCCAAACAACACACGATAAGAAGTCGCATTCATAACTCTCGGGTATTTAATCTGAAAACCATTGTGTGCGGAAAACGCCTCAATCTGTATCGTCTTACTCTCTTCCACCTTCTGTCCTACCAGGGCAATCTCCTCCTCTGTCAATGGACGTACAAACACATGATTTACAGAAAACGCCCGGTTATAGCCGCGCAGACCTACCCTTCCTCTGGCATGGTCGGAATCAGTAAGCGTATAGATGAATTCCCCATCCAGGTAGAACAGAAACGCATCGCCATAGGCAATGACTTTTAATTCGTGGGGAGCAGCAGCATCAAGCGCAGCATTCCCCGTCTTCAACTGGCTCCATTTATTGCTAGACTTGCCAATCTCATATCCATCATCGTTGATGCCGAAATAATATCCATAATAATTATCTGCGCCCGAACTTTCCTGAGAGGAACGAATTAAAAGCCCGGCGTTGCCGTTTCCATTTTCCAGCGTAACCTCCGCACAGTATACGTAATTACTCCAATTCACATCGCCAGCCAGAGATTTTACATTTGTACTTCTTCCCAAATGAATCGCGCCGTCTGAAATCTGGATTAAATTCTGATCCCCAACATGCGTCCAGTTTTCGCCTGTAGAAAAATCATCCTGCAAATTCGCCGGCACTTCCGGCGCTTCCGGCTCCTCTGGCTGTTCTGGCAGCTCTGGCTTTTCGTTTTCAAATACCTTCAGATCTTCTTCTGTAATCGGTCTAACCGTTACATTGTGGAAGGTCATCGCTTCACGGTAAGAGCGTACGCCGACCGTTCCTTTGGCAAACCTGCCATCTTCAAATACTTTGACTAAATTACCGTCTAAATATATTGCGATATGAGTACCATAGACAACCGCACGAATCGTATATTTCTGATTTGCTTTGATATCCAGAAAAATTTCTTCTATTGTATGCCAGCTTCCACCATTGCCAAGGCCTACCAAGAGTCCCGGTTTTCCGTTGATAAGTCCAACCCCGGCAAAGTAACCCTTAAAATCATCGGGACCATTGCCAAATTCACTGGCGCGGAAGATAATGCCGCCGTTGTTTGTCCGCAACTCATCTAACGTCAATTCTGTTTCCACAACATAATCCACCCAATTGGGGGAACCTTCAACATCCAAAACAACTTTCATCTTTTCTGAAGTCCCAAATTTTATTTCCGAGGAACGATAGCTGTTGGGATGAGTGGCCGCCTGGATAGAAATTGCATTCTCCGGGTCGTATTCGGTCCAGACGCCTTGCTCGCCTGTCATATAATTAAGCGTATTAAAGCCTTCATAGGAAGCTGCCGGTACATTGGGGTTCGGTTTTAAGCCGCCTTCGCTTTCCGCTGTCTCAAAGAGCAACTCCTGGCTTTCCTGTTCCACACCGCAAATGGTCGCCAGAACTTTTACATAATAAACCGCTGTTTCATCCAGACCCGTCAAGGTTGCTGTCCCACTGCTAAAGCCGCGTATCGTATTCGTATAGTTTCCGGGAACTGTGCCGTATACCACGCGATAAGGTGTTTCCTGCGGATCTAAATTCGTTGTAAGCTGAATATCGGAACCTGTCCGCTTGCTGCTTAAAATACGGATATCCGTGATTTCGCGTTCTACCATTTCCACCTTCACTTCGCTGGCCTTAATATCCCCGGTAAAGCGGATGTTATTGTACTGGCCTGCATCAAACTTAAACCCGCCGGACAGCTTACCTTTCAAGTTGTTGATGGTGAAATCCCCCGCTACCTCCTGCGTATACTTGCTGTTAATGATAATTTTTCCTGTTCCCTGCGCTTTCACTGACAAATTATAGTCTTTCGCTTTCGGCACTACCAGATTGTCAAATTCCTGGTATGTAATCCCATTGCGCGTAATCACACGGCTATCTGTACGCACAACCTCATTGACATCGGAAACATCGCCAAGCGTTGGGAAATGCGTAATCCGCAGTCTTCCGCATCCATATGGAATCAAGGTAATATCTTCCATTGCATTGTTGTCATAAGCGACCGGACCGTAAGGCTGCGGCCCTGCAAGATTTCCATCTAATGTCCATTCCGGCAGAATTTGTCCCTTTGCCTTGATTTGAATAGGCGCAGTTTCCGCCTGGAAAGGCTGTAGTCCGACTTCCTCTGTTTCAATGACTTCAAAAGAGGCGCTCTTCCCGGTAAGTAAGCCGTAATTCCAGGCGCTTGCCGGATAGACTTCACGCAATGGGAAACCGTCTTTATGCTCTACTTTTAATTCCCTGGCGTCGTTCTCTTCATAGGTGCGCCAGTCCTCATCAATTTGTAACCCATAGACTAACGCGCCTTTTTGCACTGCCGTGGAATTGTTATACCAGGTCGTCAGTTCCACTTCACTTTTAAATACTGCTGTAACCTTATCCTCTTTCGTCCAATTCCTGCGAATGGTATAAAATTCGCCGGCCTTTACGCCTTGATACGCCGTACCATTGACCATGAGCTGCGCCGTTTTCGCCCATTCCGGGATGTGCAGCTTTAAGTCAAATTCCGCGTCTTCACCATAATATGTAAGATTTACGGTATCACGAAACGGATAATCTGTTTCCTGCTGGAATTTTGCCGTCTTGCCGCCTGCAACTTTGGCAGTCACATGGTTCGGTCCATAAGCCGTCAATGCAAGTCCGCCTTCTGCGGTTGCCATCCACATATTTTGGACAAATTTAGCCCATCCCATGTGATTATTAGCAAAACAGCAGTCAAACCCAAGCGGCGCGCCAAATGCCGAACTGTCGCCATGGTCGCAGTCAAATTCATGGTTTCCAAGCGTATCTACGACCTGGTTTTGCAGGATATAATAGGTATGCCCAGAATAATCGGAGGGGTAAGCCGCTGGAAGCGCATTGTATGCCAGAGTTTCCAGACGGTCGCCCATCCAAGCCTCGCCTATGATTTTCATCGCAATTTCCGTAGACATCAGCCCTTCTACGGTTCCGCAAGTCTCCGAACCTCGGGTGGAACGATTGTCTCGCGCCGCTTCATCTGAATTGGGAAGCCCATCAATGCGCCCATGGTCGATCCCCATATGGTCGATGCCATTTGCAAGGGCGTCGCGATATTTCTTATCCGCTTTGTACTGGGCATACACCGCCGGCGTTTTCATTCCCTGGCTGGTATTTACCACATGCTGCCTTACGGTGGAGTTGTTATAGATATCTTCCCAATTCTGCGTCTGGGAATAAATCAAGTCCCCCAAAGAAATCAGCCAATCTGTGGCGGACGGATTCTGCGCATCATATCGTTTATTATAAAACCAGTACAAAACCTCCAAGTTATCGCCGCCCCTGGCATCTGCCCAGTTGCTTAACGGACGCCTGGGCAATTCTTTTTCCTGGTAATGGAAATAGCGTTCCAGGAAATCCAATACTTTGCCATAATAAACATGTTCCATTTCGGTACGCTCTGATTCAGGCTTGGCATCTACAGCTTCGTAGAAATCCCGGATTGCACACAACATCGGCATTCTCGACCACCAGGAATTTTCTGTTGCCGGTCCAAAATAGCCGTCCGAACGCTGGTTGTCAATCGACCATTTCACCCATTCCAATGCTTCTGCAATCAACTCCTCATCGTCCAAAGCATAGGCCAGCGCCATCAACCCGCGCAGGAAATAAGGCCCGTTTTCCCATGTTGCATGGCTGCCTGTCAGACTTGAGCCAAGCCATGCGCTCGTTTCTTTATTGTAGTCCGGGAAATATTTCATATTCCCCGTCAACCCCTGTTTCATCAACAAAAGCTGATTTTCCAGCCAGCTGTCCGCCCGCACCGCCCCCAGCGGTAATTGGATGAAGGGATTTTCCTTTAATTTCCCCTGATTATTTTGATATACCCCCTCTGCCGCCTTCGCCTGTCCCGTTCCTGACAACGCGCTTTTTTCAGTTGCTACAGCCGTCAGCCCGCAAACGGCAATAAGGCTGATTGATAGAATCCATGCGGTTGCCTTTTGAAGCAAATGTTTCTTCATCGTAAAAACCTCCTATCAAAAATTCTAATTTGGGAAGTTTATCATACTGGATTCTCTGAGAGATGTATTTACAAAAATCCGTTTTCTTTTTATAAAAATACGGGACTATAAATATATCCTTGCATAAATTTCATTTCTTGCATATACTATATGTAGGAAAATAGGAATTTCCAACCCTAAATCAATATGAGAGGAGATGTAATTATGTTAGCTGAATTGCGTCAAAAAGCCCAAATTACTATTCCAAAGGAAATCATTGTCAAACTTGGTCTGTCAGAAGGCGACACATTAGATATTTTTGAAAAAGACGGAACAATCTGCATAATGCCTGTGGTTGTTTATCCTAAAAAATACCTGGATGAACTCCGAAATGAAATCAGCGAAGTAAAATCCAAAATTGCATCCGGGGAGCAGCCAGTCTTTGACAGCGTAGACGCCCTGTTTGATAAATTGGAGGGAGATTGATGGCATATGAGTTTACCTTTACACCACGGTTCCAGAAGCATTTTAAGGGTCTGACCGTCCAGGAAAAGAAACAGTTAAAAAACAAACTGGAACTCCTGGCGCAGAACCCTTCCCATCCGTCGCTACGCACAAAACGAATTCAGGGAACCTCAGATCTCTTTGAATGCAGCGTCAACATGGACATCCGCATTATCTGGTTTTATGAGGGAAATACAATGATCATCCTGATGGATATAGGTCATCACGATATACTAAAACAATTCTAATACCACCCCAATATCCCCATCAATACAAATAGACTGCTCCTCAATCTCCTTCTGGCAGACAGACTCCCCGTAATTGATACAGGCATACACCGCCTTGGGATTCTCCGCTGTCATCCGCCAGAAAGGATGCTTGATGATCCCAGGGGTGTTTCCCCCTACGCCTAACTCTAAAAACAATATATGCTGATTTTCATGACGGAGGATAAACTGCTGATAACGTTCTGCGGCGGCGTACCACCCCTCATCCTGCACAAAAAAGTTGTCGCTGCGCAGATTCATTGTCATCGGGGAACCGCACACCGGACATAGCGGCAGTAATTCCACAGGTACTTTCATATCTTTTTGCTCATCCGCCATTTGACGGACAATTTCTTCATTGTCGTATGTCTTATCATGGCAGGCTTTTTGACATTGGAATAGCCCATAATCACCCTGCGTATAAAATAAGCGTTTTTTATCAAATCCCGCCCGCTGAAATTGATGATCGACATTCGTAGTCAGCACAAAGTAATTTTTGTCCCTCATAACTTCCAATAGTTTAAGATACGGTCCTCCAACGCCATTTTGATATCGGTTTACCAAAATATGCCTTGACCACCATGCCCAATATTCTTCCAGTGAATCATAAGGATAAAATCCCCCGGAATACATATCCGTAATACCATACTTGCGATTAAAATCTGCAAAATATTTATAGAACCGTTCTCCATCATAGGTAAAACCAGCGGCTGTTGACATACCTGCACCTGCGCCGATGACGATTGCGTCCGCCGTTTCTATTTCATATTTCAATTTACTTATCTGCTCCAAATAATCGTTTGCAGATGCGACAATTTTTTTCCTTAAAACCAATGAATATCACCTCTATTTTGCTGCTATCCATCTCTGAAATATCTTCACTTCTATCACTACAGTCTTGCAAGAGCCCCGCACTCACAAATACGAAACTCTTGCAAAGTTTCTCAGAACTTCCCGTTCTGATTTTGCCACGTTGATTTGTCGGCTATTGTCTCCATCACATCCCAATGCTCCGCAATTTTACCGTTCTCCACACGCCATAAATCATAATATGCGGTAGGTACGCCGCCGAATGTTCCTTCACTGACAGCCAATACAAAGTTACCCTGGGCAAGCACCTGATGAACCGTCGCAGCAAATGCACGGACATTTTTTACAGTTGTTTTGACTGGTGCAGATGCAAGATAATCTACAGAGCCAACAAAAGCTTCACGCCCTGTACCGTATGCCAGATTATGTTGAATATAATTTGCTGCCAGCAAATTCTCTGCCTGTTTTGTATCGCCATTTGTAAACGTATTAATCAGTGCAAGCGCCTTCTGTGTATTTGTCATTTTCATTTCCTCCTTATAATTGGTTTTGCTATTGCCAACAATATTGTGTCACAGGCACCAAGAGGAAACCAATCTCTTGACACTATTTGAGCATTACAGTAAAAATAATTTATAAGTTTCAAACGGAAACTATTGCGTGGAGGTATTAGAAAATGAAGACACAGACTACCGCAAAAGAATTGCCGGCTTGCCCTGTAGAAACAACGCTCAGTCTTATCGGGAATAAGTGGAAAGTATTGATACTGCGCGATTTCTTCCTGGCACCAAACGCTTTGGAGAACTGAAAAGGTCTATTGGCAGCGTATCTCAGAAAGTATTGACGGCGCAGCTTCGCGACATGGAGGAACACGGCCTTGTCAATCGCAAGGTATATGCAGAGGTTCCACCAAAAGTAGAATATTCCCTGACGGATCTCGGCTATAGCTTGAAACCCATTCTCGACGCATTAAAGAATTGGGGGCAAGAGTATAAGGCTTCTATGAATTAAAAACGGGCGTCTGCAAAGATACCTGTTTTTGTCAACCTAATTACTTTTTTATTGGTGCATAAACATTATAACTGTTCCTAATCTTACCGCCCTTGCTCTTATATCCACTCCGACGCCCAACCGCCAAGCGCTTTTGCAGATACATCTGCCTCAAATCTTTTTCCAGTCAATACTTTTGCACCCGGCGCCAAAGCCTGCATATTTTTCCCGGAATCCCCAATTGGGCTTCCACCGGATGTAGCAAACGGAATCACCTTCTTTCCTCTGAAATCATACGCTTCCATAAAGGTGTCGATAATGGACGGTTCCCTGTACCACCATACTGGGAATCCGACAAATACAACATCGTACTGGCCCATATTCGCCACTTCAGAATGAATTGCCGGACGGCTCTCTCGATCATCCATTTCAAGCGAACTCCTGCTGCCTTTATCCCGCCAGTCAATATCTTCATCTGTATACGGAACTTCCGCTTCAATCTCAAACAGCTTGGCCCCGACTTCCTCTGCCAACCTCTCCGCCACTCCCGCAGTCACTCCGCTTGCGCTAAAATATGCTACCAACACTTTACTCATTGTCAAAATCCTCCTTACGTATTCAATGTAATCTTTATTGTTTCTTGTCTTTTTATAGTTACGCTCTAACAAAACGTGCAAAACCCTCCTGACCATGATAGACGGAAAGGTTATCTGTTATTGCTCCAAGGAAGAAATTCGGCTATAAAGTCAGGTAATTGATTCACATTGAACAACCATGCAACTATTATGACAAGTACAATAACTAAACATGCAATATTTAACACTTTAACATTAAATAATTTTACGCTCTTCTCATTTATTGTATAAATAAACTTAACTAAAATATAAATGACATTGATAAGAACAAACGCCAAAAAATCAACCACTAATAATAGTCTGAATACACTTACTGCCGATATGTTTTGCAAAACAGATGTAGAAAATGTAATACCGCCTACAAAGGCCAAAACAATAGCTGCAAAAATACCAAGTATGGATATATATTCTTTTTCAACACTTTTGATTTCCTTTTGCAAATTTTCCTTTGCTTCTTCAATACTATTAGCAAAAATATTATTTACATTCTCTATCTGATGCAATGCAAGTTGAAAATGGTCATAAATTTTAACTATCAATTTCTTACTATCTTCCGTTATATTATTATTTTCTTTCAAACACTCAATAAAAATCTTAGAGCAATCACCTTCTATACCTTCATAAATAGAAATAATAACTCTTTATCTCCCCACACCCCACATCAACCACCGCCGAAACCCCGAAATACCTCTCCATCCTCTTATTCCGATTTCCCTCTTCATTTTCTACAAACACAATATGCCTATAAAATTGCTAAAAATAAAGGATTTCCAGATATGTTTCCTTTGTATTCCCACCACACATTCAACATCATCAATAGAAATGAAGATTGAACCTTGTTCGTTTAATAACATTTTAGCCAAGGTTAAACGATTGCTCATAAATGAAAGCCATTTACTGTGTCGAAAACCATCTAATTTATCAACATAGGTATCATTGTAAATAAAATCCTTACTACCCGTGTTGTACGGCGGATCTATATAGATAAGGTCGATTTTGCCCTTGTGTGTCTTTTCAAGCAATTTGAGAGAAGCAAGATTATCCCCCTCAATAAGGAAATTCATCGCACCACCGTTATCAATGAATAGATCTGCATTTTCCGTCAATACGGGCGTATGTGTATCAAGCACCTCGTCAATTTCTTCCCGATGTTCTTCAAACACAAGCCCGTATTTCTTGCCATTCACATCTTTTTCAAGCTCCGAAAGGTAAGAGAGCAAGTTACCCGTGTTCTCATCTTGCGGTGCAGCAGCGATAAAGTTACGAATTTCTTTGATTTTAGCAAGTAAATCTTCACGCTTTTTCTTTGATATGTTTGTACTCATTTCTGCTCCTCCAACTGCTTTTTTATCAGTTTTGCCTGCAAAATATCCCTCTGCATAATTAACTCTCCGACAAGCTGGTCGTTTGTCGATTGATTAAATGGTACAGAAGATGCTGCAAGCTTTACAGACGTAATTGCCGCTACATTTTCATCGCCTCTCCTTAATTCTTGTATTTTTTTAATTGCATTTTCTCTATCCAGCAAACCATATTTTTGATAATTGCATATAATATTTTCTCTTTCTGCAATATCTTTAATCATTGATTCTTTGTCGAATATGTCTTTCATAGGATTGCTCATTATTTTATTCCCCCAATTCACATCCACTCGCCACTAGTGGCAGACCATTTTTCATTAAATTCTTTGCATACAACCGCCGCTGTAAACGGTTTTATCAAGAAAGTTTTTATTGTTTTTAACACGGTACTGTAATCATCCGTTTTTGCGTCAATCTTACGGACAAAGGCTTTCCATTTCTTCTGCATGGCTTCATCGCTATCAAATGCCATAACTTGCTCAAATTGTTCCGCCGTAAAGGTATGTCTACGATTTTCAAATGTCTTTCGCAATGCTTCTGTCAGCGTTGCTCCATCAAAATCGAATTTGTTAGCAAGATAATAAATATCGTAGTAGTCCTTCATTCGGCTGGAAAATTCCATAAGGCTTAGGATAGCGTCAATCTTTTCGGCTATCGTTGTTTCAAGAGAATAGGTATTTACTGTTGGTGATATAAAATCATCAAGCTGAGTTGGAATTTTTCGTTTTTCCTGCTTCGGCACGATAACATCACCCACGCCAAAATCAATACTGAACGGTGTTTTCGTATTCTTAATTCGAGCCACAAGAGAAACTCCAATACCGGCGTACTTCTTTGCAACGGCAATGGGAGCAATGTCCTTAATCTCAAAAGTCACAAAATCATTATCCGTGGGCGTGGAGATAATTGTCTCTATTACAGTCTGTAGCTGTTCAGGAGTGTTGGGAACTTTCCGAAGAA
>CAJURU010000037.1 GCA_910588845.1 uncultured Lachnospiraceae bacterium
TATTGTTTGCTTTTACAGTATATCACACATTTTTCTATGGGGATAGCTATAATCTTTCCATCTCCCTCCACAAAAAAAGGGACAAAATAATTCGTTAATTCAATTTTAACTTCGTCCCAACTTGTGACAAAGTTAATAACTTTGAACCTGAAACTCTCACCTTTTCAATTAGCAAGATTTTCAACAAAATTTTTCGGATAATTAGCAGAAACGCTATTTTGATCAGCAAACTCAGATATAGTAAAATACCGAAAACTCTGGAACCCCAGAATTCCCGGCATTTCTTTAGACGTCGCTAAGAGGATTCGAACCTCCGGCCTACCGCTTAGGAGGCGGTCGCTCTATCCAGCTGAGCTATAGCGACATTTAGAAATCTATATTCATTTTACTTGTTTCCTAGATATTATAATTGACTTGTCCTTGCATCCAGATAACACCTTTAAATCTGCGGCCCGGTGCAGGTTCTCCTAACAAGTCCTCCTGATTGATACACACATCAAAAATAAGATGATTACTGTCTAAGGTCAATATATAACATTTCTCAGAAGTTCGCTTATTCTCTACTGTATAGAAATCTAATATTTCTCCCATGATACTATACTGATCGCTCTCAATTCCATAAGGCATAAAATAAGTATCTACTATAGAGAGAATATCTTCTGTCATTACCCTTCTGGAAATCATAGAATAAGTATCAATATCTTCCAACGTAAGACTTTCCATTGCCTCTTCATCACCATCTCTGGCTGCCGCCATCAGATGTGTACGATTGTTATTATATTTCTCACTATCCTTAATCTGCGATTCGTTTTTGTATACTGGAAGGACAATCTTACCACTTGTCGATAAAGCAGAAATTGTAGTGTTGATAGGAATCTTTCTTCCACCTTTTGAACGAGACTCCTGAAGATATTCTATCACATTCTGTAAATAGAAAATCAACGTCACACCTATTCGCATTTCATCACAGATTCCGGCATAAGATTCGCGGTCAGAATGCTTTTCAATCTCTACTTTCTCCTCTGTGCTCACACCACTTCCAATAAAATATGGATAGTAATAATCCATCTGGAAATTATTATCATCGACATATTCGCCCCGAACAGCAATCCCTATATACTGCCCATATTCTCTGCTCAACTCTGCGAACACATTCCCATATTCATCTTCGGTGATTTTCTTAACATCAGGATTCTTAATAACTTCATCTATCAGTGATTTAATCTCCTGTTTTTTTTTGATACTTCTGAACCCGATGCTTTTCAGATAATTATGCATTCTGATCCCTACCTTTCCAGAAAAAGTAGTCTTTATATATTATATAATAAAGTTTACAATTTTGCAATTTTTTTATTGAGAAAGTTTTAAATTTTTTCATTTATTTTTTCTTTTTTTCCCAAAGCAATATTTAATGCTTCCCTTTCTTCATCTGCCAATATTATAATTGAATTTCCATTGAGAATTTCTTTTATGTAAGTATAACATCCTTCCCGGCTATGCATGGCATTAATGATAAATCCATCATCCTTCTGATCCAACAATGCCAATGAAAAACTTAACTTTCCTCCCATTTCATGAAAGGCGTCATACTTAACCATTCCTACCTTTTGAAATGTAGATAACAAGGTATTAGAAATTCTTTCAATATCTTCTCTGTTTTTCTTTTCAGAAACGATAAGCTGATCTATCTGCTGTATTCTGGTTGCCAAAGTATCTTCTAAAGATTCTGCATTCTTCCCTTGCATAAAAGCTTCATATCGTTTGCGCAATTTATTTGACTTGCCCATATTAACTAACAGCAAAATAAAAAGCACTATCATAATTATTGCCATAATTCCCAATGTTATTAATAAATCGTCTACTGAAATATAAATTCCTAAAAAATCTGAATTCATTGTTTCCTCCTTTTAATATTATATTCAGAACATATATTCGCTTTAGTTCTCTGTCTGATGAATAGACTGGAATAAGTCCACAATCCGTTCTAATTCATCATTAGAATAATATTCAATCTCAATCTTACCTTTTTTATTATCCTTCTGATTAATAGAAACCTTAGTACCCATGATATTTTTAAGTTTCTGTTCTATGTCTTCATAAAAAACTGCCATGCTGCTATCTTGATTTAGTTCAGCTTTTTCTTGCTTTGGATTTTGCATTTTCTTTATCAATTTTTCTGTTTCACGTACACTCAACTTTTCATCAAAAATCTGTTGTGCTAACGTATATTGTATTTCATTATCTGTAATCGCCAATAGCGCCCGGGCATGTCCCGTTGAAATAAGTTCATCAATTACCATCTGTTGTACACGTTCATCTAGTTTCAGAAGACGCATAGAATTTGTCACTGCTGTTCTGGATTTAGATACACGTTCTGCCACTTCATCCTGTTTCAAATTGAATTCTCTCAATAGTCGTTTATAGGCCAAAGCTTCTTCAATAGGATTCAAATTTTCTCTTTGTATATTTTCAATTAAGGATATCTCGACAATTTCCTGATCTGTCAATTTCTTAATAATAACCGGAACTTCTTTTAATCCGGCAAGTTTTGCTGCTCTCCATCTTCTTTCTCCAGCAATAATTTCATAATAATCTTTCTTATCCTGCACCAATAGTGGCTGTAATACCCCATACTGTTTAAGTGATTCTGACAACTCCAACAATGCATCCTCGTCAAAACTCTTCCGAGGTTGTTCTCTGTTAGGCTCTACTTTCCCTATTTTAACATACACAACATCTTTACCAATTTCTGGTTTTTTAGAAGATTCTGTACTTGTTTTATCACCGCCAATTTTATTGGGTATCATAGTATCTAGTCCTTTTCCAAGACCTCGCGCTGCTGCCATCACTCATCCTCTCTTTCTATCACTTCTTTTGCCAGTAACCGATAACTTTCTGCTCCTGCCGATTTTGCATCGTAAAGGTTAATAGGCATACCATAACTAGGAGCTTCTGCCAGTCGAATATTTCTTGGAATAATTGTCTTATATATATTTGTACTTAGATTTTTTTTAACATTATCTACTACCTGCAATGATAAATTAGTTCTGGCGTCATACATCGTAAAAACTACCCCTTCCATCTCCAAGTCAGGGTTCAATCTTTCTTGTACCAAATTAATTGTATGTACAAGTTGACTTAATCCCTCCAATGCATAATATTCACATTGTATTGGTACTAATACAGTATTTGCGGTTGTCATTGCATTAATAGTAAGCATATTCAGAGAAGGTGGACAGTCTATAATAATAAAATCATAATCATCTCTTATATAATCTACTTCATTCTTCAATATGTATTCCTTTTCATTGATACCAAGCAACTCAATCTCAGCTCCAGCTAAATTTATATCCGACGGCATAAGGAAAAGATTATCAATATTTGTTGTCTGCAAACTTTCCCGAACTGTACATTGTCCGATCATAAGCTCATAGACTGTATTTTCTATTGTCTCTTTTTCTACACCAAGTCCACTTGTAGTATTTCCCTGCGGATCTAAATCAATCGTCAAAACTTTTTTACCTGCTTCTGCAAGACAGGCAGATAAATTGATTGCTGTTGTAGTCTTACCTACGCCGCCTTTCTGATTAGCAACTGCTATAATTTTTCCCATGTTCTTCCTCCATTTTGTACATATAATTAGTACAAAAAGATATCTCTATTTCTAATCGCTTTTCTCTATTATAGCACTTTTTCAATTTTAATACTATATACTATATATGCTTATCCGTATCAATATGTAGTAGATTGTCACTACTTACAAATTTAATATTTTAGTAACTGCTCAGAATTGTATAAAAATAGAAAGCAAAGCGAAAGGTTAAATCACTATTTATATGAAAATTATGAAATGTTTCACGTGAAACATTTTTTACCAGGCTCATTACATTTAACAAAGATGTTTCTCAATACAAAATTTTATCAAAAATTCCACCTATTATTCAATCCAAGAATGTTTCACGTGAAACATCTACTTTTTACATATGGTATTTTCTAATATAATAATCATTAAACAATCAAAAAATATTATACAACATATAATAAAAGCTGCACTTGCTGGCAAAACACTCTCAAATATACTTACTAGTAAAATAAGAATAGAAATAATAAGAAAACCAATTCCATAGGTTCTGCAAAGCTTTTTTTATCAAACTTTCCTTTTCCTCTTTCTTAGCAGTATTGTAACCTGATATAAGAAAACTTCCATGTCCAGAGATTAAAACTATAGATACAATAAAAAAACAACAATTAAAATCCATAACATCCAAATCGGCTCATTCCGAACATCTGATAATTTCATAGTTCTAATCCTCCAATTATATTATTCTATTTTATCTTCTTTAACATTTGCATTATTTTTCTTGCACTTTGTTCTATTTCTCCAAGTTCCAATTTACAACGCACTGTATCTACTCCTAACAGCTTATTACACATTTCTATTTTATGTACTAAACCTGAAAATTCTGAAATTATAATATTGCTTTTAGAATTATTTGATTGAATTGCATCATCCTCATTATCTAAAGAATCTTGTTCCGGCATATTCTCATTTTGTTTTGAAGATACTTCTATATAGCCTTGATTCTGCCTAATATCTTCCAATATGATATCTAATTCTTCTATCTTAGATATTACACTATCTAATTTTCTCTGCAAACTACCAATTTCTTCTTTTATTACTTTTCGTTCCTCCATCAATGATAAAATTTTTTTATGACTCTCCTCATCTACTTTTCTTGGAGAAAAAGATTCAAAATCTTCATCTATTGATTCTTCCAGAACTCGAACAAATTTTACATTATTGTTTAGCTGTACTTCTTTTCTCTGCTTTTCCTGCTCTATATTTAATTTTTCCTCAAATAATTCTTCATGTAATCTCTGTAAATATTCTATTATCATATACTAACTCCTTTACTGAACATTTGTTCATATTTATAATATTTGATATAATTTTCTCTCACTATATTTGCAAAACTTTAATAAAATTTGTTTGTATATCTGCACTATATCGTCTATAATAACAATAAAGATACCATAAGAAAGGAGATACTGCTATGAAAAAAAAGCACATCCGCAATTTTCTAATTCTCACAACATTGACGGCAATCGGTATGCATAGTATCAATAAAGCAATCAGTATTACTTCACCAATGAAGAATTTATTAAAAAAAGAAAATGGCAATTTTTATAATTGGCGATACGGTAATATCTATTATACCAAAAATGGGAAAGGCTCACCATTGCTTTTAATCCATGACTTAAATCCGGCATCCTCTGATTACGAATGGCATAAAATCATAAAACATTTGGCAAAAAAGCACACTGTATATACTTTGGACTTACTGGGCTGCGGCCAAAGCGACAAGCCCAATATCACATATAGCAATTTCCTATATGTTCAATTAATCACAGATTTTATTAATCACGTCATTCGTACAACTACCGATGTTATAACTACAGGGGAATCTTCCTCTTTCACTCTGATGGCATGCAATATGGAATCTGACTGCTTTGGTAAAATCATAGTCATTAATCCCTCCGATTTATCAGAGCTTTGCAAAACACCTAACAAGCAGAAGAACGCATTAAAGTATCTCATTGATTCTCCTATCATTGGTACTTTTCTCTATAATATGCTCTATTGCAGAAAAAACATTGAAAATAAATTTTACAATGAATTCTATAGTAGTAAACACATGGTATCTGCAACTGCTATTGACTACTTTTATGAATCTGCGCATCTTGAACAGAGTAATGGAAAATATCTGCTGTCAAGCATTATATCAAATTACACAAATATCAATATTATACATGCGCTGAAAAAAATTAAAAATGATATTTATCTTATCGGAAGTATTGAAATGGAAGGTATGCAATACATTATTGACTCTTATATATCTTATAATCCTGCCATAGATTCATCTTTCATAACAGGAGCGAAATACCTTCCACAGCTCGAGACAGCGGATAAATTATTACAAATTATAACGGATCTCTTGTAGGAGTTCCTGCTCTTCTCGGATACGATTTGGAGGTCTTACAATTCTTTTTGACTTTTACAAAAGACCTCCAAATTTCTGTCCCTGGCAAAACAAACTTTTCAACTTCTTCAATCTCACTGCCAAGAAGATGCAATGCTTTCTTAGCGTGAGAAACTTCCTCATCTATTTCCCCAGATTTATAAGAGATAAACATTCCTCCCTGTTTTACAAAAGGAATGCAGTATTCACTCAGAGTTGATAAATTAGCAACTGCCCGGGAAACACAAATATCAAACTTTTCTCTATATTCCTGTTTTCTTGCTATTTCTTCCGCTCTTCCATGCAATGCGCTTATTTTCGTTAATGATAATTCTGATATCACATCTTGTAAAAACAATACACGCTTATTTAAGGAATCTATCAAAACAATTTCCAATTGAGGAAAGGCAATTTTTAAAGGAATACCAGGGAACCCTGCCCCGGTTCCCAAATCAAGAATTTTTAAAGGTTGTCTTAAATCTACACTTTTTATAAGACAAAGTGAATCCAGGAAATGTTTCTCCACAACTTCCTCAAACTCTGTGATAGCAGTAAGATTTACGGACTTATTCTTTTCAACCATCATCTCATAAAAAGTTAAAAACTGATTTAACTGTTTATCAGTAAGCAAAATATGCAAATTTTTCAAGCCATTCGTAAACTTTTGCAAATTATAATCCATGTACTTTATCCTTTCAAACCTAAGAGTTTTATTTTTATATCATATTGATACAAAAAATTATTTCCCACGAAAATAAATCAGTAAGACAGATATATCTGCCGGAGATACCCCTGAAATTCTGGAGGCTTGACCTACATTAACCGGTTGATAAAGATTTAATTTCTGCTTCGCTTCAATTCGTAAACTCTTTATCTGGTTATAATCAAAATTTTCCGGCAATTTTTTATTTTCTAATTTCTTAAATTCTTTTACCTGCTTTAATTGACGCTTAATATAACCATCATATTTTACATGAATATTTACTTGCTCAATTACATCTTCAGCTAATTCGGGTCTTTGCGGATCAAGTTCTGCCAAATCTTCATATTGAAGCTCTGGCCGGCGAATTAATTCTGCAAGAGTAGTTCCCGTTTTTAAAGGAGCGCTCCCGCATTCTGTCAATAATTTCTGTACAGCAGCATTTGCACCTATCTTAACATGTTCTATTCTTTCTACTTCTTGCGCAATCAACTTTTCTTTCTTCACAACCCACTCATAACGCTCTTTACTAATCAATCCTATATGATATCCCTTTTTTGAAAGGCGTAAATCTGCATTATCCTGGCGTAAAAGTAAACGATATTCCGCTCTTGATGTCATCATACGGTAAGGTTCATGATTTTCTTTTGTCACTAAGTCATCAATCAATACCCCTATATAAGATTCTGAGCGATCCGGCACAAGGGGTTCTTTTCCAAGAACCATCATTGCCGCATTAATTCCAGCAATTATTCCTTGCGCCGCTGCTTCCTCATAACCGGAACTTCCATTAAACTGACCTCCAGAAAATAGACCTTTCACTTTCTTAAATTCCAAGGTCGGATAAAGCTGCCTGGGATTAATACAATCGTATTCGATGGCATAAGCATTGCGGACAATCTTGGCATTTTCTAAACCAGGAACACTGCGGTACATACGATACTGGACATCCTCTGGCAGAGAACTTGACATACCTCCAACATACATCTCATTCGTATACAATCCTTCCGGCTCAATAAAAACTTGATGACGTTCTTTATCGGCAAACTTCACTACTTTGTCTTCAATCGAAGGGCAATATCTGGGCCCAGTTCCTTCAATCATCCCGGAATAAAGAGGAGAACGGTCCAAATTCTCCTTTATAATCTCATGCGTCTCCTTATTCGTATAAGTAAGCCAACAGGAAACTTGCTCTATCTGTATATCCTCAGAATTCGTAGTAAAAGAAAATGGCACGACTCTCTCATCGCCTTTCTGTTCCTGCATTTTAGTAAAATCAATGGAGCGTTTATCTATTCTTGCCGGAGTTCCTGTTTTAAAGCGGAATATTTCAATACCATTCTCACGTAAAGATTGCGATAATGAATTAGCAGACTGTAATCCATTGGGTCCTGTATAATTGACAACATCTCCATAAAGACATCTTGCCTTGAGATAAGTACCAGTACATAATACAACTGCTTTGCTGTAATAAGCTGCGCCAGAAAAAGTTTTGACTCCTTTTGCTGTTCCATCTTCCACAATCAACTCAGTAACCTCCGCTTGGCGAAGCGTAAGATGTTCCGTGTTCTCTAAAGTTATACGCATATTGCGGCTATATTCCGCTTTATCTGCCTGTGCGCGTAATGAATGAACCGCAGGACCTTTAGAAACATTGAGCATTTTTGACTGAATAAATGTCTTATCTATATTAATACCCATTTGTCCTCCGAGGGCATCCACTTCCCGCACAAGATGTCCTTTAGAACTTCCTCCAATATTTGGGTTGCAGGGCATCAAGGCAATACTCTCCACACTGACGGTAAAGACAATCGTATCTAATCCCAATCTGGCACAGGCAAGCGCAGCTTCACAACCGGCATGTCCTGCTCCTACGATGCAGACGTCATAATTCTCATTCAAGCAAGGCATTGAGATTCCTCCTAACTAAATATTTAATCTAAATGTAATTTTTATATTTTTTTATTTTCCCATACAAAACTTTGAAAAAATTTCATTTACCAAATCTTCTCCAACTGATTCTCCGATAATACTGCCCAACGCTTCATAGGCATTCATCAGATCAATTGAATAGAAATCTTCTGGCATTTGATTTTCAATACTTTTCTTCACAAGAAACAAGCTATCGAGCGCAGATTGCAAATCTGCTTTCTGCCTCACATTTGTAATACACATTTGATCATTACATGTAACTTCGCCTTTAAAAAACATATTCTGAATGACGTTCTTCAATTCTTTGATGCCTGTCTCTTCTTTTGCCGATATGGAAACAATTGGCAAATACAATCCTCGTTCTGACAAGACATTCCTGAAATCTTCTTCTGAAATAACTTGTAACAAATCTGTCTTATTTAAAAGTACTAATACTTTATGCCCTTGCAAAAGTTCCAGGATTTCCTTATCATTTCTATCCAGACTAGCAGAGGCGTCTACAACATAAATTATTAAATCTGCCTGTATGAGATAATCTTTCGCCTTCTCCACACCAATTTTTTCAATCATATCTTCCGTCTTACGAATTCCCGCAGTGTCAGCAATATTTAAAGTAATGCCATCCAAATTAATCTGTTCTTCCAACACATCTCTGGTAGTCCCGGGAGTATCCGTAACGATTGCTCTTTCTCTGCCTATAAGAACATTCATCAGAGATGATTTTCCTGCATTTGGCTTTCCCACAATTACAGTACGAATTCCCTCTTTCAACAATTCTCCATTTTCAGAAACAGACAAAAGAAATTCAATTTCATCACAAATATCCGTAACCTTATTATCCAACTCTTCTCCATATCCGTCAATGGAAATATGCTCCGGGTCATCAAGCGCAGATTCAATAAATGCAATCTCATGGATGATTCTATGACGAAGGCTCTTAACTTTTTCTTTCACGTTTCCTCTAAGTTGATGGACGGAAGATTCTAAAGCAAAATCATTCTTAGCATTGATAATATCAATTACCGACTCTGCCTGAGAAAGATCAATCCTGCCGTTTAGAAATGCACGCTTTGTAAATTCACCGGGCTGCGCAGGTCTTGCTCCGTAATGGACAACGGTCTCAAGAATACGCTTCATCACAAGAGTACCGCCATGACAATTAATTTCTACAGTATCTTCCATAGTATAACTTTTGGGAGATCTCATGATTGCAACCATCACTTCGTCTATGACTTTATCACCGTCACAAATATACCCGTAATGTATTGTATGGCTGGGTTCCTGTGATAATTTTTTCTTTCCACCCTTTGATTTATATATTTTATCAATAATTGCAAAAGATTCCTCCCCGCTGATGCGGACAATTCCAATACCTGAATTTGTCATGGCTGTTGCAATTGCCGCAATCGTATCTTCCTGCATGATTCTCTCCTTCCTGATAATTTTTGTAACGAAAATAATAAAACAGAAAAATTAGCATTAACAATAAGTTCTTTTCCATTAGAATGAAAAAGGCTTCCCAAAAATACTAAAAAGCACTTTGGAAAAGCCTTTGAAAATCTGGTCTATATATTTTTCTTCAAAGTAACTACTACATATCTATAAGGTTCTTCTCCCTCGCTATGCGTATTTACATATTTATCACCCTGCAAAGTAGAATGAATGACACGCCTCTCAAACGGATTCATCGGTTCCAGGGAAACCGGACGCTTCGTCCTCTTTACCTTATAGGCAATATTTCTTGCTAAACTCTCTAATGTTTCCCTGCGCCTTTTCCTGTAATTCTCAGTGTCAATCTTAACCTTCACAAACTCATTTACCTGTTTTCCAACAGCCAGATTCGTCAAATATTGTAAAGAATCTAAGGTCTGTCCGCGCTTGCCAATTAATACGCCCATCTCTTCACCTTTCAATTCCACATCAATATTCTTCTCATCTTCACTCTTTTTTACTATAATCTCAACTTCCAGGCCCATAGCGCGAAAAACATCATCAAGAAATCCTCTCACAAACTCCTCAATTGAAAACTTTTTCCATATCTTGATGACTGCAGGTTTACTGCCAATCCCTAAAAATCCTACGCTCCCTTTTTCAATAATTTCTGTCTCTACTTTATCGCTTGTAGTTCCAAGTTTTATCAGGCCTTCCGTAATAGCGTCGTCTACTGTCTTTGCTGTTACTTCAATACATTCCATCTCAAATTCCCCCTGTCCTTTACCTGTTATTTCTCTCATTAAAATCTCTTACCATATTTGCTTTTTCCAAAAGGCTTCCCTTTTTTGCGCTTTTTGCATATTCAGCAGTCTGGCGAAGCTTTTCTTCCTTCTCCTCCGTTACAATTGGCTCAGAGATTTTTCTCGTATTCATCCTTGCCGTATTTGAAATCTGATTCTCACGAATGCCCTGTTTCTCTTTTTTCTTCTTTGCTTTTTCTTTATTCTTCTCAATAATAGCGTCAAGATCTAAATTCTTAAAATGACGATTCAATACCAACTGCTGTATGGAACGGATAACGGAACCGGCAATCCAGTAAATACCTGCGCCTACAGGAACAGAAAATACCATTATCAATGAAAACAGAGGCATCATTGTATTCATAGTCTTCATCTGTCTTGCCATAGCGTCGTTGCCATCTTTATCTGAAGTTGAAGCGCTTGTAGGCATCAGCTTTATATTGACAACCTGTGACAAGTAAGAAAAGAGCGGAATCATAATCGCTCCTATAATTAAAATAAAATTTTTCTCCTTCCAACCGCTGGTAATCAAATTCAAAGGTGAGTTGGCAATATTAATTCCAAAAAAGTTATTCATATGCTGTACTGCCGCTTCAGTGGAAGTAATTACATCCGCTAACCCACTAAAATTATCACGTAAAATATCCCAGCCGGCGCTTGGCAGCGCATAGAGAACGTCTATGATAGAATTAGAAGTTGTCGTGGCAGAACCAAAATCTAATTTAGCTGCAACAGTGGACTCGCTGACAACTTTCTCCATTATTCCCTGAAATCCATTCACATCAACAATCTTGTCAACCAATCCTAAATAAACATCTTTCACACTGTCTACATATGCTGGAACATTCCGAATTACCTGGTACATGGCAATAAAGATCGGAAAGTTAATTAACATCTGTACACAACTTCCCATCGGAGAAACGCCATACTTCTCATATACAGACTGCGTCTCTTCATTCATCTTCTGCATAGAAGCCTGATCTTTTTTGTTCTTATATTTCTCGCGGATTGCATTTATCTCCGGCTGCATTACCTGTGTCAATTTAGAAAATTTCTGTTGCTTGTATGTCAAGGGCGTCATCAGAAAATAGATAATAAACGTAAACAATATAATACATATAGCAATATTCTGAATGCCGAACACATCATTCAGAAACATATACAGGCTGTTCATAATGTACCCTATCAATCTCGCGATAGGTCCCACAATCTTGCCTGAATATTGGGTTAATACTATTTCTGCCAATTCGTTAAACCTCCTAAATTACGGAACCGGGTCATATCCCCCTTTTGAAAAAGGATTACATCTCAAAATTCGCCACCCGGCTAACAAAGATCCCTTCAACGCCCCATGTTTTTCAATTGCCTCCAGCCCATAAGTAGAACAGGTAGGATAATAAGGGCATTTTGTAGTCTTGAAAGGCGATAAATATTTTCGGTACAACTTAATAAAATAAATGAGAATTTTTTTCAAAACATTCCATCTTCTTTTCCGATTTTAATTACTGTTAGTTCGTTTCATGCTCTATTCAGCACTGGTATCATTTTTCAAAATTTGATGAAGATTCCCAAGGCGCAGAATTGCCCGCTCTGTCTCATGATACGAAACATTCTTTGCCGACACTCTTGCAATGATTACAATGTCCAAACCACTATTGAACGTCTCTTCGTGTAATCGGTAAGCCTCTCTTACTAATCTGGTGATGTGATGTCTTATAACGCTGTTTCCTACTTTTTTGCTGACTGATATTCCTAATCTGTTTTCCGCCAGATTATTTTCCAGGACATACATGACAAAATAACGATTTGCATAGGACTTCCCATTCTTATATACGTTCTGGAAATAACTGTTCTTCTTCAACGATTCCGAAAATTTCATAGATAAACTTCCTAAGACTATTTACAAATTCCAACTGTCCAAATATCTGCCATACGACAATGTGGCCTTTCTTATGGTAGAAGAAAGACCACAAATGATGTGGCCTAAGCTGATAATTTTTTTCTTCCTTTTAATCTTCTTGCAGCTAATACTTTTCTTCCGCCCTTCGTGCTCATCCTCTTACGGAATCCATGCACTCTGGATCTGTGTCTCTTTTTTGGCTGATATGTCATTTTCATGGGTATACACCTCCTCCGCGTTAAAAAAACATCATGTTTTATTATATCAAAAAATCCTTTTAAGTCAAGCTATTTTGGGACTTTTTTGCTAATTCACAGAAATAAACACAGTTTCCACAACCTATTCCACAGTTTCCACATACATCTAATAAGTTAATCCCAAAAATTATGAGTTATTATTGAGACATCCATTTTAGGTATAAAAAAATTTCGCTTTCCACACTATTAACAAACAAATATATATAATAAGGAAGAGATTCATTTTCTCCACAAGTTATCCACATTATCAACGTTTACATAAAGTTATCAAGAAAATGTGGATAACTTGTTTATAAGTCTAGCATATCTCCTTATTTTTGCCATATACAGATTTTCTTTTCCTACTTATCCCCTACACATATAGAAAAATTTATTGATTATTTGGGCGATTTGCGTTATTATAGACTATGAAAGATTACGCCAACAGCAAAATTAATTACTTTCTATATGGAAATTATTACTTTTTACCGAAAAATACTTACCGCGATAGCGGTAATAACCATAACAATAGAACGTGGAGAGATATATGGAGCTTATTTTAGAAAAATGGGAAGAAATACTGAAAACCGTCAAAGAAGAATATGATATTGCAGACGTCGCCTTCAATTCCTGGCTGAAACCTCTGCAAGTCTACAATATTATAGATTCAACGCTTTATATACTCATCACTTCAGAGCAGATATTAATCAGTTATATCAAGAAAAGATTTACGATTCCTCTCAAAGTCGTAATTGCTGAAATTACAGGAATTGAATATGAAATAGAATTTATAGGGCAGGACCAGAAAGCTGATGTTAAACCACATAAAGACAAAAGTCCTAAATTTATAAGCGCTCCAACTACAAACCTCAATCCTAACTATGTTTTTGACAGCTTCGTAGTTGGAAAAAACAACTCTTTCGCCCATGCCGCATCTCTCGCCGTAGCAGATTCCCCAGGCGAAGTTTACAATCCTCTCTATATATATGGAGGGCCGGGTTTAGGTAAAACCCACTTAATGCAGTCAATCGGACATTTTATCTTACAGCAGAAACCGGATAAAAAAGTACTTTACGTCACTTCCGAGGAATTTACGAATGAAGTTATTGATTCCATCCGTAACGGTAACGCTTCCGCCATGAACAAACTGCGAGAAAAATACCGGACGGTAGACGTACTAATGATTGACGACGTACAATTCATCATTGGAAAGGAAAGTACACAGGAAGAATTCTTCCATACCTTTAATGTCCTGCATTCTGCCGGAAAACAGATTGTTCTGTCTTCCGACAAACCTCCTAAGGATATGGAGACGCTGGAAGAGAGAATTCGCTCCCGATTTGAATGGGGGCTTCTTGCCGACGTTGGATATCCTGACTACGAAACCCGAATGGCGATCCTGCGCAGCAAAGCGGAAGTCGATGGATTCATACTTGACGATAATGTGCTTGACTATATTGCTACCAACATCAAATCCAATGTCCGCGAGCTGGAGGGAGCGCTTAACAAACTCTTGGCGCTTTTTAACCTTGAACATGCAGACATCACCTTAGAAGTAGCCATACAGGAATTACAGAATATCATTTCCCCGGACAAGCCAAGAGAAGTAACTCCGCAGCTTGTTATTGAAATTGTAGCAGAACACTTTAACATTTCCACCGACCAGATGATATCTAAGACCAGAATCAACGATATTGCAAAGCCAAGACAGATTGCCATGTACCTGTGCAAGAACATGACGGCAGCTCCTTTGGACACAATTGGAGCATTGCTCGGCGGCAGGGATCATTCTACGATTATATATGGAATCAAGAAGATTACAGATGAATATGAAAAAGATGAGAACTTCCATCATTTAATTGAAACGATTAAGAAAAAAATCAACCCTAATTAAATAATTTTATTCACATAGAGAACAATTCACGATTAAGTTGACCGTTACACCTGATTTTATTCACAGACTGTCAAAGGCAATTCAAGATAAAATTCACAGAGTTATACAGAAGATTTATGGCCTGGAAGTCCTTAAAGTACAGGCCTGGAAATTTTATTAACATATAAACATGTCCTATTACTAATAAGATGAATTTTTTATTATAAATGTATTTTTACGCCCAGGAAGGAGTTATTCACATCATGAAAATCATATGCTCAAAAGCAAACCTCCTGCAAGGAGTGAACATTGTATCAAAAGCAGTACCCTCAAGAACTACGATGGCAATCTTGGAATGTATTTTGATTGACGCATCTACAAATGAAATTAAACTGACCGCAAATGATATGGAGTTAGGAATTGAGACTAAGATAGAAGGGGAAATTGCGGAGCGCGGTGTGATTGCCCTGGACGCAAAGATTTTTTCTGAGATTGTAAGAAAACTTCCTGATAATGAAGTGACAATTGAGACAGACGACAGCTTTAAGACAATAATCACTTGTGAAAAGGCCAGATTTAATATTATAGGAAAGTCAGGGGAAGATTTTTCCTATCTTCCTTACATAGATAGAAATATATCTATTGAACTCTCCCAATTTACCTTGAAAGAAGTAATTCGTCAGACTATTTTTTCTATTGCAGACAGCGATAATAATAAGTTGATGACGGGAGAATTATTTGAGATTAAGGAAAATCAACTGAAAGTAGTTTCTCTGGATGGGCACCGCATTTCTATACGTAATATAGAATTGAAGGAATCTTATGATTTCCACAAAATTGTAGTTCCGGGAAAGACGCTTCAGGAAGTCAGTAAAATTTTGCCGGGAGACGCCAATGAATATGTAAACATATTTTTTACAGATAACCATATTGTGTTTGAATTTGGCAGTACGACGGTTGTGTCGAGGCTGATAGAAGGGGATTATTTTAAGATTGAGCAGATGCTCTCCCCGGATTATGAGACAAAGATTAAAATAAATAAACGAGAACTTTTAGATTGTATCGACAGAGCGACTCTTCTTGTAAAAGAGGGAGACAAGAAACCTATTATTATGAATGTGACAGATGAAAATATGGAGTTGAAAATTAATTCCTTCATCGGTTCTATGAATGAAAATATAGATATCGCCAAGGAAGGTAAGGATATTATGATTGGATTTAACCCTAAGTTCTTTATAGATGCATTGCGTGTTATTGATGACGAAGAAGTGACTTTGTATATGGTGAATCCTAAAGCTCCCTGTTTTATACGGGATGAGGAAGAGAAATATATCTATCTGATTCTTCCCGTTAATTTTAATGCGGCAACAAATTAATTGATTTTATAGGATTATAAACTGATATATTGATTTTTGATATAAGAAAGGCAGATATGGAAGAAATAAAACTGAGAGGCGATTATATTAAATTGGGCCAGGCCCTAAAGGCTTCCAACTTTGTAGAATCGGGTATAATGGCAAAACTGGTGATTCAAGATGGTCTTGTAACCGTCAATGGGGAAGTTGAGACGAGAAGAGGCAGGAAATTGATAGGTGGAGATGTTGTTTCCTTTGAAGGGGAGACAATCAAGATTATAAAATGATATTGAAATCTATTGCCCTCAATCATTTTCGTAATTACAGCGATATGTTTTTAGAATTTGATAAAGGCACCAATATTTTATATGGAGATAATGCGCAGGGTAAGACAAATATATTGGAAGCTGTCTATGTCAGCGGAACTACGAAATCGCATAAAGGCAGCAAGGATAAAGAATTGATTCAATTTGGGCAGGAGGAATCTCACATTCGCACAGTTGTGGAAAGGGATGGCCTGGATTATCAGATTGATATGCATATTAAGAAGCATAAGCCGAAAGGAATTGCCATTAACAAAGTACCGATTAAGAAGGCTTCAGAATTGTTTGGTATTCTTAATATTGTATTTTTTTCTCCAGAAGACTTAAATATAATTAAAAATGGACCGTCGGAGCGCAGAAGATTCCTGGATATGGAGCTCTGCCAGCTCGATAGTATTTATTTATATCATTTGACAAAATATAATAAGATTTTAAATCAGAGAAATAAACTATTGAAAGATATCAATTTCAGGCCGGAACTGGCAGATACTCTTTCAGTTTGGGATATGCAGCTAATAGAATATGGGAAGAAAATTATAAATTCCCGTAATAAATTCATAGAAAGGCTTAATGAAATTGTTCCAAATATCCATAAAAACATTTCCGGTAACAGGGAAGAGCTGATTCTCCACTATGAGCCGAATGTGAAAGAGGATGATATGGAGAGAGAGCTTTTGAAAAACCAGGCCAGAGATTTGAAATTTGGCATGACTTCCATAGGCCCTCACAGGGATGATATGTCTTTTAATATTCAAGATGTCGACATTCGCAGATTTGGTTCGCAGGGGCAGCAGAGAAGTTGCGCATTATCGTTAAAGCTTTCTGAAATTGAATTGGTGAAGCAATCCATCAGAGAAACGCCTGTTCTTATATTGGACGATGTGTTGTCGGAACTTGACAGCAGCCGGCAGAATTTTCTGTTGAACAGCATCCATGATATCCAAACGGTGATTACCTGTACCGGTTTGGATGAATTTGTCAAAAACAGGTTTGAGATAAATAAGGTTTTCCGGGTAGTAAATGGAACTGTTAGTGATGAAATGTAAAAATTTCAATGATGAGAAAATGGAGGAACTACATGAATACAGACAATAATACAAATACAAATGCGGAATATGGCGCTGACCAGATTCAGATTTTGGAAGGGTTGGAGGCAGTTCGTAAACGTCCGGGTATGTATATTGGCAGCACCTCGTCGCGTGGGCTCCACCATCTTGTATATGAAATTGTAGATAATTCTGTAGATGAAGCGTTGGCAGGCTATTGCGATACAATTGAAGTAACGATTCTCAAAAACAATTGTATCAAGGTGACAGATAATGGACGCGGTATTCCGGTAGGCATCAATCAAAAGGCAGGGCTGCCGGCAGTAGAGGTTGTATTCACAGTTCTTCATGCAGGCGGTAAATTTGGCGGCGGGGGCTATAAAGTTTCCGGTGGTCTGCATGGTGTAGGCGCATCGGTTGTAAATGCTCTCTCTAATTGGCTGGAAGTTGAAATTTTTCATGAAGGCAAAGTATACAAACAGCGTTACGAAAGAGGAAATAGCATGTATCCTCTGAAAGTAGTAGGGGAATGTGAAGAAGATAAAACAGGAACGCAGGTTGTATTCAGCCCGGACGGCAGTATTTTTGAAGATACGGTATTTGATTATGATACGTTAAAACAGCGTATGCGTGAAATGGCTTTTCTAACCAAAGGTATCAGAATCCGTCTGATAGATGAGAGAGAAGGATTAGAGCAGGAAAAAGAATTTTACTATGAGGGCGGCATCAAGGAATTTGTCACTTATCTCAATAAAAGTAAAGAAGCTCTTTATGAGAACGTTATTTATTGTGAAGGCGAAAAAGACGGCGTATACGTTGAAGTGGCATTGCAGCATAACGATTCCTATAACGACGCTACTTACAGTTTTGTAAATAATATAACGACGCCGGAGGGGGGTACTCATCTGGCCGGTTTTCGTAATGCTTTGACAAAGACTTTCAATGCCTATGCAAAGAATAATAAATTTCTAAAAGATAATGAAACGGCTCTTTCCGGGGAAGACATCAGGGAAGGCATGACGGCAGTTATCAGTGTAAAGATTTCTGAACCGCAGTTTGAAGGGCAGACAAAACAGAAACTTGGTAATAGCGAGGCAAGAGGAGCTGTAGATAATATTGTAAGCGAGCAGCTAACGTATTTCTTAGAGCAGAATCCAGCCGTGGCAAAAGCAGTCTGCGAAAAATCATTGTTAGCGCAGCGTGCAAGGGAAGCTGCCAGAAAAGCTAGGGATTTGACAAGAAGAAAGACTGCTTTGGAGGGAACTTCTCTTCCTGGAAAACTTGCGGATTGTTCAGATAAAGACCCCAAAAACTGCGAGATATTTATTGTTGAGGGAGACTCCGCGGGAGGTTCCGCTAAGACGGCGAGAAGCCGTGCAACACAAGCAATCCTTCCCTTGCGCGGCAAAATTCTCAATGTGGAAAAAGCAAGGCTTGACAAAATTTATGGAAATGCGGAAATCAAAGCGATGATTACAGCATTCGGCACAGGAATCCATGAAGATTTTGATATATCAAAACTTCGTTATCATAAGATAATCATAATGACTGATGCGGATGTGGACGGAGCGCACATCAGTACGTTGATGCTTACATTTTTATATCGCTTCATGCCGGAGCTGATTCGTCAGGGGTATGTTTATTTGGCGAAACCTCCTCTCTATAAAATTGAGAAGAATAAGAAAGTATGGTATGCCTATGATGATATTGAGCTGAATAATATACTCTCGGAAATTGGAAGAGATGGAAATAACAAAATTCAACGCTATAAGGGTCTGGGTGAGATGGATTCAGAACAGCTTTGGGAAACTACGATGGATCCGGAGACAAGAATTTTAGAGAGAGTTACCATTGATGATACTTCGGCGTCTGAGATTGATTTGACATTTACCACGTTGATGGGGGATAAAGTAGAACCGAGACGCGAGTTTATTGAAGCAAATGCGCAATATGTTCAGAATTTAGACGTATAGTTAAATACGGGAGCATTCTCGCAAGTGGCGCAGGATGAACTTATAATTACAATATGGAAATTCAGGAGGAAAACGAATGGACGACACAATTTTTGACAGGATAGATGATGTTGACCTGAAAAAAACGATGGAAAGTTCTTATATAGATTATGCCATGAGCGTGATTGCTTCCAGGGCGCTTCCAGACGTGCGCGATGGATTAAAACCTGTGCAGCGCAGAATTCTCTACGCTATGATTGAGTTGAATAATGGACCGGATAAGCCGCACCGTAAATGCGCGCGTATTGTCGGCGACACTATGGGTAAGTATCATCCGCATGGCGATAGTTCTATTTATGGGGCGTTAGTAAATATGGCGCAGGAATGGTCGACGCGCTATATGCTGGTGGACGGCCATGGTAATTTTGGTTCTGTGGACGGCGACGGCGCGGCGGCAATGCGTTATACGGAAGCACGCTTAAGTAAGATTTCCATGGAAATGCTTGCAGATATCAATAAAGATACTGTAGATTTCGGTCCAAACTTTGATGAGACAGAAAAAGAACCGCTTGTTTTGCCGTCTCGTTTTCCGAATCTTTTAGTAAATGGGACCACAGGTATTGCAGTTGGTATGGCGACGAATATACCGCCGCATAATCTTAGGGAAGTGATTGCGGCTGTTGTAAAAATTATAGATAATCAGGTAGAAGAAGACAGAGATACCGAAATTGAAGAAATATTAGAGATTGTGAAAGGACCTGATTTTCCGACTGGAGGTATGATTCTTGGTACTTCCGGCATTGAGCAGGCATACCGTACCGGCCGGGGAAAGGTAAAGGTGCGGGCAATCACAGACATAGAACCTATGGCAAACGGGAAAAACCGTATTGTCGTAACGGAGCTTCCCTATATGGTAAATAAGGCGAGGCTGATTGAGAAGATTGCAGATATGGTGCATGACAAGAGAGTGGACGGCATTACGGATTTGCGTGATGAGTCTAACCGTGAAGGTATGCGTATCTGTATTGAATTGCGCCGTGACGTTAATCCAAATGTTGTGTTAAATCAGCTCTATAAACATACGCAGTTGCAAGATACCTTCGGTGTTATCATGCTTTCACTTGTAGATAATGAGCCAAAAGTTCTCAATATTCATGATATGCTGCGCTATTACCTCAAACATCAGGAAGATGTTGTTACCAGAAGAACGAAGTATGAGCTGAATAAGGCGGAAGAACGCGCCCATATTTTGGAAGGATTACTGATTGCGTTGGATAATATCGACGAAGTAATCAGTATTATCCGTAGTAGTGAAAACGTGCAGCTCGCTAAATCGCGTTTGATGGAGCGTTTTGCTCTTTCAGAGGCTCAGGCGCAGGCAATTGTCGATATGCGTCTGCGCGCATTGACTGGTTTGGAACGCAGTAAACTGGAAGCAGAGTATAACCAGTTGATGACATTGATTGCAGAATTAAAAGCAATTCTTGCTGACCGTAAGAAATTATTGGGTGTGATCCGCAAAGAGATCATGGTGATTTCCGATAAATATGGAGATGACAGAAGGACGTCTATTGGATTTGACGAGTATGATATTTCTATGGAAGATTTGATCCCTGTCTCTAACACTGTAATTACTATGACAAAATTGGGGTATATCAAGCGTATGAGCGTAGATAATTTCCATAGCCAGAATCGTGGAGGCAAGGGAATCAAAGGCATGGAGACAATTGACGATGATTATATCGAAGAGCTTTTGATGACCACTACGCATCATTATTTGATGTTCTTTACTAATACAGGAAAAGTGTATAGGATGAAAGCGTATGAGATACCCGAAGCCGGCAGAACGGCCAGAGGTACGGCGATTATCAATCTTCTTCAGCTTCAGCCAGGGGAAAAGATTACAGCAGTGATTCCGATTAAGGAGTATAAGGACGACCATTATCTGTTTATGGCGACAAAGAATGGCATTGTCAAAAAAACACCGATTACCGATTATGCCAAAGTACGCAAGAAGGGTCTTGCAGCAATTAACCTTAGAGAAGAAGATGAATTGATTGAGGTCAAGTTTACCGATAACACCAAGGATATTGTGCTGGTGACAAAGTTTGGTCAATGTATTCGTTTCCATGAGACGGATGTAAGAAGCACCGGCAGAACGTCGATGGGAGTCATTGGCATGAATTTGTCAGATCGTGATGAAGTTGTAGGTATGCAGATGAATACTCAGGGTGAGTATATCCTGATAGCTTCCGAGAAAGGTCTTGGCAAGTTGACGAAAATGGAAGAATTTTCTCCTCAGAACCGAGGCGGTAAGGGAGTTAAGTGTTATAAGATTACGGAAAAAACAGGAAATATTATCGGCGTGAAAGCTGTCAATCGTGATAATGAGATTATGATGATTACTACCGAAGGAATTATCATTCGTATGAAGGTGGAAGGAATTTCTGTTTTAGGACGCGTAACGTCCGGTGTCAAATTGATGAATCTGGCAGATGATATTACGGTAGCGAGCATTGCGAAAGTACGTGAAGATAAATCTTTGATGGATAATGCGCAGGAGAGCGAGATACTTACAAAGGAGGAAGAAGAACAAAGCGCGAGAAAGGCCAAAGAAGCTGCGAGGAAGATGAACAGCCCTGTAGATATGGATTATTCCGTAGAAAAGAAGGATAACAGGCAGATAGAAGAATTGATAGCAAGGGCTGAGGCCGATAAGAATGAGCAGGATACGGAAGAATAGAGGAAATGTGGTAACTATGAAATGAATAAGAGGCTGTTGCAGAAACA
Source organism: uncultured Lachnospiraceae bacterium (assembly GCA_910588845.1). Lineage (GTDB taxonomy): Bacteria > Bacillota > Clostridia > Lachnospirales > Lachnospiraceae > Petralouisia. The sequence goes on from CAJURU010000037.1 coordinate 22,362, forward strand.
GGCGCCGTATAATATAAATTTACCATTTGGTATAATAAAAAGATATATTATGCGAACTCTGTATTTTGTGACAGCCTCTTTGTGAAATATTAGAAAGATGCGGTTTAGTGAGGAGGATTTATGCTTAAAATAGGGATTTGTGACGACCAGGAAATTTTGCGTAATAAGTTACATGAAATAGTATGTGAATGTCTTTCAGAATTGAAAATGGAAGCGGAAATTTATATATATTCGTCAGGGAAAGAAGTTATTTCGGATTCTAAAAAGCTGGATTTATTATTTCTTGATATAGAGATGCCTGAGATGGATGGAATAGAGACAGGCCATACTTTGAGAAAGCAGGGATTTGACGGTAAGATTATTATGGCAAGCAGCGTTGTTGAGAGGTTTAAGGAAACATTTACGATTCAGGCTTTTCGTTTTGTGACAAAACCAGTGGAAAAGTCAGAAGTCCTGCGTGTATTGGAAGCTTATATGAATACCAGATTGGGAATGAAAAAGATAAAAGTTTATAGGAAAAGAAATGAGTTTGTGTTTCAGCAGAAAGATATATTATATATTAATTCTATTAACAGTGCAGTTGAATTTCATATGAAAAAAGGAGTTTTTCGTAAAGAGATTTCTTTATCTGAAATAGAAGAAATTTTGGACGATAGATTATTCTTTCGTATCAGTAAACAGTATATTGTAAATTTAAGTAAAATTGACAGTTATAATAAGGGTATTATTAATATCCGTGGAAAGGATATTAAAGTTTCTGTGAGAAGGAAGAAAGAATTTGAAAAAAAATATGTGAGCTTTCAAATAATGTTTGACACTTCAATGTAAAGACTTTACAATGAGCGTATAAAATAAAGAATGTACTTCATGTGTAGAAGATTTTTTACATTAGGAGGGATGCGGATGAAAAATATTAGAATAACTATAGCAGCCTTATTTATCATGACAATGTTATTTTTTCCATCAATAACTGTATCAGCGGCAAGTTTGGGAGAGACCGTGAGCCAGAACACGGCAAAAGAATTGCGGGATATTGATTATGAGAATAATGAGACAATAGGAAGTTTATTAGCGCCATCTCGTTATTCTTTGTCTGATAAATTGAATAAAAAAACAGAGATTGCTAAGAGGGAGGGTAAAAGTCCTGCGGACATTAGCGATGAACAGGCGATAAAGGAATTGAACCAGGATAATGTGAAGGTAATGTCTTTTGAGGAATCATTTGCTGAGGTGCAGGCAGAAATAGCAGAGATTATTCAGAGGATAGTTGACAGTACTCCGAGCGCAGAAAACAAAGGTGTAGCATTTTATACAAATAAAATACAGCAGAATAAAGAAAAACTGCTTTTGGGACTTACCTATATTGAGCGTCTGTATGACTTTAATATGGGAAATCATAATTTGAAAGACGCTCTTCTTTACGAGTCGGAACCGTATATGTATGGGCAGATAGAAGATGCTTTCGATTGGCTGATATATATAGGGGGAAAGGGAGGAGATACATTAAAAATTTCTAATAACGCTAATGTATTTGGTTATAATAAAATATTTTGGCCAGTTACTGACTCTGCAACGTTAGACGCTTTTCTGGAAGAATATCGGCAGAAGTGGATAAATGATATATCAATGGATGAGTGGTTTTTACAGGAGAGCCCTGCCTATATCGTGGAAAAATTATCTGACTGGGACAGTAAAGATACTGGATTATACGAAAGATTATATGGTGACGCGACGTCCCGTGCTTATATTTTGCCACTGCTTACTGTGTCAGAAGACAGCATTTATGTAATTGCAAACTCCGCTACTATTACATATGGGATCGTGGATTGTTATATAGACAGAAATTTAAGAGAGACCGATCCGACACGCTATGGAACATTGCGTGAAGAATTTCGACAACAGTTGGAAAAGGCTGCCAAACAGCAGAAAGCTTTTATTGATGTTTGGTATCGAATTGCAATGCCTGAGAAGAAGAATTTACTTTCGTCTAATCGCGTCGTTTTAGACAGTCTGCGGATTGATCCAGATACGATTGTTCAATGGTCGGATAAGTTTGGAAAGAATGCTTCCCTGGGTGTAAGAGAATTTTTTACTCCTTTAGATTTGTATGGAGCATATATGTTTGCCGATGGTGTGGCAGAAGGTACACGCATTCGTTACTATGTATCAAAGGCATTGACAGAACGTGGATTTGCAACGTATGCTCATGAACTGACGCATATGCTTGTTTCTGATTTAATGTTGAATGGGTATGGTTCGCGGGACGGTATGCTGGCAGAAGTTTATACAAGAGGTATGTTTGAACCTTATGAACTGAATGATCCGCCTGTTTTTAATTTGAATTTGATCTATGACCGCTTATCAGTCAGCGACCGGTATCATAATGCTCTGCCTGAGAGATTTGAAGATGTAACAGATCTGCAAAATTATATGAGTGGTATTATGGATGTCATTTATACACTGGATTATGCAGAAGCAGATATTATGTTTACGAAAAGTACGGAAGAGAAAATGAAATGGTTCCATAAACTTGAGCAGGTAGAGGATCCAAATAATAGGACGAATCAAGGAGAAGAAGGATCAAAACATAATCTGGATTCTGTAAGGGAATTGACTGTGGATGAAGCAAATAAATTGAATACCATTGATGATTTGATTCGTGACAGTATCATTGTATCCCGCTATGAAGTTAATGGAACAAAGACAACAGGAACTATGCCGAGAAATGGATATTATGTTGTACCTCTCTTTAGCGCCAATTATGCCGGGGTACAAAATGATAATGGTGTCAGCGGTGATGTCATGATACGCCGACAGGCGTTTGAGTTGCTTGCAGAATATGGATATTACGAAGGAATGGTTCCTTATATATCCAACCAGTATAAAGAATCTGCCAAATCAGAGCAGACAATTCTGTCAGATCGGTACATTTTGGAGAAGGTATTTGGCGATACCTATGAGACGATGGCTGATTTTAAGAAAGCCATGTTCCAGAGAAGAATCGAAAAAGTAAATGAATTAAAGCCAGTCACTATTATATGGAAAGACCAACATGTTACAATTAAAAATTTTGAAGAATTGCATCTGCTAATGAAAGAGGCGATAGAGAGTGATTTAATAAAAGTAAATGTATTGCCGGGAGGTTATAATAATATTCGTGCACAGGCAACAGAAGTTGAGCGTTTGAAACAGGAAATATTTAAGGCTTATTTAATTCAGACAGAGGATTTCAGTAAATCCATTTACGGTGTTGAATCCGAACCTATTGATCCTCCCGGTTCGGAAGTTGAACCAGGAGGGCCGGAGCAGCCGGAAAATCCAGGAGAAATAGAAAAGCCAGAAGAACCAGAGCAGCCGGAAAATCCAGGAGAAATAGAAAAGCCAGAAGAACCAGAACAGCCGGAAAATCCAGGAGAAATAGAAAAGCCAGAAGAACCGGAAAATCCAGAAAATCCGGGAGAAATGGAAAAGCCAGAAGAACCGGAACAGCCGGAAAATCCGGAGGAACCAGAACAGCCGGGGAACCCGGGAGATACACAACAACCGGGAAAACCAGATTCTGGAACTATTAAGCCAAATTCTGGGATTGTTGAGAAAAATAAGAGTCCCAAACTGCTTCTTTGTAAGGTGTCTTCTGCTAAAAAATCAAGTAGGATCCGATGGAATCGTGTGAAGTCGGCAGATGGATATGAAATATATGGGGCAAAATCGAATGGAAAATACAAACGTTTACGAATACTCAATAAAAAGTCACTTAAATGGACACATAAAAAGTTAAAAAAGGGAAAGCAGTATAAATATTACGTGAAAGCATATAAAAAAGTTGGCAGGAAACGAGTAACTATAGCTAAATCCCTATCTGTCTATAGCACGACAAAGGGAGGGAAATATGGCAATCCTTCAAAGATAGGAATAAAAAAGACGCGTGTGAATGTAAAACCTGGCAAGAAAGTCCGGCTTAGTGTAAAAGTGACAGGAAAGAATATTAGCAAAGCTGGAAAAAGGGTACGTTATGTATCATCTAATTCGTCCATTGCAGCAGTGTCAAAGAAAGGAGTAATTATTGGCAAAAAACGCGGCAGTTGTACAATATACTGTGTTGCTCAGAATGGTCTGTATAAAAAAGTCAAGGTAAATGTTACAAAAAAGTAGCAATTAGTGACTTCCATCGAAAGAATTAATATTGTTAAACCTTAATTATTCACCAAACACTTGTGAATGCGACTGAAAGCCGCATGGTT
>CAJURU010000038.1 GCA_910588845.1 uncultured Lachnospiraceae bacterium
CGGGCCTTTGCCCTATTGGAATCAAGATTTTGAACTTGTTTCGCAATTGTCTAAATCACAAAAAGTGTACTTTTTGAAGCCAAAAGATAATAACAAAAAAAGATGCCTAAAAAAACCGACACCCTCTTTTTTACAGCCTTGAGTACTAAAAATTAATGAAATAATCAGAAATATATAGATTTTGCAAGAATATATGTTAAAATTACTATATAAAAAAACCGTGCCAAAAAGTACACTTTTTGGCACGGTTTTTTTATATAATCTCTATCTGGCACATCTCCATTGTAAGCAACGCTGCTTTATGGGACTTTGGCGTAACTCCGGCGCAGCAGCCTTTATCCACCCGGATTGCCGCCTCCGGCATAGCCGCTTTCAACAACAGCGCGTTGCTTACTACGCAGATGTCCGTGCACAGCCCTGCCAATTCAATTTCCAGAGGTTCTCTCTCATTTTCCTTACAAAGAAGTTCCATCAATTCCATAGAGCCAAAAGAAGGCTTATCAATAATATGCGCCATGTCTGCCTGCGCTTCTACTTCAGGATGAAGCTGCCACCCTTTTGTACCCTTCACGCAATGGACAACCGGAAGTTTTGTGCCCTCCGCCGTTTCCAGGTAATTATCGCCATGCGTATCTCTCGTAACATAAATGTCATTTTTATCGTAAGATTTCATTTTCTCTATGACAGGCTGCACAATCGCCTGCGCCTCCACAGTCCCTAATGTCCCATCTATGAAATCCTTCTGCATGTCCACAACAACTAAAACTTTACGCATATTACCTCTCCCATATTTAAAATAACTACATTTTATTCCTACAGTTTCTTTCCGGTACGCAGCAACTAAAACGTAGACTTTAGTTTTGTTTCCTGAAGTATTCCGATCTGCCGGCGCAGGAAGTGCTGATAGATTCAATCGCTACCCCGCCGCCGCGTACAATCTCAATCTGCTTAAACTTACTTTTCAGAAGATCAATCAGCTCATTGTTGCGTCGTTCTGTCGCTTTGCATTCTAATAGTATACTGTCCGTACCGATATCCGACACCTCCACATGGAACACCTGCGCAATTTGAAACAGCTCCGCCTTGTCCTCCACTGAGCATTCTTTCACCTTCGCAAACAGAATTTCCTTCATATGGATCGGCACATCTGTAAAATCCATAACCTTAATTACCTCTACCATACGGTTGAGCTGCTTTTTAATCTGTTCAAATGTTATATCGTCACTGGTAACGCAAATCGTCATACGAGACACCGTCTCGTCCTCCGTAGTTCCCACCGTAAGACTCTGCAAGTTATAAGATTTGCCGGAAAAAAGACCGGAGACTTTCGCCAGGACGCCCACCTGGTTCTCAACATACAATGCTATCCATCTGTTTTTCGTCATGTTTCTGTCTCCTTTCCCTACTTCAAAATCATTTCCGTCATAGGATTTCCGCCCTTTACCATGGGAAGCACAATGTCCTCCGTAGCAATCATAAACTCAATAAGCACCGGCGTATTACACTGCTTTGCCTGCTCCAATGCCGGCGCAATCTGCCTCTCTTGCGTAACGCGAATACCGCAGGCGCCGTAACTTTCTGCCAGCTTCACGAAATCCGGCTCATACGGGGGACATTGCTCTCCCGGCCCTTTGCAGTCGCCCGGACAGCCTTTACGCCTTCTTAAACATGTGGCCTCATAACGTTTGCCATAGAAAAGCTGCTGCATTTGACGCACCATGCCCAGATAATAATTATTGAAAATGCACACAATAACATTTGCCTCCTGAGCCATGGCCGTGGCAAGCTCCTGGATGTTCATCTGCATACCGCCGTCGCCGCTGATACAAACGACTGGTTTGTCTGGACAGCCAATCTTCGCACCAATAGCTGCCGGAAAGCCAAAGCCCATCGTACCTAAGCCGCCGGACGTAATAAACTGCTTCTTCTCGTTGAGTTCCATATACTGCGTCGCCCACATCTGATGCTGCCCGACATCTGTAACAAAAATACCCTCTGCAAACTGTCTGTTGATTTCTTCTATAATCATCTGCGGCGTCATGCCTTTGTCACGGCGCATCTCCAATGGATTTTCTTTATCCCACTCGCGGATCTTTTCTCGCCAGCTTTCCGTCTCCTGGGGCGCCGCCCACTCCAGCAGCTTCTCCAACGCCAGATTAGCGTCCGCCACAATCGGCACGTCCACCACTACATTCCTGGAAATGGAAGCCGTGTCGATGTCCACATGGACAATCTGCGCATGGGGGGCAAATTCATTCAAATCCCCGGTAATACGGTCGTTAAAACGAGTGCCAATGGAAAACAGCACGTCGCATTCCCCGACTGCCATATTAGCTGCATAGCGGCCGTGCATACCGCTGTTTCCTATATAATAGGGATGATCTGTGGGAATGGCCCCTTTTCCCATAATCGTCGTCACTACCGGAATCTTTGTCTTTTCCACCAGCGCTAACAATTTATCGTTCGCCCCTGCGATGTTGATACCGCCGCCCGCCAAAATTAAGGGCTTTTCTGCTGCTTTCAGCAATTTATACCCCTTTTTCAACTGGCCGATATGTACGCTCGCATTCGGCTTGTAGCCACGGATAGAGACAGACTCCGGGTACTCTCCCGGCCCCATCGCCGTCTGGATATCCTTGGGCAAATCAATCAGTACCGGCCCCGGCTTGCCGGTCTGCGCAATATGAAACGCCATCTTGAGGATTTTTCCTAATTCTTTCCTGTCCCGTACGGTCACGCCATACTTGGTGATGCTTCGCGTCATCCCCACAATATCTACTTCCTGAAAAGCGTCATTGCCGATTAAATTCAGAGGCACCTGGCCTGTGATGCAAACCAGCGGAATATTGTCATAATGGGCATCGGCAAGCCCGGTCATGATATTCGTCGCGCCCGGCCCGCTCGTCACGAGACAAACGCCGACCTTCCCGGTAGCGCGGGCATACCCCTCCGCCTCATGGATCAGCCCTTGTTCATGGCGCGGCAATACCAATTCAATCTCCTCATGTTTGTATAACTCGTCTAAAATATCGGTCACCATCCCGCCGGGATAGCCAAATACCGTATCTACGCCTTCCTCCGAAAGCGCTTTCACAAATAATTTCTTTCCTGTGATATCCATTGCCATAATTCTAATTTCACCTCAACTCAATGGTTTTCCTGTTATTGTAACAGATAAAATTACAAAACTCAAATTAATCACGAAATCCACCCCACCGTTTTCAGCACAAAAATCCATGCCGTCAACGTAAACGACGCCAGTAACGTGGTCGCAACCACGATGCTTGCTGTCAATGTGCCGTCGTTTTTCATATTTTTTGCCATAATATAACAGCTCGGCGTAGTAGGAGACGCCAGCATAATCAAAATCCCGATCATCTTTTCCCCAGTAAAACCCAAGGCCGCTGCCAATGGCACAAGCAGCGCCGGCTGCAATACCAGCTTGATAAAAGAAGCCGCCAAAGTCGGCTTTATTTTTGCCAGGGCTTTCCTGCCCTCAAACCCCGCGCCCAGCGTTACCAACGCGAGCGGCGTCGCCATCTGCGCGATATTTCCCACTGTTTTATCCACTAACACCGGAAAACGCAGCCCGCACAGCGAGACAACGAGCCCCAGAAAAATTGTGATAATAATGGGGTTTTTGAGGATATTGACGCATGCCTCTTTGATTTTGCCCGCCCGGTCCACATCCTTTTCCTGCCGCCCCTCGAACGTAAGCACAATTACGGAGTAAATATTGTAAAGTGGCACCGCCCCTATAATCATCAAAGGTCCCATTGCCGACTGCCCATAAAGATTTTGGATAAAGGCAAGCCCCATCACCGCCGCGCTGCTGCGAAAAGAAGCCTGCACAAACGCCCCTGTCATGTATTTATCTTTTAAAAATAACTTCGTACCGCCCCAGATCAGCCAAAAACATGCCGAACTTGCCAAGGCGCAAAACAACACATACTGCAAATCAAATACTGCTTTTATATCCACCGATGAGATATCCCGAAACAACAGAAACGGCAGCGTGACATTGAAGTTAAATTTATTCGCCACCTTAACAAAATTGTCGTCAAGCATACCGATCTGTTTCAATCCCCATCCCAATGCCATCACCAGAAAAATCGGCAGCGTAACATTGATACTGAAAATAAAGTTATCCATTGTTCCCCCTTCGATGAGAGCCACATTTCTGATACCTCGCTGATTGAGTGTTCTGCAAATCAATCCTGTTTCTTACTGTATGTTATAAAATAATACTCCAAATTAAAATACGTCTGTTCTTCGCTCTCCTCTGTTATCTGCCATGCTTTCTCTCCATCCAGGTTCGGGAACCACGCGTCCGCCTGATAAGAATAGTCCAGTTTCGTAATATATGCTGTGTCACACTGCTCGAGCATTTGTCTATATACGCTCTCACCGCCAATCACATAGACGTCCTCACTATTATATTTCCCTAATTCCTGAGATAATTCTTCCATGCTGTGCACGCAGACTGCGCCTTTCACCCGATAATCTTTATTCTTACTCAATACAATATTGGTGCGATCTTTCAAGGGCTGCCCGCCAGGAAAGGTTTCTAATGTCTTTCTTCCCAGTACAACCACTTTTCCCACTGTCATCTGCCGGAAACGCTTCATATCGTCAGGAATCCGCACCAATAATTTATTATCCATGCCGATTGCCCAATTTTTATCAACTGCTGCAATTAAATTCATAAGTACCTCCGTAAATTTACTTCATCGGAACCGTCAGGAGACCTAAGGCATCCTCCCACTTCGTGGGTCCCTCCTTAGGCCAAATCCTCATGCCAATGGTCAAATTGCCACCGGGATATCCTGAATCTGCGGACCCGCCACATAATTGTCAAGCCTCACATCCTCCCTGGTAAACGCATAAAAGTCTTTTATTTCAGGATTCAGCCAAAAATCCGGCGCAGGGTATGTCTGCCGCGCAATCAGCTCCTCCACCAAGGGAATATGTCTGTCGTAAATGTGGGCGTCTGCAATTACGTGCACAAGCTCGCCAACCTTCATATCACAAACTTGCGCAAGCATATGCATAAGCACCGCATACTGACAAACATTCCAGTTGTTTGCCGTCAACACATCCTGAGAACGCTGGTTCAATACAGCATTTAATGTCAGCTTGTCCTGCCCAATCTTTTGCGTAACATTGAACGTCATGCTGTACGCGCATGGATAGAGGTTCATCTCACTCAAATCTTGATGGACATAGAGATTGGTCATAATCCGGCGGCTGAAAGGGTTGTTCTGCAAGTCAAAAATCACTCTGTCCACCTGATCCATCATGCCTTCCCGGTACTTATGCTTCACACCCATCTGATAGCCGTATGCCTTGCCGATAGAACCCGACTCGTCCGCCCACTCATCCCAGATATGGCTGTGCAGGTCGTGAATATTGTTGGATTTCTTCTGCCAAATCCACAGTACTTCATCCGTACAGCTCTTGATTGCCGTCCTGCGCAAAGTAAGCGCCGGAAATTCCTCCGCCAAGTTATAGCGGTTCACCACGCCAAATTTCTTTATCGTATAGGCGCTGCTGCCGTCCGCCCAATGAGGGCGCACCTTCTCACCCTCGGTGCTGACGCCGTTATCTAATATATCACGGCACATATTTATGAAAATATTATCCGCTAAACTCATGTACGTCTCCTTTTTACTCCAATTTAGTCTTACGACATTATATAACAGAACGCCCGCTATCTCAATTGAAAAAAATTTTTTTCAAAAAATTCAAGACTTTTTCACAAAAATGGTGTATACTTGAACAAGAAATTTGTTAAAGTTCAGCCCGCGTTTCGCGGGAGTAAAATATAAACTAAGGAGAGTTATCATGAGCCAAGCAAAAGTAGACCGTTATAAAGAAGAAAAAGCTAACCGCAAGAAAACCATGCAAAAAGCGAAAGCAATGCACGCATTGTATTCCGTTATCGGAACCTTAGTATGTCTGGTACTGGTGTGCTGGATCGCTTATTCTGCATACGGATATTTCCATAAGGAAGACGGCCAGACAACCGCTTCCCGGACAGAAGTGAATGTAGACGCGCTGAATGATTACCTGGGCACTCTGCCGACGGCAGACAGTGCGGAATAATTTTTTATTACAATAGAATACGTTTCACAAGACATAAAACATGGGGCTGTTGCACAAATATAAATTACAAAATTTAGATTCGTTCAAAAGGTTTACATTGCAAAGCAATGCAAACAATATGCACAAAAATCATCTTGGGAAGCTAGCTTCCCAGAGTGATTATTGTGCATTCTGTCTTTGCCGCATAAGCGGCAAGACCTTTTGGACGAGTAAATATATTAGTGCGATAGCCCCATGTTTCTTTTTATCGTAACGCATTCAAACAACTACTGTCTTTTGTACCCTTACAAGTTCTAGTCAAACTGCAAACTCCTGCAAAGTTTCCTTTACTGTTTCCCAATCATCTTCATGTTCAATCCTCAGCGTCAATGGCTTTGACAAATCCACGCTGAAAATTCCCAGAATTGATTTTGCATCAATAATATACCTTCCAGCCAGAATATCGAAATCTCCTTCAAACACTGAGACAAGGCTGACAAATTTTTTCACTTTCTCAATAGTATCTAATTCAATTCTCATTTCCCGCATCATCCATTCTCCCTTCGGAAAGCTTCTATCTCTGAAATGGAGGGCATAACCCGCAAAGCCCCCTTCCTTGTTGTCACCAGGCAAGCTGCTGCATTGGCGTAAGAGAGCATTTCCTGCAAAACCTCTTGTGTAAAACCAGCGAAGCCAAACTGTAAAACAAAATGCAGCATACATCCGCAGAATGTATCGCCCGCCCCCGTAGTCTCAATAGTTCTCTTTGAACGAAACGGTTTTCCCGTGATAATATGGCCACGGTAAAACGCCTTACTGCCATCCTTTCCCATGGTGGCGCAGACAAGCGGAATCTGATATTCCTCAAGTAGCTGCTGCACGCCTTTTTCAATATCCTTTTGTCCGCTCAGAAATTCCACTTCATTATCTGATATTTTCAAAATATCACACTGAGAAAGACCATACTGTATTTTTTCTTTGGCTGTCTGCAAATCCTTCCACAACGGCGGCCTCAAGTTAGGGTCGAACGATACCAGTTTTCCATTTTCCTTGGCCGTCTCAATCGCATACCTCGTTGCCGCTTCCGCCCTTTCTGAAGTCATGGACAGACTGCCAAAATGAAATATCTTCGCCGATTGTATAAGCTCCCGGGAAACTTCCTCTTTCCCCAGCATCATGTCCGCACCGGGATTACGGTAAAAAGAAAAATCTCTATCCCCATCCGGCTTGTTGTGCACAAAGGCAAGCGTCGTCGGTACTTGAGCGTCAAACCGCAGGCCATCCGTACATATCCCCTGCTCCCGAACCGCATCCTCCAACAATTTTCCGAATGAATCTTGGCCTACCTTGCCGATAAACGCCGTGGAACGGCCTAATTTCTGTAGGCAGGAAAGCACATTGCAGGGCGCCCCGCCCGGATTTGCTTCATATACGGGATTCCCCTGGCCGCTGACTCCATAATCTGTAAAATCAATCAACAATTCACCTAATGCAACGACATCCATAAATACTCCTTTCAATGCTCTATATCATACGGCAATTGCAAAACTCTAAACTCAATTAAATTTATGAATTTCGCAATTACCTACTCTATCTCATACTTCTCAATATCCACCAGCGCGCTGCCATCACAAATAAACCGTATTTCCTGCGCCTTTAAGGGTGTGTAAATCACTGTGCTAAGAACCATTTCCCCATCGTTCACAAACAGTTCTACCGAATTTTTGTCCATAATAAACCGCAGCTTTACACGCTCAGAACCATCCATCTTTGCACGCCGAATACAGACAATATCCTTTGTTACGCCGGAATACGTGCGGTCAACTTCCATGATACCTTTTTCTTTCTGAAATGTAAAGCGGGTAAAATACTCATCACTCCCTGCTACATCAACGACAAACTCACGAAAACTGCCTGACAGAATTTTAACCGTGAAATCTATAGTTCTCCCAGAGACGCCCTCAAACTGCCTCTCTCCCTCTATCCGCGCTTTTTTATAACAGACGTTGTTTTTCCAATAACGTTCCAACTCCCGGACCGGTCTTTGGAACAGCCTGCCGTCTACGATGGAAAGCTCCCGTGGAAGCGTCATCATCCCTTTCCATCTCTGCCCTTTGGGGATAAAGGAATCATCCCATGAATGCATCCAGGCAATTAAAATTCGTCTTCCATCCGGCAGGCATGTGGTCTGCGGTGCATAAAAATCTAATCCATAGTCCAAGGAAACAGGTTTTTCTTTGGTAAATAGTTTCTGTTCCTTATCATAGCTTCCCAGAAAATACACCGCATTGTTGCCATTATGAAATTCATAGCCTTGTGCTTTCATATCCTGCGGCGAACAAATCAGGACGTCTGCGCCGTCCAGTGCAAAGAAATCCGGGCATTCCCACATACTGCCAATCACACCGCCATTATGGGCCAATACGCCTTCATATCTCCAATTGTATAAATCCATACTGGAAAACAGTACAACCTGTCCATTGCCGGATTCATCCCGATTGCCTGCCAATAGATAGTAACAATCCCCCTCCTTCCAGACTTTGGGATCTCTGAAGTCTACGCGGCTAAACCCTTGCGGCATCATTTCCCCTGTAATCACCGGACAATCTGCCGTTTTCTTGTATTCTGAACCATCGCCGATTGCAATGCACTGGTTCTGACGCTCCTGCCCGCTCTTCTTATCTTTGGTAACTCCTGTATATAGCAGCACATGCCCCTCTTCCGTCTCCAGGGCGCTTCCTGAAAAACATCCTTCCTTATCGTACTCCTCATCCGGCGCAAGAGCCGCCTTACATTCCTGCCAGTGAACCATATCCTCCGTCACCTGATGTCCCCAATGCATCGGCCCCCATTTCGTATCATAGGGATAATACTGGTAAAATAGATGCACCTTACCCCCATACACCGAAAAACCATTGGGGTCGTTCATCCAGCCGCCCGCTATCATCCACAAAATCCCCTTCATTCGACCAAAAGAATGGGGCGTAATAATAAATGGTCGCCTCTCCTGTGGGAAATGTCATATCTATGGCGTATCCATTCTTTTGGTCTGTCACTGCTTTTACCTTTTCAAGAACTGTAAGAAATTCCGTCCACGTCCATGGGTGGTCTGCGTCCGGTATCTCTACGCCTGCTTCCTTTAAAATATCCTTATTGTAATACAACCCCACGCTGGATTCCATCGCCCCCAATGCATACAACTTATTGTTATACGTTCCCTGTTCAATAATAGATTCCAAGTATACGCTTTTTTCTTCCTCAGACAATTCTGCCAAAGGCTTGATAATCCCGTTCTCTGCATACGCTGCAATATTCGGCCCATCCACGGTCAATACATCCGGCAGGCCGCCTGACATAACCGAAGCGTTAATCTTATCAGAATAACCGCCGCCGCTGTCGTTTCTGGGAATAAATTCAATATCTGCAAAATACGTACCGTCATATGCTTCATTAAATGATTCGACTGCCTCCTTATAGCATTGCCCTTCCTCCGTCTCCTCAATAGAATGAACCCAGATAGACAGGTATTGTTCCCCTTCGTCATACCCTGCAACCTCACCCGGCGCAGGCTGCCTGGGCCCACATCCTGCCAGCACAGCCGCCGCTGATAAAGAGGCGACGAATAAAACACCTTTTCGCTTCATCCTCATAGCTCTCTCCTTTCTCGATACATGACATTCACCCTTTAATTTTCATCTTCGCTTCACTACATAACCAGTTATGTAACTAGTTAAGTAACCGGTAACTTTGCAATTATAATACACCCCGGTATCATTTTTGTCAACAAGTTTTTCACAAAAAAACCGGTTCCTTTACCAGTTATATTTTGATTGATTTTCCCACATTCCATTGTTATAATAAAAAAGGATTCCATTTATTTTTGGAATTCCGATAAGAAAAATATTTCAGAAAACGGAGTATACTATGAATTCAAAAAAAGTGACATTTGCGGACATCGCAGCATATACGAATTTTTCAAAAACTACCATTTCCAGATATTTTAACAACCCAGATTCCCTCACGATAGAAAATCAGCAAAAAATAGCCAACGCATTAGAGGAACTTGGCTATCAGGAAAATAAATTGGCGAAAGTTCTTGCAAACGGCAAAAGCGAATTTATCGGCATTATCGTTCCCAACTTATATCTCCATTATTATGCAGAAATGCTCAACCAGATTTTGTCCACCTACAGACAGCATCATTACAAATTCCTGGTATTCGTCAGCGACAACGACAAAGAAACAGAACAAAATTATATTAACGAACTGCTCGCCTATAAAATAGAAGGGCTCATTGTACTGAGCCACACAATGACTTCCAAAGAACTGGCTGCTTACCGTGTGCCTATCGTCACCATTGAACGGGAATCCGAGCATGTCTGCGGCGTAAGTACAGACAATTACATGGGAGGCGTCCAGGCTACCAGTCTGCTTATCAAGAATCACTGTTCCAAACTCATCCATATCAATTCCAATACGCCGGAATACATCCCGGCTTACAGCAGAATCAAAGGCTTTGAAGATACCTGCAAGACAAATAATATTCCCTATGAAATCATCACTGCTGATTTCGGTGATTCTTATGCCAGCACAGTAACACAAATAGACCAAATTTTTCAACAAATTGAGCAGATGGACGGTGAAAAAAAAGGCGTCTTTCTCGCAAATGATACTTACGCCAACATTTTTCTCAATAGCGTAATCCGAAAATACGGCAGTTTTCCCCCGAATTACCGCATCGTCGGTTTCGACGATTCACCCATCGCCAGCGAAGCCATCTACCCCATTACCACAGTCGGACAGCAAATTGAAAAGATGGTGCAAAATGCCATGGAACTTCTGATATTACAAATGGAAGAAATGAAAAAAAGGGTTCCCAAACCATTAAGGGAACCCATTCATCGACAGATCACGCCTATCTTAATCCGACGCGATACCACAGAATAATGATATTACGTTGCTTGCATATTATTTAGGCTGAATCCGCGCATGAAGCGTCTGCACTGCGTGTACTTCTCCATTGCCTTTCTTCTGCACTTGCAGGATGCCCTCGGCAGTCGCCTTGGCTGCCGCAATCGTTGTCATATAAGGCACCTTAGCCTTAATCGCAGCTTTACGCAGATAGCTGTCATCATGCTTGCTGTCTTCCCCTACCGGAGAATTGATAATCAAATCAATATCTCCATTTGTAATCAGATCCAGCAAATTCGGTCTGCCCTCATGGAGCTTCTTCACAAGTTCTGCTTCTATCCCTGCCTCCTGTAATAATTTGCAGGTATTTCCCGTAGCAAGAATCTTAAACCCAGCTTTCTGGAAGTCCTTACCTACTTCAACGACCTCAGCCTTATCCTTGCGATTGACGCTGATTAAGACTGTACCGCTTAACGGCAGCCTGGTCTGGGTCGCCTCCTGCGCCTTAAAGAACGCTTCACCTGCCGATTCTGCAAGTCCCAGCACTTCTCCGGTAGAACGCATTTCCGGCCCAAGGACGGGATCAACCTCCTGGAACATATTGAAGGGGAATACCGCTTCCTTCACGCCATAGTAAGGAATATCCTGCTCTTTCAAACTGGGCACCGGTGAAGGTTTTCCGGTAATTTCAGAAGTAATAATCTCTGTCGCCAGCGGAACCATACGAATATTGCATACTTTTGATACCAAAGGCACCGTTCTGGACGCTCTGGGGTTTGCCTCTAATACATACACCTTATCATTCTCAATCGCATACTGCATGTTCATCAACCCGCGCACATGCATCTCCTCGGCAATCTTCCTGGTATACTCCTTGATCGTCGCCACATTCTCCTCAGAGATATGTTTCGAGGGGATGATGCAGGCAGAGTCGCCGGAGTGAACCCCCGCAAGCTCAATATGCTCCATAACCGCAGGCACAAAGGCGTGCGTGCCATCGCTGATAGCGTCCGCCTCACACTCAAGCGCATGGTTGAGGAAACGGTCAATCAGAATCGGGCGGTCCGGCGTCACGCCGATTGCCGCCTCCATATACGAGGTAAGATTCACGTCATTGTACACAACCTCCATACCGCGTCCGCCCAATACATAGGAAGGACGCACCATCACCGGATAACCAATCTTATGGGCAATCTCCAAAGCCTCTTCCACAGTAACTGCCATACCGGATTCCGGCATGGGGATTTCCAGCTTATCCATCATAGCGCGGAACAAGTCTCTATCTTCCGCCAAATCTATCACAGACGGCGCCGTGCCAAGAATCTTCACACCGTTTTTCTCCAAATCTGCCGCCAAATTCAAAGGCGTCTGACCGCCAAACTGAGCAATCACACCTACCGGCTGCTCTTTTTTATAGATACTCAGCACATCTTCCAGCGTCAACGGCTCAAAATACAACTTGTCCGAAGTATCATAGTCCGTAGAAACTGTCTCTGGGTTACAGTTGACAATAATCGTCTCAAATCCCATCTTCTTCAAAGCAAGCGAAGCATGCACACAACAATAATCAAACTCAATACCCTGTCCAATACGGTTCGGGCCTCCGCCCAGAATCATAATCTTAGGCTTATCGGTGCGGACAGGGTTGCTGTCCGGCGCATTGTAAGTGGAATAATAATAAGCGCTGTCTGGCGTACCGCTTACATGTACGCCCTCCCAGGCTTCCTCCACGCCTAATTTCATACGCTGCTCACGAATCTCTTGTTCCGAAATATCCAGCAAAATACTCAGATACTTGTCAGAAAATCCATCCTTCTTTGCCTTAATCAGCAACTGGTCATTGGGAAGGCTGCCTTTTGATGCAAGAATTTCCTGCTCCTCTTCTGCTAATTCTTTCATCTGCTCAATAAACCATGTCTTCACATGGGTAATCTCATGTAATTCTTCTATCGTTGCGCCCTTTTTCAAAGCCTCATACATGGCAAAGTGACGTTCACTGGACGGTGTTAAAAGCATCTGCAAAAGCTGTTCTTTCGATTTCTCCTCCAGCTTGGGCACCTGCCCTAAGCCGTAGCGCCCCGTCTCCAGCGAGCGGATAGCTTTCTGAAACGCTTCCTTATAATTCTTGCCAATACTCATAACCTCGCCTACGGCGCGCATCTGCGTGCCCAGCTTGTCTTCTACGCCTTTAAACTTCTCAAATGCCCAGCGAGCAAATTTAATCACTACATAATCGCCGTCCGGCACATATTTATCCAAAGTACCATACTTGCCGCAGGGAATATCTTTCAAGGTCAGCCCGGACGCCAGCATCGCGCTGACTAGAGCAATTGGAAAGCCCGTCGCCTTGGAAGCAAGCGCAGAGGACCGAGACGTCCTGGGGTTAATTTCTATTACAATAATGCGGTCGCTCACCGGATCATGGGCAAACTGCACATTCGTTCCACCAATAACCTGTACAGACTCCACAATACGATACGCCTGTTCTTGCAGCCGCCTCTGTAAATCCTCGGAAATTGTCAGCATAGGCGCTGCACAAAAAGAATCGCCGGTATGCACGCCCAAAGGATCAATATTCTCAATAAAGCAGACGGTAATCATATTTCCTTCTGCGTCACGCACCACTTCAAGCTCCAGCTCTTCCCAGCCTAAAATGGATTCCTCTACCAAAACCTGCCCTACGAGACTTGCCTGCAAGCCTCTTGCACAGACAAGACGCAGCTCATCCTTATTGTATACCAGTCCACCGCCGGCGCCGCCCATGGTATAAGCCGGGCGAAGCACAACTGGATAGCCCAGCGTATCGGCAATCTGCAATGCCTCTTCCACCGAATACGCCACCTCGCTGCGCGCCATCTCAATGCCCAGCGCGTCCATAGCTTTCTTAAATTCAATACGGTCTTCGCCGCGTTCAATGGCGTCTACCTGTACGCCAATTACCTTTACTTGATACTTGTCCAAGATTCCCGCACTCGCAAGCTCCGCACAAAGATTGAGCCCGGACTGCCCGCCGAGATTAGGTAACAGCGCATCGGGACGTTCCTTGGCAATAATCTGTTCCAAACGCTCCTTATTCAACGGCTCAATATAAGTGACGTCTGCCATTTCCGGGTCTGTCATAATCGTGGCAGGATTGGAATTCACCAATACAATCTCGTACCCCAGCTTTTTCAAAGCCTTACAGGCCTGTGTGCCGGAATAATCAAACTCGCAGGCCTGTCCAATAATAATAGGCCCCGAGCCTATAATCAATACTTTATGAATGTCTGTTCTCTGTGACATATAATATCCTCCTGTTGGTATGGTAGTCTATGTACAAAACCATGAATTGCTTTGCAATGGCATGGTAGTCTATGCGCACTTCATGGGGCTGTCGCATAAGCGGCAAAACCTTTTGAACGAATAAATATAATCGTGCGATCTCCCCATTTTCTCCCCGATATAAGCCCTAAAGCATCCTCCCAACTTCCTTGGGTCACTCCTTAGGGCATATTATATCACACCGCGACCTGTTTTACAAATACTGAACATAAAATATCTACGGTTGGATATACTATCAAAAACACAGATTATGAACATTTTCGGCTCTATATAACCTGACACTTCACAAAATTTTCACACAATTTTAGCACTCACCTATTGACAGTGCTAACAATCCGTGTTATAACAATCATAACAAAAGGAACGGAAACACCATCCAGACCTTTTATACCAACAAAATTATCTATAAAAAAGGAGCGATGATTTATGTTAATGCCAAGTATATTTACAAAAGATTTATTTGATGATTTCTTTGAACCCCGCTATCATGGTTATGACCGCAATCAGGCTCTGATGAGGACAGATGTGAAGGAATCAGGACAAGGATATGAACTTTCCATGGATCTGCCCGGCGTGAAAAAAGAAGACCTGAAAGCAGAATTAAAAGATGGATACCTGACCATCACCGCAACAACCAGACAGAACAACGACGAGAAAGACGCGGAAGGAACATATATTCGCCGTGAACGTTATTACGGAACTTTTAACCGCAGCTTCTTCGTGGGCGAAAATTTAACCCAGGATGAGATAAAAGCAAAGTTTGAAAACGGAATGCTCACGCTGCAAATTCCCAAAAAAGAACCGGCAAAACAGGTTGATGAAAAACGATATATTGCAATTGAAGGATAACACCCCCTTAAAGGCGGGGCTGTCGCACGAATCTATTTACTCGTTCAAAAGGTCTTGCCGCTTATGTGGCAAGACCTTTTGAAC
Source organism: uncultured Lachnospiraceae bacterium (assembly GCA_910588845.1). Classification (GTDB taxonomy): domain Bacteria; phylum Bacillota; class Clostridia; order Lachnospirales; family Lachnospiraceae; genus Petralouisia. The sequence goes on from CAJURU010000038.1 coordinate 15,250, forward strand.
GAATCATAGCTTGTAATTTATGTTAATGCGACATCCCCGTTAAAATTCATACATAAAATCTGCTTCTATAATTTTCTTGCTTTTTGTCTCGACAACACATCCTGGAATATTTCATTTAACGTATCCCATTCCAGCCGACGGTCATCTTTCATCCCGGCAACAATCTGTTTTTGTTTTTCCAACTCAGAACGGATAAATGCCATGATCCCTGGTATATGTGGTCTCAAATCTTTTTCTTGCGTCGCCTTTTTCACTTCCAACAACTTGTTAATCTGCCGACGCAATTCCTCCTCAAGATCCAAATGCAATAATTCCTCAAACAACACCGGCGGCATTTTATGATACTGCTCAATATATTTGCAGGCAAGAAGCGACCTTAATGCATAAAAATATTTCTTATACTTTACCTGTTCCCCGCAGAGATAGCCTTCATATGTGCTTTTTGCCGTACCGTAGTAATGATATATTGCCAGTTTCTCAGCAAAATATATCATGGCCCTCTCATATATTTCCTCCCACAAAACCGTCTTCTTATAGACAAGCGGCGAATTACTCCATTCAAACAAAGTCGTATTGCTACGGTGAAACTGCTCAAGCGCTTTTTTCAAATCCCAGCCATTAATATCAAGAACTTCATCTAACTGCCACTCAATTACATCCTTGTATGGATTTAATTTCAGGTAATCTTCCCTACTTCTCACATAAATAAAACGCACATCGTAATCACTGTCTGGAGACGCAAATCCCCAGGCACGGCTACCAGACTCCACTGCCAGTATGATCTGTACGTTTTCCCGTGCCTCTATTTCTCGTAATTTTTCTTGAATTTCCTTTCTAATGTCCCTCATTGATACCTGCTTTCTATTGCTGCGTCTTTACAGGTTGCATACCCTCTTTCTCACATTACAACCGGCAAACCATATCCGTGCCCCCTGAAATAAATAATCTTAGTTCATAAAATTGTTTTACCCAAAAAGGATAACTTTGATAAGCGCCCTCCTCTTGTATTTTGCGGAGTGTTCTTTTTCCAATTCTTCTATCCAGTATAGCAAGAATTTGTAAAATATAGTTATCGCTATATAAGGCATCCATGATTGGCATTTGCAAAAATGATGTGGCCGATGACAAAAAGTCCATATCATAATAAGTTGCATTCGCATCCCATTTTTTCCTTAAGCCCAAATCATTATCATCCCATACGCCTGTTTCTTTCCAAATCTCATTCAAATCATGTTCCTGATGGTACATCTCAATCCACGAAAAGCAAACCATTTCCCTATTATCCAGGCGAATGGCTGCCCTGCCATAAGAATTATGAACCTCATGATAGCGGGTCAAAAAATATGACAGGCGTCCTTTGCATTCGTCACACAAGAAACCTGATAATTGTTTATTCAAGCCAGCCCATGACTTATAATGATTCATTATAATAAATCCTCCACGAATTCCGATTTTTCAGTATGAAAAAACGAAATTTATTTCTCTTTTTTGCTCATAAGAGAACAACTGACAGCTACAAATAAACCAATTAAAATCCACGGAAATGCTGCTCCTAAAAAATCACTAACCATACTTCATTCCTCCTTCAAAATTCCGATTTCACAGTCTAATTTCTTTTTCTTAGTATACATGAATTCATAAGATTTTTCAATTCCACGAACTGCATATGCTCTTTGAGATACCGTAAATGCCTTTTTCTCGCCTGCCGGCTCGGTCGGTTCGCAGCGTGAGTGCCACTGGTACTCGCTCACCCCCATATACCAATCGGCTTTTCTTCTTCGGGAGGTAATGCAAGCTCTGGGAGATAATATTCGCCTTTCTTTGCATACAAAAGACCGTTACTTTCGTCATAAATCCTGTTTTTCCATAGTGTTTCCTACCTTTTCTTTTTGTTGTTTTTAAAGCGTTTATCACGCTGTTTTGACTTCTGCGCCGCTTTTGCCTGCTCCAAAAGGCTGTCCATCTGCTTACTTCCAAATGTCTTACGGAGCAACTTATAATCTTTGTTTTCCGCACGGAGGTTTTCATTCTCCCCTGCCAGTTTCTCATTGACTTTCCTTAACCCCTCATTTTCACGATGGAGATTGCTGTTTGGGACATTCAGCCGATAATAGCTGTCCCACGCTTCAAAACACCTTATAAGAGCTGTTTTAACAAGCGATTTCAGCTTTTGCACCAAAGGCTCTGCCACTTTATTTCTATATGACTTCGCCGACATGAACCCCTGCGGCTCTGGCAACTGGTATTCTGGCGAAGTGTCAAGCACCTGCTCAAGTGTTTCTAGGTTCTCAATTCCTCTGTCGTAATTCTCCACCCTGTCCGACATTGCTTGAAATTCCTCTTTTTTCTCCAAAATCTGCCTTGCAAGCTGTCCGTTCTCACTTCCCGCACCCATATTTTCCTTATCCCCAATCTGCAAAATCAGTTCATGGAATGGTTTTTCCTGCTTTAAACTCCGTATCTTCTCGTAGTAATCGGCAATACAGCGGTCTGCCCTCGTCTGCTTTTCATTGTATCTTTGCAATGCTTCATCAAATAGCTTATAATACACTTTCTTGATGTTTTCGTTACAATAGTCCACATTAAGCGGCGTTGCCAATGCGTTTCTCTTTCTGCAACAGGAACCTCCGTCAGCCACACTAAATTCTTTGCCGACATATCAAAAATCCTCCTTTCCTAAATCGTCAAGCCTGTCTGCCATTTCTGCCTGCTTTGACAGAAACAATTGTGCTTAACGGTAAGTGATTTCAATGCTCTCATGCCCCACAAGGTCGACAATCGCCACCGCCGAGAACCCCATGTCAATCAATAAACTGATGTGAGTATCTCTTTCTAAAGGATATTTATAGAACAAGATAACAAAAATATAAGGAATCGGCACATCTAAGAGAATATCTGAATATCAAAAGAGCAGCCCCAGATACAGGCTGCCCTTTTACAATATCTCAAAGAATATAATCCTTGTTTTTATAATAAATAATAGAAATCTTCCTCCTCACATAAATGGCTAGACTAAGAAAAATCTAGTGGTTGGTGCAAATTTTATATCAAAGGCTCACGGGCCTCACCATTTTCAATCGTTAAAACGACAATCCTCTCAGTGGTACACTTTTTTCCCAAATCCTCGGATGCAATACTCATCCCCATTTGCAGCTCCTATGCCGTACCATTTTTCCGCCTTTTTCAGTTCCCCAGTAGAACGGTACAAATCCGCCAGATTACGAATTGCCGTATCATGCCCCTGCATGGCTGACCGTTCCAGCCATTTGGCGGCTTCTTTTAGATCTTCCACGACTCCGTCACCCAGGCGGTATTTCATTCCCAGGACACACTGGGCCGTGGGATAACCACGGACCGCAAGTTTTCTGTATATTTTCAATGCCTTATCCTTTTCCCCCTCCATGCCGATGCCATTGATATCGTATATCCTTCCGATTTCAAAAAGCGCACGTTCCGTTCCTTTTTCAGCAGCCGCCTCATACCAGCGGATTGCTTCCGGGTAATCCTGATGGCATCCTGACCGGTCAGCGTAATACCCTCCCATCTCATACTGGCTTTCTGCATCCCCCGAAAGTGCCTTTTCTAGTACACGCCGCTGTAAAAGGCTCATCTGCTGATAAAATTTTACTTCTTCCGGTCTTTGCTCCAGCACGTTCCCGGTATGTTCATAATCCTCATCTTCCAGCCGGGACATGGCATCAGGCGGAATGTTTAATGCCTGTGATTTTTCTTCCACCAAAGTTTCCCCTTCGGTTTCTTTATGTTCCGGTACTGCATCATGTTCCGGCAAACCTGCATCATCATGTCCTGATTCCAAGTCAGCATTCTTTTTCTGTGTGAAAGAAATCTCCGGCAGCTTTTGTGTACGGCCTATTCCCATACTGGTATAGAAATGTGCCTGTTCTTCCCTATTATCCCATCTGCGCTTGAACTTGACAAAAAAATTCCAACGGAAGATGAACATCAAACTTTCCAGCAGTGTCGCCGCACTGCGTTCCGTCATAATCCCTAGCAGCATGAGAAGGTTTTTCTGGATTGTCACTCTCTTCTGCCAGTAGGGTGCCCCGTCTGCCGCAAAAAAATCGTCTATTACCTTTTTCTCATAGGCAGTTTTCAGAAGGTTCCATTCTTCTTGGCAGTCAGGAAATAGTTCATGGAATGCTTTTAGACATTCTTCCTGGTCCCGCAATGAATCTTTACTGCCACCGCAGATTTCTTTCATGCACAAAAGCAGCTTATGGGGATACGCTGCCTCTAAATGTATGTATGATTTCGGTTCCTGTGATTCTCTCAATGGAATATCGACTCCCTCCGGGCTTTGCTATTGCAGGTTTAATAATTGCAAAACTCCATTGGGAGTCTGATTGGCTTGTGCAAGCATGGACTGGCCCGCCTGCTCTAATATCCTATGCTTTGCCTGATTGACCATTTCCGTCGCCATATCCGTATCGCGGATGCGGGATTCTGCGGCCTGGGAGTTTTCGCTAATATTATCGTCAATTGCCCTGGCATGTTCCAGGCGGTTTTGCTGGGCGCCGATAATGCTCCTCTGCTCTGAAATCTTTTCGGTTGCCTCCCCTACGCGCTCTATCGCCCGCTGGGCGCTTTCATAGGACGTCACGTCTAATCCCCGGACGCCTAAAATACCGCTGTCCATTGCGCCTATGGAAATAAACATTCCACTGCCCTCGACTGCGCCTGCCTGAATCCACAAATCCAGAACATCCACATGTACTTTTGGGGTGTTGTGGTAGGTGATGGGGACGCCGGCCAAATTGGAATCGGTGCTGGTCTGGGTGAAACCGTAGGTAAAATGAGCTAATGCCGCTGTCCCAGTCATGTTAGCATTGTTGCCATTCAGAGTTCCTTTAAATATCAAACTAAATGCCAAATCCCTGCCATCTGTATTTCCACCTAAGTTTCCCGGCAGATTATCATAATATCCCCAGTCATAGGTATCATATGTCCAATTCCCTATCGAAACAGTTTCTAGATTCAGACTCGTCCATGCCAGTTTTACAGAAAATGGAAGGGCGTCATCTACATCTACAATAGAGAAACTGTTTCCACTATTAAATGCATTCATGCCATATATATAAGGAGAATTTTGAGCCAGATAATCTGCATTCTTTGTATAGACACAGAAGTTATCCACGGACTGTCCACCTATATAATATCCTTCTACATGGTCGTTGTTATTATAAGCGCTGTCTGCATTAAACATAAATGATATATCAACATCCATATTACTTTTATTTTTATAATTATAAGCAAAATTATAATCCTGAGATGTGCCGGTATGAGGCTTAATAGAAATGTCTTGCATAATAATAACATCAAGGCCGTTGCCATCTGTTAATTTATATTCCCTATAATAACCTGATGAATTATTAATTTCACTTATTATTTCTAAGTCATCCAAATCCTTAATCACAGTAACCGTATTTCCATTATCATCCTCATATTTCACTTTTACAGAAGAATGCGAGGTGCTCCCACGCCCATAAATCAAATCGAACCTGGCGTCTGTGTAATCCTCCGTCAATTCCACGCCTAAATTCAAGTAATTTCGGCTTCCCGGATAAACCGGCCCATCCGTCAAATTCGCATTCGTAATCTGCGGCAGACGAAAATCCGTGATCGGAATGTCCGACAGCCTGACGGGGTTCCCATCCTGGTCCAAAACATTCGTATATCCCCCCTTGAACAATTTCATGCTATTATATTCCGTATCTTCCCCAATCCGGTCAATTTCATCCACCAGGGCGTCTATTTCATTTTGAATTGCCTCCCGGTCATATTTTGTGTTGGTATCGTTGGCGGCCTGCACCGCAAGTTCATTCATTCTATGCAGCATGTCATGCACTTCATTTAGCGCCCCATCTGCCACCTGGCTGATGGAAATTCCATCCGAAATATTCGTAGACGCCTTGTCTAATCCCCGAATCTGCCACCGCAGCTTTTCTGATATGGCAAGACCCGACGCATCATCTGCGCTTCGGTTAATCCGATAACCGGAAGATAATTTTTCTGATGTTTTGCGTTTTTCTTCCGTCGTCATATTTAATTGGCGGCTTATAAACTGTGAAGCCAAATTATGAGCTACTACCTGCATGATATATTTTCCTCCTTTACACTTCCTGATAAAAATCCAGCGCCTTCAACTCATCATCTTGGAACTCTTTTCTTACCTTGATAATTCTTCTTTCTAAATTATCTATTGCAAGGCCTATAGAAACATTTCAACATTTATCTGCAAACTAAAAAACAACCATACAATCTATCATATGGAATAATAAATGATATGAGAAACTCATTGTCAGATTCTCATTTCTTGTTCAAGCCTCTTTGCCCACTTTTGGGTAGATGTAACAGAAATTATCAAAAAGCATACCTTTTGATAGTCTTTTTCACGTCTTCCTACCGATACGGTATTCCCGCAAACGCCGGTAAAACGTGGCTTGACTCATATTACATTCCTGTATTGCATCGCCAAACTTTATCTGTCCACTTTCCCACTTATGAACAATTTCACCAAAATTATCCGGTATATGTGTTTTGGGCCTGCCAAACCGGATGCCGCGTTTCTTTGCAGCGGCAATGCCCTGTTCCTGACGTTTCCTGATATTTTCCCTTTCATTCTCTGCCACAAAAGACAGTATCTGCAATACCAAATCCGCAATAAACGTCCCCATAAGATCTTTTCCGTTCCTCGTGTCTAAAAGCGGCATATCAAGCACGCAGATGTCAATGCCGATTTCTTTCGTGAGTATGCGCCACTGGTTCTGTATTTCCGCATAGTTGCGCCCCAGACGGTCAATACTCATGATATAGAGCAAATCCCCATTCTGTAACAGTGATACCATTTTCTCATAATTGGTTCTGTGAAAATCTTTCCCTGACTGCTTGTCCATAAAAATATTTCCGGCGGCAATCCCTGCCTGATTTAACGCAATCATCTGGCGGCCTTCGTTCTGCTCCATGCTTGACACGCGCACATATCCGTATATTTTACTCATCTTTCTCCTCCATTTAAAATTGTTTGTTTAGCGTGACAAGGTCTTTCCCATAAGATTATAAAAAGCCCTGCTGTATTTCTACAACAGGACTTCCTTAAAATAAAAAATAACTATGCTTATCAAATTAGATTGCGCTATGAATAGGAATTATGGGGGCATCCGGTTCGTGAAAGACCACGCTGCTCAATGTTCTTTCCACAATAGATACGCCTACGAGCGGAAATATCAAGAATCCTTATAAATTATCTGGCGGTCAGCGTCAGAAAGCATCCGCAGCAAGGGCGATTGTAAAGAAGCCGGGCATAGTGTCTGTTTCCCTTCCGTATATTTTACGTTCACCTCATTTTCAATGAATACTGTAATGCTTGAAGGTTACAGAAAGAGGAACATCATTTCCCTGTTAATATCCGAAACAGCCCATTGCGTCTAAAATTCATCTCCCACAGCATTTTCCGGCTCCATATCAGTTCTCATTTGTTTTTTCTCCTCTTCCAAATGCTTTTATTTTACTAAAAACAGGACACAAAAACAATTGATTTATTGCCCAAATCATATAATATCTCATACTTACTTTTCAGTTTGGTATGTACGAACCTGCCACCGATTCCATCATTATCAACATTCTATCGCCCTTCTGTTTACAGATTCTACAAATGCTTCCACCTTATCCATATCCGGATTATCCGGCAGCGCGCTCTTTTGTACAGCCTCCTGCAAACGGTTCTCGTAATCGGCAAGAATCTCATAAAATTCCCCGGCAAACGTTCCGTCCTCCTGCATAAAACCACCTTCGCGGATTTTCATCAGTAGCGGCAAATCATCTTTCCTATGCGTTTTAATCTGTCCCCGCTCTAAAATATCAATCGCCATCATGAACAGACGGATTAAATGCATCGCATGTTTGTTGAGATGGTTGTCATCCTTCTTTTTATTGCGTTTGCCAATTTTATCGTAATCCCGAATTACATTATTCATGGTAACAAACATTTTCTGATACTCTCTGAGCGGCATATGAGACTGTCTGGCATCCACAAAAATCTCCGTTTCCATGCCCGGCGTCACCGCCTTGTCCACATACAGCTTCATCGTTCCATACTCATAATCGCCATACCTGCGCTGGAAATCTGCAAGGGCATTGTGCACAGAATTTAAAATATGCTGTTCCCACTCAGCCTGGGGCATGGAATCCCTGGCAATGGCGTTTTGCAGCCTACGCAACTGCGCACTGGCATATCCTCCAAAAGACTTCGCCGCCCTTTTAGACAAAAACAAACTGCTGTTATCTACCAGCTCCTGCCCTAACGGAGTCTTAATCAAATATTGTTCCTCCTCCAAGCCTAGAATCTCACACGTATTGGGATTACATTCTAACAGTAATTTTACAATTTTATTAAAAGAATAAATTACCGTGTCCGTATGCGCATCTTCATATTGCTCAAAACTGGTCATCCCTAACAAATCAGAGGTTAGCGGCAATGTAACCCCACGAAAATCAATGTCGCTACTTTCTTGGTTCGTCCCATAGGCATAACTTCCGCCTAACCCCAGCAGTATCATACGGCTTCCCAGCCGTGGGTTATTACGTAGGAAATCATATTCTTTTGACATCATTAATTTCTTGAAATCCATTGTTCTTATACTTCTCTTACTATCTTTAAACTTTTACAAATTTTCCTTATAATCTCTTCTTGGTTATCTATTTTTCGCTCATAACTTTCGCTTATTCTAAATGAATAAATTTCTTAATATACTCTTATTCCCCGTAATATTTTTCTAATCATTATACGAGCAACTCTATCAATTTCCATCTTAAAAATTCTTGAAGTTTCCAGTTAGTTCATAGAAAGTATCTTCTATGCTTTTCCAGCAAAATATGCCTTAAAAGCACAATAAAAATACAATCAAAACAACCTCTCTCCCAAATATTTATCATGCGGAACGACCAAGCACTTTTCAATGGACTTCCAATAGCTATCATAGAGGTTCTTTTGGGCAATTCCATAGCTCTCTTTCGTATCAAACTCCCAATAAAGCATGTACTTAACGCTTTTTACAACACGGGTAATTGGGCGGGGAGAAAGCCCTTCTCTAATTTGCTCCATATCTATGCGATACCCTCTTTTGATGAGCCGAAGCAACAGCAGACCCTCCTGTTTTTCCAAAAAACTTTTTACTTCAAGCATTAAGGCTTCAAATTCCTCAACCTTATGCGGTTTGACTTGATAAATACATATTTCTGTAAATGGCATATTAAATTCCTCCTTTATGATAATGAGGTTGCTCCAACATTCATGACATACTATCACGTGCATCTATATAATAAAACACCACTTTACAACTATTATAAATAGTGCTCCTTTTGCTGAACAAGGTATTTTA
>CAJURU010000039.1 GCA_910588845.1 uncultured Lachnospiraceae bacterium
TAACCATGCGGCTTTCAGTCGCATTCACAAGTGTTTGGTGAATAATTAAGGATAAATGATCTCATCTAACTGTATATGCTAAACACACACAACACCCATGTGGCCACCCATGACCGCTGGTATGTCTTCGCCTTAATAAAATTTATATCTTACTGCACACCCTTATATTTCTCAGCCTGCAATTTATACATCTGCGCATACACCCCGTCCTCTTTCATCAGCGCTTCATGGTTCCCCATCTCGGCCAAAGCCCCATTGTCCAGGACAAAAATTACATCTGACAAATGTATATTGGACAGCCGATGCGAAATCAGGACTGCGCCCCCCTCCGCATACATCGTCTGAAACATACGAAATACCTCGTCTTCCGACTTCGCGTCTAAGGCAGCGGAAGGCTCGTCTAAAATATAGATATCCGCCTTACGGAAAAATGCCCGGGCAATCGCCATTTTCTGCCACTGCCCGCCAGACAGTTCCTGCCCGCTCTCATCGTATCTGCGCGTAAGGTAAGTCTCGAGCCCCTGGGGAAACCGGGAGGTAAAACTATCGGCTCCGCTCCGTTTGAGCGCATCCAGGACAAGCGCTTCCTCGTTTGCCTTGCCGGCATCGGACAATGACACCGACTCTTTGACCGTAAACGCATAATTGCTGTAATCCTGAAAAACTGTACTAAACCGGCGTCTTACACTATCCGGCGTATATTCCCGGATATCCTTACCATCCATAAGTATCTGCCCCTCGACCGGATCGTAAAACCGCAGCAGCAGCTTGACAATCGTCGTCTTGCCGCTTCCATTGGCTCCAACCAAAGCAATTTTCTGCCGGCTCGTAAACGAAAAACTTACATTTTTCAGCACCCAGGGCAGATTATCGCTGTATCGAAAACTGACGTTTTTAAATTCAACCGTAAACGCGGGCTCTGTAAGCTCCAAAACCCCGTCTTCACATATTCTGCTCTCAAATCCTAAGAATTTCCTGTAATTCTGTATGCGCATCTTGCCGTCTGCCAGCTGCGTGTAACTGGAAATCACCATATACATGCTGCCTAACATCTGCGTCATGATTCCCTGCAAAAATGAGTAATCCCCGATGGTACGCGTTCCCCAGACAACCGATAATCCCAACAGGAACAGGAACACGGCCGCCACAATTTCCGGCAAAGTGGAAAGCGCCAGAAGAATCCTCGTATATCGAAGCGAAATTTTCTTTTTCTTAGAAAATAACATCTTCCAAATATTCCGAAACTTACCGCTGATAAACGGATAGATATTATAAATCCTCACATCCTTGGCGAATTCCCGCGAGAGCAAGATATCAGACGCATACTGCATCTTGCGCTGTTCTCCAAGATACTCCCTCTGAAAACCATAGATAGCCTCCACTTGTTTTATCTGGGCAACAGTACTGGGAATCGCCGAGACAGCGAAAATAGCCGGCAAAATGACGCTAAACTGAAACAAATACCCAAAGGCAATCACAAACTGCACGAAATAGCGGATAAAATCCATTGCCTGAAAAGCTGAAAATGTAATCAATGGACTGTTACTGTCCGCATCGCTGACCTCATTGTAAAAGGCGGCTGAATCAAAAAACGATAAATCCAGCCTGGCTGCCTTTTCCATGATAAGCTGCTTTGTCGCGGTATCTACGGTATCGCGATGCAAACCAGCATAATAAGCGCTCACGGTCTCTATGCCTTTGCTGAGTATATTAAGCCCTAATAATAGTAATGAGAAAATGAGAAACGTCTGTACCGCGCCGCCTGACGCAGACCTGCCGCCTCCCGCAAGAAAGTTTATAAGCGACCTGGTAATTGTGATGACCGCAAACGGTGCAGCCAAAGAGACTATATTTAAGATGATACGTATGATAAAATATTTTCTGGACGTCTTCCACAAGATGCCAATGCAATAATTTATTACCTGTAAAAACTCCCGCATACCCCTTATTGCCTTCTTCATAAATACCTCTTTTACTTCCCTGCGCAGCCGCAAAACGCCGGGGCGGATTGCCCCGGCATTCCGCTTTTTAAGCTGCTTTGATGCTTTATATCAAATACTCCCTCTGGCTGAATTAACTACATCTTATCCAGCCGCCAACCCAACATTTTTTCGTCTGGTTATACTGGCGTTTATATGTTATCCCATTTTCTACCTTATACTTCCACACAATAATATCGGCCAGGGGCATAATCTCCTCTTCATTATTTGCCATCGCATATGCTTCCTGCTGCGGCATAAGCAGTATGCCTGTACACATCACGGGCAAAAACATCAATACAATAAGCATCTTCTTCACTTTATTCTTCATTTGTAATATTCTCCTTGTCCTTATAAATTTCGAGTTCGGTAAACGGCTCCGTAATTTCTTTCACCCAGCCTATCCATTCCTCCTCAATATAAACCTCATACCCTCTGTCTGATTCTATTAGATAGGACGTCTCGGAATCTGGATATTCAAATGTGCCGGGAATATCTATATCATAGTCTGCTTCCACGATAAACGATACGGATACCAGAAGCAGCAGACAGGAAGCCAGCGCGATGAAAAAACCTTTCCGCCCTTTGTCGAGCCAGTGATTATCCCAGATACACTGAAATCTCTGCTTCATGGCGCTCCCTCTTTGCGAGGCAAACATAATCATCATTGCCGATTTCGGCTGCGCCCCTTCCTTCATCGACTTAACGATACATTCCAGATACTCTATCTTCTCCTCATTGCTAAAGCCAGCGGTCAGCCGGCAGTCCACATTAATCTCGATTACCCGCGCGATTATTTTCCTCAACAGGTGCACAATCGGGTTCCACCAATAGACAATGCAGAGAATCTCGCACAACATTTTCACCAACATGTCGCGGTGGTAATAATGCATCATCTCATGTCCCAAGATAAAATTAAGTTCCTTTTCCGTGTAATCATTGTGCGGCATTAAAATCTTAGGCTGTGCCAGACCATAAATTGCCGGTGTCCGCATCTGCGGCACAAGCAGGACTTGAAAATGCTTATCTTTCCCATAATCCTTGTTGATCCTGTCAATGATAGTTCTTATATCATGCCGAAAATAACCGGTACATCTCTCCAGCATTCGCACAAAACAACGATGCTGCACGATACGGATCAGCACAGCGCCCACCGCGCCCGCTATCCATATAAACCGTAACACTTCCCCCGCTGTGATATCATATGTTCCAAAACTCACCCCGGAAAGCAGCAACTCTTTCAACTCTGTGAGAATATGCCTGCTGGAAAGTGTGATAGTAAAGCCAAATTCAACCGGGAGCAGCATCCGCACAACAATGATTGCCAGAAAGAAACAAATATATCTCCCTACAGTTTTCAATGTGACATCCACTTTTAACAGCATCCATGTCAAAACGGTGAACAATGCGCTGCTTATCAGACAAGTAAGCAGCGATGTCGGTGTCAGCGCCATGGCGTCCCCTCCTTACTGCTGTTTTCTCTCTTGTATAAATTTCTCCAATTCCTCTATCAGCTCCTCGTTATTCTCCGTACTGTCAAACAAGGCGCTCAGATATCTTACTTTCGAGGCAAACCTGCCAAACGGAAAAATCTCTGATGTCACATATTTCATTGCATATTCCTCCGGCGTAATGACAGGAGCATAGCTTCGCGACAAAACGGTTCCGCTCTGGACAATATCGGCAACTTCTATAAACTCTCTCTGAAGCAGATTCTTCAACACTGACTGTACCGTGTTGATACTGAGTTCCGGCCGCTTTTCAGGAATCTTCGATGCAATCATCGGTTTCCCCTCTTCCCAAAGCACATTCATAACATCTAACTCCCGCTTGCTTAATGCGAATTTATCTTTTTTGCCCAATTTTTCCTCCTTTCCAAAATAATAATTGTATAAAATGACTATGGCTTCCACGCTTATTTTATAGCACTTTTTACCGTGTGTCAATACTGTTTATTTCTTCTTTTATTGTTATCGCAAAAAAATACTTTATCAATAATATTTTACCATATTTTTTCCTAAAATCCAGGATAGTAAATACGCGTATCGCAGATGAATCGTATTACAACCGCAAAGAAATGCATTTTCCTACCCATCATTTTGCCAGGCAGCCCTTTTGCAGCCGGTAAACATCATCGCACAAGACATTAATATCCTCTGCATTATGCGACGACAAGATAATCGTCACACCGAGCTGTTTCATCCCCAGCAATATTTTGCGTACATCCCGCACTCCCTCCTCATCCAGAGAACTCAACGGCTCATCCAGTACCAGCAGTTTCGGATGCTCCATGATTGCCTGTGCGATTCCCAACCGCTGTCTCATGCCAAGACTGTACTTCTTCACATGGAGACGGCTTTGAGGTTGCAGATTAACCGTCTCCATAACCTCGCAGATTTCTTTGTCCCCAATGCGTTTTCTTCCTTTTGCAAGCAGCTTCAAGTTCTGGAAACCGCTCATATAGGAGATAAACTCAGGCGTTTCAATGATTACTCCCATGTCCTCGGGGAAATCCATATCTTTTCCCACATATTTTCCATCAATTTGAATCGTCCCCGCCGTCGGATGCACAAATCCGCAGATACATTTCATCAGCATCGTTTTTCCAGAACCGTTCCTTCCAATCAACCCATGGATTTTTCCGCTCTCCAGCTTCAAATTGATATCTTTTAAAATCTCCGCTTTTCCAATTGTCAGGCTCAGATTTTCTATCTGTATCATCTTATTCACCTCTCACCACTTTCCATCCGCTATCATGCATCTTTTTGCCAGCCGCATATTAACCGCAAGCAGGACGCCGTTCAAAACCAGAAAATAAACCGCAGAGTACGGCAGCGGCACAATAGGCTCTGCAAAAAATTTATCGAAATGCTCCCCGAAAATTGCATGCGTCATCGGCAGATACCATTTGATATTCTCCATAAAAGACACGGCTACCGCTCCAAAAACAGTAATCGCAATATTTATCATCAGGCCTGTCTTCTGCCGTCCCAGAAAACGAAACAGGCACAATACCTGTATCATCATCACAAAATAAAGCAACAGCAAACCCACGCAGATTAGTGTAACGCGGATGGGCGTTCCGTGAGCCATCGTGCCGGACTCCAGAAACAATCTGTCATTCTGTGCAAAAACCTCCGGGAACTTATCGTAAATCTCTGTCATGAATGGGCTCCATTGGTTAGAATACTGTACCGAACCCAATCCCCAGACAAAGCTCGCCGCAAAAAAGACCAACAGGCAGGTCGCGCCCGCGAGAATACCAAACAGAATCTCGCCTAAAAGCCATGTCATACGCCCCATACGCACTACCACAAATATATTACCCGCGCTTTTATCGGGAAAACCGGACAGTACTACAGTTATTATCAACGGTATCACCAGCACATAGAACTCAAACGACATGACGAGAGCCATCGGCTCCAGATAATTTATCTGCAATCCGGTCATCTGCGCAACGCGCAGCATATCTGAAAAAACGTATTCGCCCAGGAAGAGTATAGAAAAAAGCAGAATAAGTATATTTTTAAGCGTCAGCCATTTCCGATATTCTATCCCGGCAATCCAACAAACTTTATGTAATTTCTGCATTCTATCCATTCCTTCCCTTTACCATCTTATAAAACCATAGGCAGATACCCGCTATCAACAGCCCCGCAAAAATCAGATACAGCCAATATCCTACTCCATATTCATAGGAAAAACTCTGGTCATAATACAAATGATTGGAAGGGAATAAGAACCGCACAAGTTTACATGACAGCGGAACGTCTTCCAGTCCTTTGTTGTAATACCGCACAATCATCAGCCCTTCGTAAGCCGAGCTTAACTTTTGGCTGAAATATTCCACAAGCGCCAGACTGCTGATTGCAAAGAAACCCTCTTTGCACACCACTGTAAGCGCCACGGAACCCATGGAAAAAACAGCGGCAAGCAGCCCTATATGAAATACTTTAAGCGCAAGAACCAACAATCGTTTGCCGGCAGTCGCTCCGTATGCCATGGCAATCATACTGCTGTCCGCTTCCAACCCAAACTCCCTATAATGAGGAAATTTAAGATATACCAGAACAAAATAAATCAAAATGCCGGCCACCACACAGGCAAACCCCTGCCAGGCAGCCTTCATCATCCACCTTGCCGCATATTTTCTGCGCGTTGTCCTGGAAATGGATGGATAATAATATCCGCCAAACCACTGGCCTGCAAAATCAGTTACCGCCGGAAACGCCGCCAGTACAGGCAGAATTACAACGAACCACTGCATCCCTGTAAAGCAGGACATCACAGAATAATCGCTTGCCAATTCGCCCATTTGCAGCAATTCCTGCCGGCTGTAATGCAGCCATGCATAGATCGAAACCTCGTCTGTGCCCACGGGACTTCCCTGAAACCCGCTAAATCCGCATAACAGAACCATCCCTAATACACAGAGCAGATATTTCCAGGGAATATGCATTGCCCATCTTTCTTTCATTTTTTTTACTTTCATATTGCATCTACCCATCTTTATAAACCAGCCATAGTTGTAATTTCACCGCTCACCGCATCCACATTAAAATAAAGACGTTTATATTCTGAAAGTCCTGTATTTGAAACAGAAAAATGGTATGCCGGCGTTGCATGTACAGACTGGATGTACCCCCACTCTCTCTTTTCTTCACTTTCATACTCAAACTCCGTGTGATATATCAGGTCTATAGAACTAATCTGAAACGTCTTATTTTTTGAGATATAATCTCCCAATAATTTGCAGGCCTCCTCCAGGGACAAAAGCTCCTGATAGGTACTATTGGTTTCCACCGTCTCAAAACTCTGGCAGCAGCTCCAGATAAATCCGAGACGTTCTTTCTGGAACATGGATACAAAATGATTCGTTCCAAATGGCGCCGGTTCCAATGGATCCTTATTTTTCTGCTCTCCTTCCGGGGTTACCACCATAGAATCATCTTTATTAAGTAACAAACCCTGATATGAAGTACTGACGTCGAATTCATAGTAATAGACATCATCCGCAAGTTCGCGCACATTGACCGCAAATACATGGTAGTCCAGAATCTCAGAACCTGCAAAATAATAATCCTCTTTCAGATGCTTTTCCACATAGGAAACAGCATCGCTCAACGCTATATCCCCATCTGACAAATGATAACTGACGCCGGAAATATCATCTGTTAATAAATCGTAACTCTCTACCAATTCTCCCAACTCATATCCCCGATATCCATATTCGTTCTCAGCGTAATCCGTATCATCACCCAACACCTGCGTAGGTACGGAATAATCCCCCATTTCCAGCATGAAATTAGAAAACACAATCAACGCTGAACATTTTCCATCGTTATATCCCAGATACTGTATCTCTTGCTTTTGCTGTTCAGTAGCCTCATTATACGGAACCGTCAGCCTGTCGTCCTGCTGCTTATCCCAATACATGATATTCATAGATTTCGTCAAATCTACATCCTCTCCAAGCCCCTCATACTTGCGGATGTTCTCCTCAAACTTCTCCACCTGGCGTTCAAAGGAATCTGACGATACCGGAAATCTTAAGTCGTAGACCTCCTCGGCCTCAGGGATTGTAATTTTTGCCTCCGACAAATCCAAATTCTTAACAGGGACATGTAAATCTTTTGCCTGTTCCCGGATTTCTGGCAGCGGCAACATCTGGGACTCCATTTCTATATTAGCTTCCCCCGCTTGCGGCGCTGCGTTATTTTTTGCACAGCCTGCCAGTAACATCACTGTTATTCCCAAAAACATAATAAAGGTTAATCGTTTCATATTCATCTTTCTCCATAAAATTTGGAGCCGGATAAATCCGGCTCCACACTCCCTCTACCTTGTCTGGATTGTACCTGACATATCTGCTGTTTTGCCGTTGGTATATGAAAGCGTAGCTCTCATATATACCAGATCAACTGCCGGCATGGTCTTATGTTTAAATGTAATCGACGTGCCCTGGCTGGAAAACAGAACCTTTTTATTCAACGGTACACCTTTTGTACAGCCGGAATTCGAGTATTCCAAAATTTCTGTTGCCTTGTATGGCGCAGTACCGCTCACCTTATTACATTTTGCAGTATATCCAGCTCCATAATTGACAATTTCCCTTTTTTTGCTTGTTACATTGCTTCCCGACTGCGCGTAAACATGCCAAGACACTGACGCCGCATTAGCGACGCTCACATTTGTCAGGCACATTCCTACTGCAAAAATTCCTGTTAAAATCCTTACTGCATTTTTCCTTAACATATTTTTCTTCCCCTTTCGTTTTTAATGTAACTGTATCATTTGCAGCTCCAAAGCCAGTGGATTCTCTAGTGATGGCTCTGAATTTCCAGCATAAATATTATAAATATAGATGCTGTGCAAGTATTTTACCACGTATTTTCATGAATTTTCTCTTGATGTAATAAATACGGCTTCTGATGTAATTATTTCCGGGTTCCATAAAGAACAACCTGAACCTGGAAGCATCCCGGACTAGAGTCGTCGATGCTCACCTGCCCTTGATATTTGGCTGCGACCCGCCGGACAGAAGGAATTCCCACTCCGTGTTCCCTGGCGTCTTGTTTGGTAGTTTTAAATACATTGTTGCGTTTCTTAATTAACTGCCCCTCATAATTATTCATCACATACAGCAATAAATTTCCTTTGTCGTACTTCATATAAATTTTAATAATTTTCTCGTCTTTTCCTTTGCCGGCTGCTTCCACCGCATTCTCCAGGAGATTGCCGAGTATCAGACAGATGTCTGCATCCCGAAAAGGCATTTCCACAGGAATACAGATATCTGCCGTGAAATCTATTCCCGCCTGTTCTGCCGCCGCATGCCAATAACCGATTAATGCGTCGATAACCAGATTACCGCTATTAGCGATAGCCGACGGCTTCATACTGCCATTTTCCATAATTTCATGGACAAATCGAATAATCTCTTCACACTCATTATGTTCTGCATAGATAAGAATCGACACGAGATAATTTTTTAAATTATGTTTCACGTCCCTGAGCTGTTGTATAGACTGTTCATTTTCCTGCTGTCTCCGCACACAGGCCTCCAACTGGCGTTCATAAACTGACTCCATTCGCCTTAACCGTACACGAACAGCACGTTTCATACAGACATAGAAAATTAATACATTACCGCACAGCAGCGCAAAACCACTAAATATTTTAGACACCTTACCCATTGACATAAAACGGAACCTCCATAAAGCAATACTGCTCACTGATTACTCTTCTTCTACATTCACTAATTGGTATTTTTTTACCATTATCCATTACCACAAATTCATACGTTTGCTCCCTCACATGCTTATAATTCACCAGAAAAGATTGGTGCACACGCAAAAAAGATGTCTTACATGTTTTCAAACTTTCTTCAATCTCATTAAGTTTTCCATATAACTCATAAGTTTTATTTTCCGTTACAATAACAACTTTTCTTTTATTTTTTTCACAATAAAGAATATCACGAACCGGAATCCTGTGGCTTACCCTCTGGTAATGATAACGAAAATAGGAATCGTCATTGCTTATGTCATCGTACGCCGCCTTAAAACATTCATCCATCGCATGTTCATTTACTGGCTTCACTAAATATCGAAATGGCCTTACTGCAAACGATTCTCTCATATAATTTTCATAGTTGGTGACAAAGATAATCAGCACGTTCTTATCGCACTGACGAATCCTCTTAGCAGCTGAAATGCCATCCTCTTTCTCCATCTCAATATCCAGATAAATGATATCAAAACCATTCCCGCCTTTGACAGCGCCTACCAAACTATTGCTATCGCAGAATACTTCTATTTCTACTTCAACAAGATGCTGTTTCGCTATTTTTTGTACCAGCTGCTCCATTTGTCCCGTAGTCTGAATATCGTCATCACATATTGCTATATTAAACATTTCTATCAACCTTCTTATTAATTGTTCGCAGGGCTGAACACGATAAACTAACACTATTTCAAAATAAACCAACTGTAGTTACTCATTTTGAAATGTACATACTTCGCTGTATATTCCTCCGGCGTAATCATCGTAGAATAACTTCTCTTTAAGACGGTCCCATCCTCGACAGTCTCAATGACTTCTATAAATTCCCGCTGGAGTAACTTTTCTAATAACCGCCGTATCTTATCACTCTTGAGCTTCGGCAGCCTTTCGCATATTTCCGACTCCATCAGCGGCTTGCCCTCCTCCCAAAGCGTATTCATAACGTCCACCTCGCGCGGGCTTATTGATGGCTGCTTTTTTTTATTCTTGACCATTTCCTCCCCCCCTTATATCGCTTTTTGTGTTCTTATTTTATAAATACCATAATATATAACTTTTTACAGCATGTCAATACTGACACTATATTTTTTTACTGTATCAGTATTTTTTTGTCAAGCCTTACTCGTACCAGAACATAAAACACATACGTGAAAGTAATTGTGAGAATTGAAAAACCCCATGTGTTCGTGTATAATCGGGGAAGAATATTGCTGACAAGTATCTATGACGGATCGAAAACGGAGGGACAAAATGCATTTTGTGAAAGCAAAGGGAATATTATCCTCTCAAAATGGAATGAACTTATATCGCGGCTGTTCACATGGGTGCATTTATTGTGACTCCAGAAGTAAGTGTTACCATATGAAGCACGCGTTTGAGGATATTGAAGTCAAAGAAAATGCCCTTGAATTGTTAGAGTATGCCCTTAAACATAAACGGAAAAGATGTATGATTGGCACAGGATCCATGACTGACCCTTATATCCCCTTGGAAATGGAAATTGGAAGTGTCAGAAAAGCTCTACAATTGATATATGAATATGGGTTTGGATTTACTGTCATTACAAAATCAGACCGCATTATGCGGGATATAGACCTTTTACAGAAAATAAACGATAAGACAAAATGCGTTGTGCAAATGACCTTAACTACTTATGATGAAGATTTATGCAGAAAAATTGAACCGAATGTGAGCACGACAAGAAAGCGCTTCGAGGTATTAAAGCAATTACGGGATGCCGGGATACCCACAGTTGTATGGCTGACGCCAATCTTGCCGTTTATCAATGATACGGAGGATAATATCTCCGGTATTTTAGATATGTGCAGGGAGGCAAACGTTTATGGCATCATTTGTTTTGGCATGGGACTAACGCTTCGCGAAGGAAACAGAGAGTATTTTTATGAACAGTTAGATCGCCTCTTTCCACAATTAAAACAAAAATATATACAAACATACAGAAATCAGTATATAATAGAAAGTCCGGCCAACAGCCGCCTGATGAAATTATTTTATCAGCAATGCGGCGAGTACGGAATTATTCATAACAACAATCAGATATTTGAATATCTTCAAACTTTCCCGCAAAAAGATGCAGCCCAACAAATAAGCCTTTGGGATTATTCCTAACATCTACACATTGTACTGCACAACTGCCGCATTCTTTCCTATAAGTCTCGTCCTTTTTGATTCTATTTGGTGTTATATTGTCACAAACATTGTAAAATATCTATACCGTCACCGTTACTCTAAATCCTCAACCTGAAAGCTTTCTGTTTTCAGATCACAATAATGCCTGCCCTTTATGGCAGTAAATTTCAATACGCAATAATCCGGGTCAGTTACCCCCTGTTTATAATAGATAGTATCTCCTGTACGCCAGATTTCCCGTTTTATATCATCGTCTTGTAAAACTTCCATTGTACCTGTCAACATTATTCCCTCATACTTAAAACGTCCTCTATTATAAAAATAGATACTGGCTTTTGGATTATTCATAAACTGCTGTGAACGCATGGAAGATGTATTGGTCGTAAAATAAAAGAAATTACCATCTATTTTGCGCGGCGCAAACATTGCCTTTATATTCGGAAAACCGTCTTCATCTACAGAACTGATAAACGATGTCTTTTGTTTTTGGATAAATTCGATAATATGTTGTCTGTTTCTCACTAAAAATCCTCCTTCTCCTTTTTCATTATTTGTTCCCATGCAGAGCATTTGTCAAAGTTTCCAGTATTCGGGCAAGATACTGCTCAAATTGTCTCTGCTCCGTTTCTGAAAAACCGTGATAAAATAAGGTATTCATCTGCTGAGAAACCGCTTCAAATTTTGCCTGTAAGGATTTCGCATATTCTGTAAGCGACACGACGGTCTGGCGGCGATTGTTGGGGTTAATATTCCTTTCCACTATCCCCTTATTAACCATGCCATTTATAACAACAGATACGGTATTCTTAGCAAGCGAAGTTTTCTCACTTATTTCACCGACTGTAAGATGATCTGTCTTCCATAAAACAAATAAAATTCTTCCCTGCCCACCGCTTATTTCAATGCCATTTTCAAGCAATAACCTTTCAAATATTCTATCCTGAAGCTGCTTTATTTGCGTGATATAAAATCCACCATTTGTTTCCAAGCCCTCACCTCAAATCCAGTTGGAACAGTTCTAACTAGAACAATTATAAGTTTACCACATATTACTGCCAAAAGCAACATCCAGTATCAACCATAATATAATTTTCCAAAGCATGATAAATATAAGTATTCATCACCCTGCTTCCTGTATGATATATCCATAGTCAACTCCAATTTTTCATTCTCTGCTGCTGTCAAATAATAAGCGTTCAAAATCCCCTAAAGCATAACAATACTTTTTCCTCATCTTCCCTACAATCCGGAATTTTGAAAACTTTTCATAATTACTGCTTCACTATTCCAAGAAAAAACCGTAAGACAGGAATCCTCTTTATGAATTCGTATAATATAAATGTCGCGGCAAATGAAATCAACACAATCAACGAAATTTGTCCTGCAACACCAATGGGCAGTCTCAATACGAAAAAACCAGCCGCAACCAGGATTGGCATATGAATAATGTAAACAGGAAAAGACGCACGTGTCAGATAATCGCTGAGGCGACTATGAAAATTCAGCTTTGACCGCCCTATACCAATCAAGGTAATAATTCCCATCCATCCGTAAAATATGTAAAGCCCATCCATCAATATATTTCGGATATTTTCCAGGCAGTACAAATAAGTGTACAGACTGCCTGAAATTATGAATAGTACAAGACTGACAAACCTATACCGCTGTAATTTTTTCAAAATACTTTCCTCCGAAAGAATATAATATCCGAACAGAAATAATATCAAAAACTGCCCCAAACTTTTCCCGCCTATATTCAAGATATATTGACACATCCATTCTGGAGCAAACAAAAAAACAATGTAGAAATACGGTAGATTGCCAACTTTAAATCCAGGTAAAAACTTTTTTTGTAAAAGAACAATTAAAATCGCTGTCACTGAAACAACAAACAAATACAGCAAAAACCAGAGGTGTGCAGGTGTAAAACCCCCATGATATCCTGTTAAATCAGTTTCCTTTGTGAAAAACAAACCATATTGTTGCAAATAGGTGCCTGTATATCCATTAAAAAATACTTCCGCTATATAGGTCATTACTGGAACAAACACAAGTAATCCAAATAAAAACGGCACAAGTAATTTTTTAATTCGTTCCACTATAAACTGTCTGTTTGTTCTTATTTGGAGAGAGTACTTACAGCTTATGCCTGCAATAACAAATAGAAGGGTCATATACCATGGATACACCGCTGTAGAGAATAAATAGAGCGCGGTACTTGTATGTGACCAAACATAAAATCCGCTGTATTCGCCTCCACTCCAGATTTGCGAGGCATGAAATGGAAATAACAACAAGATCGCCATCCATCTTAAATTGTCTATGAAATATTTTCTCTCCATTCTAACACTACTCCATGTTATTCCGATTTTCTCTCTATTTCATTCGACGATAAATAGTAAATTTATTTTTAAATCCTGCCAAACAGTCTCTACTTCCTATTCGGCTTCCTTTTGATGGATAATAATTTCATCAAATCATGAAACATTGATGTATCAGTCGGTTCAAACATTACCCATTTACCATCATGATAAGTCTGCGCTTCATCATAGATTTTTTGAACTTGTTCAGAATAATTATCTCGTTCCGTTTCAAATTTGGCTCTCTCATTTTTTCCAAAAATAATCATAAAACCGATACAATTTTCTCTAGCGTATAACGCGCAAAGCGTTTTACCACCTCGACGGTATTTATACTCATAAGTCCACGCTTTACCGCCTTTATTCCACTGGCGTTCCATATCATATTTTTCATCAATTAAAATGCACAGCTCATTCCATACCTCATATAAAGATTGTCCGACTAAAGCAGTCATTTCCTCTGCATTAGGTATTTTATCAAGCATAGTTGTTTCTCCTTCCAATTTTTTAACTAAATACTTTTTAAATTATAATGGAAAATATAATATTTATCAACCATCCCATCTGTTTCTGTTTCGTTTTTTGTAGCGCTCCCAGATACCAATCGGCTCACTTGTTCATCGGTTCTGCGTCTGTGCGCCTGTCTCCGTAATAATATATTGTTCCACCAGGCAAATTTTATCAAAGCATGTTCCACCAGAAATTTACAATTATTCAATCAGAAAATCTATAACCATTTTCTTTCCTCGTTCGTCAATTCATTTATGTGACCTCTATCCTTTAACAAATATCTTTTACTTTGCTTCCACACTTTTTTTGCTTTCATCAGTACATTCTTAACAGGAAATAAGCAATCTTTCTCTGCTGCCATAACTAAAACAGGAATGTGTGAGCCAGTACATGAGCATTGGAAATGCCATACTTATACTTTTATATGCAGGTGCGTTCTGAATAGCAGACGGTACAATTAATACACTGCGTTTAACGACCTCTGGCGCAACGCACATGGCTTTTACCAATATCCCTGCACCAAACGAACCGCCGAAACAAGCCATTGCGTTAAATCCTAAGCCTTTTATTACATCAACTGCCCATTTCCCATAATCTTGATTTCGGGGCGATAAAGAAACCTCTGCACTTTTGCCAGGGTGTCCGATTGTATCAGCAAACAATTCCGCATACGGAACCTTCAAGTCGTCCATCTGTCTGTCATACAACTGCCAGACCGCCTTTTGGGATTGCTCGTTTCGATAAATAGATTTCATATTCTTCTTTGTATGTAACTTACCGATGAACAAAAAGTTGCATCAACTTTGCAAATATTCAATCAGCTTACTTACATATTCATCGCTATGTTCGTGTAAATACTGCCCATGCCCCATATATTCAATCTCTACATCTATTACAGCAGGCAGATATTTCTTTAACAAGGCAACGCTTTTCCTTGGATATTGCTCATTTGAGCCTCGCCAGAACACAATGGCCCCCTTGTAACTTCTTATGCTTTCGGGAATATTATATCTATACACAAATTCACACGCTTTTTTTATTGTATTTGAGGTAATGTCCCAATAAAGCATTTCGATAATACTGTTGTTATCATTTCCATTTTACTCCTTTTGCAACGCCGATTTCTCATTCCAAATTGTTCTTAGTATACGCGAATTTATAAAATTTTTCAATTCCCCGAACTGCTTATATTTTTTAATCTTCAAGAGGTAACGCAAGTTCTGGGAAATAATAGTCGCCTTGCTTTGCATACCAGAGACCGTTGTTTTCGTCATAAATCTTGTTTGTGATACACTTTCTTGATGCTCTGATTACTCTATTTTCTGTTCTTTTTTCTCACTATTATTGTTTTCAAAATTCTGAGCGTCAACCAAGCTCTCCTGCCTGCATTTCGGGCAATCAAGCGGAAAGTTTATCAAGACAGTGCCCTCTCTGATTTTAACACGGGTTTTATTTCCACAAACAGGGCGGAGTACCCATTCTTCTTTTTGCATTCTTATCTCCCTTCTTCCGCAGCACAGCGGCTTACTGGACAGCCATCTTTTTCGATGTATTCACATACAGCACATATGCGAGAACCAAAGAAACAATATCTGCCACAGGCTGCAATGCATTGGTAAGGACATAGAACACCCCGAACAGAAAACTTGTGGTAAGCAAAATCCTTGAAAATTGTACCGCATACCCAAATGCACTTGTATCCGCCAGAAAAGCGCTAACAATCTGATTGGTAAACAATATTGTGACCACTTTCATGGCTACGCCCATTGCTGCAATCGCCATGTCGCCATATTCTGCCATCTGGCTGTTGATTATGATTTGTGAAACGCTCATAAGCACAGCACCTAATGCAGAAGGTACGCCAATCGCAAGAACGGCGCTTGCAACTTTGTTTTTTATGGTAAAATATTTCAAAGAACCACATTCAAAAGATTGCCTATAAGCGTACCCATCATGGCTTTTGCCGATTCCCCCTCTGTTCGGACTACAATTAATACATTTCTGATTTCAACATCCCCCAGGACACTTCCATTAGTCCGTTATCCATACATCTGGATATTCTCGACATACTTTGCGTCATTCCTGCTTTGTTAAACTTTTTACGGAAGGATGTTGAAGTGTATTGATATCCACGGCCACCGTGGAATAAAGGCTTTGCATCAGGATAGTTTTCATGGGCAATATCAAAGTTCTCGAAAACAAGGGCATTATTATTTGAATGTTCAATGACAAAGGACACAATACTTTTATCTGCCACGTCCAGAATAGCGCTTAGGTATGCTTTCCCACTGGCTCCATACTTCATTTCCGTTACATCTGTCAGCCATTTTTCGCCAAAATGCCCAGCATGGAACTCCCTGTTTAAGATTTTTTCAGCGGTAACCTTCGGCACTGATTTCACATAGTTCCTTGTCAGTTTTATTATTTTGTCCGTCTACTATAAGGGGAGCATATCAATATGCATTTATTATCACCTCATTATTTTTATGGAGCAAACATAGCAAGTTGTATCACAAACCTTATAGGCAGTGCAGGATATTTCATTTGATTAAAATCCCCAACAAAAAATAACTCTTTGCCAGGATAATAAAATGCAAATGAGCCTGTCGATCCGCTATGACCTATCAAATCGCCTTGCCCTAAAAAGGACGTGGAAAATCCGCCCATTTTTATTCTCATATAGCCGCTTCCATAATAGATAGGAAACATAGATAGTTGCAATTTTCTATACAGTTTTGAATCAAGAATTTTTTTGTCAAAAAGTTCCCCATGAAAAAAAGCCTGTATAAATATCATTAAATCTCTTGTAGTGGTAATACAGCCGCCACTCGCTTTACTACACATTATGAATTGCGGTCTATATAACTGCTTATCTCCATAGTAAACCATAGGTATGTATTCTTTTTCCGAAACAGGCAGATAAGTTTTCGTCATATTTATTTTTGAAAATATGTATTCTTCAAACACTCTTTCTAATGAGCATTTTGTGACTTTTTCAATAATATCGCCCAGTATATTATAGTTAATATCTGCATAGTGGGCATGGTTTTTGTAATTAGGAGGAAAATGAGCATCTTGTTTTTTCGTTAAAGCAATATTTTTGTCAAAAGTAATAAATGTATCTGAAATTATAGCTTGTTTTTTGATGCTGTTTTTTCCCTCCTCATATATATCTGCCAATCCGCTTGTTTGGTAGAGCAAATCTGATACTTTCAAATCATAAGAAAAATCTTTACCTCTATAAAAATGTAAACCACTTAAATAAGCAGGTTCATAAAAGTTTAGCAGATTATCATTCAATGTCATATAACCTTGTTGAATGAGAATAAAAATACATGTAGCAGTAAACATTTTTGTTATGCTAGCCGCTATTATTGGACTATCTATATCTTTTTCCCCATAAGCCTTTGAGAATACAGTTTCCCCAGTCCCTTTTTCAATTAGGACTACGCTTTCATAAATCTTTTTCGACTGAATATATTCATCAAATAAATCACCATAACTTTTTGTTTTCATAACATCACCATGTTATCTATTTCCGTTCACCTTTCCGTAATATTTTCAATTTTTTTACTTGCCTAAAATATAAATGCGTTGTGCTATGTGGTACGGCTAACTATCATATCCATAAGCCAATCTACCTTTGGCAATGGCGTATTGGGGATTCTGACTTTTTCCTGTGCAATTCCCTGTATGGCGCCAAAAACAGCTACACATAGTGAATGGGGATTTCCCTCGCGAAACTCGCCACGTTGTTGCCCCTCTAAAATGATAGGAATCCATTGCTTACAAATATCTGCTGATTCCAAAAGTGACGTTATCTCCTTTTCATTGACTGCTGTGTACTGCACATTATCCATAAACACAAACATTTTTGCAAAGAAAGAATTGTTTTCTAACTGTTCAAACGTTTTTTTCATAATTTGAAAAAGGTAATTGCAAGGTGATTCCATTGCCGTTTCTGTATTGATTTTCATTTCTTGGACGCCAATCTTTATTAGTTCAAGATAAATACTCTCTTTATTACTGAAATAGTGAAATAACAAGCCAGAACTTACACCAGCTTGTCTTGCAATTTCGCGAGTACTTGTGCCGTAGTAACCTTTTTCTATAAATATATCTAATGCAACTCGTAAGAGTTGTTTTTTTCTTTCATCTCCTTTATCCATGATTAACCTCCCATTTTTAAAAATTAAGCACATGCTCAATTATATACTGTTGTCTGCCAATTGTCAACAAATCGAATAAAACCATCATTTCTTAGCGCGAAAGCCATCTATCGCCCCATAATTTAGCTCTTCACCTGTTGAAAAGCGGTGTTTGCTGATGAATTCTGCCTTAAATGTCCCATAAAAACTTTCCATTGGAGAATTGTCGTATGGACACCCTGCTTTACTCATACTTTGGCGAATCCCTTCTTTTTTGCGTGAGTTTTCTCCACCCCTTTCAGCGCCGCCGAGTATTCCAGGTAATCCCTGCCGGTAAAGTCACTGTAAAAGCTCGCATCCTTGGGCAGATAGCCGATTTTCGCCCGGTATTCTTTCCGTCATACAAAACACTCCCTTTTATGAGGCGCAGCACATCAGCCAATATCCGGATCATGGTGGCCTTTCCTGCTGCGTTCGGGCCAAGAAGACCGTAGCCCCCCCGTCCCCATGGTGAGTGAAATCTCTTTTAGAATCTTTTGCCCTTGTAGTTTTTTGTAATATTTTTAAATTGCAATTCCATAAACTACCTCCTCGCCGGAGCGCCGACGCCCCGCATCCCTGCGGCGACCTTGATAGCGGAGAAGTCCGCCCGGTTAAATTTACGGACACGCAGCGCAAAATTCCCTGACAACCATGCTATTTCCCCCTGTTCTTTTCGCCCCAGACACATAACTGGTCTAATACGCCCATCAGGGATTTCCCCCTTTCACTCAGGCTGTACTCAACCTTTGGCGGTATCTGCGGGTATTCTTTCCTGATAATGAGCCTGTTTTTTTCCAGCTCCTTCAGGTTGCTGCTGAGCGTTTTATCCGACACGTTTTTTATATACCGTTTCAATTCATTGAACCGCACCACCTCAAATTCCATCAGGCAGTATAAGATAACCATTTTGTGCTTGCCGGATATCAGCGACAGAGTGTAACTGAACCCAGTATCTTCAAAATTTGCCTTCTCTATATATTTCTTTATCATTTTACGCTTTCCTTTATGACAGTACCCTTCGCCAAAAACAGTACTTGTATTTTCCCCGTTACCAACTATAATTATATTTACAGGCATAAGCCCTGTCAATCCCATAAAAGAAAAGAGGTATATACAATGAGAAAGAAACTCAATATCACAGAAGGCATTTTCCCAATGCCTGTCTTAATGGTTGCAACTTACAATGAAGACGGCAGCGTTAATGTCATGAACGCCGCATGGGGCACCATGCAGGAAAGGGGCAATATCGCCCTCAATCTGACTGAGACGCACAAAACAGTGAAGAATATCAAAGCAAGGGGCGCTTTTACGGTAAGCATTGCTGACGCTGCCCATGTAGCCGAGGCAGACTATTTCGGCATTGAGTCCGGCAACAAAAATGCTGATAAATTTGAAAACAGCGGTCTCACCGCCAGCAAAGCCGAGACAGTGGATGCACCTGTCATCAATGAATTCCCGCTCTGTTTAGAGTGTGAGTTTGTCGAATACCAGGACAATCCATACGGATGCGGTGTGATCGGCAGAGTTGTAAATGCCACGGCAGATGAAAGCGTCATGTCCGGCGAAAAGGTTGATATTTCCCTTGTAAACGCCATAGCTTTTGACCCTTACACGCACGGCTATTACAAGGTAACGGAACGGGTTGGCGAAGCCTTCAAGGATGGCCTGAAACTAAAAAAATGATTTTTGCAGAGCGAGGCCTCCGAATAAATGGGAGACCTTGTTTTTTAGCATAAATGCCTCATCCAAACCCTGTCCAATCCTGCAAAAGCCATCTTACTAATTTACCATTGTAAACTGGCAATAGGAAACCGCCTGCTCAAATGTCCAGAAGAAACCGTCTGCCGAAGTCATGAGCCCGGCAATCAAACAAAGCGCATCACTCCATATCAGGAACCTGCCCGTCATGTGCTTTCCACATGCATTCCGTAACCTGCATATCGGTAAAGACCGCTTTGAATGTTGATTGTTCCGGACTGCAGGCATAAATCCCGAATTTTATCTTTCCTGCCCCCTCCCACATATGACAGACACGCATTTGTGTAAAGGAACGTCCATCTGCTGAACATTCGATGCAATAATCATCTTCCCGGCGGCTGAACCTATACCACATCGTGCTGACATCTGCCGGTATCGCTGTCGTTGCCCAGTCAGAATAACCATGGTTTGTTACGACACTTCCAAGATGCTGAAATTCATCATTCTCATATTCCACGGAACCTTTCAGCCAGTTTTCACTATCAAGATACATAACAACGCCACACTGGTCAAAGCGGTGATGGCTCTCTGTAAAGTCCGTTTTTACGATAAAGGAGAAATACTTTTCTTCTGTTTCCAACTGTAATACAGGCGCATTATCATTTCTAAAATGATAATATGTCCTTTGCCACAGGTCTGTCCGGGGCATGGTTACTATTTCTATTTTATCTTTATCAATCCTGTATTGCTCAGGCTCTCTTGTCCATCCAAGAATATCTGTATTAAAATCCATGTCTGCCTCCCTTTCCATGTTTCCTTTCCAGTAGTATCGGAACGATTCCGTGTAAAAATATGGCAAAATGACTTCCTTTGGCACACGGACAGCCATTGCCCGCTTTACTTCCTTTCTCTGCTCCACACTGAATTTCCAGTGGAACAGACGGCAGGAGATGGAACCGGCTGCCCCTTATTCCTTTATAAACGCCCTGTCTGCCACAGGAATCCCGTTTTCATCAGACACATACCGTTCCACCCTCATATGCAGGCCATATTTTTCCCGAAGTTCCGTAATCTTTGCCATCATGGGAGAAGCATGGTGAACATCTATGGAATGCTGGTCTTTCCAACTGTCGATTAAAAGCACTGTCTCCTTATCATCCATAGGGAAAAAATATTCATACCTCATGTTCCCATCTTCCGCACGGATGTCACTGACAGTGCCGCTTGAAACCATTTCTTCCGCAAATTTTACTGCATTTCCATTCACACCGCTATAATAAATGTTTACTGTAACTGCCACTCCATTTACCTCCTTCTGCCCTGAAACACAAAACCACATTCCTCTGTTTATTCATATATCTTTCCCATATACAATATTTTCGCAAATGTTTTGTAATCCACCTTTTCCCAATCTACCGTGTCATCAAAAGCAGAACAGTCATCCACCCAGCTTGCCATCTGTCCCAGATAATCAGTAATTGTCGTATTTTCCCATTCCTCAGGATGTTCTTTTGAATCCATTGCTAACTGTACAACAAAATTCAAAAAGTCATCCATATTAGCGATATTGTTTATCTGCTCTACCGGATTTTCCATAGATAATCTCCTTTTCCATTTTCTGACAGATTACTTTCACAAAATCCCATACTTGCGAAAAATGCAGTCCAAGTCCGCCCCCCGCTTTCACTTACCGCCTCCTGCCCCATATCCCACATTTTCCCTGTTTCAAAACGCAAACAGGATTGACAAATTTCCTGCCCGGTGGTATCCTTTTAAGCAAAGAGAGGCGGTTTTGTACCACTGGCTACCTGTTAATCCTAAGTGGGTTACTCGCTTCTTTTTTTATATCCACCAAGTCATACAGGTACATCTTCCCCTTCCCCATACAGTTTACCACCAGACAGCCGGAATAAATATTATAATTTTCCGTTTTCACTTCATTGTCATATACCGGCATGGCAATCCGAGTTGTTTAGTAATACCAGCCGTTAGCGGCATCACCGGAATGTTTCTCTTTCCGGTTCTCCCGGAACCTTTTATCTGATGGAATCCCCACCATTTCACGGATGCCCTGTGCCGCATTGGCTTTCGCCTTTGCCCTGCCGCCTTTCATCTTCCTTGTATATTTTGAACCCGCATATTTATCCGAAAAGTCTTTTCCCAGATAAATAATGTCGCCGGTCTCCGCTATTTCCACCTGTTCCCCGACAAAGCGTTCCAGATACTTCTCCACTTCATTCCAGTCGATATTCTGTTTATTGGAAAAGATTATATCAGGCAGGACAACAACCTTACTGCCGTTTTCATCCAGTGCGATTTCCAGTGTTTCCATGACATTCCTCCCTTGTGTTGAAACCATTGTAACACGCACAGAGAGCAATACACAACCGGAAATTTCTTTATTCATACCACCTGCGTATCTCCATCATCCTTACCACCGAAGTTTCCGGGTAAAAATACGACAGTATGACTTCCTTTGGCACACGGACAGCCATTGCCCGCTTTACTTCCTCTTTCTGCTCCACGCTGAATTTCCAGTAGAACAGACGGTAAGAAATGGAATCCTCTGCTTTATCCTTTCTGCCTGCCGCTGGCATTTTCCTGTCATCTGCCACGGGCTCCGGTTTCCCGGTTTCTCCCGGCACAGGCGTTTCCTGCACTCCTGTTTTCCCTGCTGCCTGCGCCTTTCCGTTTCTTCCAGAAGCCCCGATTACAAATCCCTCCGGCAGTCCGTCACTTCCCGGCAGCCCGCTGTTACCCACTGTCTGGTTCCCTGGCGTTTCCGCCTTCCCTGTCGCAAAGCCTCCGTCTGCCCCATTTTCCATAT
Source organism: uncultured Lachnospiraceae bacterium (assembly GCA_910588845.1). Lineage (GTDB taxonomy): Bacteria > Bacillota > Clostridia > Lachnospirales > Lachnospiraceae > Petralouisia. The sequence continues at coordinate 23,000 of CAJURU010000039.1, forward strand.
CAAAAGCATATTCCAGTTCCAGCCCTGACCCCATATCTTCATTCAGGCGCTCCCTCTGCTCCTGTTCATCCAAATCCATAAACCGTTTCTCCATGTCCACCTGGCCTAACAGCATAAAGTCCTCATAAGGGATTGTGTCAATATAAACCGGCTCCCCTTTCCCCTTCAGCCCCTCATAATAGGCAAAGGACTTTTTATTCAGGATGGTAAAGCCCGGCTCCGCGCTCTCCCCCTCTGCCACCGGCTCATGCACATAGGGTTTCCCCTCCCCATCCGCTGTCTGTGCAAATACCGGGTGTTTGAACGGATTATATTTATTATCCAGCACCGGATCGAACCCACGGATAAAGATAAGGCATCTCTTATTATCCATCTTCCTTACTTCATCGGGTGTCATGATTTCTTTGCCACATTGTCAAGTAAAGAATTCATTCTTTTTGCTTTTCATACACGGAATCTTGTAAATGTTCTATAAATATGCTAAATTGAACACAACAACAAATGACAAGTTGTACTGGGAGAGATAAAATTATTTGGCCAATAGATAATAATGGGTATAAAAAGATTTAATATTTAAGATAATTATGATTCAAAAAACAGAAAATTTATTGATGTCGTGTTTAGTTTCTTTCTAGTTTTTGCTTTGTTTGAATATAGAATGGACAGGAAGAATGAATAACATACGTGCTTGTGCAAGGGGGATTGTAGAAGGGGAAGTTATTTTTGCATAAATCCAATGCAGCGTTTCACATTTCAACGGAGCGTTTCTTGAATATGGTGTTTCTTGTGATATTATGAAATCGGAAAGAAGGTGAAAATATTGAACGCTAAAAAAACAGGCAGCCTGATTGCCGCTATCAGGAAAGAACAGAAAACAGCGTTGATAACGAATATGAAAGTCTGTTGTCAGATGTTG
>CAJURU010000040.1 GCA_910588845.1 uncultured Lachnospiraceae bacterium
AAATACCTTGTTCAGCAAAAGGAGCACTATTTATAATAGTTGTAAAGTGGTGTATTTTAATACAATCCAAAGAATATTTGTGTTCATTTTTGAAGCAAAAATGCGCATTTTTAATACTTTTATTCCAACCATCCGCGCAGCACTTTCGTCTGATAACTTACAAATTCTCTATTTGTTGAAGATTTGAGCCGCCATTGCTTGGGCGAATCGCCTACAATCTTTTTAAAATTACGCTCAAAGGTAGATACGGAGGTATATCCCACCTTCCAGGCCAGTTCATGCACCTGGTAATCTTTCTTTTGCAGAAAATCACAGGCCTTTTGTATGCGCACCGTATTGATATATTCCAACGGAGATACTTTCATACAGTTTCGGAACAATTTACGAAAATATGGCTCACTGATATTGCATTCTCCCGCTAAAGTCTTAACCTTAATGTTCTCATGGAAATGCGTCTCAATATATACCAAAGCGGGCCGGATTTTCTCAACATGCAATGATTGTTTCTTGTGGTTCTCAGACATACGCTCATTCAGACGTACAAGTTCCTGGAGCAGCACGAACATATAACCGCACACTGCTTCCCGATTGAATTCTTTCTGCCCGCGGTTTTCCTCAAGAATCGCACGCACCACGCCGGAAAGGCTTGGATAATCCTCAGATTCAATGATAATCGGAAATTGCGTAATCTGCTCTAAAATTTTCATTCCCTGATACTCGTCCCATTGATAACTGCGCTCTACAAAACCGGCAAAATCCAGATACAGCCACTCCCAACGGCAGACGCTGCCCTCCTTGCTGTGCACACCATGAGGGAAATTGCTGGGAATCAGTGAAATGGTTCCTGCTCTGTAGGGTTCAGATTTATCACCCAAAAAGACTACGCCTTCCCCAAAATAGCAGTAGCCAATCTCATAAAAGTTATGAAAATGCTGTTCTCCAGTCCGGTACGTCGTAATCCAACTGTCCCCCAGCAATGCTAAATCATATCTGCCCACAGGCATCTCATAATAGCGAAATTCTTCTACCTTCTTTACTGTCATTTTGATTTTCCTCATGTCAGTTTACTTCTGCGGCTTCGGTTAGAGGCATCAGGGCTCCTCCCTATCTACTTTTTGGGTTTCGGTTAGAGGCATCAGGGCTCCTCCCTATCTACTTTTTGGGTTTCGGTTAGAGGCATCAGGGCTCCTCCCACTTCGTGGGTCCCTCCTCATGCCAAATCGCTGGGTCCCTCCTCATGCCAAATCGCTGGATCCCTCCTTAGGTCAATTTACTTCTGTGGCTGCTGTTAGAGACCTAAGGCATCCTCCCAGCTCCGCTGGGTCCCTCCTTAGGTCAAAAAACAACTACCTCCAATGAACTCACGCAGAATGGAATTCCTACCGATATCCTCGCTGGGCACTGGAAGAAAATAGTCCAAAAACTTCAGCAGCCTTTTGGCCTCCACATACTCAGGACAACTCTTATCAATTTCAAACAACAAAGGCTCCGCATACTGTTTAAGGACTGCAAGTTCATAAATCAAAGCAGAATTAAACATAATATCCGCTTCCTCCTGGAAAGGAAATATATACTGTTCCTCACCTTTGCGCACAGATCCCCACATAGCAATCGTCTCTTTCGCTGAAATATTCCTCGTGCGGGCGTCCCGCACCATGCGCCGTATCATTCTCCCATCCGTGGTAGGCAGGCTGTTATGCTCATCAATATTCAGCTGTGTCAGCGCACTGATATAAATTTTCAGCTTGCTGGATTTAGGCAGGGAATAAGATAATTTGTCATTGAGGCCATGAATTCCCTCCAACACCAATATATCATTTTTCCCAAGCTGCTTATAATTCCCCTTATACTCGCGCTTTCCCGTGCGGAAATTATAAATGGGAAGTTCCACCCGCTCTCCCGCCAGCAAAGCCGACATATCGCGGTTAAATAACTCAATGTCCAACGCTTCGAGGCATTCAAAATTATACGTCCCATCCGGGTGTTTGGGCGTGTCTACACGATCCACATAATAATCATCCAAGGCAATCGGGTGTGGCTTTAAGCCCAACGCCATAAGCTGAATTGAAAGGCGATGGGAGAACGTCGTCTTCCCGGAAGACGACGGGCCTGCAATCATCACAAATTTCTTATCCGGCGCGGCGGCTATATCTTCTGCCATACTGCCAATCTTACGCTCCATCAAAGCCTCCGATACCAGTATCACATCGCGGATGCGCCCCTGGGCAATCGCGTCATTGAGCGCGCCGATCGTTGCAATATCCAGTTTTGCCCCCCATTCCGCCGACTCCTTAAGCACATGAAATAATTTGTGCGAGGGCACAAACTTTGAGGGCGTCTTCGTGTCCTTATCTGGAAACAGCAGCACAAACCCGCCTTCATACAATTCCAGCTCAAAATATTTAAGGTAACCGGTATCTGGCACCATATAGCCATAGAAATAATCCTCATACTTACCAATACTGTAGATATTCACCTTTGAACTGCGCCGATAGGCAAATAGACGCTCCTTATCGCGCATACCAAATTCCCGGAACCGCGCAACCGCCTCATCCGTGGAAATACTTTTCTTCCTAATAGGAATCTTTTTATCCACAAGCTTCAGCATCTCGCTTTTTAACCTGGAAATATACTCTTTATCCGGCGTCTGGCCGGACAGCTCGCAAAAATATCCCTGGCTGATGGAGTGTTCCACACGCACGGTAACCGGCTTTCCATCCTCCTCCGACAGATTGTGGACGGCACGCTGCATAAGAAAGCTGACGCTGCGCCGATATGCTTTCCTCCCCGCCTTATCCCTGGTCGTCACAAAAGTGAGCTCTCCGTCTGCTTTCACTGTCTTATGCAGCTCCTTCAGACGGTTGTTAAACATTACCATCACAATATCATCTTCATACCCCATCTGATATTCGGCGGCAATCTCTGAAAACGCTGTTCCTACCGGATACTGCCGTTCCTCCCCGCTAATCTTGACTTGGTATGTCGCTTTTTTCATAGCATCCTCCTGCATTATATAATTTACATTTATTTAATTCAAATCGTCCAAATTATCAGTTTAGCACGCAACACTATTTGGAACAAAAGTTATTTTAAGATTAAATATAAAGAAAAGGAGGCTTTACTGGCTGCCCCACAACGTCAACCGCCTCTACCCTCTCTTGCAAATAATTTACCATATAAGGAATAAACAGCTTTTCCACCCCATAATGTCCTGCATCAATTATTGCAAGTCCCTGTTCCGCTGCATCAATTCCTTCATGATGGTCAATATCTCCAGTAATTAATACTTCCGCATTTGCCTGCAATGCGTATGTAATTACACTTTTGCCGGACCCAGGACAAATTGCCGCTCTTTTCACTCTGCTCTGCAAATCGCCGAACACCTTGACGGTATCGACTGCAAAAGCTTGTTTTACCCGCTCTATGCAATCAGTCATTGTCATTTCCTCCGGCAGTATGCCGACCCTGCCGATTCCCTCAGAACCTTCCTCGCTCTGACAGGTCACGTCCAACACCTGACAATCAGTGAGCATCATTCTCCCTGCTGCAAGCTCCGCCATACCCTTTACATCAAAATTGGTATGCATCGCATAACAGGAAATGTTATTTCGGATTAACTCAAACACCCGCCTGCCGGTAAAATCTTGTGTATTAACCTTCTTCAACCCCTTAAAGATTAACGGATGATGCGTAAGCAGTAAATCTGCTTTCTCTTTTGCCGCCTGTGCGATCGTCTCTTCCGTTGCATCCAATGCTATGTAAATTTTGCGTACTTCCTGTTCAAAATCTCCCACCAAAAGTCCCACGTTATCCCAGTCACAGGCAAACCTTTCTGACGACTGTTTCTCTAATAATAATATGATCTCACGGCATGTCATAATACTTTCTCCTTTTCTACGATTTTAAGAGAACCTCGATTTCTTCAAGCTCCTCCCTAATCTGCGCTCTGCGCTCCGACACATCCTGTCTTGCATTTTTACCCAAGCGCTCCAATATTTTCTGCTTCTGTTCCTTCTGTCGCAGCAAATATTTGCGGAGAACCGGATGCTTCCGGGCACGCAGCAACGGCCCATATTTGAAATCAGCCTCTGTCATCGCCTGCAAATTGTCCCCAACGTCAGATTCCGTCCATTTTACAGCCATCATACTGTAAAACTTTCCATCCTCGTATACCATGTCCTCACGCAAAATCCGGTAACCATACTCCACAAGGAAACGCCGAAACATCGGCAGCTCCGACTGCGGCTGCAAAACAAGGCAGTCCGCCGCATGGGCTGTCGCTTCTCCCTCAGTGAGAATCCGCTTCATCAGCGCGCCGCCCATACCGGCTATCACAATTGTCTGAGCCTCTCCGGGACGCAGCTTACTCAGTCCGTCGGAGAGACGCGTCTCTATCCTCTCCTGCTGATTATACTGCCGAATATGCTCGCGGGCGCGCTGCAACGGTCCCTCATTTATATCCATGGCAATCGCCCTCTGTGCTTTTCCACACGCGATAAGGAAAAGCGGTATGTATCCGTGATCTGTCCCCACATCTGCCACGACCCCGGCGTCTTCCGCCAGGTCTGCAACAGCTTGCAGTCTCTGTGATAACTGAATCATTTTCCACATAACCCTTTAATCCAAATAATCTTTCAATTTCCGGCTCCGGCTGGGATGGCGCAGTTTACGCAGCGCTTTGGCTTCAATCTGGCGAATACGTTCCCTCGTCACATTAAATTCTTTGCCTACTTCCTCCAAAGTCCTCGCGCGGCCGTCGTCCAGCCCAAAACGCAGGCGCAGTACTTTCTGCTCCCGCTCAGTCAACGTGCTCAGAACCTCAACTAATTGTTCTTTCAGCAATGTGAACGCCGCAGCCTCTGCCGGCACCGGTACATTATCATCCTGGATAAAATCACCCAAATGGCTGTCCTCTTCCTCACCTATTGGGGTCTCCAAAGACACCGGCTCCTGGGAAATCTTGAGAATCTCCCGCACACGCTCTACCGGCATATTCATCTCATCCGCGATTTCCTCCGGGGTCGGTTCACGCCCTAATTCCTGCAAGAGCTGCCTGGAAACACGGATAAGCTTGTTGATTGTCTCCACCATATGCACCGGAATACGGATCGTCCTCGCCTGGTCGGCAATGGCCCTGGTAATTGCCTGGCGAATCCACCAGGTCGCATATGTGGAAAACTTATATCCTTTGCGGTAATCAAATTTTTCAACTGCCTTAATAAGACCCAGGTTTCCCTCCTGAATCAAATCAAGAAACAGCATTCCACGCCCCACATAACGTTTGGCAATAGAAACCACCAGACGTAAGTTTGCCTCCGCCAGACGTTTCTTGGCTTCCTGGTCTCCGAGCTCCATACGCTTTGCCAAATCAATTTCTTCTTCTGCGCTCAGAAGTGCAACTTTGCCAATCTCTTTCAAATACATACGGACAGGATCTTCAATGGAAATTCCATCTGGAACGGAAAGGTCAATATTCTCAACTTCCACTTCGTCATCTTCGTCAATGAGAATATCCTCGTCGTCACCCTCGTCAGAAATCCGCAGTACGTCAATGTTGTTGGTCTCCAGAAAATCTAAAATCTTTTCAAATTGTTCCGCATCCAACTCCATGTCATGAAAGAAATCATTAATCTCCTGATATTCCAGGACATTCTTTTTCTTTTTTGCGATCGCTAACAACTCCTGTAGTTTCTCAAGAAATTTTGCACTTTTTTCTTCCATTTCGTTTCTTCCTTCCATTAGTTGTTTATATTTTGTCCTTAATTTATAGTATTATACGTGTTTCTGCCCCCGCAGCTTCTGCAAGCCTTTCTTATCTGCGATAAGTTTTTGCAGCCCTTCCATGTCGGAAGGCTGTAAATGCTTGGAGCGGTAGCCTATGCTATTCTCTTTCAAACGTATGACCGTCTCCCACAAAGCCTTCTCTTTCTCCGCCGGGGTAACTACCTCCTTGAGCCTGGCATTAAACAAAGCGGCTATCTCCCGCTGCTGTTCTTCCTCTGTAAACATACTGACAATCCCGGCAGGATTGAGCCTGCCCTCCTGATATTGAGAAAAAACTAGTTCTGCCGCCCGCCGATACAATTCCTCCGTGAAATCCTCCGGCCCCAAATATGGGCTTATCTGCTCAAAAAGCCGGGGCTCTTCAATCAGCCACGTGAGCATTAACTTTTGAGACTGTTTCATACCGTCTTCCTTCTTTTTCTTCTCACTGATTCCTGATTTTAATGGCCTGCTCTCCCTGGTGAGACCGGCGCGCGTGCCATGATGTCTCACCAGATTGCGTAGATTTTCAAATCCTGTCTGGTATTTTTCAGCAACTGCCTCTATGTAATTATTTCGCTCAAGCTCCTCCTCAAACTCCAGAATCCGCCGGGCGACCGCATTGTAAAAAGCAGTTTTGCTCTCAGGATCGCGAAGGTCATATTCCTGTTCTAAGACTTCTATCTCAAACAGGAAGCTGTTCTGCGCACGATCAATGCACTTTTGGTAAGCGTCCGCGCCCTTGGCCTTGATAAATTCATCCGGGTCTTTATACGGCTTCATCTTCACAATCTTCGCCGTAATTCCCGCCTCCTTCAAAAGCGGGATGGCGCGCAGCGCAGCCTTAACTCCGGCGCCGTCACTGTCAAACGTACAGTATACTTCTTTCGTGTAGCGTTTTAGAAGACTGGCGTGTCCGGGAGTAAATGATGTGCCCAGGGAAGCCACCGCATTGTCAAACCCCGCCTGATGCAGCGCAATCACGTCCATATATCCCTCGCACAGCAGAATATAATGCTTCCTTGTACTCCTGGCAAAATTCAGTCCGTACAGATTGCGGCTCTTATCAAAAACCATTGTCTCCGGTGAGTTGAGGTACTTGGGCTCCCCCTCACCCATCACACGCCCTCCAAATCCAATGACACGGTTATTAACATCCATAATTGGGTACATCACCCGATTCCAGAACTTATCACGTCCTCCGCGCTGTTCGTCAATGGTGACAAGACCGGAATCCTTGAGCAATTCATCCTCATAACCTTGTTGGCGCAGATAGCGATACAAATCATCACTGAACTTGTTGGCATATCCCAGCCCAAACTTCTTCAAAGTCTCAGGCGCCAACCCCCTCTTGACAAAATATTGTAAGGCATTCTGCCCTTGCTCCATTCTCAACTGGGCATAAAAATATTTCGCCGCCGCCTTATTGACCTCTAATATTCTTGCCCGCCGATCCGCTTCCCGCCTCGCGCCTTCCGACATCTCCTGCTTAGGAAGTTCTATCCCCGCCCTCTGCGCAAGCGCTTGTAAAGCCTCCTGAAATGTATAATTCTCATACTGCATTAAAAATGTGATAACATTCCCACCTGCCCCGCAGCCAAAACAATAATACATCTGCTTGCCCTGGCTGACGGAAAAAGACGGCGTCTTCTCATTATGAAAAGGACAGAGTCCAAAATGGGTACTGCCCTTTTTCTGCAAACGCACATAATCCGAGATTACATTTACAATATCATTGGCGGAACGGACTTGTTCAATCAGTTCATCGGAATAATACGGCATCCAGCTCTCCTTTCTCTATCACATATTCGCTGGCTTCAATTGACCTGCCAAGCCTTTGGCAAAAAATATTGTTCAAATTTGGCAATCGCATACTGATCCGTCATACCTGCAATATAGTCACAGACAACACGCTCCTTTGTCTGCCCTTGCTCCATCATTGCAAGATACCACGCCGGCAATTCTTCAATATGCTGTATGTAATATTGAAAAAGACGGCTAACCAGTCCTTCGGCACGCTCCTCTTCCCCTTTCGCCACAGGGTTGCAGTATACTTTCTCAAACATAAATTTACGCAACGCCCGCATCGCCGTCTCCACTTCCGCCGACATACAGATATCATTCTTCCCCAAACTGTTGGTGATAATATTGTGAATCAGGTTGTCCAAACGCTCCCTTGTAGTCATTCCCAAAACTTCGCGAAACTCTATGGGAATGTCTTCCTCAGCCAATACGCGTGCGCGAATGGCATCATCTATATCATGATTAATGTACGCAATTTTGTCAGAAAAGCGCACAATCTTCCCCTCCAAGGTGGAGGGCATCAGGCTGGTCTGATGGTTCAAAATCCCATCCCGCACTTCCCAGGTCAAATTCAACCCTTCTCCATCCTTCTCAAGCTGCTGTACAATGCGCACGCTCTGCTCATTATGTCGAAATCCGTTCTCGCAGATAGCATTCAAAATCCGTTCTCCGGCATGTCCGAAAGGAGTATGTCCTAAATCATGGCCAAGCGCAATCGCCTCCGTCAAATCCTCATTCAGCCTGAGAGCCTTAGCAATCGTGCGGGCATTCTGAGAAACCTCCAGCGTATGGGTCAGCCGCGTTCGGTAATGGTCTCCCCGCGGTGTCAAGAAAACTTGTGTCTTATGTTTGAGGCGCCGAAAAGATTTGCAGTGCAGAATTCTATCGCGGTCCCTCTGGAATACCGGCCGGATATCACACTGTGCTTCCTCTCTCTCTCGCCCCTTTGTTTTCTCGCTCAACGATGCAAAAGGACTTAAATAGGTTCGTTCCAACAGCTCTATATTCTCTCTGATGAGCAATCCACATCACCTCTAAATGATATATTCCGCACAAATCTATCATTTCCTTTATTTTTTCTTCAAAATCCGCAGAATTTTACAATCTATATGGCGCCGTTAATATTTGCCAATGCGCTTTGAGATTACACGCGCAATATGATACGGCGGGGTTTCCATATGCTTTTTCACATTTTGCAGGCTTTCACGTATGGAAATATTCTGCGGGCAATGCTGTTCGCATTTCCCACATCTCAGGCATTTAGAGGCATTACTTGGATTCATGCGCAATGTCGTACACATCATATACGCTTTCATTCCCTGATACCAACTGTCCGTATATCTCATATTGTAAGCGGCAAAACAACCAGGGATATCTACGCCCGCCGGACAAGGCATACAGTAACCGCATCCTGTACAGGGTACTTTTATATAACGATTAATTTCAGCTTTGACCTTCTCAATGACTTCCCGGTCACGCTCCGTCATACAGCCAACTTCTGCCTCCCTGGCAATCCTCACATTCTCTTCCACCTGGGCAGCGTCGTTCATGCCGGAAAGCACCACAGTCACTTCCGGCTGATCCCACAGCCAGCGCAGCCCCCATTCCGCGGGGCTCCGTCTAGGTTCCTCATTCTCCAATATCCTTGCCGCACTTTGGGGCAGCCCCTGCACCAGACGCCCTCCTCTGAGCGGCTCCATGATAATTACCGGCAGCCCCTTCTCATGCGCATACTTTAAGCCTCTTCTTCCCGCCTGCGAATGTTCATCCATATAATTGTACTGAATCTGGCAGAAATCCCAGTCATAGGCGTCGAGAACTTTGATAAAATTATCTGTGCCTCCATGGAAAGAGAAGCCTATATTCTGAATCTGCCCTTTGGCTTTTTTCTCTTCCATCCACTCTTGGATGCCAAATTCCTGCAACCGCCCCCAAGTTGCCACATCGTTGAGCATATGCATCAGGTAATATTCCACATGGTCGGTTTGCAAACGCTCTAACTGTTCCATAAAATACCGCTCTATGTCGCCCTTTTTCTTGACATAATAATGGGGCAGTTTTGTCGCTATCTTTACTTTATCACGGTATCCTTTCGCAAGGAACTTGCCCAGGCATGCTTCGCTCCCTCCATAAGTATATGCAGTATCAAAGTAATTCACGCCATGTTCTATGGCAATCTTCATCTGTTCTTCCGCTTTTTCCTGATCTATACCCGCGCCTTTCTTGGGAAAGCGCAGGCAGCCATAGCCTAAAATCGAAAGTTTATCCTCATTGGCCGAATTTAATCGGTATAACATAACATCTCCTCCGTTTCCTATAAGATAAAAAAAGCTGTTGCATTTAGCAACAGCTTTTTACATGCAGGAGATGGGACTTGAACCCACACGATATTGCTACCACAGGCACCTGAAGCCTGCGCGTCTGCCAATTCCGCCACTCCTGCAACTATCTCGTTTTACTTTTCAGTTATTATAAACTGTTCTGTAAAACTCACAATAGCTATTATATACAGGTCGGCGGCATTTGTCAACTACTTTTTTAGATTTAATAATAAGTATATGTAGTAGTTATCCTGAATCCTTTATTGTTCCAGTCATCACTCTTGACAGTCTTCTTGCCGTTTTTCTTCGACGCCACTACCTTATAGTAATAAGTTCCCGAGGAAAATTTAGAACCGTTGAATTTGCTGACAGTGTAACTCGTCTTAGAGGTTGTGCCAACCTTCTTAAATTTCCCATAGGTTCCTTGCGCCATATAAACCGTATAGTTCTTTGCACCCGACATCTTCTTCCAGGAAATTTTGACAGCGTCTACCGTCCTGTCTCCAACCTTCGCAGCTTTTATGCCCGACACATTCTTCGCAAACCAGCATATATCTGAGGGCTTGCCATATACCTTTTTCTTATTTACTGTAATATATCCCCTGACGCTGATTCTCATAAACTGCGTATTCGTTAATTTCTTGTTGTTAATACGCACGCCTTTATTGGGGGCGGTTGATTTCACTGTGCCTTTACACAACGGTTTCTTGCCGCTCTTCCCATATATCGTATACTCATAGCCCTGTGCCGCATTACTCTTACTCCAGGAAAATACTGCTGTTTTAGCTTCCGGCTTAAAAGTGTTTCCACTTATCATACCGCTGTTAATGAACTTCAACTTTGTAATCATTTTGGGCTTGGTAGCCATTTCTTTTATATCTGACAGATTAACCCCTTTTGCAGAGAATGGTTTACTGCCGCCGCTCTTTCTGATAGGAATAATTACTACGCTGTATTTCGTATCGGCAGCTATGGATTTCGTCAACTTATAACTTGCCGTATTACCTGTTACAACATCTACCCTCTTTCCTGTACCGTTGCTTTTAAGATAACGTATCTCATAAGCGTTCGCACCGGTAACTTTCTTCCAGCTCAATGTTATCTTCTTATCCTCCGCCTTCGTCTGCTTAACGCCGGTAACCTTGCCGGAAGGCGCCGTAACCGCTTCAAGGATATCAGACGTCGCTCCCCGCTCTTCATTCGCGTCAATGGCAGTCACCCTTATATAGTAAGATTTCCCTGCCGCCAGAGATGACATAATAAATCCTTTCTGCGCTGTCTCCCCGCTGCCATAGGTACTGCCCTGAAACGATCTGTCCTGGCACCATTCAACCTCATATTTGGCGATATCGCCTGATGGAACATCCCATTCCACCTGTACCGCGCCTGAATTGGCTGCTGTCTGCTTTGGAACTACCTTGCCTGGCGCCGCTTCCGCTTTGATCCCTATTCCAAGAAACAGAGCGCACGCCATAACCATAAAACTTACTTTTGCGACTTTTAAAAAGTTCTTCATACGTTTCCTCTCCCTTACTTTCATTATATTTTTTATGGATATAATGAAAGTGTACCACCACGCTTTTCCTTTGTCAATAATATCCCCCTCCGTTTTTAGATTTTTAGCGCCCTAAAACTCGACTACGGCCGTCGCGATCTTTTCGCGAAACACAGCGTCGTGCTCGACAAAGAGCATTGTCGGCTGATACTCAGACAATACCTTTTCTATCTGCATCCTGGAAAACACATCCATGTAGTTGAGCGGTTCGTCCCACACATAAAGATGCGCCGGCGAAAGCAGGCTGGCCGCCAGCAATATTTTCTTCTTCTGCCCCTCAGAATAATTCTCCATGTTTTTGGAAAACTGCACGCGCTCTGTGCCAAGCTGCCTGAGTATTGCACAAAACAGGCTCTCCTCAAGCCCCCTTTGCGCACAGAATTCAGAAATCCCGCCCCGAAGCATGGACGTGTCCTGATTAACATAAGAGATCACCAACCCCGATGACGTCTCGCAAATCCCAGACTCCGAAACCGGTAAGCTATGTTTCTCCACACCTGCTTTTTGTAAAATCATTTTCAGGAGCGTGGATTTTCCACACCCATTCTCCCCATGCAGCGCAAGCCGTTCACCTCTGCTCAGTGTAAAAGACAAATTTGTAAAGAGCGGTTTTTCCGCATCTGTATATGCAAGCGTATAATCTTTGACCTGGATCAGTGTGTCTTTGTGATGCGCACGCAGCGTCATCTTCAAATCTACCGTCTGCTCCAACTCCGCCAGAAGCCCTTCTTTTTCCTCTATTTCCCGGTTAATCCGTCTTTGCATCTGCCTGACACGGCTCTGCATCTTTTTCGTCTTCGCGCCAATGTACGCTCTCGTAGGCCTGTCCGGCTCTTTTAGCGGGTCGAAACCGATTTTGGTATTTTCATTCTTGTCCGCCCATACGGATGCCTGCGCCGCGGCCCGCCGCAGCTTGCGGATTTCCTTTTGATGCTTCTCATTCTCCGCCAACGCAAACGAATCCTGGCGCCGCTTATTCTCCCACCAGCTCGTGAAATTGCCTTTCTGTACCTCGATACTCTGTCTGTTCAGCACGAGAATGTGGTCTACACAGCCATCCAGCAAATCCCGGTCATGCGACACCAGGATAAAGCCTTTCTTAGAAGACAGGTATGCCTTTACATCCTGCCTGGATTTTTCATCCAGATGATTCGTCGGTTCATCAATCAGCAGAAAATCATTTTCCCCCGAAAACAGAACGGACAATAATATTTTCGTGCGTTCTCCAGGACTCAGCGTGCCAAATTGACGATAGAGGATTTGCGCGCTTTCACATAGTTTTTCCAATTCGCAGATAACCCGCCAGATTTCGCACTGCTGCTTCATTTCCTCCAGAAATTCTGCTGCCGTCAGCTGCATTTGTTCCTGCGTAATGCTGTATGGAAAATAATCAAACAACGCCGGAGAGGCGATACTACCCTCATATGGATAGTTTCCCATCAGCAAATTGAGAAACGTTGTCTTCCCTTTGCCGTTGCGCCCGAGAAGTCCCAGCTTCCAATCTGTGTCGATAGAAAAAGACGCATCTTCAAAAATATTATCAAAACTTCCTTCATAGGAAAACGTCAAGCCATTTACATTTATCTGTGCCATTTCCATCCCTCCTTCATGCCCCATCCTGCTGCAAGAAGCAAACTGCCGAAAGCTTACTTATCGGAACAAAGTGTGCAGTCGCTTTAGCGACTAACACCTCTTGCACGAGTGCGCATATCATTTTTATCTTATAGGAAGACACTTTCATGCTTTAGCGTGACAAAGCCTTTCCTATAAGACAAAAATAGAGCCGTTTGCCGCCAAACAGCTCCATTATATTAACAACCTCATGATACAGAATACATGACGGAAAAACACAAACAATGCCCTCAAAAATCATCATGGCATAGACGTTACTTTACAATAACAGATTTTTCCGCACAAAAAGAGGTTATGAGAATATAATCTACTTCTGGCAGCACGAGAATAAAGTGGGCAATCCCACCTCACCCCCTTCCCCCAATCTTGGGGAAGGGGGCTTCGTTAATTATAACTATCTTCCTGCAATCAAAAGTAAATTATATAATCATCTTTTCACCTCTCTCCTAAAAATTATGAAGTCATTCTATCATACGCTCATTTCACCTGTCAACCGAAAATATCAATTTCCCGGTGAAGCCGGTAACAATTAAGGCTGAATCGTTACCGTTTATGCCCTCACAAAAATGACTGTAACAAACATCTGCCCTTCCTTTATTTCTGCAAAGACCTCCCCCTGCATCTTATGCATAAGCTGGCGGCAGATATACAGACCCAGCCCGCTGCCGCCGACATTATCTGCGTTTGTACCTCTGACAAAACTCTCAAAAATATGCGTGAGCTCCGTTTCCGGCAGCGTGCAGCCTGTATTTCTCACCGTTACAAGCTGACAGTCCTCTTCCTGCGAAAACGTCAGCGCAATCTCATGCCCATCCCCATATTTTGCGGCATTTTCCATAATATTCTGTAAGACCTCCACACTGCGGTCAAAGTCGCCCCGCAGCATACAGTTTGTATATTCGCCTACCATAAATTCCGTCTTCAAAATCGCCAGCTTTTCACAATAATAACCGGCAATCTTTTCTACAAGCTGCGATAAATAGAATTCCCCCTGCCCGACTTCAAGGTCCAGGAAATCGCTGCTTGACGCCTCAATAATCTGCGCGAGGAAGTTTTCTATCTCATCCGCCTTTGCACCTATGTTCCCCGCAATCTCTAACTGCTTTTGACGCCCGCTGTAAAGCCCCTTGGAAAGCGCCTTCGCATACAGCTTTATGGCTGACAGAGGGGTCTTAATGTCATGGGAAAGCGAGAGCACAAGCGTCTTTTTTTCCCTCTGTAAACGAAGCTCGCTCTCCCTGTGATATTCAAGGTTTTCCCGCAGCATATTGAGCCCCCAGACAAACCTGCCAAAGAAACGGTATCTGTTTTCCTTAATCGGCGATGAGAGGTTTCCCCGGGAAAGCTCATACGGCACATCGCTCAACTCCCCGAAGGGCTTGATGATCTTACGCCAAAGAAAAAGCATAATGCACAGAATAAAAACAGACATCACGATAAGAATGAGATTGACGTCCAGGACAAATTTGCGGTATTCCCGCCCGGGGCGAAACACATAATCAAAACGGTATGCGACATTATCAATCACTCTCACAGCATAATCAAATTCCCCCTCCTCAAAAAAGGCGGCGTCCACGCGCCCTTCACATCGTGCAATATTTTTCACATATTGGCAGTCCGACAGACGAATACTTTCTAATCCATCTTCCAAAATCCCATAAGCGAGCCTGTCAATCTCCACGCGGTAGGGACTGCCGCTGTTTTGAGACGATGGCAGCAAGAGCAGATTTGCCGCCAGAAAAACGGCGGCAATAACGGCAACAGCCGCTGCAAATATTTTACGGAAACTTTTCATAGGAACTTATACCCCACGCCCCAGACCGTGAGAATTTTCTGAGGTTCTTTTGGGTTTTCTTCTATCTTCTGCCGCAGCCATTTGATGTGTACGGTCAGCGTCTGCGGCTCAGAAAAGCTGTCGCTGCCCCAGACCTGGCGAAACAGGAATTCCTTGCTCAATGCTTTTCCTCTGTTTTCGACCAACAAAAGCAGCAAATCAAACTCTTTGGCTGTCATTTCCAGAGGCGCGCCGTCTTTGCAGACTGTCCGGCTCTCTTTATTTAAGGTAAGATTACCCTCTGAAATTTCATCGAGCGAATACCGCCGTTTAAAAATACCTTTTATTTTCGCCAGCAGGATATCTATGTCATAGGGCTTCTCAATGTAATCGTCCGCGCCCAGCAGTAGCCCGTTTAATTTGTCATCCTTCGTAGTTTTCGCGCTCACAATGAGAATTGGCGTGTTGCTCTGTTCCCGGATTTTTGCGCATATGGAAAAGCCATCCATGCCAGGCAGCATAACGTCAAGCACGAGAAGCCTTGCGCCATACCGTTCATATAACGCCGCCGCCTTTTCCCCTGTCGCCGCAACCGATACGACGTAACCCTCCGCGCGCAGGAAGTCGCAAAGCAGCCCCGCCAGCTCTTCGTTGTCTTCCACAATTAAAATGTCTGTCATGCTCGGCACCTCCCAAAATATTTGTCATCTAACTTCCAGTCTCCTAAAACGGCTCCACCGTCTTACCATCCCATTTCCATCAGCCAGTTATTGAGCGCGCGTTCACGCTCGCGCAGCTGCGTGGGGGACGTATATCTGTCCAGATTATACTCTCCCTTAATATTTCCGTCAACAATATAAAATACCCGCGTACATTTCGCTGCAACCTTGACGTCATGGGTGACAAGCATGACAGTCGTGCCCTCGCCGTTTATTTTCGCGAGCTCTTCCATCACCTCGTCGGAAGAGCTGCGGTTTAACGCCCCGGTCGGTTCATCGGCAAATATCATTTTCGGCTTATTCATCATGCTCCGGCAAATACAGGCGCGCTGAAGCTGCCCGCCGGACACCTCATTGATATCGTTATCGGCTATCTCAATTATGCCGAGTTTGCGCATGAGATCCTGCCCCCGGCCCATAGTTTGCTTACGGCTTTCCTTAATTTTTCTGGACTGGCAGGCTGGAAGTATAATATTGTCCAGCACTGTGAGGTTTTTCATCATATACATCTGCTGGAAGATAAATCCCATCTCGTCCAGACGGAGATTAGCCAGTTCACGCGCTGAAAGTTTGGCGATGTTTTTCCCACAAAAATCCACTTTCCCTGCCGTGACGGTGTCCATCCCGGAAACTGCATACAAAAGCGTGGACTTACCGGAGCCGGACGGCCCCATAACCGCGGCCATCTCTCCTTCTTTGATGCTGAAATTCACATTTTTCAAGACATTATTCTGTCGTTTGTTTACAATATACGTTTTACAGAGATCTTTCACTTCCAAAACATTACTCATAATTACTTCATCCTTTCTATTCTATATTTGATGTTTCAGCAGCAGAAATTTTTCGCAGGGGCAGCGCCGCTCCCGTCACCGCCGCCAGCACTGTCGCCGCTAGCACAGCAAGCGGATAGACCACATATACTTCAAGAGGCACGACGTCAAATTCAATACTGTACGCGCCCATCATGTGAAAAATCGGCTCGATCGTCAGTTTAGACAAAGGCGTGGAAATTAAAGTCCCGATGACAATGGAAATCAAAAGCACCATGCCAATACGCATAGACTGCCAGGCAACCAGGCAAGCATTTCCAAACCCCAATGCTTTGAGCATGGCAATTTCCCCTTTCTCTTTGGTGATAAAACTTTTTACCATCAGCACGGCAACCAGGATATTAATGCAGAGGATGATTCCCAAAATCAGACTTTTGACGCCCTCAAGCTGCCCTGCAACGTCGCCTATCATGTAACTGATATATTCTCCGGCTTCGTAGACGTCTGTTTCATCGAACACGCGCTTCAACAGTTTTTTCCGCTCACGCAACGTCTCGCCGTCCGGGTTATCCCGGTAACGGATTTGGATGCCGAAACTGCCTGCGGCGTAATTATAATCAACATCATCTCCCTCATAGAAACGAATGCCCTCCCCGAAATTATTCATGCTCTGGTTGATTGCCGTCACCCGGTACTCCCTTACCTCGCCGCCCATATCAATTTTGACCTTGTCGCCGATTTGAGCGCCGATTTTATCTGCCACCAGATAAGTAATCGCTACCTCGCCGTCATTTTCCGGAGGCGTCCCTTCCAGATAAGTATACTCATCCGCCCGCACTTCGCCTTTGCCCTTAAATGCTAGGGAGGACATTTTTTTATCACCATGCAAAATATAAAAACGGAACATAATTTCCTGAAAAACATCCGCGCGGATGCCATGGCTAAGAAGCGTCTCTTTTACCTCTTCCTGCTTTTTATCAATCATCTCTTCATTCGTTCCATTGGCGGAAAAGAGAAGTTCCTGGGAAATCACAAGGTCGCAGTCCGCCATGTTAAATAATGGCAGGAGCTTATCGGATTGCAGGGTATTGATACTATTTACCGGAATTATCACTAACAGCAGCCCCAACGTAAAAATCAAAATCATGGAAAGATAACGCCTGACACTGCTCAAAACATCGTTTACCGCCAGAAACGCCGCCGGAGTTAAATGCGATTTTCCCAAACGCAGCAATCCTTTGCGCTGATAGCGTTCACCCATTTCACCGTTGCGAATAGCGGCAATCGGAGAAAATTTTTTAATTTTGTGCGTGCACAGATAGCAGAACCACACAACCACCGCCGCCGTACCCACAGCGCAAATAACGTTGAGAAACGTCTTATTCTGCCCGGAGATGATAATGTTATTTGATACGCTCTGAATCAGCAGATTTCCAAAAGGAAAACTAAGCGTTAGCCCAAGTATCGCGCCAACAACGGAAATTGCAAAATATTTAAGGATATAGAGCCCGCGGATTTTGCGGTTGGGAATCCCGATCGCTTTCATCACGCCGATCTCCCGGAATTCCTCGCTGACCGTAAAACTAATCGTAAACTGCAAAATCACCATGGAAATCAGAATCAGGCAGATACTGACAATTAACACTATGGCCGCAATCAGCATATCCATGATATACATCATTTTCATACCTGCACGGTCAACGCTCATCATCGTCTTTACATTCAAAGCTTCAAATTTTTCCGTAAATGCATCGTCGCTGGTATACACCAGCAGGGAATAAAACTTTGTGCATGTCTCACTCTCAAAAAAGTGACGGTCATTATCACTGACAAGAAACCGCGTCATCCCCATCATGGAAGAGCCAAAAAGCGCGTCCTTTGTGAAACC
The DNA here is from genome assembly GCA_910588845.1 of uncultured Lachnospiraceae bacterium. Taxonomy (GTDB): domain Bacteria; phylum Bacillota; class Clostridia; order Lachnospirales; family Lachnospiraceae; genus Petralouisia. Next base: position 18,226 of record CAJURU010000040.1, read on the forward strand.
TTTTAACGTAAATTCCTTTGTTTTGCCTTCTGAAGTTATTTCTATTTTACCGCCTATATGGAAATCATTTTGCACAGAATGAAAGATTTCCGCAGAGATATAAATTTCGCCGTCATTTACCCGGGTAATCTCCTGCCCATTCCCATCAAAGACCTTCGTGTCCCCAATTTGTGCAAGGACTACAGAGCTGGAATACTCAAACCGTTCTCCCTGCACATTGATACTCCTGGGATCAACCTGAACCATTTCCGACACACACAGTTCATATCCATTGTCGCGGGCAAACTCCTCCACACGTCCGGCTTCCTCTTCATAAGACGTGGCGTACCAATAATCCGGTACGTTGGCTATCTCAAAGTATCTGTCAAGCGCCATGGCGACCGTAACCATATTATTCACGCTGCTCGCGGTGAACATTACGCCGAGTATGACAAAAATCAGTAAGATGCTGTTCATAGTCCTTTTGCGTTTTAAATCTTTCTTCAATATTCGTAAATACATCGCTTCGCCCCTTTCATTTTTATGAGTCTACGATAATATAAAAAATATTAAATAATCCTTAAATTGTTTTTTCTGGAACCCTTTTAAAATGAGGGCTATGTAAAGTTTGTTGCTAATTTGCTGCTAACTTCCAGATATTTCCAGCTATCATTTGGACTAAATGTAATCAAGAAAAATTATTTTATGCCTTTTTCACATAGTCGGAGTAAATATATCCTTCTATTCCCTGCACGTTGATTCGTGTCCAGACGCCGGAAACTTCCAGCCCATCAAAAAGATTTCCTTTGTTCAGATGACGGATGATATTATCTCCAAAACCCGGCTCTTTTCTTACACGTACACCATCTCCAGTACATACACCCGCATACCCTGACTGCGGCTGCTTGTTTTCACCTACAGAGATATATTGGGCAGCGCTGTAACCCGTGCATTCATTGTACCTTACCCGGTGCCATTTTGCACCCCGCTCAATAATTTCCCTGATTCTCTGATTGACAGAATAATCTCTATTTGCGTTATAACCCATACTACACCTTCTTTCCTTTTTACTCTCAACAATATGCTGAGTTTGTATTTGCATTATATTCAATGTTTTATTGAGTGCCAATAGATTTTTCTGCTTTTTCTAAACAATTTGTTGATACGCAGTCAATACTATGGTTTAATAAGTGTAAGAGGTGAAAAAATGGAAAAAAACGAAATTGCTGCTAAATTAAAACAAGCCAGATTAAATTCTAAGATGACGCAAAAACAAGTCGCTGACATCTTAGGTATGACATACCAGGCGATAAGCAATTACGAAAGAGGAAGAACAAAAGTAGAAAGCGATATTTTAGTCAAGTTATGTCATATATACGACGTATCTATCCACCATATATTATCGGATGCACCTGATGGCACAAAAACAGAGACGGATAATGATTTCTGCATACCTGATTTGCGTTTGCAAAATATCATACGCAATTATAACTGCTTGACAGAAGACGGCAAAAAAATACTTGCAGCTCAAGCAGAATTTTTATTAAGTAAATACCATACAGGGGACTCTGAATTAAAAACAGGTTAAGTTCAAAATAATTTATCCTTCTATATGGCGCAAAGGATAGTTACGGGCATTGGGGATTTCTAATAATTAGCAAGGAACAATTTAACTGCATACCATTTTTTCTGGGTGTTTGAGACAAAATACTTTACAACAAAGCTCTTTTCATCTAATATGTCAGTATAGACAATGCTTTATTTATAATTTACAGTTATGCCCATTATACTTCATGCATCTACTGCATACGCTTATAATGAGCAGCCAAACAGAAAGGGTGATGACATGGCAACCAAAAGCATTCTTAAAAACATCGACATAAAGGATAAGAAACTGGGTAAGTCATTAGTTATCGCTTTGGAGAACGCCGCCGGGAAACATGCAAAGGATGTACAGCTGACCCGAACATATGAAGATGTCCGGGGAGACAAACTTAGGAGCATTTTAAACAATGAACGGTTATAAAGGCGTTAATTTAAGAGATATATTATTAAACGACACTTTGGGAGAGAGCGCTGCAAGAAGCCTTCTCTCCTCTTTTTCTTTTCCTTTAAATCCAGACGTAGAATATTTCCTGAAAAATGTAGCTATAGAATTTTCCAGGCAAAGTATTTCCAGTACTTACCTGATAATGGCCTCTTTTCGCGGTACATATGTGTTGGCCGGCTATTTTACTCTGGCCAATAAAATTTTCTGCATCGACAAGCAATGCCTCCCTAACCGGAAGTGGAGGAGCAGATTATCTAAATTTGACCAGTTTGACAATGAAATTCAAAGATACACCATTTCCGCACCGCTTATCGGCCAATTAGGCAAAAACTATGCAAACTCCTACGACAAACTCATTACCGGTGACGAACTGCTAAGGCTGGCGCTTGACAAAGTACGCGAAATGCAGAACATTGTCGGTGGTAAAATCGTTTATCTTGAATGTGAACAAAAGGATTCGCTGATTGATTTTTATTCCAGAAATGGTTTTGTAAATTTGGGGCTGCGGTCATTGGATAAAGATGAGACGGATAAACTTTCCGGCCACTATCTGGTGCAGATGCTCAGATATATGTGAGAAGGAGTATCATACCATGGCAAAACATCGAAAAAGAATGAAACTTCCCAACAACTTTGGAAGCATAAAATATTTAGGGAAGGGCAGACGCAGGCCTTACGGCGTATATCCCCCGGTCACCGAATATAGTTTACACGAGCCGATTACCCCCAAAGCTCTGGCATATGCGGAGACATGGGAGGAAGGTTATGAAATTCTCACCACCTATCATATGGAGAAGGCTGGAAAAATAACGGTAAACCGCGGCATGTTTATCGACCGCACGCCTACGTTTTCAGAAGTGTATGAGGGCTTTTTTCGCGAGAAATTTTATGACTCGCCAAAGAAGCTCTCCAAAGCGTCTATGGCGTCCACCAGAGCCGCCTTCAACAACTGCGCTTCTATCCATAACATACAATTCGGACAGCTCAAATACGATGATTTGCAGGACATATTGAATAATTGCCAGCTCAAACATGCATCCTTGGAGCTAATCGTCAGTTTACTGCACCAGATGTACAAATATGCGTTAAAATACGAAATTGCAGACAAAGACTACTCCGCCTTTCTCTATCTGCCCAAAGAGGACGATGACAGCGCAGGCATTCCTTCGGCAATGATATCACTAACGCCAGATATGGACACCGAAGCCTGGAAGAACTTCGCGCTGAAATTGAGAAGATACAGATTCCCTGATTTTTTATTTGTTGCCAATTTGTTACTAACTTTATCCGACTTTGGTATTTTACTGCCTGCCGCAGCCCGTTTCAGAGACAATCTTAAATTCCGCATTATATAAAATATTGCCGTAAAATAAGGCGTTGCGCAAACATACCTTTTTTAAATAATCCTTAATCGTTCTTTGCCAAAAACGCATGTCGCAAAATGGAGCAGCTCTAACCAGGAAACATATTGAAAAAGATTTTTACATATCATTTTTTGTTCTACAAACAAGAAATTATTTTTAAGTTAAATCTAAAAATCTGCCCGCCAGTTTATATACCTGTTCTATTTCTTTAGATGATAAATCCCATGAATTTAATTCCGCCGAAATCAATTCGGGATATTTTTTGCTAATATCCCTCAAAGCATTCCCTACTGATTTTCGCACATATTCACTTGTATCTTCTCTGTGAGCAGATAATAACTGTATTGCTATTTGAGGATTATCCCTAAAATAAGGACGACTTGTCCATATTCTTAATCCTTCGGAAACAGCTCTGCGAACATTAGCACAATCGCTAATTAGCCACTCTTTAATTAGAGGCAATGCTACATCATACCCAATCATTTTGCAGTGATTATCAAAAGCCATAGCCAGGACTTCCTGTACTTTCCAACTATCATGCTGGCTAACAGTATCTTTCAAAAAAGAAAGCGCAGAAGTATTGCGATGCGCCGAATATCCCAAAAGCAAAACACCCACTTCTTGTATTTGAAAGTTATCCGAATAATAAATCTCAATTCCCATGTTAAAACAGTCATTGAGAGAATGTGATTTATAATATTTCTCTGCTTCACGTTTCACAAGTTTAAGAGAATCTTTTTGGGGGATTATTTCCGCTAAATACTTCATATATCCATTCATTTACCATACTCCAAAGTTAGTGTGTATTTACGATTGGCATAAATAAGAATTATTCCTATAAAAACAGGGAAACCTTAATATAATTAAGGTTTCCCACACTTATAACGAATGCGGAAGATGGGACTTGAACCCACACGTCTATACAGACACAAGATCCTTAGTCTTGCCTGTCTGCCAATTCCAGCACTTCCGCA
>CAJURU010000041.1 GCA_910588845.1 uncultured Lachnospiraceae bacterium
GCTATGGGCATGTGCTAAATATTAAAAGCACAGTGCCGTGAATAATTCGGGTTTACCCATTTCAGACAAAAACACCCCATGGAAAGCCAACTGCTCTCATGGGGTTAAAATCTAACAAATCTAACTCTTATTCTCTTTCTCTTACCTGAACTTCCGTTACCTTTCGCACTTACTTGTGATACGGTTCATTTAACATAATCCGATAACCTCGGTAAATTTGTTCAAGCAAAATTACCCGCATCAGTTGATGCGGAAAGGTCATCTCAGAAAAACTCAATTTAAGGTCTGCCCGTCGAAGAACAGACTCACAAAGCCCCAGAGAACCGCCAATCACAAACTGAAGATGGCTTACACCTGAAATACCAAGCTGTTCTATTTTTTTAGAAAAACCTATGGAATCGAGCCTCGTGCCATTAATAGCAAGTGCACAGACCCACGCGTCATCTCGTAAATATTTGGCTAGACGTATACCCTCCTTTTCTAAAATTTGCTTCTCTTCCATTTCACCCGCGCCATCCGGAGTCTTCTCATCTGCAACTTCTATAATTTCCAGTTTACAATAACGGTTAAGACGTTTTGCAAATTCCCCGACTGCTTCCCGATAAAAACGTTCCTTTACTTTCCCTACCGCCAATATTGTTATCTTCATCTATGTACACACGCTCCATAATTTGACATATTAATAAATATAGTATATAGAATATTTTTTACCTATGCAATTAGATTCCGCGAAAATAAATGAAAATCAATTTTCAAACTATCTTCACAGTTTTTTGAAAATTGATTTCCGTGTCTAAAATGATTGTAATATGTATTCGTTTCCTTTATAATGGTAGTGTTGTATGAGTTTTTACAGAATGGGAACCGGAGGTAGGCATATGGCAGATATAGCACTGAAACAAAAACACACTTATGTAGAGGCAAGCAAGAAACTTGAAGATGCATCTTCCACTGCATGGTCATTTATGTTTCTCAGCATTTTAGGATTTGCCGCACTCATTCTGATTTGGGCAGGCATCTTTCCGCTGGATATTCCCTTTTCTACCTTGCTTATGGGAAGTATTGTGTTTGGAATTCTCTTTCTCATCTTTATTTTCGTAAGCATTCGAGCCTTCTATGACAGAAAAAGACTTATTCCAGCTAAAGCCAAGGAGGATGCTGATATTTGCAGGATTCGCAATTGGTTCCAGGAACATTATTCTGCCGATGCGATTTCACATGGCGTTGACGAGGAAGATATCTCCATTGAGGAGCTCTATTACCTGCGAACAGAAAATATCAGCCGTTTACTTACAGAGGAATTTCCTGAATTAGAGGAATCTTTCTGTGAATTCCTGATGGATAATATTTACCAGATGTACTTTTCAGATGAAACATGAGGTGAAAAAATGAAATTATTAGAAGATAAAATTAGACAAAACGGAATCGCTGTCAATGAACATATTTTGAAAGTAGACAGCTTTATTAACCACCAAATAGACCCCATACTGATGCAGGAGATGGGCCAGGACATTGCCGAACATTTCAAAGGCAAAGGCATTACAAAAATTGCCACGATTGAAAGTTCCGGCATTGCCCCTGCGCTCATGACGGCTGTTACCATGAATGTGCCGCTGATTATCCTCAAAAAACAGCCGTCTAAGATTCTCAATCAAGATTTGTACCAGACGGTAGTTACCTCCTTCACCAAAGAGACTAATTATGAACTGACGCTCTCTAAAAAATATATCAGCGACAACGACCATGTATTGATCGTTGACGATTTTTTGGCAAATGGCGAGGCTGCGACAGCCGCGCTCCGGCTGCTGCGCATGTCCCATGCCACGATTGCAGGCCTTGCTGTCCTCATAGAGAAATCCTTCCAGCCTGGACGTGAAAAGCTTACTAACCAGGGAATTGAAGTATACGCCTTGGCAAGAATCGCCAAAATGGCTGAAAATTATATTGAGTTTATCTAATCGAACAACGATAGCTGATTTGATTCCGGCAAATCCCCTAAAATTCCAAGGTCATTCATTAAGTCAATGACAGTTTTGGAAACTTTCGTGCGCTGGCGGAAGTCATCTTTAGAGAGGAACGGCCCATCCTTTGCCGCCTCCACTACGGCGTCCGCCGCCTTATCGCCAAGCCCCTCCACACTATCTAAGGAGGGCATCAGCTTCCCATCAATAATCTGAAATGTGTGCGCCTGTGCCCGAAAGATATCCATAGGCATAAATTCAAAGCCCCGGGCATACATTTCCTGAACAATCTTCATATCTTTTATCGTGTCCTGCTCTTTTTTGGTAAGAGTATCTTTTCTTCGCTCATAATCTGCCAGGAAATAATTCAGCTTATCCTTCCCCTGGCACATCAGCTCATAGCTGAACGACGTCGCACGGATGCTGAAAAATGCTGCATAGTAAGCAAGCGGATAAAACACCTTGCAATAGGCAATCCGCCAGGCCATCATGACGTACGCCGCCGCATGCGCTTTGGGGAACATATATTTAATTTTCTTGCAGGACCATATATACCAATCCGGCACATTATGTGCAAGCATGGCCTCTTCCCACTCCGGTTTTAACCCCTTTCCTTTACGCACGCTCTCCATGATGGTAAAACTAAGCTCACTCTCCATGCCCATGCCAATTAGATAAGTCATAATATCGTCACGCGTACAGATAGCCGTAGAGATGGTCGCCTTTTTTTCCTGAATCAACGTCTGCGCATTTCCAAGCCACACATCCGTTCCATGGGATAAACCAGAAATACGTACCAAATCCGAGAATGATTGCGGATTGGTGTCAATTAACATCTGAATGACAAAATCTGTGCCAAACTCAGGAATGCCCAGAGAGCCAAGTTTGCAGCCGCCAATATCTTCGGGCTCAATGCCAAGCGCTTTCGTACTCTGAAACAGCGACATGACATCCGGGTCATCCAGGCGGATTTGTTTAGCGTCAATCCCCGTCAAGTCCTCGAGCATACGAATCATGGTCGGATCGTCGTGTCCCAGAATATCTAGCTTGAGAAGGTTGTGATCAATGGAATGGTAATCAAAATGCGTGGTGACAATGTCCGTAGACATATCGTTCGCCGGATGCTGAATAGGCGTAAAAGAATGGATTTCCTCGCCCAAGGGAAGCACAATAATCCCGCCTGGGTGCTGTCCAGTCGTTCGCCGGATGCCCACACAGCCCTGGACAATGCGGTCAATTTCACAATTTCGTTTGCGCACCCCACGCTCCTCATAGTAATTCTTAATGTAGCCAAAAGCCGTCTTATCCGCCAGCGTACCGATGGTCCCGGCACGGAACGTCTGTCCAAATCCGAAAATAACCTCACAGTAAGCATGCGCCTTACTCTGATATTCCCCGGAGAAATTCAAATCAATATCCGGCTCCTTATTACCTTTAAATCCCAGGAATGTCTCGAAAGGAATATCAAACCCTTCCTTTTCCAGCGGTTCTCCGCATTGCGGGCATTTCTTATCCGGCATATCGCATCCGGCACGCCCGGCATAAGCCTTGACTTCCGATGAGTCAAAGTCGCTGTAATGACAATGCTTACAATAATAATGAGGAGACAAGGGATTTACCTCTGTGATTCCTGACATGGTGGCGACAAAGGAAGAACCCACGGAACCACGCGACCCCACCAAGTAACCGTCCTCATTCGATTTCCACACTAATTTCTGCGCAATAATATACATTACGGCATAACCATTAGAGATAATGGAATTTAACTCACGCTCTAACCGCTCCTTAACGATCTCCGGTAAATTTTCTCCATAAATCTCATGGGCACGGTTATAACAGATATCCCTGAGCATTTGGTCAGAGTTCTCAATCACCGGCGGGCATTTATCGGGACGCACCGGGGAAATCTTTTCACACATATCTGCAATCTTGTTGGTGTTGGTGATGACGATCTCCTCTGCTTTCTCCTCCCCCAAGTACGCAAACTCCTCCAACATTTCCTCCGTGGTGCGCAGGTACAGAGGCGCCTGATCATCCGCATCCGAAAATCCTTTGCCCGCCATGATAATTCGCCGATATACCTCATCCTCCGGGTCTAAGAAATGCACGTCGCAGGTTGCCACGACAGGCTTATGAAACGCTTCCCCCAGCTTGACAATCCGACGATTAATGTCCTTTAATTCTTCCTCAGAACTCACCATTGCCTTATCCGAGCGCAACATAAACGCATTGTTGCCCAACGGCTGTATTTCCAGATAATCATAAAAATTCACCAGACGCGCAATCTCTTCCTCGGAGCTTCCACGCAGAATCGCCTGATAAAGCTCCCCCGCCTCACAGGCGGAACCAATCAGCAGGCCCTCGCGATGTTTGAGAAATTCGCTCTTAGGAATCCTCGGCTGCCTGTAAAAATACGTCAGATGGGCGTCGGAAACCAGACGGTAGAGATTGATACGTCCCATGTCATTCGTAGCCAGAATAATCGCGTGATGACTGTGAAGCTTTTTGATATTATCCACAGATGCGCTGCCCATCTCATTGACTTCATCCAGATTATTAACGCCACGCTCCTCCATCATGCGGATGAACCTGACAAAAATTTCTGCCGTACATGCCGCATCATCCACCGCGCGATGATGATTTTCCAATGAAATCTTTAACGCCTTCGCTACTGTATTCAACTTAAACTTACTTAGCTGTGGCATCAATACGCGGGCAAGCCCCACGGTATCGACCACCGTATATTCGCAGGGCAGACCCTGCCGTTCACAATTTTTGCTTATGAAACTCATATCAAACTGCGCATTGTGCGCAACCATCACAGCCCCCTCGCAGAACTTGAGAAATTCCGGCAATATTTCTTCTATTTTCGGCGCATCCAACACCATATCATCTCGAATATGCGTCAATTCCTCTACCTGAAAGGGTATCGGCACTTCCGGGTTCACAAATGTAGAAAAACGCTCGCTAATCTTGCCATTTACGACCCTCACAGCGCCAATCTCAATAATCTTATTGTTGAGCGGAGAAAAGCCGGTAGTCTCTAAATCAAACACCACATAGGTATCTGTAAGGTTCTGCCCCCGCGAATTCTCCACGATATCTTTCAGGTCATCTACCAGATAAGCCTCTACTCCATAAATTACTTTAAAATCATCCTCCAGGGAAACGGCATGTCCCGCATCAGGAAATGCTTGCACATCCCCATGGTCGGTAACCGCCAATGCAGGATGTCCCCATTTCCTGGCGCGCCCAATGATATCCTTAACCTCAGAAACCCCATCCATATCGCTCATTTTTGTATGACAGTGCAGCTCCACACGCTTCTGCGGGCTATTGTCCATGCGGGTGCTCGTAAAATCGGCAATCTTCTTTATTCCAGTAACGGAACCGATCGTAAGCTCCCCATCAAACTTATCAATCGTGGCCACACCTTTTATTTTCAGAAAAGCTCCCTTTTTCACATGCGCTGTAATCTCCGGTACAATTTCATTTTTGGCAAACATCTTTACCATAATCGTATCGGTAAAATCCGTAACGGCAAAGAAAATAATTGTTTTCTCATTGCGGATTTCTCTCGTCTCCAGGTTCAAGACTTTACCGCGAATGATAACCTCGCCAATCTCTCCCACAATCTGCTCAAGCGGGGTAGCTTCCTCCTCAAAATCGCGCCCATAGACGATGTCTGGATTATCGGAACGCTTGTAGCCGCCATAAGATTCTTTTCTGCCCCTGCCGAAACTGGATGCAGTTTTTTTACCGGAATTCTGATTGACAGTTGATTTATTTCCTGTATGGCCCGCACTCTCGTTTCCACCAACGACGGCGTCTCCATGTCTTGGCCTCTCATTTCCACCAGTATCGGCGCTCGCCTGCTGTGAGTTTCCATATTCGCCAACCCCTGAACGTTTTGCCTCCCCTGATTGCCCCTCTTGCGGAATTGTCTGCCGCTCTTCCCCCTGTCCGCCATTGGCAAAGGATGACTGTGAAATAATATGATGTACTTCATTCTGAATACGGATATTACTATTCTTTCTATTCTTCTTTTCTGTCGGTTCTATGTAGGAAACCTGGATAACCACATCCATCCCGCAGCGTTCACAGATAATCTTCTCTAATATCTGCAAAATCTCCTCTGATTTCTGTCGCGCAACGACAGAATCTTCAAAGGCAATCTGCATCGTATCTTCCTGTGGGAAATGTATCTTTGCCATCTTGAGCACACTGTACTCCAAATAACTGTACGCACGAAATTCTTCCATAATGCTGTCCCGGTAAATCATCATCAATTTCTTAGGATTATATTGCCCGGACAGGTTATATTTCTCAATTATTTTTACAGATAACTCATGCTGTGGAAAAAGCTGCCTCTTGATGTCTTTTTCCAGACGGAAAATCCGATTCTTTTCAATCAACCTGGAACTTAAAAGATACACCCTGAGGTGATCCCGGCTGCGGTTCGTGGACACCTTTGTTACCTCCACGTCCGCCATCAGCCTTTCCATGTCTGAAGGGATTTTCAAATCCGGAAATACATCAAAAAACAGCTTACCCATTTGTTCACTCACTCCAATGTAGCAATTCATAGCGGAGAGCCGAAAGCAGCTCCTCCTCTTTTACTTTCTTATAGATTTCTCCATGTTTGATAATCAGGCCTTCACCGATTCCGCCGGCGATACCGATATCCGCCTCCTTCGCTTCACCTGGACCATTGACGACACAGCCCATAACAGCGACCTTCAAATCCAGAGGGATGTCCGCCACCATATCCTCCACCTGATTTGCCAGCCCGATCAAATCAATCTGTGTTCTTCCGCAAGTCGGACAGGATACGACTTCAATGCCTCCCTTGCGAATGCCCAGCGTACGCAATATAATCTTTGCCGATTTAATCTCCTCCAAAGGATCTCCGGTCAGAGAAACGCGGATGGTATCGCCAATTCCCTGCCCTAATATCATGCCCAGGCCCATCGCAGATTTAATATTGCCGCTGATCATGGTGCCTGATTCCGTAATCCCTACATGCAGGGGATAATCCGTCTCGCCCGCAATCAGTTCATGCGCCCGCACACACATCAGCACATCCGAGGACTTAATACTGATTACCAGCTTGTCATAGCCCATATCTTCAATAATGCGCACCTTATCAAGCGCGCTCTCCACAAGCCCCTGTGCAGTCACGCCGCCATATTTTTCTACCAACTCCTTTTCCAGAGAACCGCTGTTGACGCCGACACGAATAGGAATCTCACGTTCCCGCGCCACGTCGACAACAGCCTGAATCCGCTCCCTTGCCCCTATGTTCCCAGGATTAATGCGAATCTTATCCGCCCCGTATTCCATAGCGGCAATGGCGAGCCGATAATCAAAATGAATATCTGCCACCAAGGGAATTGTTATGCCCTTCTTAATTTCTGCAATCGCCTCCGCCGCTTCCATCGTAGGCACTGCACAACGAATAATTTCACACCCTGCCGCAGTAAGCTTCTGAATCTGGGCAATTGTTCCTTTCACATCCTCCGTCCTGGTATTCGTCATCGACTGGATCAAAATAGGATGATTGGCGCCGATCGTCCTGTTTCCGATGCGTATTTCGCGTGTCTGTTTCCTTGTAATCTGATTTTCCATGTCTGTTTCCCCTATTTTCGTTCTCTACTGCATAGTATTAAAAAATATTCCGAATATCATTGAACATAACAAATACCATCAACGCCATCAATGCCACCAAACCCACAAAATGTACCATGCCCTCTTTCTCAGGGGAAATCTTCTTTCTGCGGATGGCCTCAATAAGCAGGAAAACCAGCCGCCCTCCATCCAATGCCGGTATCGGCAGAAGATTCATAATTCCTAAGTTTGCCGACAAAAAAATCGAGAAATTTACCATACTCATAATAGCTAATCCAACTCCACCGGCCGACTCATTGGAATCATACGTGTCTCCCATTACTTTGACAATCCCCACAGGGCCAGACAAATCATTTAGTCCTACCTTGCCGGTCACCAGCATCTTTAAACTCTCAATCGTGGTGTTTATCTGATAGCGTATCTCAAAAAAACTGTGCGTGATTGTCTCAAGAACTGTTCCCTTCTGACGTACAGCTCTACCATTCATACCCAACATCTGTCTGCCGCTCTCCTCGTCCATCTTAGGAGACAGCAACGCCTCATAACGTTCTCCATTACGTTCATAGACCAGTTTTACATCCTTTCCCGGATGGAACAGGGAATATTGGCTGACCTCACGAAAGAAATGCGTCCGCGAACCGTTCATGGAGATAATCTCATCTCCCTCCATAAGTCCAGCTTCGGCAGCCGGAAACCCTTCACGCACACTGCTCAACACCGGACGGTCAAATCCCACGCTGCCCATCACAATCAAAGCAAACACCCAGGCCATAATAAAATTGAACACCGGACCGGCTGCGACTACGCTAATGCGCGCCCAGACAGATTTACTGTTAAACGACTTTGCATCCTGGCTTTCGCCGTCTTCTCCCTCCATCATACAGGCGCCGCCAAATGGCAACAGTTTAATGGAATACTTCGTCTCTCCTCTGGTAACGCCAAATAACGTTGGCCCAAGACCCAGAGAAAACTCATTTACTTTGATTCCGTTGGCTTTGGCAAGAAGAAAATGCCCAAGCTCATGGAAAAGGATAATAATACTAAAAATAATAAGCGCAATTATAATATTCAATCTTACCACCTGCTTTCTATAAAGGCATAAACTTCTGCTTCCGTCTCGAGAATTTTCTCAACTTTGGGCTCGCTCTCATACTCACAATGTTCCATACACGCCTGAATAATCTCTGGAATCTGTAGAAATGGAATCCGCCCATTTAAAAACAACGATACGGCTTTTTCATTCGCCGCATTGTAAGCGGTAGGGATATTGCCCCCGCGCTCCATCGCCGTAAATGCGAGCCTAAGTCCCGGAAACGTTTCAAGGTCAGGCTCTTCAAAGGTCAGGCTGGTAAGCTGAAAGAAGTCCAGCCGCTTTCCTGACAGGCTGCGCCTCCTGGGATAATACAGCGCATATTGTATGGGAAGGCGCATATCCGGTGTTCCTAGCTGCGCCATCACCGCGCCGTCTTCATACTCCACCATGGAATGAATGACGCTCTGCGGATGCACTACCACCTGAATCTGATTCAACTCCACGTCAAAAAGCCATTTGGCCTCCATCACCTCTAACCCTTTGTTCACCATTGTTGCCGAATCAATCGTAATTTTTCTCCCCATCGACCAGTTGGGATGATTGAGCGCGTCCTCCACACGAATATGTCCAAGCTCTTCCCGCTTCTTCCCCCGAAAAGGCCCGCCTGACGCGGTCAACAGTATTTTATGAATGTGATTGCCACGTTCTCCATTCAAAGATTGGAAAATTGCGCTGTGTTCACTGTCCACCGGAAGAATCGGCGCCTTGCACTCCCTGGCAAGCGGCATGATAATATGCCCTGCCGTCACAAGCGTCTCTTTATTGGCAAGGGCAATTGTCTTGCCCGCCTCAATCGCCGCTATCGTGGGGCGGATTCCCAACATACCCACAATCGCCGTCACAAGTATTTCTGCTTCCGGCATCACGGCAATTTCCAAAAGTCCATCCATACCAGACAGCACGGTTACTGGAATATCTTTTACCCGCTCTCTCAAATCTGCGGCGTCTCTCTCCTCCCATAAAACAGCCATCTTAGGTTTAAATTCTCGGATCTGCTCCTCAAGAAGCGATACATTTTTGCCCGCAGCTAAGGCCACAATCGCAAGATCCTTCTGCTCACGGACAATCTCAAGTGTCTGGGTGCCAATCGAACCGGTAGAACCCAACAAAGCAATTTTCTTCATCTGTCTCTCCTTAATATCACACTGCTATAAGAACAATTTCGCCAGATAATAGACCATGGGAGCAGTGAAAATAACACTGTCAAATCTGTCAAGGATTCCCCCATGCCCCGGAATCAGTTTTCCATAATCCTTAATGTCATAATTTCGCTTTATGGCAGAAGCCGCCAAATCTCCAATCATGGATACGAATGCGCCTACACCGCTGATTCCCGCCAAAATAAAGATATACGCTATGGTAAGGTTCATCTGTTCCCGGAACACCCAGCCATACAATACCGTTAAGAGCATGGCGCCCACAACGCCTCCCACAGCTCCCTCAATGGATTTCTTAGGACTTAACTTGGGCGCCATCTTATGTTTGCCAATAAGGACGCCAACGCAGTACGCACACGTATCGCTGCCCCAGGAACATAAAAAAATCAGCCAGACAATATATACGCCCTTCGCCATCATTCTGGTCTGGTATATGCCAGACAACATCACGGCCACATAGAAAACTCCCACAAACGCAGCAAAGACCTGATCCGCCCTGTACTTGGGAAACTGCATAACATAAACTGCCATCACCAAAATCAAGAAACCCAAAACAAAAAAATCTATTTCGGGAATAAAGGGAACGCCAAGATTCATATAGTATACCGCTACCGCCAAATAACCTGTCATTCCCAACAACGTCCGCTCTATATGAAAAACGCGGTAAAGTTCAGACAAGCCGACCATGGATACGGCAAAAAGCCCTGCCAACAAAACATCTCCGCCTGTTATCACCAACACAAGCGCAATTATCACCAATACAATGCCGCTCAATAATCGTGTTCGGAACAAACTTTTACTCCTCCTTTATCCCGCCATAACGTCTATCTCTTTTATTATAGTCCTCTATAGCTTTTACTAATTCCTCTTTTGTAAAATCCGGCCAGGGAACCTCTGTAAAATATAATTCACTGTACGCAAGCTGCCATAACAAATAATTTGACAGCCGCCTCTCTCCACTGGTCCTTATTAGCAAATCCGGCGCCGGAATCCCGCACGTGTCAAGGTACGTTTCAAACTTTGCTTCGTCCAGAGCTTCCGGCTCAAACTGCTCTTCCTTGTAATCGGCAAGCATCTTTTTCATACCGCGCAGCATCTCATCGCGGCTGCCATAATTGATGGCAATCTGGAAGTTAAGCCCATCCTGATTCTCAGAGAATTCTTCCAGCTTATGTATGCTCTCCTGTATATCTGAATCTAATCCAGAAACATCTCCAATCACACGCACACGCATATGGTTTTTCTCGGCAGTTTTGATACAATTTTTCATATAATTGCGCAAAAGTTTCATCAGCGCATTTACCTCATTCTGGGGACGCGACCAGTTCTCCGTGGAAAATGCATACACAGTCAGATATTTTATCCCCAGATTCCAAGCTTCCCGGCAGATTACTTCTACATTCTTGGCCCCCTGCGTATGCCCATAATTCCTGGGCATTCCATGCTGCTTGGCCCATCTGCCGTTCCCATCTAAAATAATCGCTACATGTTGTGGAATTTCCATGATTCCCTCCCTAATCTGCATTCCCCTTTTACTCTTCACGCTTTAGCGTAACAAGGTATCTTCTATAAGATGAAAAAGCCAGGAACAAACCTGGCCTTTTATGCACAATGGATTGTCTGTATCAACAGGCAACTATTATACAGTAAGAATCTCTTTTGTTTTCTCTTCTACCGCCTTATCGACCTTGGTAATATATTTGTCAGTCAACTTCTGCACTTCATCCTCTAACTGCTTAACTTCATCTTCAGAAACATCGCCTGACTTAGACATTTTCTTCAGAGAATCATTGGCGTCCCTGCGGATATTGCGGACTGCTACCTTGGCGTTCTCTCCTTTTTTCTTCACATCCTTCGCCAAATCCTTCCTGCGCTCTTCCGTCAATTCCGGGAATGTCAGGCGGATTACCTTACCGTCATTCGTAGGATTAATTCCTAAATCCGACGTCATAATAGCCTTTTCAATCTCGCGCACCATATTAGGTTCCCACGGCTGAATCAAAAGCATACGCGGCTCAGGAACAGAAATATTTGCCACCTGTTGAAGCGCGGTAGGCGTTCCATAATAATCAACCCTTATTTTGTCCAACACATGAGGATTCGCACGTCCCGCACGGATAGAGCCAAATTCCTCCAGAAGATTGTCAAAAGATTTCTGCATTTTATTGTCATAAAGCTGTAATCTCTCATCCATAAAATAAATTCCTCCCAACCAAGATTTTCAATCCCCCAACAGGGATTCCCGTCAAATAATAACTTTTGTTCCAGAAAATTTACCGCTTATCGCTTTGACGATACTATTCTCCTCGTTCAAACCAAACACGTACATCGGCATCTTATTTTCCATACACATAATAGACGCCGTCAGATCCACCACTGCCAGTTTCTTATCTATAACTTCCTGAATTGAAACTTCATCATATTTCACTGCATCCGGATTCGTCTTGGGGTCTTTATCATATACGCCGTCAATTGCCTTTGCCAATAGAATTCCGTCTGCCTCAATCTCCACGGCGCGCAAAACAGTCGCCGTGTCCGTTGAGAAATACGGATGCCCGGTTCCTCCCGCAAAAAAGCATACAATACCCTTCGTAAAGTATTTATTCACGCGATCTTTAGAAAAAAGCTTTGTAAAGGCCCCGCACTCAAAAGGCGTTAAAATCTGCGTCATCATGCCAACGGAACGAAATATCTCAGAGACATAGATACAATTCATTACGGTCGCGAGCATACCAATTTGATCTGCTTTCGTGCGATCAATGGTCTCACTCGTCCGTCCTCTCCAGAAATTGCCGCCGCCGATTACAATTCCTACCTGAGTACCGGCGTCCGTCAACTGTTTTACCTGTTTAGCGACAACCGTAACCGTGGCCTCATCAAAACCGGTGTGCTTTTCCCCTGCTAAAGCCTCTCCGCTCAACTTTAATATTATTCTTTTCATATTTTGCCTTTCTATTTTGTGTCAAACAGGCTGTCCATATCAACTTCTGCATAGCACTGGGAACAGAAACCTTCAATCACTGCGCCATTATTAATCTGAACGGAACGCGATTTGATATTACCCATTACAACTGCTGAAGTATCTACCACAACAGGGCCATGGACATCAATATCACCTTTGATTGCGCCGGCTATTACTGCGCTGGTTGCGACAATATTACCAATTACAACAGAACCAAGGCCAATCTTAACAGTTCCGCTCGTAGAAATCTCGCCTTCTATTTTAGCTGAATCTGCAAAAAATTCTGCTGCCTGAGAGTTCCCCTGAATGCTTCCTGTCACAGTCATTTTACCGTTACATGTTACATTTCCTTCAATTTTGCCCTTTAACTCAAAGGAACCGGTAGACTGCAAGTCACCTCTCAGGGAAGTTCCTTCTGTAATTACAGTTACCTCATCCGATACATCATCTGGCAAATTGCTCATAGGCTCCATCGTTACTGCATTTTCTATATTTTCTGTATTCTCTGTACTCAAAACGGTATCCTCCTTCTGTCCGGCTTCTTCCGGTACAATCGCATTTTCTTTCTGTTCTTCCTGTATAATGTTCTTTGCTTTTACCTCTGCTTTAGCATTCTTTGGCTTCTTCCCTGAATCTGTCGGGCTTTCCGGTGTGAGAATCATAGGTTCATCCTGCACGGCTTCTTTGCCTACCTTTTCAAAAAGTCCTTCCATTTTCTTTAACTCAGACTTAACATCCACTTCCTGCTCCAGCGTATTGACAACCAGGTCTGGCTGCATCTGCGCCGCTTCTTCTTTCAATTCCGCCTCTCCCGGAAGCAGCTCGTTCACTGCCTGAGATAAGTCCTCCTTGAAATCTTTAAAAAAGCTCATACATGTACCTCCATAAATTATTTTTCATGTAAAATCATACAACAGATTATTCTACATCTTCTGCTTTAATATGCTGTATGGGTTTTGTAGTATCATCAATCGGCAACAACTCTGCGCCTAACTCCTGCAACTGATCAATCATTGGCAAAAGCGCATCCACCGTAGTTGCCTTCGCAGAGGAATCGTGCATCAAAACAACAGATGTATCGTATTTCACCACATCATCCATGACATTTGCTACCAGCTCATCCGGTGTGTATACCTGGCTGGTTGCATCACCGCTTACCACATTCCAGTCATAATAAGTAAGCCCCCGCTCTTTCACATAGCGGATGAGCTCTTCAATGTTCACATTGCTGACTTTGTTGCTGCTCCCTCCTGGAAAACGCATAATTGTAGGCGTCACACCTGTAACCTCTTCCAGATAAGACTGTAAATGCTCCATATCTTCCTTAAATGCATCGAGCGATTGGTAGATTACGTCATATTTATGGGAAAAAGAATGCATACCAAGCGTATGCCCTTCATCAACAATCCTCCGATATAGCGCTTTAGACTCCTCATCTTCCTGTCCAATCACAAAAAAGGTCGCCTTAATATTCCGCTCCTTTAAAATGTCCAAAATCTTGGCGGTATTCTCACTGGGACCATCATCAAACGTCAAATATACCTTGGGATGTTCCCCTTCTTCCAGGATATTGCCGTCAACTGCCGCCCCTTCTTCTGGTACACTTCCCACAGTTTGTTCCTCCGGCAGCAGTCCATCGCTCACTGGCAATTGTTCACCGTCGTTTGCCTGTGATCCTCCTTCTGCCGATGCGCCGCCATCCAAAACTACGTCTGAAGCGCTCTCCGCACGGGAACCAGCGCTCTTCTCGTCATGTACCTGTGTAATTTCCTCTTTGGAAATCAACGCCTCATTTAATTTCTCTTCCAAAAAAAACACCTTCACCAATAAGGTGGCTATCAATACTGTCAATACTAAAATCCAAATTACTACCCCAACGACCATAAACATTTTCAGTCTATTGACACGTTTACGTCTGGCCTGTTGTTCTCGTAATCCGCTCGCCACTTTTTCTTCCATGTATGGACCTCCTCGGTCATAAAAACACTGCTATGACTATTGTATCACATTTTTTTAAAAACGCATTAATAAATTTTGAAAAATATGTACTTTTTTTTCGCGATTTTCCCCTCTTTTTTCTGTTTTTTTCTTCTTTTTTTATCTTTTATCAGAAAATAAATATAAAAAAATCTTACATACGACATAGCATACAAAAGTAAAAAAGCAAAAATTTCTAAATTAAAACATAGAAAAGCCCCCACAAACGGGGGCCCTATCGCTTCCACAAAGGAAGGTTTTTATTTATTCTACAGACACAACCTTATAATCCTTATCTTCCACTGCCTTTCTGAGAACATCATCGGAAATTGTTTCCGTTAAACTTATAATAGCCGTACCCGCCTCATGGCTCACCTGCGCTGTCTCCACTCCCGGAATCTCCTCTAAACATTTCTTTACTGCCGCCTCACAGTGTGCGCACATCATACCTTCAATTTTCATAGTTTTTTGCATAGTTTCTTCCTCCTTGTCTTTTCTTATCTCTTCTTGCTGCTCTGCCGGGTTCTTCACTCCAGCATTTAATTGCCGTTTAGGCTTGCGCCCCGGCTTATCCCTTTTCGTATTGTAAATATTCTGCATGTTCAAACGCAGCGCATTCGTCACCACGCAAAAACTTGACAAACTCATAGCCGCTGCCCCAAACATGGGGTTCAACTGCCAGCCAAAAATGGGAATCCATAGTCCGGCCGCCAATGGAATGCCTAT
The DNA here is from genome assembly GCA_910588845.1 of uncultured Lachnospiraceae bacterium. Taxonomy (GTDB): domain Bacteria; phylum Bacillota; class Clostridia; order Lachnospirales; family Lachnospiraceae; genus Petralouisia. The sequence goes on from CAJURU010000041.1 coordinate 15,505, forward strand.
AATATTATAAATAAATGCCCAAAATAAGTTCTCATGAATATTTCTCAGAGACGCACGACTCAATCGTATAGCCGCCGGTACATCGCTGAGTCGGCTCTTCATTAGAACAATATCTGCCGCGTCGATGGCGACATCCGTTCCCGCGCCTATAGCAATTCCCATATCGGCCCTTGTCAATGCCGGGGCGTCGTTGATCCCGTCTCCTACCATGATGACCTTCCCCTGCTGTTGGAGTGTGCGGATTACTGCTTCTTTCCCATCCGGCAGCACGCCGGCAATCACCTGGTCTACTCCGGCCTGCCTGCCGATAGCGTTGGCCGTACCCTCATTGTCACCGGTGAGCATCACCACGCGAAGCCCCAGATTTCTAAGCTCCTTCATGGCTTGCGGGCTGTCTTCTTTTATGACGTCAGCCACCGCAATCAAACCGTAAAACGCTCCATCCTTGGCAAAAAATAACGGCGTCTTCCCCTCCTGCGCCAAATAATCGGCTTTTCTTTTCATCTCTTGAGGAATCTGTGCATGTGCAAGGATAAAGGTTTCGTTCCCCCCGCACAGGAAAACTCCATCACATCTCCCAGAGAGGCCGTTTCCAGGTTTTATCTGAAATTCAGTTACTTCTCCGGGCTGCACATTACGTTCATCGGCATAAGAAATTACCGCTTTCGCCAAGGGATGCTCACTCTTTGCCTCAAGCGTAAGAGCTGTAAATAGCAACTCATGCTCGGTAATTCCTGGCATCGGAACTATATCTGTGACTTGCGGATCCCCTTTGGTAATCGTCCCTGTCTTATCAAGGGCAATAATATCCATCTTTCCGGTTTCCTCCAGGGAGACTGCCGTCTTAAAAAGAATTCCATTCCTGGCGCCAATACCATTGCCTACCATAATTGCCACCGGTGTCGCCAGTCCCAATGCGCAAGGGCAGCTGATTACCAGCACAGAAATGCCTCTTGCCAGAGCAAAGCCGATTCCATAGCCTGCAACCAGCCAAACTACCGTTGCCAACAACGCAATACCGATAACCGCCGGAACAAAAACGCCAGAGACCCGGTCAGCAACTTTTGCAATAGGCGCTTTGGTCGCCGCTGCATCGCTCACCATGCGGATAATCTGAGCCAAGGTAGTATCTTCCCCCACTCTGGATGCCCGACATTTGAGGAACCCGGACTGGTTGGCAGTAGCTGCCGATACGAGATCTCCCTCCTCCTTATCCACCGGTATACTCTCTCCGGTAAGCGCCGCCTCATTCACCGCACTGCTTCCTTCCAACACAACTCCATCCACCGGAATATTCTCTCCGGGACGCACTACAAAAACATCACCTTTTTTAAGTTGTTCTATTGGAATCTCTGTTTCCCTGCCGTCTTTGAGTATTACCGCTGTCTTGGGCGCCAATTTCATCAGACCTTTTAGGGCGTCGGTCGTCTTCCCTTTTGCGTGCGCCTCCAGCATTTTTCCAACGGTAATCAAGGTCAGAATCATTGCCGCCGACTCAAAATAAAACTCATGCATATAGGACATTACCCGATGCATATCACCTTTTACCTGTGCATCCGTCATAGCAAACAACGCATATGTGCTATATATAAAGGCCGCCCCTGCGCCCATCGCCACAAGCGTATCCATATTCGGCGCACCGTGGCTAAAACTCTTCCAGCCGCTAATAAAAAATTTCTGGTTCACGACCATAATCAGCGCTGTCAGCAAAAGCTGAACAAGCCCCATCGCCACATGATTTTCTGAGAGTATCTCTGGCAGCGGCCATCCCCACATCATATGTCCCATGGAAATATACATTAAGATTACCAGAAATCCCAAAGAATACAAGAGCCGTCTCTTTAACTGCGGAGTCTCTCTGTCCTCCATAACATCATCATTTACCTCCGACCGGGAAGAATGTACTGCCTCAGCCGCTTTGGAGAATGCCCCATATCCTGCCTCCTCCACTGCACGAATAATCTCCGCCTCATTGGCGGAGCCCTCCACACCCATGGAATTTGTCAGCAGGTTCACGGAACACGACGCAACGCCCGGTACTTTGGAGACAGCTTTCTCCACCCTTGCGCTGCATGCCGCACAGCTCATCCCGGTCACTGTATATTGCTCCATTGATAGCTCCTTTCTTATCATGACAATTTACTTCATCAATTTCTGCAAAATGGATACCAGTTCATCTATGGTCTCCTCTCTGCCCTCTCTGACATCGTCGGCCACGCAAGTCTTAATATGGTTAGCCAACAATATCTTGTTAAAACTATTTAATGCCGCATTTACTGCCGCCACCTGTACCAATATATCAATACAATAAGCATCCCGCTCCACCATACCCTTGATTCCCCGCACCTGTCCTTCAATACGATTGAGCCGATTCACCAAATCTTTATACTCCTTCTCTGAGCGTTCCTTTGTCTTATGAAAACCGCATTCTTTCTGTTCCGGCATCAACTTTCCTCCTTTGCACACTTTCTTATACTGTAGTATTTCCTTGATAAAATACATTATATACCCCTTATAGGTATATTGCAAGTGCATCTGGAATTTTTTTGCGAATTGTATTATAATTTATAATAATTCTTTGTCAAAAGGGGCGCTGTTGCGCTAATATAAATTACAAGGTATAGATTCGTTCAAAAGGTTTACATTGCAAAGCAATGTAAACAACATGCACAAAAATTATCTTGGGAAGCTAGCTTCCCAGCGTAATTTTTGTACATTCTGTCTTTGCCGCGTAAGCGGCAAGACCTTTTGAACGAGTAAATATATTAATGCGACACCCCCGGCAACTGCATAAAGATTGCACTTGGAAAACATATTTTTCAAATACAATTATGGAACTATTGCAATACAAACTTTTACTAATGGAGGAAACCATGAAAATATGGCAGAATGAAGCGGTATTTACTGCGGAACATCCAATTACTGAAGAAGTATTCACAGAATCCGCACTCTTTTTTGATATTGAGACAACCGGCTTTTCCCCCATAAACACGCACGTCTACCTGATTGGATGCGCCGCAAGAAGGGGACAGCTCATTTGCATCACACAATTTTTTGCAGAAAAACCTCAGGAAGAAAAGGCCATTCTCACTGCTTTTTTCAAACTAGCAAACCAATATGAACGCCTGATATCCTATAATGGCCTGGGGTTTGACATCCCCTACCTTCAAAAGCGCACAGAACATTATGGGTTTCATGGAAAGATGGATTTCGCACATTTGGATATTTTCCGACAAATGTCCAGATTTAAACTTATCCTTCGACTTCCCAACCTCAAACAGAAATCCTTAGAAACATTTCTGGGAATTGAACGGGAAGATAAATATTCCGGGGGCGACTTAGTTAATGTCTATCTTGATTACACCAGACAGCCGGACGACGAAAAAGCCTCTCTTTTACAACTCCATAATTACGAAGATTTACTAGGAATGCCCAAACTCCTCCCCATCCTCTCTTATCCCAGACTGTTTGAGGGGGATTTTGACGTTCTCTCCTGTGAGAAAAATTTATATAATTCTTACGAAGACGCACAGGAACTGGAAATGATTATGACAATTGGGCTTAACAATCCATTACCAAAACGTTTCTCTTTTGGCAGACAGGACATTTATCTCACAGCCCACGGCAGGCAGGCAAAACTTAAAATTTCTATTTACCAGGGCGAACTGAAATATTTTTATCCCAATTATCGGGACTATTATTTCCTTCCCGAGGAAGACCGCGCCATCCACAAAAGTGTGGCGTTTTATGTAGACAAAAATTTTCGCACAAAGGCAAAAGCCGCCACCTGCTATAGCAAGAAAACCGGCTGCTTCCTGCCGCAATATGAAGAGGTTGTCACCCCTTATTTTAAATTGGAATACCATGATAAGGTTAGCTTCTTTGAAATGACTGATGATTTCACAGACTCTTTAGAACTTCAGAAAAAATATGCATTGCATTTATTAGAATATCTTAAAAAGCAGGCGTAGACAATGACTATTAGACAAGCTGTGCCTGAACATTTACTTCAAGGGATAACAAGGCGCCCCCTGCTAAAAATTGCAGGGGACGCAAAAAAAGGGGATATAGATATCAAAGCTAATTCTTCTGGAAGAAAAAAGATTGATGTCTCTGATAATTTAATTCTTTATAATTCATAATCTGCTCGGTACTTCCAATAAAGAGAACACCCTGCGACGCCAACGCCGCATTAAACTTCTTATAAATCTCTTCCTTCGCCTCTTCGGTAAAATAAATCAGTACATTTCTGCACACAATCAAATGACAACCGGTAGGATAAGTATCCCACAACAAATTATGCTCTTTGAATTCTACCTGGCGTTTAATTTCATTGGAAATCTGATAGGAACTTCCTACCTTAGTAAAATATTTCTTTTTGAAATCCGCCGGCACAGCAGCTATGCTTTTCTCGTTATAAAGTCCCAGCCGCGCCTTATCAAGCACTTGCTTATCAATATCCGTCGCTGTAATATGAATCTGATTCAACGGTATATGCCGGGATAAGGCCATAACCAGTGAATACGGCTCATCGCCTGTGGAACAGGCGGCGCTCCAGACTTTCAAATTCTTGCCGAATTTCTTAATCAGTGCTGGAAACACACTCTTATCCAATATTTCCCACTGCTCTGGATTTCGATAAAACTCTGACACATTGATTGTAAGAAAATTTACAAACTGCTCAAATTTCTCTTCATCTCTCTTAATTAACGCCACATAATCCTTATAACTTTTGATTCCGTTCTTAGAAATCAGCGTGTCTATCCGGCGCTTCATCTGTTTTTCTTTGTACGAATTCAAATCAATCTTAGTTAATGCTAAAATATCTTTTTTGAAATCCTCATATCCATTCATGAAATTCCTCTATTCTTCTTCCTCAACAGATTCTTCTACACCATCTTCTACAAACTCGTCTGCCGGCTCTTCTGTTGAAGCAAGCAACGCTTTCAAGCTCAAGCTGATTTTCTTTTCTTCTTCATTGAAATCAACTATCTTAGCCTCAATCTCCTGTCCAATCTTGAGCACGTCTGCCGGTTTCTCTACATGCTCCTTAGAAATCTGTGATACGTGCAAAAGTGCGTCCACTCCAGGCGCCAACTCCACAAATGCACCAAAATCTGTCATTCTTGCAACTACGCCCTTAATGACTGTGCCCACTGCATATTTCTCAGAAGCGTCTTTCCAAGGATTCTCATCTTCAAACTTCATACTGAGCGCGATCTTCTTGTCGTTAATGTCTTTGATAAATACTCTGACAACTTCCCCAACTTTGAATACCTTCTTGGGATTCTCAACCCTTCCCCAAGACATTTCAGAAATATGAAGCAGTCCGTCTGCGCCGCCCAAATCAATAAATGCGCCGAAATCTGTCACGTTCTTGACAGTTCCCTCTAAAACATCGCCGACATTGATTCTCGCAAATAATTCTTTCTGCATCTCTTCCTTCTTAGCAAGCAATAACTGCTTCCTGTCGCCGATGATTCTTCTTCTGCGCGGGTTGAATTCCGTGATAACAAACTCAATCTCCTGGTCTTTATACTTACCAAGATCCTTCTCGTATGTATCAGATACCAGGCTTGCAGGAATAAAAATCCTTGCTTCGTCGATTACAACGCTCAAACCACCCTCTAATACCTGTACAACCTTGGCCTTCAATACTTCCTGGGCATTGAACGCCTCTTCCAGCTTCTTACTTCCTCTCTCAGCAGCCAGACGCTTGTAGGTCAAAAGCACCTGACCTTCACCGTCATTTACTTTCAGAACCTTTGATTCCATGGTGTCCCCTACGGAAACTACGGTAGTCAAATCAACGTTGGGTTCATTCGTATACTCATTTCGGGTAATAATCCCATCAGACTTGTAACCAATATTCAAGATGATCTCGTCTGGTTTCACATCAATAACGGTACCTTCGACTACCTCCCCATTCCTTATTGTTTTAAATGATTCATCTAACATTTGTTCAAAACTCATTTCTGACATTTTTTTGAACCTCCTCAATAATTTTGTTTGGGGTAGAAGCCCCTGCGGTAATACCTACG
>CAJURU010000042.1 GCA_910588845.1 uncultured Lachnospiraceae bacterium
TGTCAATACAGTTTCCCTGCTTGCTGCGGTATGCGACACTCTTTCTGCCGCATACTGTCTGTTGTTTTCCGCAGGTCTGCCTGAATGTAGTTTTTCTGTCCCTGTCCCCGTCTCAGGCGGCGTTGTCCCGCTCACTCTCCGAAAAAAGAGGTCGCCGCAAAATCATATCCCATTCAGCCGGTCATTCAGTTGTAACCGGCATTTGGGCAGCAAAAAAGCCGGCACACAAATGCGTACCGACTCACCGACAAAAGGATAGACTTATCCCTTTGTGATGTTGGTTTCACATTTATGTAACCGGCTTTGAGATTCAAAGTCGAAACTGTCTTTTACGCTTATCTGTTGCCGACAGTTTGGAGCAATTCAGAAGCGGCGGTATTTTCACTTAGCGTACCGCTACGTTATCCGACTTAAAGTCATCCTCCATAATCTATGAAAATCTGTATTCAGTTGTGGCTCTCCAGTGAGAGTACTTTATTATATATTGCAGAACAAGTGTTTGTCAATACTTTGGTGGAAATTTCTTGAATATTTTTTTTGAAGTTGGGTATACTACTTAATTTAATGTAAAAATTAAATTCATCTGTTTGACGAATGACCAAACAAATTGAAAAAGAAAATGTACCGTCTAAGTGCTATTGTAAATTTGTAGTCAAATTTGACTCTATACTTTTTTGCATGAATTTTATTGAAGGTCAAAACAGACCACAAAAGTTGTCATGAATGACTACCCAAAGAATAAAATTCGTGATACAATATAAATACAATGAATGTGGAGGTTCAGATATGGAAAATTTAAAAAACAATATTGACCATTACATGAAATTAAAAGGAATTAAGATGTATAGCCATTTACTCGTTGAAATCGCTCTCGAATTAGGAATTAAAAGACAAGAAGCATATAAATTTGCAGATAAAGAAAAATCCAATTTTTCAAAAATGCTAAAAGGAGAAAGACCGCTTAAATACGACTTTATTATCCCTTTGGAAAAAATATTTGGTATTTCATTGGCTCGGCTATTATATGCAGATGCGTACAAATTACCTGTTGAAAAAGAAAATGTACCGTTCAATAAAGGCTTTAGATATTATGCATATTTAGATGACCCAGAATTGTATAAAAATGAATTTGATGTATTGCTTGCAAACGATGGTAAATCTATCCTTACTCAAACCGATGAATTTGGCAAAACTTTCCTTGACTATGTAGTTGAATATCATTCAGTTAATGGTGTCAGATATCTTCACGATGAATATGGAATAAAATTAAAATGGTATCATAATCAATTTGAATTTAGGAAAGATAAAGGCATAACATGGATTCATTTTGAAAACTGCATTGAGTTCGCCCGTCTTGTTGCCAGCATGAATGATGTAGAACTGTTCAATGATATTTTTGCCTCCTACAATATGTTTTTTACAAATGGACACTATGCTACAGAAGATTGTATTTTTTGCCAAGGCGACTATTTGGAAATAATGCTGGACAATGATGACTTGTTTCGTTCAATATTTGAAATAAAACCTTATGAGCTTAAATTAGGGAATATTGGCAAAAGAAAAAAACAAGTGGATTCTATTACATACCGCTCCATCAATCCAATAATCAATAACTGTTTAAGGTATGCTTTAAAGCATTTGGATAAATATAAGCACAGGGCAATAGAACTACTAAAATTTGGAATTGACCATAATAGAAGAATTGCCAGCGAGATTACTTTTGATGAATATTATATTTGTGATGAACTTGGCGGATTAAAAAGTTTTAGAGATGAAGATTGCTACGATATTGTTATTTTTGTCGATGTAGAAGTAAATGATGATGAAATAAGAGCTTTAATTAAGCAATTACCGGAATTCAAAAAATGGAGGTGATACATTGAGTTTAAAATAATAATGGATGCTTTGATGAATAAAAAGCAGAAAAGAGGGTTTGAAAATGGGATTAATAACTTGTCTGAAATGTGGAGGAGCAATTAGTGAAAAAGCAATAGTATGTCCGCACTGTAAATCTTATCTTTCACAACAAAATTCAATAATGTGTGAAGAATGCGGAACAGAGTACGAAATAAAATTGTCTACTTGCCCTAATTGTGGATGTCCTAATTTAACTATCGAACAAAAGAAGCAAAAAAAGAAACAAAAGGGTATCATTATATCTGTAGTTGTACTTGCCCTAATTGCTGTCTGTGTTTTTGGGTTTAGTATTTTGCAAAAAGCAAAAGAAGCTGAATACTATTCAAATATGGAATGTGTATCTTATACAATGCTTGATGGGGCTGCCAAAGCAGAAAACGCTGGAAACCTTATCAAGAGTGTATGGTACAATGCAATTTATGAAGAAAGAGATACTGAAACAGACAAATATACAATGAAAAATGGTGAATTTGTAGATGATTTTAATGACGCCCTTTCTAATTTGTTTGCTGATGGAAATTTTATCAATAGTATTTCTGAAATTGAATTGAATCAATCAGAAGTTACTGGTTTAATGAAAAAACTGAAAAACCCTCCAAAGAAATATGAAGAAGCTTATGCTGTGTTAAAAACTTATTATGATAATTACATAAAAATGACAAAATCGGTTATCAGTCTTGACGGAAGTCTCCAAACCTTTTCAGAGGAGTTTAATACATATGATACGGATACGGTCAATTCTTTTGAGAAAATGAAATTATATTTAGACTGATTATTATATTCTGTATTGAATGAATTAGATTTGAGGAAGGACTATACAATTATTGAAAACGAGGTAGTGTCAAACGGATTATGAAAAAATCGAACCCCTTTCCTTGACTGAGGCCGATTATATTTTACTTACGGAAACCCCGTCAAGGCTGAATTTAACGGGCTTTCAGCCCGGCCTTGACAGGGTTCCCGACGTAAAATTTTGGTCGCCCAAGCCAAAGAAAGGGGGGGTAAAGGCTAATAACCTCTGTAACCATTGAATTTACTGGGGTTGAGCCGATTTGGGGTATATAAAGTTGACACTACCGAAAACGATAGTGTCAAGTGACCTATGAAAAAACAGAGCCAAAGAAAAAGGCTCATATGAACCTTGAAAATTGCAGATATTTTAGTCTGAGGTAAGCTGCCGCCACCCTTGACAGCACGCAAAAGAACTGCTGTAGGTTATTTACCGACGGCGAAGAACTCAAGAACAGTTAGAAGTTCTTCCGTCGGATACAGCAGTGTAGCAGTTCTATTGTGTGCTGTCAAGGGCATAGCCGAAAGCAGGGCTTTCGGTGGCTGGGTTTATTACCTCGGGCTTGGAATCTAAGAACAGTTAGGGCCTTCGGGTTGCAGATTCAGAATTGTCTGCTGGCCGAGAAAGATAAGCAGCTGCCATTTGCCGGGCATATTGTCAGCACCGCTTAGCATATCGACTTTGTTCAAAGTCCGATATTTATTATGCTTGTGTGGGCGGAGAAAGTTATAATAGGACACCCACAAGGCTAAATCATAGTTGGCACCATCGTAGTTGTCAAAGCCGTTTGTTGGGCGGTAAGAAGCTTTGTAGGTACGGTTGAGGCGTTCAACCATCTGTTTGTATGGACGGAATTCCTTGGATACTTCGTCATCATTGGTGAGGCCGATTACCTGTGTAATGCTGAATTTCAAGTTATCTTTAAACTTTTTAGCAAACTCCATTGCAGCCAGCGGGTAGGCGCTATAGCCGTCAGCAATGAATTTGAAGTTTTTGGGCAGTTCGGACAGATGCCGGAAAGCCATACGCATGGCAAGGATGCAGGGGCCGGCACTGCGGTTGTCAGATGCCCGGTATCCGATAATGGAACGGCTGGCAGCATCCATGATAAACCAGATATACGCTTTGATACCGCGGACTTTGATATAGGTTTCATCAGCAGTAAAAACACGGCCTGTTTTATAGTCGTAATTATCAACAAAGGGTTTGATACAGACAGCGGCAGTTTTACAGTAGTTGGCGATCTGCTGGTGGGAAATGCTGATGTTATAAAGATCTTTCAGTGCCTGTGATGTTTTCCTTAAGGATAATCCAAGACTGACGTGGAGGGTCAGGCACAGGGACATGACATGCGAGTTGTGTTTAGAAAATTTTAGCGGTGCGGCATTCTTTGGAAGAGAGTTTAAGTCCATGGCAAAGAAATCCACAGTGAATTCACGGTAAATGTAATGCAGCTTATATTTGTTTTTACCATAGTCCTCATCCAGGTCTTTTGCATCCACCTTTTTCAGGTTATGGAGATAGTAGGGACACTTTGGATTGACGCATTTATGTATGCGGAAAAATTTCCGGTCTTTCTTGGCAGCAAGAGCATTTCCACAGTGTGGACAGATAAGCCGCAATGGTGTTGTGACAAGTTCGCCGGAGCAGAAAGTCTGTCCACAGACCTTGCACTGGTACTGCCCATTGCCACCATTGTTGTCGTAGATGAAATGGTGAGGGGCACCGCATAAAGGACAGATAGTATCTTCAGGGATGGTTTTGCCGTTGCGACGCTGAACGGGTTTGGGCGGCTTACCATACTTCCACTGATAGTATTCGAGAAGGAACTGCCAATCCTGTTTAATGAAAGTTTTGATGACAGGGAGTTTATCCACTTTAAACTTTTGGTACTTTGGAGAATTGGAATCATCGAAAGCCCACTGTTTGAGTGGGATGTATCTGCAAATAAAGTTTAAAAGCCAGCAGATTTGTTTATGTTGGTATTGAATAAATTGAAGTAAATAAAGTATAATGTCCATGAGCATTGTCCCCTTGTTGATAATGGTGTTTGTGGTGAACTCATTATACTTCTTTTTGGGGGTCAATGCTCGTTTTATTTGCAAACCTCCAAGAAATCAAGGTTTTAAAAGATTTTGAAACAATAAAAAGAGGTAGTATTTGACACTACCGATTTCATAATGGAGGTGCTGGTATGTGCGATGTTAAGAAATATGAAAAAATCTATGAAGATATAAAAAAGCTTCAACCGGAAGACACGTTACAGCTTGTACTGGAAGCTGAAACAGAAGAACAAAGAACTTTTTATGAGATGGTGGGCGATTTTCTTTTGCAAAAGAAGCAATGGCAGGTAATAGAAAGGAATCTTTTACATTTTGAATTGTAAAAGATTCCTTAAGTTAATGACATTGAGTATTTTCAAGGGTTGTTATACCTGCGCTTTCTGGAATTGTGGCAAAAAGTGCTGAGTGTTGTGGCGTAGCACATATATTGCACACAAATGAGGGTAATAGTATGTAGGTGCTACAGGCAGAATGGCAGAAAAGAAACAGGGCTTTCATATTGCATGAAAACATCAGGATTAAGGCGAATTATCGGGAAAACGCACGGTTTGCATTAACGGAAGTTTTTCTTGAATTTATCCGGGAAGTATGCTATATTATAGATACAAAAGAGGAAACAACCGCCCACAAAGTGGTTGACCTCCGCAATAGGTTATAAGCCTACCTGTACCGGCCAAGTAACAAGGTAGGCTTATTTATTGTCGCTTGTTCCTCTTATCGGGAAAGGCAAGCAACGCTATAACAAAACTACCAAAGGCAATTAGCAGAGCCAATATACCTATGAAAATCGAAATGATTTCAAATGCTGTCATTTGCGCCACCTCCCCTCTTATGTACTCCGGCAAACCGGGCATGAAGTTTTGGGAGGCTACCACCTTGCAACACGATTGTTCCTCTCCGATATTCTATCATATTCTTTCTTCTGTGACAATTTCCTATTAAATTTTATCAATCGCCCTTTTGCGTTGTGTAAACTGTCAAAATATATTGTGACGGAAAAGGCTATAAATACACTTATGGAGATAGCAGAGTATATGAAAGAAAAATATGATACCCTTGGTTCTTACGCCAATGCTCAATTATTAATGAATAAGGCTGCAAAGAAAGAAGAATAGAAATGATATTAAGTGTAAGTCGCAGAACCGACATTCCTAACTATTATTCGGAATGGTTTTTTAATAGAATAAAAGAAGGATTTGTATATGTCAGAAATCCAATGAATGCATATCAGGTAAGTAAGATTGATATAACACCTAAAGTGGTTGATTGTATTGTGTTTTGGACAAAAAATCCAGAGCCGATGCTTAACAGATTGGATGAACTTACTTCATATGAGTACTATTTTCAGTTTACATTGACTGGATATGGAAAAGATATGGAATGTAATGTTCCGCACAAAAAAGAAAAAATGATTCCTATATTTCAGGAGTTATCGAAAAAAATTGGGATGAAAAAGGTAATATGGAGATATGACCCTATTATTTTTACAAAGAAATATACGCCGGAGTACCATTTAAAAGCGTTTGAGCAAATTGCAACAGCCCTGAATGGATACACCGGGAAGTGTGTTATAAGCTTTGTTGATGTGTATGCAAAGAATAAGAAGAATATGCAGTTACTTGATTCTTATGAGATTGATAAAAATGAGTTGTTAGCATTTGCAAAGAGGATGGCCGATATTGCAAAAAATAAGGGAATGACAATAGGAAGTTGTGCTGAGAGTATAGACTTGTATGAGTGTGGTATAGAACACAATTGTTGTATTGATCAAACTCTTATGGAAGATATTATTGGATGCAGGATTAAAGTAAAAAAAGATAAAAATCAACGTCAAGAGTGTGGCTGCATGGAAAGTGTAGAGATTGGGACGTACAATACTTGTAACAATGGCTGCAAATATTGTTATGCAAATTATAGTGAAGAAAGCGTTGTGAAGAATTGTGGTAAATATAACCCAGAGTCGCCGATATTGTGTGATGTGCTCGATGAAAATGATAAGATAACAGAGAGAAAAGTAAAATCGTTGAAAGAACAGCAGTTAAGTATATTTGATTTATAGAAAGAGCAATTGGCACAAATTAGAGTGATAATGTTCAGAAAGGTAAAGAATTTATGGCATCAAGAGTGTTACATTTGGCGGTTTTGGAAGAATTGATGAAAGATATGACGATAAAAGATAGAAACCGCTTGTGTCTGGGGTGCATATTACCGGATGCGTATAGTCCGAACGTACCAAAGTCGGATAGTCGTTTAAAGATATAAGCATAAATGGAATTCAAAAATTCCAGGAAATGTGGGGCGATTGCATAATGACTATCGTTTGATAAATGCTTATGTGATAAAAAAATATGGTGTTAAAAGTGATAGGGATATTGTGACACCATGCGAAATATTTATGGAAGATTTTTTGAGATTGTTCAGAGAAAAGTATGGGGATACAGAAAATTATTTTAGGAGTATGGGATTGAGTGACAAAGAAATTCAGGCGTGAGGTCGGGAATTCTGGTTCTGTATGCAATTGTCCAAGAGATAATTACAAGAAGCATAAGAGATTTAGAAAAACCCTTGAAAGTCCAGCATTTTCAAGGGTTTTCTTTATAGATATTCCGTGAGACGTTCCCCATAGAGGCCAGTCAGCTAAATGTATCGTAGTCTGTTTATTATTCAAACCAGTAGTATGGCATTTATTTGCAAAGTGATTTAACGGGTTATATGAGAAACACCCCCTGCAAACAATGATTCTCCATCCCAAAGCAAACGCGCGCCGCTATATCAGGTATTGTACAGCACAGATAATCTTTTAACCGCTCATCTCCATTGTAATAACGTTTTGTTAAGAGAACAAGAATATTTGTCATATAATGCTCTGTTTCTTCTGTGGATTTGCCGGTCAAATTTTCTGCTATATTTTTAAGATCTTCTGTATCGAATCCTTTCGCAGACAGTGGTTTATCTACGATAATATGCCCCATTAGATTGGCGAGTACAATTTGGCAGATATTTTCCATAAGCAGCTCATAATCCGTATGGTATGCGCTGAGGATTTGCGTGACATACAGATTGTCAAATTTAGTAAGAAACTCTTGCTCCAGCATAATACATTCCGCATATGCTAAGACGGCGTCTATGCCGGACAAAGCGCTAATATCTTTGAGGATAGGATAGTCCAGCGTCAGCAGCGTTTCCTGTGGCGCATATTTAAAATCATAGTTTGCCAGAAACGCGGGGAAGCCTTTCATGACCACATCTTTGAGACATTGAGGTCCGTAATCGTGGAATTCAAACATCAGCCGATTGGAAAGTGTTTGCAGCTTTTGTACTTTTTGTATCACGAGTTCCTGCCCCAATGTGTAAGCTTCTTTTGCGGGAAGTTCATTAGACAAAAGTCCATGGCGGCCGCTTTCCATGCATTCACGGATGCAGTACAGAACGCCTTCCATCAGCATTTGAGCTTTTTCATAAGTGATAGATGAATGTTCGCAGCCGGCATATTTTGGTGCAAGTTCTGCGACAATTGGTACAAGTTCTTCCGATGAATAGCCAAAATTTTCCATATGCAATTACCTCCAGGTTAATTCTCTCAACGCTTCCATATACAATTCCCGATCCCAGCGCGTGACAATATCAAATTGTTCAAATTCTCCACGTCCCTGTGAAGCTGTATAACCGGAATAGCCGGCGCGGACAGCTTGGGCAAAAATGTCTAGGCAGGTTCCCTCCAGATAATCAAAATCGCCATAGCAGACAGTCTCAAATTGCTCTTTCATGAATTCTAAAAGTTCATCGTCGGTAATCTCGTCCATCATTTCATTTTTGTACAGGAAAAAAATTTCCTGAAGGCGGAGCAGCGAATCGCGGTAATTATCCTGCATGATGTAAGCGGAATCACAGAAAGTATAAATGATTTTAGACAGGATACCCTGGCCGAATTCAATACGCTGTTCCTGTTTTAAGGTATTTGCCCGCTCTTCTGCCAGGATGCCAGCGTCTTCATTGCTTAAAGTGAGACCATACTTTTTTGTGTACTGGTTTGTTTCTAAGACCTGTAATGTTTGCGTCTGTTTTGCCATCAATGCGAGCCAGTTTTTTTCTTCCATAATCCGTACCTCCAATCGTATTTTATTACCCTGAAGATGTTGCCACATTTAGCTGCTGGATTAAAATAACCCTTGGAAGGAAGAGTATAGACTATGGGAAAGAGGTTTACAAGTCTTGAATTTTCGCCTATTTTATGGTATACTCCCATTAGTGGTAAACGAAGAAAGACGAATGTTTAGAACCTTTGTTTTTGGCTATACTAATACAAAAAGAAACGAGGTTTTATCTGATGAAAACATTCCATCAATTATATCTTGATATCTTAAAACAGGAGACGGGAAAGGGTCGTATTTTAGAAGAAGAATACGACCCTTATCATATGGACTGCCTGCTGAATCCGGGGAAACATGCGCCAATTATTTTTACAGAGAGCTGTGAGCAGTGCGCCTATGAGCGCGCCTGTGAAAACAGTTGTATTTTTGATGCCTTTGAGCGGGATGAAAATGGCAAGACTGTCATTAATCCAGACAAATGTATTGGCTGCGGCGCCTGTGTGGACGCTTGTAGATTGGAACGGCTGGCGGCAAATAAAGACATTGTGCCGGTGCTCACGGCAATCCGCAAGGAAGAGAGGGAGGTCTACGCATTGATTGCGCCGGCATTTCTGGGGCAGTTTGGCGAGAAGGTCACCGTGGGCAGGCTGCGCGCGGCCTTTAAAGCCATGGGATTTAAGGGGATGGTAGAGGTGGCGGTCTTTGCCGATATCCTCACGTTAAAAGAGGCGTTAGAGTTTGACGCTAATATTCAGAGTGAACAAGACTATCAGTTGACGAGCTGTTGCTGTCCGGTGTGGATTGCTATGATACGCAAGGTTTATCATGAATTGCTTCCTCATGTACCGGGAGCCGTATCGCCGATGGTAGCGGCCGGGCGCGTGGTTAAGCAGTTGCATCCCGATGCGGTGACGGTGTTTATCGGGCCCTGCATGGCGAAGAAGGCGGAGGCGCGGGAGCCGGACATTGCAGACGCCGTGGATTATGTACTGACGTTTCAGGAAGTGCAGGACATGTTTGAGGCGGCGGATATTAACCCGTCAGAATTGGGGGAAGATGAGAAGGAGCATTCTTCGCGCGCCGGGCGCATCTATGCGAGAACCGGAGGCGTCAGCGAGTCCGTGAAAGAAACGGTAAAACAATTAAATCCCAGCCGTAAGATTGAGGTGAAGGCAGAACGCGCGGATGGCGTGCCTGCGTGCCGTGAAATGATTGAACGGCTGCAAAAAGGAGAGATAAACGCCAATTTTTTTGAGGGTATGGGATGTAAAGGGGGCTGCGTGGGCGGGCCGAAACGCATCATTCCCATGGAAGAGGGAAGGGAGAATGTGAATGCTTACGGCAAAAGAGCGGAGTATCAGACGCCTTTGGAGAATCCGTTTGTGCTGGAACTGTTGGAACGCTTAGGATTTCACACCGTGGAAGAGTTTTTGGAAAAGAGCGACTTGTTGGTGCGTGAGTTTTGAAATCCTGCTAAGTGGGGAAGGTCAAAGGGGGTGTCGCACAAATTTATTTTCTCGTTCAAAAGGTCTTGCCGCTTATACGGTAAAGACAAATTGCACAAAAAAGGAATAAATATTCAAAAATTTTTGACTAAAATTATCGTATTTGTATATCTTTTTTCAGTTTGCAAAAATTACTTGTATTTACATCTATACAAGTTGTAAAATAGAGAAAGATAGCAGCATCAATGTGGGAAAGGATATTTGGGAAGATGGCGAAGCACGAAGGTCAGAAATTAAAGTATTATACGCTGTCGGAAGATTTGAAGCGTATGATATTGGACGGCGATATCCAGGCGGGGGACAGACTTCCCTCAGAGAATGAACTTTCAGAACGATACAGTATCAGCCGCCATACCGTACGCAAAGCGCTTGCTATTTTGCAGAATGAAGGTTACATTTATGCGGAACACGGCAAGGGAACTTTCTGCTCAGAACTTGTACGCCATACCAAGACTTCCCGGAATATTGCTGTGGTGACAACCTATCTGTCGGACTATATTTTTCCTAAGGTCGTCCAGGGGATTGACAGCGTTATGACAGAGAAGGGCTACAGCATCCTCCTTAAGAACACCCGCAATTCCAGAAAAGCGGAGGCCAGGTGTTTGGAGGAGCTTTTGCAGAAAGACATCGAAGGGTTGATTATCGAACCCAGCAAGAGCGAAATTTTTTGCAAGCACATCTCGCTTTACGAGCGTCTGGAACAGTTTGGGATTCCCTATGTATTTATCCAGGCAAGCCTGGAGCAGATGAAAGACAAGCCGCAGGTCAAGATGGACGACTGTAAAGGCGGTTACCTTGTCACCAACTATCTGATTTCTTTGGGACACCGCAATATTCTCGGCGTATTCAAGGCGGACGACACCCAGGGCGTAGAGCGTCACAGGGGCTACGTCCAGGCGTTGCAGGAAGCGGGTATTCTCTACAATCCTGACAATATTATCTGGTTTCATACGGAGGATCGCGCGATCAAGCCTTTTGCATCCTTGCAGGAGATGATTCGCAGAGGATTTCTGTTTGACGCGGTGGTATGTTACAACGACCAGATTGCCGTAGAAATAATTAAGGCTCTGGAGGAGTGCCAGTTCAATGTGCCGGACCAGATATCGGTGACCGGGTATGACAATTCTTTTATTGCAGAGAACAGTCGGATTAAACTGACGACGATTGCCCATCCTCAGGAGGAATTGGGAGAGATGGCGGCGAAACTGCTATTGGAACTGATTCAGAACCCTAACGCAGAGATTGCAGAGAAGAAGATTCTTATCGAGCCGGAGCTGATTGTCAGGGAGTCCTGCAAGGAACGGTGACAAATTCGTTACTGTTCACTCCGTGACCAGTAACTGGTGATTTTTGCATGAAAGTTCGCTTCGCGAGGCAAAAATCACTTACTGAATCATGTTCTTACGCTACCAGACAGCAAGCGTCTGGCTACTGTGTGAAAAGTAACACAAAATCCACATTGTTCTTCCATTTCACAGAAAAAACATCTTGTATTGACGACCATACAAGTAATAAAGTAAAAGTATCAGGACAGACAGTAATATCACTATAGAGAATGCACACGGCGAATGCACACAGGTTATTATGTCATTATCCGGCATTTTGGGCGGTATTTGGTCTGTGAACGAGAAGCTATCACAAATTTATTATTTTACAGGAGGGTTAGTAATCATGAAATTATCAAAGAATTACAAATTTTGGTTCTGCACAGGCTCACAGGATTTATATGGGGATGAATGTCTGAGAAATGTGGCGGAGCATTCCAGAATCATCGTGGATGAGCTCAACAAGTCCGGCGTACTTCCGTTTGAAGTAGTGTTAAAGCCTACGTTGATTACCAATGAGTTAATCAGGAAGACTTTCAATGAGGCCAACATTGACGAGGACTGTGCAGGCGTTATCGTATGGTGCCATACGTTCTCACCGGCAAAATCCTGGATTTTGGGATTGCAGGAGTACAGGAAACCGTTACTGCACTTACATACACAGTTTAACGAGGAGATTCCTTACGACACCATCGACATGGATTTCATGAATGAGAACCAGTCTGCACACGGCGACCGTGAGTGGGGCCACATGGTAACCCGTATGGGCATCGAGCGTAAAGTTGTTGTAGGACACTGGACCAGCCAGGCTGTACGCGAGAAGATCGCTTCCTGGATGCGTACGGCAATCGGTATCGTAGAGAGCAGCCATGTACGTGTAATGCGTGTGGCAGATAACATGAGAAACGTAGCGGTTACCGAGGGCGATAAGGTAGAGGCTCAGTTGAAATTTGGCTGGGAAGTTGACGCTTATCCGGTAAATGAGATTGCAGAGGCTGTTGGAGCAGTATCTGAGTCCGATACTAATGCATTGGTAGACGAGTACTATGACAAATACGAAATTCTCTTAGAAGGCAGAGATGCAGATGAGTTCAAGAGACACGTTGCCGTACAGGCACAGATCGAAATTGGATTTGAGCGTTTCTTAGAGGAGAAAAACTATCAGGCAATCGTTACACATTTTGGTGACCTCGGCGCATTGAAACAGCTTCCGGGACTGGCAATTCAGCGTTTGATGGAAAAAGGCTACGGCTTCGGCGCAGAGGGCGACTGGAAGGTTGCCGCTATGGTCCGCATTATGAAGCTGATGTCAGCAGGCATGAAGGACGCTAAGGGAACCTCCATGTTAGAGGATTACACTTATAACTTAGTACCTGGCAAAGAAGGTATCTTGCAGGCTCATATGTTGGAAATCTGCCCGACAATCGCAGAAGGACCAATCAGCATCAAGTGCCAGCCGCTTTCCATGGGCGACAGAGAAGATCCTGCGCGTCTGGTATTTACTTCTAAGGAGGGACCGGGTATTGCAACATCCCTGATTGATTTGGGAGACCGTTTCCGTCTGATTATCAACAGCGTAGACTGCAAGAAGGTAGAAAAGGCAATGCCGAAGCTTCCGGTAGCAACTGCATTCTGGACACCGCAGCCTGACTTTGCAACAGGATGCGAGGCATGGATTCTTGCCGGCGGCGCACACCATACAGCATTCTCTTATGACGTAACCGCAGAGCAGATGGGCGATTGGGCGGCAGCTATGGGAATCGAAGCCGTTTATATTGACAACAACACCAACATCCGCGACTTCAAGAAGGATCTGATGTTAGGAAACGTTGTATTTGGCAAATAAAAGCGAAATCTAAGTAAGATGTGAAAACTGTGTATTGTAACTTGTAAACATGCAAATTATATTTTTCCGGGGCGGACGTCTGAATCAGACGTTCCGTTCCCGGTAAAAGAAAGAGAGGGAAGGGCATGAAATTATTTATCGACACAGCGAATGTGGATGATATACGCAAAGCGAATGATATGGGAGTTATCTGCGGCGTAACTACGAATCCATCTCTGATTGCAAAAGAAGGCAGGGATTTTGGCGAGGTAATCAAAGAAATCACGACAATCGTGGACGGGCCAATCAGCGGCGAAGTGAAAGCGACGACTGTTGATGCGGAGGGCATGATTAAAGAAGGGCGTGAGATTGCAAAAATCCACCCCAATATGATTGTTAAGATCCCCATGACCGTGGAAGGACTGAAAGCGGTTAAGGTATTGTCGGCAGAAGGGATTAAGACGAATGTAACCCTGATTTTTGCGGCTAACCAGGCGTTGTTGGCGGCAAGGGCGGGAGCGACTTATGTATCTCCGTTTTTAGGGCGCCTGGATGATGTAAATCAGTCCGGTATCAGCCTGATTGAAGATATTGTGTCTATTTTCAGTAACTACGATATTCAGACGGAAATCATAGCAGCGAGCATCCGTACAACCGTTCATGTGACGGAGTGTGCGCTTGCCGGGGCAGACATTGCAACCGTTCCCTATAGTATCATTGAACAGATGACGAAACATCCGATGACAGACCAGGGAATCGCCAAGTTCCAAAAAGATTACAAAGCAGTTTTTGGTTAAAATTCAAAACGCCATGGGGATAGTTGGTCAGACCATTCAAATGAAGGGTTCAATTTCTATTCCCATGGGGGCTGAATCATTATAAAATATCAATTTAGAAGGAGAAATTAAATGGAAAACTTAGAACTTCAGAAAACAGCCAATGAGATCCGTAAAGGGATCGTAACGGCTGTTCATGCTGCAAAAGCAGGGCATCCAGGCGGTTCCCTTTCCGCAGCAGACGTGTATACATATCTGTATTTTGAAGAGATGAACATTGACCCCAAAGATCCGAAGAAGGCAGACCGCGACCGTTTCGTATTGTCCAAGGGACATACGGCTCCCGGCCTGTATTCTACACTTGCGAACCGTGGCTATTTTCCGGTTGAGGACCTTACGACATTGCGTCAGATCGGCTCTCACTTACAGGGACATCCCTGTATACAGCATACGCCGGGCGTTGATATGTCCAGCGGTTCTTTAGGACAGGGAATTTCCACAGCAGTAGGAATGGCAATGTCTGCAAAATTAAGCAACGACAGCTATCGTGTATATACGCTGTTGGGAGACGGCGAGATTCAGGAAGGACAGGTGTGGGAGGCAGCAATGTTTGCCGGACACCGAAAACTGGATAACCTGGTAGTGATCGTAGATAACAACGGCCTGCAAATTGACGGCAGAATTGAAGACGTATGCTCGCCTTATCCAATTGATAAGAAGTTTGAAGCATTCAATTTCCATGTAATCAACGTGGCGGACGGAAATGATTTCGATCAGCTTCGTGCAGCCTTTAAAGAAGCAAAAGAGACTAAGGGAATGCCCACGGCAATCGTGCTCAAGACTGTAAAAGGAAAAGGCGTATCCTATATGGAGAATCAGGCCGGATGGCATGGCAAAGCGCCGAATGATGATGAGTATGCACAGGCAATGGAAGAATTAGAGAAAGCAGGTGAAGCATTATGTCAGAAGTAAAGAAAATTGCAACCAGAGCCAGTTACGGCAACGCGCTGGTAGAGCTGGGTAAAAAGCATGATAATCTGGTAGTATTGGATGCGGATCTTGCAGCAGCTACCCAAACCGGTGTATTTAAAAAAGAATTTCCTGAGAGACATATCGACTGCGGTATCGCAGAGTGTAACATGATGGGCATTGCAGCAGGAATTGCTACGACAGGCAAGGTTCCGTTTGTAAGCTCTTTCGCAATGTTTGCAGCAGGCCGGGCGTTTGAGCAGGTAAGGAACTCAGTAGGATATCCGCACTTGAATGTAAAGATCGGCGCAACCCATGCAGGGATCTCCGTAGGAGAAGACGGCGCAACCCATCAGTGTAATGAGGACATCGCATTGATGCGCACAATTCCCGGCATGACAATTATCAATCCCTCCGATGATGTGGAGGCAAAGGCAGCCGTAGAAGCAGCTTATGAGATGGAAGGACCGGTTTACCTGAGATTTGGCAGGCTTGCAGTTCCGGTAATCAATGACAAGCCGGACTATAAATTTGAAATTGGCAAGGGCGTACTCCTCAAAGAAGGCAGCGATGTGACAATTGTTGCAACGGGACTTTGCGTAGGCGGAGCATTGGAAGCAGCAGAGAAGCTTGCAGCAGACGGTATCAACGCTGAGGTTATCAATATCCATACGATTAAGCCGTTGGATGAAGACATCATTCTCAATTCGGCAAAGAAGACTGGTAAGGTAGTAGTTGCAGAGGAGCACTCTGTAATCGGCGGTCTTGGCAGCGCAGTATGCGACTGCCTGTGCGCAAAGCTGCCGACTCCGGTATGCAAAATCGGTGTTAATGATGTGTACGGCGAATCCGGCCCGGCTGTAAAATTGCTGGAGAAATACGGACTGGACGGCCAGGGCATTTATGAGAAGGTCAAAGGATTTGTAAAATAAAAAGGTGATTGGAAAAGCAACCGTTTTTGCAGGAGAAGTTTTCTTACAGGTATTGCAAAAGCGGCTGCTTTTCTGCACGTGCACAGGATTATGGTTCTGAAAGGAATTTGATTAAAATAGTTGGAGGGATTTTTCAAATGGACAAGAATCTTATTATTCAAGATATAGAAAATGGAAAAACAGCGCTCGGCATTGAGTTTGGTTCCACCAGGATTAAGGCAGTGTTGGTGGCGAGCGACAATTCCCCAATCGCATCGGGCGCTCATGACTGGGAGAACCAGTATGTAGACAATATTTGGACTTACAGCCTGGATGCGATCTGGAATGGATTACAGGATTGCTACAGCAAGATGGCTGAGGATGTAAAGAACCAGTACGGCGTTACCTTGACAACGGTTGGGGCAATCGGCTTCAGTGCAATGATGCACGGCTATATGGCTTTTGATAAGAATGATGAATTGTTAGTTCCCTTCCGTACCTGGAGAAATACCATTACGGAGGAAGCGTCTAAGAAGTTGACAGAAGTGTTTAATTTCAATATTCCGCAGAGATGGAGCATTGCTCATCTGTATCAGGCAATTTTGAATAAGGAAGCGCATGTAAGCTCTGTTACATATTTTACAACATTGGCAGGTTATATCCATTGGAAACTGACCGGACAGCAGGTGCTTGGCGTTGGCGAAGCATCCGGTATGTTCCCGATTGACATAGCGACGAAAGATTTCGATCAGAAGATGATTGGGCAGTTCAATGAGCTGATTGCTGGCGAGGGCTTCCCCTGGAAATTAGAAGACATTATTCCGAAGGTATTAGTTGCTGGTGAGAACGCAGGAACGCTTACGGAAGAAGGAGCAAAATTATTGGATGTCAGCGGCAATCTGAAGGCTGGAATCCCGCTGTGTCCGCCGGAAGGCGATGCAGGAACCGGGATGACAGCAACGAAGAGCGTGGAGCAGCGTACCGGTAATGTTTCCGCAGGAACTTCCGTATTTGCCATGGCAGTGCTTGAGGATAACCTCAAGAAAGTACATCCGGAAATCGACCTGGTGACTACGCCGGACGGCAGCCTGGTAGCGATGGTTCACTGTAACAACTGTACCTCTGATTTGAACGCCTGGGTAAATCTCTTTAAAGAATTTGCAGAGAGTTTCGGCGTGGAAGTAGATATGACAAAGCTGTTCTCCGTATTGTACAACAAGGCAATGGAAGGCGATGCAGAATGCGGCGGCTTGCTTGCTTACAATTATTTCTCGGGAGAGCATGTGACAGGATTTGAGGAAGGACGCCCGATGTTTGTGCGCACACCGAACAGCAAATTTAACCTTGCTAACTTTATGCGTGTGCATCTGTTTACAGCGCTCGGCGCATTGAAGACTGGTCTTGATATCCTCATGAAAGAGGAGAATGTCAAACTGGATGTTTTGATGGGACACGGCGGTCTTTTCAAAACCAAAGGCGTAGGTCAGAAGATTATGGCGGCAGCAGTTAATACTCCGGTTTCCGTTATGGCAACCGCTGGTGAAGGCGGCGCATGGGGAATCGCGCTTTTGGCATCTTACATGATCAATAAAGGAGACGGCGAGACCTTGTCTCAGTATCTGGAAGCAAAGGTATTTGCAGGCCAGGAGAGCGAGACGCTCAACCCGGATGCTAAAGATGTGGAAGGATTCGATACCTTTATCAAACGTTACAGCGAAGGACTTCCAATTGAACGCGCAGCAGTAGATTCTTTGAGGTAGGAGGAAAGCAAATGCGGAGCATTTCTTAAATGGCTTCCGCCGACTTGGCAGGTGACGCGAAGCGTCGCGTGCCGCTACCTTAGAAGGAAGCCCAATGCGAAGCATTTTTGTAATGGCTTCCGCCGACTTGGCAGGTGACGCGAAGCGTCGCGTGCCGCTACCTTAGAAGGAAGCCCAATGCGAAGCATTTTTGTAATGGCTTCCGCCGACTTGGCAGGTGACGCGAAGCGTCGCGTGCCGCTACCTTATAAATTAGGAGGAAGGTAATGTTAGAAGAATTAAAAAAAGCAGTATATGAAGCAAATATGGATCTGCCCCGCTATGGGCTGGTAACCTTTACCTGGGGAAATGTCAGCGCCATTGACAGGGAGAGCGGCTTGTTTGTCATTAAGCCCAGCGGCGTAGATTATGAGAAATTGAAACCGGAAGATATGGTAGTGATGGACCTTGAAGGGAATAAAGTGGAAGGGAAATATAATCCGTCTTCCGACACGGCAACCCATCTGGAATTGTATAAGGCATTTCCAGAAATTGGCGGTGTGGTACATACGCATTCTTCCTATGCCACAAGCTGGGCACAAGCAGGTAGAAGCATTCCCTGTTATGGAACAACACATGCAGATTATATGTATGGAGAGATACCCTGTGTGCGTTGTCTGACAAAGGAAGAGATTGACGGCGCTTATGAGGAGAATACCGGGCATTTGATTGTCAATTCCTTCAAGGAGATGGATAAGGACGTGATGGCAGTTCCGGCAGTGCTTTGCAAAAACCATGGACCTTTCGCATGGGGCAAAGACGCGCATGAGGCTGTGCACAATGCAGTTGTCTTGGAAGAGGTTGCGAAGATGGCTTACCGCGCAGAGACGATTAATCCGCGCATTCAGCCGGCGCCCCAGGAATTGCAGGATAAGCATTATTACCGTAAGCATGGCGCGAATGCTTACTATGGACAGAAAGAGGAATAGAAATTACAGTTTCTGATTCTTTTTGTGCCATATCGCATAGGCGGACGTGTTGGCAACAGAAGAGCATAGATAGTTGAGACAGTCAGGGAGGGTTCTATCTCTTGGAATAGAACCTTCCCTGTTACTTTGAAACATAAAATTAGTAGGAGCAGTTATTTATGAGAATTGACAGGTTATCAAGTTCGGAAGTAGATAGGATTGCCCCTCTTTTCGCAGGCTGGGAGGAATCGTTGATCTGGTCGTGCCTGCAAGGGTATATGGGAGAAGCCTGGGCAGACAATAAAGAGAGACCGCAGGCGGCGCGAATCCTTCTCGCGGATTTCTGTTATTTTGTGGGCAAGGTGAACCGGGGGCTGGTGACAGAGGAGATAAAAACGCACAGCCGGGATTTTGTGATCATGGTGCCGCCCATGGATGAGACAGGAGAGGCCTGGGCGAAGGAGATAGAGGATGCGTATGGAGACTGCTGTAAGCGAGTGGAGCGGTATGCCATCAAGAAGGAGCCGGGGATTTTTGATAAAGAGAAGCTTGAAAAGATTGTGGCCGGTCTGGAACCTCAGTATGAGGTAAAATTGATAGACGAGGATATTTTCTGGCAGACAAGGGAGCAGGAGTGGGCAAAAGATTTCACTTCTCAGTATGCGGACTATGAGGAGTACCACAAACGCGGGCTGGGTGTAGCTGTGACTTACCAGGGCAGTTTGGTGGCAGGGGCGTCCTCCTATACCGTATACCGCGAGGGTATTGAGATTGAAATTGGCACCAAAGAAGAGTTTCGCAGAAAAGGGTTTGCTGCTGTCTGTGGGGCTAAAATTATCTTAGAGTGCATGGACAGGGGCCTTTATCCAAGCTGGGATGCACAGAATAAGTGGTCGGTGGCGCTCGCTGAAAAGTTGGGTTATCATTTTGACAGGACGTATCCGGCGTACGAGGTTTTTGTGTAATGTTGAAGGAATGATTTTGCTGCTGAAAGTGGCAGGCAAAGAAGCATTATGCTCGATATAAGTCACAGTTATATAATAAATGATGGATGGGGAAACACTGGAGTATATATAAATTCGAGTTATACAGATGGGTGTGTTGATATTGGGTAAAAAAAATGTTGTAAAACGCAACGCATGTATTGCAATGATAGCGTTGTTATCCACGATTATCATAGTGTTTTTGATAGTAAGTATGGATAAAAATAGTAGCAAAATTAAGGGCGGAGAAGGATATGGTATGTTTGACAAAGCAACGAAAATTGAGATTATATTTAACGATAAAGAATATATTGTATCCAATTCGGATGAAATTGAGCAAATAATTCGACTGTGCCGTAAAAGCTGGGAGCCATCGAATACCCATATTACAAAAGAAGATTGTGATATGCTTATAAAGTTTATTGGTACAGGTACAAATGTTTGGGTTAATACTGAAACATTATCGGCATATATAGGGGAAAGTTTTGTACAAATGCCGGAAGATTTATTTCAAAAAATTAAACATGTAGTTAATAGATAGCGGCCTACTACAAATAGGGTTTGTCCCTATAAGGGAAATACATAAGATTTGAATATTTAACAGGCGGAAGGCCTTGTAAAATCAATGGTTTTTGAGGGTAGTGTAAATAAGTTTGTGTTTTTGGAAATAAATGGCTCCTTTTTGGTAAGAA
>CAJURU010000043.1 GCA_910588845.1 uncultured Lachnospiraceae bacterium
TTGAAATATCTTGTCCGACAAAAGGAGCACTATTTATAATAGTTGTAAAGTGGTGTAGTATAAGTAATCTCGTTAGATTACTTTCAAGTTTGAGGGGAGGAGGGCAGAAGGAGGATTTACATATTGTTCGATATATAAATGTTTAACTTTATTTAAAGAAAGAGAGGAGAAAGCCATGAAGGGTAAAAAGATACTAAGCGGAATGTTAGCATTAGCTATGCTGTTTTCAGTTAATGGCGGAATTGTAAGGGCAGAAAATAAAGGAATTGATAGACCAACAGATTTAAACAAAGATGTGGAATACTTCACAATGTCTGATGATGGGAGTGAGGTTGAACCTACCGGGGAAGTAGAAAATTCATTTAACCAAATGGAACATCCGTATAATGGCAGTGAGTACACGATATATGATGGGAAACCATTACGTCAGTCAAGGGCAGTTGTAGAGAATACGGATCCTAATAATGCTTATATTGTAACAAATGATATAGTTGCTCAAGGAACTATTGCAACAGCAGGGGAAATGCGCTGGTATGCTTTTCAACTTGAGGAAAAAAGCAAGGTAACCATTCTTTTACAGATGGTAAATTCATTAGACGCTGATTTGTATGTGTTTTCTCTAGACGATTCCAAATTGAATTTGATAGGAGGAAGCGGTACAGCAGGTGCAGGGGTAACAGAATATTATACTCAAGTGATGGAAGCGGGGATTTATTTTTTTGCTGTCGGCGGATATGAGGGAACAGGAAATTATGCATTTGCATATTATCAAAGTTCACGAGATGTAGAAAATGAAGTGAATGATTTGCCAACATTAGCGACTGCGGCAGAATTTAACACAGATATAGTTGGAGTGATAGACACCCCATTAGATGTAGATTATTATAAAGTCACGGTATCAAGCCCGATTATGATGCGGTATTCTTTGTCAACCGAAGCAAGTTATAGCTTAACCCTTGCTGCTAAAGATGGAGAATCGGCAGGATTAATGAGTTTTGGAGAAGATACGGATGTGTATAAATTAAATCCGGGAACATATTATTTTAAAGTAGAATCTGCGGATGCAAGTTATTCGGCGGAGCAAGAGTATACGGTTAATTTTACAAAGTTGAGTAGTTTGTCTTCTGATCCGGCTGCTGACGTATTAGGAATTTGCGAGTCTGCAAATATCTTTTACCAGACAAATAAAAATGGCACAATTAACTATGTAAATGGCCATGAGATTGATCCAAGTTATTCATACTATAAAAATATACAAAATAGCGCTGGTACACAGTTGTATGATATATCAATTGATAAAAATAAGATTGTAAAGGTGCTTAACTCTGATTCCAGTAACATAAAGCCATGTGTTGCATATTATCTTAGCTCTACAAGGCCTGCAATGCAAGTTGGTAAAGGACCTTTGTTATGTCTCTCATTTTATGGGGATAAGATTTATAATATAAATTGTATTGGTACAGGTGCATATGTAAAAAATACATATGTTGGAGATTTTAATAGTGTAAGAGTGTTGATTGACCCTAATTCAGGGGATTTAGTAGATATTTTGGATTTTAACTATTTCTATGATTATGAGCAATTAATTGGTTCCAATTATATATCATATTATTATGGGGATTATGAGTTGACAATGTACGAAATGAAATAGAGGGGGGAAGAAAAGTGAAAATATCACCAAACACACCATATCCATCCGTTTCCTTCCGCGGAGACAATGAAGGGTTCATGTCTAACAAGCCGGAAGTGCAGGAGTATTTAAACATATTAAAAAGTGATCCTGTAGAGGTGACGATTTCAGAAGAAGGAAAAGAAAAATTTCGCAGTAATCTTGCAGAAAGTGAAAAGATCACATGGGGTATGCACAAGCAAGAGGACAGTGATCTGAAAGAGGCAAAGATACTGACAAGCCATGTCAATGTGCTTTTAGGCAGAATACAAAAAGGCGGCAAGGACAGTTTGACTGCGGATGGCCAGGCACGCGCTATATTTGAAGCGTATGCCAGTGAATACGATAAAATTGTCAAAGGGTATCAAGATGGTTCCAGGGTATGTTATGTAAGTGATCCCGACAGTGAGACGGGATATCGCCAATTGACGAAAGAGGAAGACTTACAGGCATTAGATAATGCATACAGGCAAATTTGCGATGGATATGAAGATTGGCTTCATAATGCACGGGAAGCGGAAGATATCGTGGAAAAGGATTACAGGAAAAGGCTACAATATATAAAATCATCTGGGAACAGAGGAGATAAATTACAAAAAATGGAGGAAGCTGTACAAGGAGTTATAGGGGAAATAGAAAGAAGCAGAAAAGACAAGAACGGAATGCCCGAGAATATCAGTGCAAAGTTGAAACAAGCCGGGCAGGAATTTCTTTCTCAGTACCAGATAACGGCCGGCGGTGATGCGCAGTCATTTCACAAGATGTTGTCAAACATAAATATTTGGTAATTTTCAGCCAGTTTGGGCACTCTATACGGTTGTGTCCAAACTGGCTTTATTATCTTATAGGAAATAGCTGCCGGAAGCGAAACTTGTAAATTTTTATAAGATATGATAGTATAGAGTGCATAGTAATATCAAGGGAGAGAAGGATGATGGACAGTAACAAAAGAAGGTTCAAGGTGACGTTTAACGCGCCTGTCATTTTAGGATTTACGATCGTATGCTTTATTGTCCTGATTCTGGATCAGGTGACAGTGAAAGCATCCACCAATCTGCTATTCAGCGTGTATCGCTCTTCGCTGTTAAGCCCCTTTACGTACATTCGCTTTTTTGGGCATGTGTTAGGCCATGTCGGCTGGGAACATTTTATTGGCAATATCATGCTGATACTCGTTGTCGGGCCATTGCTGGAAGAGAAATACGGATCTTCCAATCTATTGTTTGTGATTTTGACGACAGCGCTGGTGACCGGCGTGATTCATTTCATATTATTTCCGGGAGTACGGCTGTTGGGGGCAAGCGGCGTTGTGTTTGCCCTGATTTTGCTGTCTTCCCTTACCTCGATTAAAGAGGGCGAGATTCCGCTGACTTTTATTCTGGTGGCGGTAATCTATATCGGACAGCAGATTTTCCAGGGTGTATTTATCAAAGATAATGTCTCGAACCTGACCCACATTGTGGGTGGGGTTGTCGGCTCATGCCTGGGATTTGTCATGTATAAACATAAAATGAACAGATATTGAAGGTGAGAACGCTCCATGCTGAAACGTACCAAAATTCGTAAACTCAGCGATTATTTTGCCGAGCTGAACGGCAGGCAGGATAAGGGAATTTATTTTTATCGGGTGAATGGACATTCACAGGAAATAGAAGAATTCATCCGCAAATATTATGACTTGGCGCGCAAGTCAGGCGTGGTTATTGAAGGGAAAATCCCCAATCCCGATGAAAAGAACTTGTCGTACTACGGTGAAATCATGGGTATGGATTTTCAAATGAGCCTAGGGTTTATAGAGGCAAGCCTGCGAAAATGGCTGCCGCGGATGAACGAATACCAGAGGAAGAACGTAGCGGCATCCATCTATGACTGCCTTGATTCTTTGCGGAAGGCCGGTAAGACGGAAAATATGCTCAAAAATGCATATATCAAGTTTATGTGCTGGCTGTACTACAAGTTTGAAAGAATTGTAAATCAGTTAGGGGCTAATACTGTCCCAAAGATTTTATATGAAGGCGATATCAGCAATTATGAATTGATGCTGATTTCCATTTTGTCAAACGCCGGATGCGACGTAATATTGCTCCAATATCATGGAGACGCCGGTTATTTAAAAGTTGATCCGTCTTCTGCATTGTCAGATAATCTCCAGATGGTTGGTATGAAAGCATTTCCGCCGGGATTTTGTCTGAAAAAAGTCCGTGAGGATTTGCAGAATGAATTAAATAATCAGAGATTATATGGGACGAAGCCGGAGCTTTTGAACTGTACCAACGCCTGGATCAGAGGCGAGGGACTTGACGATGTGAGGGAGAGCGTCTTGGCGCGGGGCAGCGATCCCAAACTGTATTATAATTGTTTTATCCGTATTAATGGGGTGGAGGATAAACTTACCTACACCAATGAACTCTATCAGCTTCAGTTGGCGTTAAAAAATGCCAAGCGTAAAGTTGCAATTGTCAATCAGGAGATTGGCAGGCCGACGCCGGAGGAGATTGCCGGTATTCGCAGGAATCAATATAGCAGGCAGGACCAGATGATAATGGATCTTTCTGCAAACATCCAATATGCGCCCAACCTTGAACTGCAAAGGATTATGGTGAAGTCATTTGTCGATGTGATTTTGCTGGAGGCGAAAGCTGGGGGCAGTAGCCTCAATAAACTTACCAATAAAGCGGTGTATCTTCTCTGTTGGCTTAAACGGTATATGCCAATGTTGTTTTCTAACTGGGCGCCCCCGGAAATAGCATGTTTCATTTACCTTGGAGGCTGCAAGAATGAGAATGAGAGTATGTTTCTGCGGTTTCTGGCGCGGCTGCCGGTGGATGTGCTGATTCTGTGCCCGAATTTGAATCATAAGTGTATGCTTACGGACGATCTTCTATACGATGTGAATTACACGGAATCGCTGGCGCTTGATAAATTTCCCGGGGAGTCTTCCCAGGTGACGATGGCAACCGCGGCTTATCATGCCGAGCGGGAATTAGATACGCTCATGTACCAGGATTCCGGTTTATACCGGGATCAGCAGTATGGCAAGGCAAATATTATCAGTTTGCAGACCATGTATGAAGAGATTAAGATTTTGTGGGACCAGGAGCTTAAGTACCGTCCCGGGTTCAGCACAGTGGATGGGGTGGTCAATGTGCCGGTGATCTTTTCTAAAGTGTCCGGCGTGAAACATGGGCAATTGCCGCAGTATTGGACGTCCATCCGGGAACTGCTGACAGAAGACACGATTCTCATACAGAAAGCGCCTTATATCGAGCCGACGGCGGCAAATCCAGTAAAGTCGTGCGCTGCGGAATTTTATAAAAACGGCCGCCTGTTGAGAGCGAAAATAAAAGACCATCCCTGTTATAAATATGGAATCCTGCGGGAGGATATGCAGGAATTTATGTTAGACAAATTACAAGCCATCATCGAGCAGAGGTTAATCAAAGGAATCGGGCAGAATGGCACGGAATATACCGTGATAGCCACGGCGCTCAACCTCCCCAAAGATATTGTGAGGATGATTCAGAAATTTGATTTTACGAAGAGGAATCCCAAGCTCATCTATATCAACGCCACGGAGACGGTGATTTCACTTGAGGACAGCATCTTGGTTGCATTTTTAAACCAGATAGGTTTTGATATTGTATTTTTTGTACCGACGGGTTATCAGAGCATTGAGAAGTATTTTAACAAGAAAATAATGGAGGAGCATCAGATTGGGGAATACGTCTATGATTTACAGGTGCCCGATTTGCATAGCCTTCCGTTACGCAGCACGCGCCAAAGCTGGCGTGACATTATATTCAAGAGAGGTAATTGATTATGGGACTTGATTTTAGCAAAACAGCAACTACAGCAGCGCCTGCGGCAGCGCAGACACCGGAGCCTAAGAATGAGATCGAGGTGGTTCAGGAGTATAATATTGTTGCCGACAGGGAGCAGATGAATGCCGAACTTGTCAATTCTGAGGAGGTTGACCGTATCGTGAGTACGATAGAGGTGAACAACCTGGAGACGATTGTCACATTCGGGGCGGACGCCGCAGAGGAGATTTCCAAGGCTTCCGACGTTGTCTTAAACGGCATGGATATGTCACAGCTCAATGAGACGAGCGAGATGTTGACGATTCTGGCGAAGATTATGGATAAGTTTGACATAGATGAGATTCGGGATAATCCTGGATTTTTAGACAAATTATTCGGCAATCTCAAGAAGCAGTTAGAAAAGATTCTTTCCAAATATCATACGATGGGCGAAGAGATTGATAAAATTTATGTTCAGCTCAAAGGTTACGAATCTGAGATTAAGCAGTCGAACCGCAAGCTCAACCAGATGTTTGAGGCAAACGTCAACTACTACCATGAGCTTGTGAAATATATCCTGGCAGGAGAGCAGGCATGCCGCGAGATTGAGGCTTATATTGCGCAGAGACAGCAGGATTTGGAGCAGAGCGGCGACCAGTCGATTCAGTTTGAACTTACGAGCCTCAACCAGGCGTTAATGATGATGGAGCAGCGTACGCAGGATTTGCGCATTGCAGAAAATGTTGCCATGCAGTCGATTCCGATGATTAAAACGATGGAATTCAGCAATTATAACCTGGTAAGGAAGATTAATTCAGCATTTATTGTAACGCTTCCAATATTTAAGCAGGCGCTTGCACAGGCGATTTTGCTGAAACGGCAGAAGATTCAGGCAGAGTCTATGGCTGCGCTTGACAAGAAGACGAATGAAATGTTGATCAAGAACGCTCAGAATTCGGTGGAGACTTCAAAGATGACGGCAAGGCTGGCGTCAGGAAGTTCTATCCAGATTGAGACATTAGAGAATACCTGGCGGACAATTACCAGCGGTATCGAGGAGACGAAGAGAATCCAGGAGGATGCGAAGAAGAAGCGGGAAGAAGATAAAGTAAGGCTTGAAGCGATAAAAGAAGACTTCCGGCGGGAGTACCATATGCCTTCTGCGAGGAGATAGATATTATCCCGTTGTGGAATGAATAGAAATCACAGGAGTTACAATAATAATTAAAAGAGACATAAATAAAAATAATTATAATAATTACAAAGATACAGTAGAAGTGAAAATGCAGCAGTCACACGAGTAATAAGGAATTCACATAACGTTTAGGAGGGTAAGCTATGCCAATTAATTTATCAAAAGGACAGAAGGTAGACTTAACAAAAGGTAATCCTGGGCTCAAAAGCATTATGGTCGGGCTCGGCTGGGACGTCAATGCATTTGATTCAGGAGCAGATTTCGACCTTGACGCGGCGGCATTTATGCTGGGAGCCGACGGCAAGTGCCCCACAGAAAAGGAATTTATTTTCTATGGCAATCTCAACCATACAAGCGAGGCTGTGAACCATCAGGGAGACAACCTTACAGGCGAAGGAGAAGGAGACGATGAGCAGATTCAGGTTGATTTGACAAAGGTTCCCGCCAATGTGGAGAAGATTGCTTTTACAGTTACGATTTATGAAGCGGAGACGCGGCGGCAGAATTTCGGCCAGGTTTCCAATGCATTTATCCGGCTTGTGGATGAAACGACAAATACGGAGCTTATACGCTATGACCTCGGAGAGGATTTCTCGATTGAGACGGCCGTGGTGGTAGGCGAGCTTTACCGGCACAATGGCGAGTGGAAATTTAATGCGATTGGCAGCGGTTTCCAGGGTGGTCTGGCGGCTTTATGCGGACACTATGGAATAGAAGTAGCGTAGGAGGTGACGACGGATGCCAGTGAATTTACAGAAAGGCCAGAAAGTCAGTCTGACGAAAGGAAATCCGGGGCTGTCTAAGGTTGTAGTCGGGTTAGGGTGGGACGTAAACGCGTTCGATACCGGTGGAGATTTCGACCTTGATGCGGCGGCGTTTTTGCTTACGGATGCAGGGAGAGTATTGGATTCCAGAGATTTTGTGTTTTATGGCAATCTGACGCACCCATCGGGCAGCGTACAGCACCAGGGAGATAATCTCACGGGCGTCGGCGATGGAGATGATGAACAAATAAAAGTAGATCTGTCGGCTGTTCCGGCGAATATCACGAAGATAGCATTTACGGTGACAATTTATGAAGCTGAGGCGAGAAGGCAGAATTTTGGGCAAGTGAACAATGCGTTTGTGCGCATTTACAATGAGGCTACCGGCGAGGAGCTATTAAGGTACGACCTCGGAGAGGATTTCTCGATTGAGACGGCGGCCGTATTCGGCGAACTTTATAAAAATGGCGGCGAATGGAAATTTAACGCCATCGGCAGCGGCTACCAGGGCGGTCTGGCAGCGTTATGCGCCAATTATGGCGTTGAGGTAGAATAGGAGGATAAGAAATGTCGATTAGTTTACAGAAAGGGCAGAAAGTTAGTCTGTCCAAAGATAATGCGGGGCTGGCACATGTGATTGTGGGCCTTGGCTGGGATGAGGTGCAGAAGCCTTCAGGCGGTTTTTTGAAGTCGATGTTTTCCTCAGAGCCGCAGGCGATTGACTGCGATGCTTCCGCCATATTGCTTAAAAATGGGAAACTGGCGCATAAAGATGATTTGGTATATTTTGGAAATCTCAGGCATCCTTCGGGAACGGTCATTCACCAGGGCGATAACCTTACGGGAGCCGGTGACGGGGATGATGAGCAGATTGTCATTGATTTGTCGAAAGTGCCGCAGGATTACGACAGGATTGTGATTGTAGTTACGATTTATCAGGCGGTAAAGAGGCGGCAGAATTTTGGAATGATTGAGAATGCATTTATCCGCCTTGTGGATGCAAGAAATAACAATGAAATGTGTAAATATAACCTCACGGACAATTATTCTGGAATGACAGCTATGATATTTGGCGAGGTATACAGGCACAATGGGGAGTGGAAGTTCAACGCCATCGGCCAGGGAACGAATGATCCCGGGCTGAATGAGTTAATCAGAAGATATATGTAAAAGAAGGAATTCTTTTATGAAACGTGTGGGTATTTTTTGGTAAAGCGTACGAATCTCGGGGAGGGGAGAAGCTATCAGGTAGTTTCTCTCTCCTTTATCTTTTTATAAACGACTGAAAGAGGAGGTCATTTGTTTTAAAATGAATAATATAAACAAAGAGGAATTGATGCGGGGACTTTCTGATTCCCAGGTCAATAAGAGCAAACAGGAATTTGGCACGAATGAGCTGGCTAAAAGGGAGACGGAATCTCTCTGGTCAATGTTCATCGGCGCCTTTAACGATATTTGGATTAAGGTGTTATGCGCGGCGTTGGTGCTTAAAATTGCGCTTGCCGTATTGGGCATGTTTGTACCGGCAATGGCGGGTGAAAATGATGTTGTGGAGATTATCAGCATCATTTTGGCAATTGGCCTTGC
This sequence comes from uncultured Lachnospiraceae bacterium, assembly GCA_910588845.1. Classification (GTDB taxonomy): domain Bacteria; phylum Bacillota; class Clostridia; order Lachnospirales; family Lachnospiraceae; genus Petralouisia. Next base: position 9,016 of record CAJURU010000043.1, read on the forward strand.
CACTGGTTTCAGCACATTGTCTGAATACAGGAACAGCTCGCGAAGCGAAGCTTTGCAGGAGGAATACAGCAAAACGTTTGCCAAGGTTATGCGGGACGGCAAATTGATTAATATTCTTACGAGTGAAATTGTGAAAGGTGATACGATTCTTGTGCAGGCGGGAGATAAAGTTCCGGTTGACGGCCTGCTGTTTGAGGGAAAGATTAAGGTGTCGCAGGCGGCGCTCAATGGAGAGTCGCGGGATGAGGACAAGACGGCGGCTTCTGATATGGCGGATGCGGAATCTACGGATTACGCGTCTGCAAGCAAGGTCTTCATGGGTTCTGTTGTCACCTCCGGGGAAGGTTATATGGTGGCGACGGTTATCGGCGATGCCTCAGAGCTGGGAAAGATTAACAAAGCATTGACGGATGACAATGAGGAGGACGAGCGGAAGGATACTTCCAGTTTAAAGCTTGAAGTGGTGGCGGCAGGTATCGGCAAGCTCGGCGTATCGGCGGCGGCAATTGCCGGCGTGCTGCATGTGGCGCTTTCGATTTTCCGGGCGAACGAAGCAGTCAGCGTGGTGTCTGTACTGCTGTTGGTTGCCGAGGCTGTGATGTTGATGGCTTCGATTGTTATTATGGCGGTGCCGGAAGGTTTGCCGATGATGAACAGCCTTGTGCAGTCCATGAATACGGAGTCCATGTACAAAAAGAATATCCTGGTAAGCCATAAAGCGGCATTTTCAGATTCCGCGTATATGAATGTATTGTTCAGTGATAAAACCGGTACGATAACACAGGGAAATCTTTCGCTTGTGGAATTCATTACCGGTGCGGGCAATCTCACAGATTCCATACAAAGCAGTGAATTTATGGAGGCAATTACGCTCAATAATCTCGCCAAGGTCTCAGAAGGAAAAGCCATCGGCAGCAACAATATGGACCGCGCGCTGCTTACCTACGCGCTTAATCTCGGCTACGACGCATCCGCGAGCGGCCAGGACAAGGTACAGGAAATCAGTGGGTTTGATTCCGAGAAGAAGTGCGCGACCGTAACCTTGAAAGATGGAAGCGTCTACTGGAAAGGCGCAACGGAGAATATATTAGACAAAGTAACCCATTATATGGCGCCGGATGGGCAGGTTCAGGCGTTTTCCGCTGCGGACAAAAAGGCAGTGGAAGCACAGATGATAGCCCAGGCAAAGCGGACGATGAAACTTTTGTCCGTGGCTAAGATTACAGATGGGAAAACGATATTAATGGCGGTGCTCTGCCTGCGTGATAATGTAAGGACAGACGCCGTGGAGACGGTAGAGATTTTGAACAGCGCGGGCATCCAGGTTGTGATGGTTACCGGCGATGCGGAAGAGACTGCCGTTGCGATTGCCAAGGAAGCAGGCATTTTAAAGGATGAAAATACAGACGTTGTGCTCACACATGAGGAACTTGAGGAGATGTCGGATGAGGAATTGAAGAAAAAGCTTCCCCATCTGCGCGTTGTCAGCAGAGCAAAACCTCTGGATAAAAAACGTCTGGTGTCTATCTCACAGCAGCTTGAGAATGTCTGCGGCATGACGGGCGACGGCGTAAACGATGCGCCGGCATTGAAACAGGCGGATATTGGATTTGCAATGGGCGACGGTACAGCCGTTGCGCAGGAGGCGGGCGACGTTGTCATTTTAAATAACAGCTTGACGTCCATTAAGGATTGCGTGCTGAACAGCCGTACGATGGCGAAGTCCGTTGGCAAGTTCCTGATTTTCCAGCTTACCGTCAATATCAGTACCTTGTTGATGAATATTATTGCCCCGGTGCTTGGCTGGACGGAGCCGTTCTCCATTGTGCAGATTTTGTGGATTAATCTGATAATGGACACTTTGGCAGCGATGGCGTTTGGCGGAGAGCCGATTCTTAACCGTTATATGAAGGACAAGCCGGCATTGCGGACAGACAATATCCTTACCGGGTACATTAAGTCCGCGATTGGGACAAGCTCGATTTTTATTACTTTAGGATCAATTCTTATCTTAGAAAATATTGGCGGCATTACAGATTTTGTGACGCCGGCTGGCTGTGCGAACCCGGAATTGTATGAGAAGACATTTATGTTTGCCTTCTTCATCTATTCCATTATCCTCAACAGTTTAAATACCAGGTCGGAACGGTTCAATCTCTTTGAACATATCGGAGAGAATAAGAACTTCGTACTGGTGATGGGCGCCATCTTTATTATGCAGACGGTGATTATCCAGATTGGCGGCGAGGTATTCGGCACAACCATCTTGAGTGTCAAAGCATTGTTTGTGTCCATGCTGTTGGCGTTATTGATTATTCCGGTTGACCTTATCCGCAAGGCAATTGTATCAAGAAAATAGGCTGCATGGTTGCAGAATGACAGAACAGGCTGTCGCAGGGAGCGGGAATGCATAGATATTCATAATGGATAAAGAGGATGAATGTCGTATGTTTCCCGTTTGTGCGGCGGCCTTTTTGGAGGCAATAAAGTATGGTGGTTTTTCATACGGATTTAGATAATACAATCATTTATTCCTATAAACATGAGATTGGCCCTGTCAAGAGAAGCGTAGAAATGTATCAGGGCAGGGAAATTTCATTTATCACGGGAGATACCTATCAGCTTTTGCAGCAAGTAAGAGAGAAAATGCTGGTTGTGCCAACGTCCACAAGAAGTATCGAGCAGTATCGGCGCATTGATTTGGGCGTGGGTGCATTTCCTTATGCATTGGTCTGTAATGGCGGCATTCTTTTGGCTGATGGCAAAAGGGACGATTCCTGGTATCAGTCGTCGCTTGCATTGATTGGCAGAAGTGAGGGGGAGCTGGAAAAGGCGATACATATCTTGGAAAAAGACGCGCGCAGGAAGTTTGAGCTGCGGTTTATCGAGCGGTTGTTTGTGTTCACAAAGTGCAGCCAGCCCAAACAGACAGTCGATGATTTGCGCGAAGTTTTAGATACGGGGCTGGTGGATGTATTTCACAATGGGGAGAAGGTGTACGTGGTTCCAAGGGACTTAAATAAGGGAAAGGCGGTTCAGAGATTTCGGGAATACATACATGCGGATGTTGTGATTGCAGCTGGGGATAGTGAATTTGACATCCCCATGCTCAGGGATGCCGATGTGGGCCTTGCGCCGCATGGATTTGTAGAAGCGTATGGCGTTGATTTTGCGGTGAGGCAGATGGATGGACGCAAAGTGTTCGCGGAGTCCCTTTTGGAAGAGTGCCTTTCGCTGTTCTCGTAGAAGTATACTTAGAATAGTATGGAAGGCGGTCCGCTTAGGCGGAGTCCTTTCGCTTTAGTAAACATTTTCAGGAAAATGTGATAGAATTCGATTTTGATTTTAAGCTGTTTTAGAAAAAATGGAACTTAGTAATAAAAGAACCAGGTGGAAGAAGATTCTTCTTTATCCTGGTTCTTTTTTGTCTTATAGGGAAGGCCTTGTCACGCTAATGAGTGAAAGTGCCTTTCCTATAAGACAAAAATAATATGCGCACTTGTGCAATATTAGTCGCTAAAGCGACTGCAATCGGCGCGGCAAAGTAGCCAGGTCCCTCATGGTTGAGGGGGTTAGGGAGTTGACGCTGACTTGTCCGCTCTGTTCTGTTTCATGTATTTTCTCCTTGTGTAGGATTCCCAATATTTGAAAAAACAGCCACAAAAATTTGGTAAACCTTTACTAAAAGCACTTGCAAATTATACTAAAAGGAAGTAAAATGTAATATAGCAATTGAAGGGAGCTGGAAATTTTCCGTGAAGATTCTGGCAAACGCGGGCGGAATGGGAGATTCGCGGAAGGAATTAGAAAGGAGGAGGTTTTTACAGCGAAAGGGACGAAGTAACTGCGAAACTGTAACAGTAAAGAAGGAGAGAAAGAAGATGAGGAAAGGAAAAAGGCTTTTATCATGGCTCCTGACCGCTGCAATGGTGATTACAGGAGTTAATTTGGGGACTTTGACGCCTGTGCAGGCAGCGGAAGGGGATAGCGAATATGATTTAGTGCTGGAGAGGTTTGAGTCTGGCGCTAACAATGATGCCAATCAGAGTGGTAAATTAGCATTTATAACGACTTCAGAAAATAACGACACAGGAAATATGAATAAGGGCGCAGGCGTGAATGGCACGACATATGGAGGAGGTCCTTCTGTTTGTGGCAACAACCGTGCGGCAGGAATTCAATTTAAGCTGCCGGAAAATGTGAAAGCGGAAGAGATAGATAGCGCCATTCTGACCATTAATGTTGCCAATGTAGAGGGATGCAACCTTAACAGCGGATGGACCAAAGCGGCTCTCTATGAGACAGCCAATCCCACATCCTGGTCGTTGACAGGATCTGAGGGCAATTCAGGCAATCTAAAGGATATTCCTTCAGTCAATGGATATGAAAAAAATGCAACAATTTGGAGTAAGGAAAATATTGCAGGCAATAGCCTTGGCGCAAAGACCTTCGATGTAACAGGAGCAATAAAGAACGCAGTAAATACAGAAGGATTGGCCAGTATTGTCCTGAGATTACAGACGGTAAGAGGCGGATTTAAAGTAAGCGGTTTAAAGACGGCGTCTGATACGGAGATACCGGCAAATGCGCCGACACTCAAAGTTATAACTTCCAAAAAGAGTTCGGTGACCGTAAAGTATCTGGATCAAAGTAACAATGAATTAAAAGAAGCGAAAACGATAGAAATGGTGAAGGTTGCCTCCCCATATACATATGAGATTGCTGAGGACGAAAAGCAGTTCGAAACGGAATCAGGCGTCTATGTACATGACGAATCAGCAAGTACTATGACGATAGCGGAAGTGAAAGAAAATGCTGCTGACAATGTGATAACACTGGTTTACAAAAAAGCAGAGCCACAATCTGTTACAGCGCCGGATACCATTTATGCGATTGAGGGCAATCAGCCAATTCTTCCCAAACAGCTTATAGCAAGTACGAATGTAGAAGACTACACGCTCCCCGTGAATGTGGAATGGGAAGATATTTCGGAAAAGAAATGGGTTATTGGCGATAATACCGTACAGGGAACGGCAAAAGGGCTGCCGGCAGAGAATGCGAAAGTGACGGCAACCGTTCATGTGTATGAGTGTGACGAGGCGATTGATGAGGTGGTAACAGCTGCCCATACGGAGAACGGAACCGACGGCCTGCATAAACTTTCCAGACAGTATAAGGGTAAGATTATCAGTGAATTTGATATCACGACGACAGGCGATGTGACAGACGGCGCATTTATCTACCCGGATTCTGTCCTTGACAATAACAACAATATCTGGAATAATGGCGGCGCTATGTTGCATTTCAAGAAATCTCAGGGATTTTTTAACGTAAGGGCAGGCGACGGAAGCGGCGGTGGCGCTGCAAATGATCCGTCAAGCAATGGAAAAGCAGTTTATGACGGCGTAAGCAAATACCATGTACGCATAGAGATGGATTCCAGTACAACTCCCGGGACATACCGGGCGTTTGTGACAGATCCCAACGGAAACGTCAATGAAGTGGGGACAAAGGCAAATGGATTTAGAAAATATAATCAGGGAATTATCGAAAGCTATTATGTAGGGCGGTCTAACTTTACGATTACCAACCATAAGATTCACTGGCAGTCTGGTTATGCAACGCTGCAAGTGGAATATAAGGCTGCGGATGGTACGTCTATGGCAGAATATTCGACTTCAACAAAGGAAGTGGCAGGCATTTCAAAAACTATGGATACCGCGCTCTTTACACCTAAGAGTATCGGAGGTAAGACATATCTTTTTGATGCAGAAAACTCCGGTTGGGACACGGATGGAAATGGTACGGCCGACACTGCAGCTACAGAAAGTGCAGATTTGCCGGCGGCTGGAGAAACCCTCAAGTATATCGTTCAGTATAAAGAAGCCGCATTTATTGGCCAGGCAGAGACGATTGAGACAAAAACGATAGTTGGTAAGAACCCTATTCTGCCGACAACGGTGAAAGCTTCTTATGAAGGCATGAGTGAAGCGGTAGCGACAGAAGTTACCTGGGACTTCGATAAATTTGACTTTAACACAGAGACGGCGGACGGTGCGCCTCTGGAAGTGACAGGTACGTTTGCAACCGGCGGGCAGGCAAAGGCGAAAGTGCATGTAAAACATGCTTATCTGCTTGCACAGTATACATTTGACGGCGCCAATCCCGCGGCAGACAAGACAGGCAATCATGCAGACGCTACGTTTAACAATGTAGAGCAGAACGCGGCTGGCGTCGATGGCGGCAGTAAGGGCGTTAAATTAAAAGGCGGCAGCAATGGTTCCTCCAATGTGAAACTGCCAGATGATTTATTGCAGCTCACTGGTGCAGACGGGGTCAGCAAGATTACGCAGGATGATTTCACGGTTTCTATGTTTATTAACCGTGAGAAAAACGGCAATTCCTTTGCTATGGTTCTGCATGCGACGCAAGTAGGGCAAACCAATCCGCAGGGCCATCTGGGACTGATTAATAGAAATGATTTGATGGATATGGAATACCGGATTGGCGCTAAGACGGTAGCAAATCTTACGGCAAAGGACAACAATGATAAAAATATTTACACGCCTATCGGCCAATGGACGCATGTAGCAATTGTTACCAACGGCTCAAAAGACACGGCGAAGCTGTATCTGGACGGCGTGCTGGTAGGAACGGTAAATGGAATTGTCAAGCCTTCCCAGTTGGTTGCGCAGAACAATTATTTAGGCCGTGCTTCCTGGGGGGATGATGACTACAAAGCGACATTTGATGATTTTGAGGTATATCACGGCCTGCTGACAGAAGCGGACATCCAGAAAATTGCCAACGACAGGCTGTGCAACGCTCCGGTGCAGGATGTTTATGACAACCTGGAATTAAGCCTGCAATCGGGTGAGACATTAGATAAGGCTCAGATTACAGAAGATCTGAACCTTCCGACGGAAATGCAGACCAGCGATGGTAAGACCGTACAGGGCTTGAAGATTACCTGGGAATCTTCCGATCCGGCAATCAGGGCCGACGGCAGCGTAGTGCGCCCCTCCAAAGGAAAAGGGCCGGCTGTTGTCACACTGAATGCAAAGATTCAGTATGGTTCCAGTACGATGACAAAGATATTTTCCGGCTTAACAGTATTAGAAGCCGACGGCGTATCTTTTATAGAATTTGATGAGGCTTATGCGGAGGCGAAAGCCCAATACAACAAGGCAAAGGCTGAAAATATTTATACGGCAGACAGCCTGGCGGCTATGAAAGCCAAATTGGAGGCCGCAGAGGAAGTCAAGAAAACACAGGGAACAGAAGACGAAGACGCAGAACAAGTAGATGCGGCAACCGCGGCGCTCAAGCAGGCGTCAGAAGTTCTTGTCATAAAGAGCTTCAAGGATATGGGCGACGCCCTTGCTGCCTGGTATCCGATGGATAGCAGCGCCGACAAGGCGAAAGACGCATCCGGCAACGGTATGGACGGCACAGCGGCAGAGAGCGTAACGTTCAACCGGGAAAACGGCGCGACGTTCAATGGTGGGAACGCATTAGAAAACTGTATTACGCTTCCCGATGAATTGCCTGTTTCCGATTATATGACATTTGCGTTCTGGGCAAAAGATGCGCGAGGCGCTAAGTCCAATGCATTTGGTATTGGTTCTGGAGATGGTTTTGGCGACAACAGTAAAACAGATGCACATTTCTTCTATGTCAACACATATGACAACAACAAGTTAGTTGCCAGCATGAACCCCAAATATTGGAGCGGCGCATCTAACATTTCGGTAGATGCGGCGGAGCAGGATACCTGGCATCATGTAGTCTGCGTGTTGAGCGGCACCAATCTTACGCTTTATGTGAATGGAGAGGAAGTCGGCGCGAAAGACGTTGCGCATACCGTAAAAGAAATGTGGGATGCCGACCCGAATACCCGGGCCGCATATATCGGTAACTGCAGCTATGGCAAAAATCCTAGTAACAAAGATAAGGATTATAAAGGTTCCATCAGGGACTTCCGTATTTACAATGCAGCTCTTGCACAGGAGCATATAGCGGAGATTTATGCTTACCGCAGTACGCTTGCCATGAAATACGCTAAGGATGACGTTATCGAAGCGCTTGGAGCAAGGGTTGAAGACGACGGAAGCGTTGTCTTGAATATAACCAATTTGACTGCTCCCGAAGGAAAGATTACGCTTCCGGAAACTGCTTATGGCGATGCAAAGATTTCCTGGGAATCTTCGGACAATGATGTTGTTAATAGCGCCGACGGTACGGTTAGTATTCCTCAGCAAGGGGACGAGACGGTAAAAGAAGCTGAGTTGACAGCTAAAATTACGATTGGCGAAGGAGAAGCCCAAAAAACAGAGAATATTACTTTTAAGTGCAGCGTATTTTATAAGCTTGATATTCCAACGACTGATTTGGAAAATGCGATTAGCGCACTGAAAGATAAGCGTCTCAAGGAGCGTGATTACACATCGGCAAGCTGGACCGCTTTGACAGAAGCCCTTCATGCAGCGCAGGCGCAGGTTGACAGACCGACTAGCGCGCAGGCTGTTGCAGATGCAAAGAGCGCTCTGGAAGATGCGGAGAGTAAGCTCGTAAGTATCGTGGCATTGCGAGATAAGATAAATGCCATAACAGATGAAATGGACGCTCTTGAAGCAAATGATTATACAGAAACAAGCTGGAAAGCATTACAGGATAAGCTTGAGGCAGCTACGGCCGTGCTGGAAACTGCCAATGCAACGCAGGCAGCAATTACAGAGGCAGTTGGCAGCCTGCCGGAGAGTGCAGGGGCAGCTCTGAAATTGTGCGGCGATAAGAAAGTATTAGAGGATGCAATCGCAGACGCGCAGGCATTGGAAGCATACAAAGAAGCTTATACAGATGCAACCTGGGGAGATTTGGAGACCGCGTTGCTGGCAGCGAAAGCAGAACATGCTAAGAGGCTGGAAGACTATGCTCCGGCGGCAGCAGCGCTTCAGGAGAAAATAGATGCGCTTGCGGTTAAAGACGAGTATAAACTTACAGCGGCGATGAAAGCGGAGTTGGATCAGAAGTTGGCGGAAGCCAAAGCAGAAAATTTGCCAAGCAGCAATTATACACCGCTGACCTGGGGCAAATATAAAGCTGCCCTGGATGCGTTTGAAGAAGTGCTCGGCAAAAACAATGCGACAAAAGCAGAGGCGGAGGACGCCGCTAAAGCTTTGGATGCTGCAAGAGCAGCGCTTACCCCGGTAGCGGCGCAGATTCCCAGTGCAGAGAAAAAGCAGGAGCTGACAACCGCATATGAACAGGCAATAACCGCAGCAGCAGGCATGAAGCCGGAATCCTACACCAAAGAGAGTTGGGAGAAATACCAGAAAGCGTTGGCTTCTATGAAGAAGATAGCGGACCGTCTTGCAGAAGAAAATAATAATGTAACTAAGAATGAGATTGATACGGCAATCGCAGAACTGAATGCAGCGACGCAGGGTCTTGTGCGCAATGTAAATAAGGATGCGTTAAATAAAGCAATCAAAGATTACTCAGCGTTGAAATCATCTGTATATACTTCTTCTACATGGAGCGCTTTCCAGACGGCGTTGAATGCCGCAAAGAAAATTGCTGCCAAAGCAGACGCCACGCAACAGGAAGTAAACAGCGCGTTGGCAACGCTGAACGCCAAAAAAGCAGCCCTCAAGAAAGCAGTGAAGGTGACGAAGGTTACCCTTTCCGCTGACAGTAAGAATATTGCAGCAGGAAAGAAAGTGACCGTAAAAGCAAAAGTCTCTCCGAGTAAGCCGACCAATAAGGGCCTGACCTGGAAATCTTCAAACAAGAAGTGGGCGACCGTCAGCAGCAAGGGCGTGGTAACGACCAAGAAAGCCGGCGCTGGCAAGACCGTTACCATCACGGCAACAGCCAAAGACGGCAGCAAGAAAAAGGGAACCATCAAGATAAAGATTATGAAAAAGGGCGTTACGAAGGTGACCCTCAAGGCGAAATCCAAGAAGGTGAAAGCTGGAAAGAAAGTAACCGTCAAGGCAACCGTAAGCCCCGGCAGCAAGAAGACCACCAACACGAAACTGGTCTGGAAGACTTCAAACAAGAAATGGGCGACCGTCAGCAGCAAGGGCGTGGTAACGACCAAGAAAGCCGGAAAGGGCAAGACCGTTACGATTACGGCAACTTCTACAGACGGCACTAAGAAGTCAGGAAAGATTAAGATTAAAATCTTAAAATAAGATGCGTATGCAATAGAAACGCACAATAGAATGTCCCTCCTTGCGGATGCTAACATCCATGAGGAGGGGCTTCTTTTTGTAATTTTGTTCTTGACTGATACCAGATAAGGATAGTTTTTAGATTGCCAAAAGCATATTGAAAAAAGTTTTTGCATATGCTATAATGCCGATAGGCAAAAAGATATGACAGTTCCATGAGAACGCAGAATGAATCCCCAAACCGTAGTAGCGTACAGTCTGGGGATTCTTCTTTTCTTTTATAGTGGCAAAGCACCCACTAGGCTATTTGTTGCCCTTTCAGTCACTGTCAAGCCATTTGATGATGTAGTGGCAGGCTACACCAGCCGCAACAGCGACTATAAAAGATATGACAAACTCCATGGAAACACCTCCTCCCGTTGCCGGGTGTAGGTTGGACAACACAAGAATTATAGCATATCCATTAATATTCTTCTATCCTTTTCTTAAAAGGCTTTAAGGTTGGGGTTGTGGCTGATACAATCCGATGCTCGCTATCTCTGTGGGCAATACCGCAGAGCATTTTTCCTGTGCAGCGGCATTTTTCCATACCTGTCTTACCCTCCGAAAAGAAAATCCTATGTCCCTGCACCTCTGTTCTGGATTCGGTTTCTCTTGACTTTTGGACAAATGAAAAAGCCGCCACACCGCACCACGAATGACAGGAGTGTTTTCTCCTTCTCGGATTCGCAATGCTATGTAACGGCTTTGAGATTCAAAACCATGCTGCCATACGCCAGTCGAAAAGGACGACTTACGTTCGGCGGCAGTCAGCTTTATCCATTGGCTGACATTTCATTCTTCCATCTATGTGCTATTTAATTTTCAATC
>CAJURU010000044.1 GCA_910588845.1 uncultured Lachnospiraceae bacterium
AAGTTTGTTATTTTTTAAATTTACCTCTTGACAAAAGTCACTTCATAACGGAGGAAAGACATGAAATATGTAAAGGCAACATCTGACATGGTAAATGGAATTTTCCATGTTTTACATACGGCTATTAAAACAGTATATCCTAAGTATTATCCAAAAGAAGTAGTGGATTTCTTTTGTAAACATCATAGTAAAGAACATATCTTAGAAGGAATAGCGTCTGGGAATATGGGAGTGTTGGTATACAACGATGTAATTGTCGGGACAGGTTGTTTTGATGGCAATCATATAACGGGTGTATATGTGTTGCCCTCTTATCAAAATCAAGGTTGTGGTTCGCATATTATGGATTGTTTGGAGAAGGAAATTGACAGAATGTATGATAAGGTTGTTTTAGACGCTTCACTTCCAGCAGCGTGTTTATATGAACATAGAGGTTATAAAACGGTGGGGCATGGGATATATGAACTGGAAAATGATGTGAAGTTAGTTTATGAGATTATGGAGAAAAAATGGAAAGCAGATTAAAATACGATACGCTTGAGAGGTGTTGGAAAATGAAATGCAGAATAAGGAAATGGGAGTTATCCGATGCAAAAAATTTAGCTGTGGCTCTGTCAAACAAAAAAGTACAAGATAATCTTCGTGACGGCTTACCCTATCCTTATACCGAGCAGGACGGGAAAGATTTTATTTCTGATATGCTTTCCGCAGATGAAAATGAAACCTTTGCTTTTGCTATTACAGTAGATAACATAGCGATTGGCAGCATAGGCATTTTTCGTCAGGGCAATATTCATAGACAAACCGCCGAGTTGGGATACTATGTTGCCGAGGAATATTGGGGTAAAGGCATTATGACCGAAGCTGTCAAGCAAATATGTGAATATATTTTTAGTGAAAGCGACATTATCCGTATTTATGCCGAGCCATTTGCCTATAATAAAGCATCTTGCAGAGTACTTGAAAAAGCGGGATTTCAATATGAGGGTACATTGAGAAGTAATGCAGTGAAGAATGGTAAGGTAATTGATATGAAAATGTACTCTTTATTAAAAGAAGTAATAAAGGAGTAAGTATGGATTATCAAATTAGGAAAATCAGAGAAAATGAATATCCAATATTATCTGATTTTCTATATGAAGCAATTTTTATTCCAGAGGGAATGGAAAAGCCACCAAAATCTATTATTGAACGGCCAGAGCTTCAAGTATATATCGAAGATTTTGGGAAAGAAGATGATTGTTGTTTCGTTGCAGAAATAAAAGAGAAGATTGTAGGCGCAGTATGGGTGCGTATTATGGATGATTACGGGCATATTGATGGTGAAACGCCATCATTTGCAATATCACTGTATGAGGAATACAGGAATTTAGGCATTGGTACAGCGCTTATGAAAGCTATGCTGCAATTTCTGAGAGAAAAAGGGTATAAGCAAACATCTCTTTCTGTGCAGAAGGTAAATTATGCGGTTCGTATGTATCAGAAAGTGGGTTTTGAAATCACTGACGAAAATGAAGAAGAATACATCATGGTTTGTCGGTTGTAATGTGATGAGGAGAGCATGCGTAAATAGCTGGTAAGTTAGACGAAAAAGCAGTGAAGGAAGCCTTAAAATGATTATTGAGAATAATAACAATATTCTGTATAAGGCGAAAGCGGAGATAAAAGCGATAAAAGAATTGGAACACAATCCAGAAAAATTGCTGCAACAGTTCATGTAATGATGAACTGCTATTTAGATTGGGATTTAGTTATTTGTGGTCGTTATTTACTGAAGGTACCCTAAAATGAAATTTTCATGTCTTGAAGAAAACATAAAAATTTCTTGCGTTTTGCCTTTGGATGTGTTATATTATACACAGAAAGGGAAAAGCCATAGAAGCGGCTCTACCCACATTATGACAAATTATTACCTCATGCGAGGTATGCCGTCACTACTGCGAATAGTGGCGGCTATTTCTTTTTCCCTTGTAAATCTGATAAAGCAAATTCGCAAGGGCGACAATGAGTATCCCAATCTGGATTAAATCCTGATATGTAACGTATATTGCATCGCCCTCCTCTTTTTTTCGTCTGGAGGGCTACTTGAAACCCTCCGAAAAAATAAGAAGGGTAAAGCCGCCTTTGGCTCTATGGATTTCCCATATCGACAATATAACATTTTTTCTGCTATCAGGCAATATCCCTTTTGGCAATAAAAGGGGCGTATTGTAATCCTGCAAATTATCAACTTATGTTTACAAAATAGCGCTACACTTTGCGGGTGGGGCGTTATTTTTTTGTTAGTAGCAAGGGTTATAGATGCATAAGGCATAATGACTATTGTGTAGGAGTTTAAACGATAGATAAAGACCATTTTTTCTTTTATTATCCAGCAATCAAATTTCTGTTGACATTCTTTTGTATTCCTGCGCATGGCCACACCAATCCTATGCTGCCGGTTGCCGCTGAACTTGTCAGGTGGGGAAATGTAGTTCGCTTCTATTCGTTTGACGAATTTGAGAAGAAGATCATGGACACCGGGGCAGATTTTATATCCTGTGATTCTTTTTTGCCCAAACTGACGGAGCAAGAGGAAGCTGGCATAAAAAATGTCTCTACTACAGAGATGACGGTGCAGGATATTCGCGTTACGCTCAGTATTTTCTAAAGTCCCGCCCCAAAAAGAGAAGGAGCGGCCGCTCATTTATGTCTCTATGGGGACGGTTATTAATGACCGGCCTGATTTTTTACCGTAAATGTATGGACGCCCTGAAAAGTATGGATGTTGATGTCATAATATCCTGCGGGGATGCGATAAACCGCGAAGAGTTGGGGGAATTGCCGGACAATATCCAAGTGTTTCCTTATGTTGACCAGCTTGATATTCTTGCCAAAGCAGACGTCTTCATTACGCACTGCGGTATGAACAGCGTTTCCGAAAGCCTGTATATGGCTGCGCCTATGGTTCTTTATCCGCAAACGGGCGAGCAGTATGCCGTAGCGAGAAGAGTTACCGAAATCGGTGCGGGAATTATGCTGAAGAATGATTCTACGGAAAGCTTGCGGGCAGCCGTACAAGAAATTTTGGACAATAAAGTATATGGAAATGCCGCCAAAGAATGCAGTGTAGATTTCCGTGCCTGCCCAGGTACTGCCGGCGCTGCGGAATTTACAAAAAAGAAAATATACCTGCCTGACGCGCCGCAGGGCGCGGGCTTGATGGAAATGTTATTTCATTTGACACGCGTTTGTCATTATCTTACAATAGGGATATAATAACTATGCAGATTTTTGGAAAAAGTGAAATAATATTATCTGCTAAGAGAGTAGGGGGACGCCGCAAAAGGCGTTTATAGTAACCTCAGGGAGCGATATATGAAAATTGTAATATGCGATGACTGCGTGAAAGATTTACAGCGTTTGGAAAGGCTGCTGCAAAAGTACAGGGACACGGCTGCGGGAATCCATTTTGAGGTGGAAGAATTCACCGACGCTTGCCGCCTGTATGAGCGGATTTTACAGGGGGATCAGGCAGACATTTATTTATTGGACATGATTATGTCTGAAAAAAACGGAATTGAAATTGGCAGCCTGATTCGACAGAATGGGGGCGGAGGTGTAATTATTTATGTTACCACCTCCGCTGATTTTGCGCTGGAAGCGTATGAGGTTCATGCCTCGCGTTATCTTTTAAAACCTGTCAGTGAAGAGCATTTTTTTGAGGCCATGGATTTTGCGCTTTATTATCAAAACGCCGAGAAGAATCCATTGTTTCCCGTTAAGACCAAGAATGGTACGTTGTCAGTGCCATATTCCAAAATAGAGTATATTGAAAATTATTCACGGATGCTCAATGTATTTCTGGCAGACGGGGAAAATATAAAAAGTATTTTTATCAGAAAGTCATTTGATGAGGAAATAAAAGAAATCTCAGGGGATAGGAGTTTTCTGCGTATTCACAAATCATTTCTGATTAATATGAACCATGTAAAAAAGTTAGGGCAGGGCAATATTATAATGGAAAGCGGCAGGCGCATTCCTGTCAGCAAGACAAGGGCAGCGGAGGTGAAAAGAGAGTATCTCCAGTTTATCTCTGAATGCTATCGGTAGGAGGAAGGGGTATGTACTATAAAAGTATATCTTATATGATAAGCCATATATTTTTGATGTTGTTCATGTATCTGTTTATCATGCGCCGCTATTCTAAGACAAGGACGGCATGCATCTGTTTTTCGTCGTTTCTTGTACTGACCTTGACAGACTGCCTGAAGCTGAATATTTTTGAGGATAGTAGTTCTTGTTATGTAGTGGTGACTGTATTCCAGATTGTTGTGACACAGCTTACCGGCATTTTCATCTCCAGGAACAGGGACAGTAAAGTTCTGTTTATTGGTTTGAGCGCGTCCAGTTATGTGATTGCCGGGAGCGTTTCAACGGCAATCTTATTTGTCTGGACCAAAAACATAATTGTTTCCATAATTGGCGGTCTTTTCGTTCATGTTGTGATTTTAACTGTTTTATGCGTTCGGATTCGTGATATCGTACTCAGCTATCAGGAGAGGGAATCTATTCACGGCCAGTGGGAACTGTGTCTGATTCCAGTATTTTTTTATTGTAGTTTTTCTTTTCTGGCCTTTTTTCCGTATACGCTTGACGAAAATCCACGCAATATTGCCGGCGTTATCTTTTTTATCATTACCATGATTATTTCTTATGTGGTGGCTCTCCGATATCTGAAAAGTGAATCTGAGAGGGCGGAGACTTATTGGAAGAATGTATTTATCGAATCTTATGTCAGGGAGCTTGAGAAGCAGTATCATCTTCTGGAACAGACGGAAAAGAATTTAAAAATCATGCAGCACGATATGCATCATTATTCAGGAATGATAAATTCGCTGCTGGATCAGGGGGAGTATGATGAAATCAGAAAGCTCGCAGAATACATAAAGTCTGTTGCAGATGAAAATAAAGTAGTGAAATACTGTCATAATCTGACGGTAAATTCTATTCTCTCCCATATGGTGGAAAAGGCGTATTCCCTTGGCGTCACAGTGCAGTTGGAGGCCGTGGTTGCCAAAGAACTTCCTTTCAGCGATTATGAGTTTGCCGCGGTAGTTGCCAATCTGCTGGAAAATGCCATCAGCCATGTTAGCAGATTTGAGAGGAAAGATAAGCGCGTGCAAGTAAATATCCATTGTGCGGACGGGCGCGTGCTTATCCACATGCAGAATGAGTATGAGCAGGAGATCATGCTTGACGGGGAGACGGGGCTTCCGCGCAGAGCGGCGGGGGAAGGGCACGGCTTGGGGATGCAGAGCGTGCAGGCTTTTTCGGAGAAAATAGGAGGGAATCTCGGTTGTTATTGTGAAGGAGGCATTTTCCACATTATGCTGTTTGCGAAAATTTAGGTTATTTTGTGAAAAAATAGGAATTAATAAACTGAGGACGGGATGATATAATTTGACTTAAGGGGCGTTTTATTAGCGATAAACGCTGCGCTATTTTTAAGTAGATGAAAGAAAGTGATGAATTCCTATGCAGAAAACTTTTATAAAATATGTTTTCGTCATTATGACGTCGGCTATTTTCCTCATTCTTATTATTAATGTACTGCTCAGCAAACATACGCTGGAGAACCAGCAGTATAACAGCTTTCAGGCAAAGATAGAGCAGATTATACATACGCTTGACAATAACCGCAGAGAGTTGGATTTACTGAAAAGAAACTTGGATGAAGATTATCTGATCAGGGCAAGGGCGGCAGCCTATGTCGTGGACCGCCAGGAAGAGGTTTCCATGGATGTGTCTAAGATGCAGTATCTTGCGCGGCTGCTCAATGTAGACGAGCTGCATGTGATAGATGAAAATGGAATCATTGTCTCCGCTTCAGTTTCTGAATATGTAGGGATTGACATGGCGGACCATGAGCAGACGCGTCCATTTCTGGACTTGCTGGACAGTGAGGATGAGGACGCCTATCTTATTCAGGAGCCGAAGCCCAATGCAGCCGCAGGTATCATCCGGCAGTATGTGGGCGTGGCGAGAAAGGGGCAAAAAGGAGTCGTCCAGGTTGGCTTTGAGCCCAAACGGCAGTTAGAGGCGCAATCCAGAAATACCTATGATTATATGTTCTCAAGATTTCCTACCGATGTAGGGGAAGAATTATTTGTCGTTGACAGTGACACGGGGGAGACTTTAGGCTATTCCGAAGGTGGGGATGGAGATTCTGTCGCGAAATATTACCCGTTAGATGAACTCCTGGAGTGTGAATTGGGAGCTTATAAAACTGGTACGGATGGAGAACAACGGTATGTGGTGAGCAGGAGGAACGAGGATGTGTTAATCTGCGCTGCCATGCCGGCAGAAGATTTAATGAAGAAGCTGATGGAGAATACCGTTATGACGCTCATATACCTGCTATTTATTGAGGCGGCTGTCATTTTACTTTTGAATTATCTTGTCAGAAGTAAGGTCATCGACGGAATTCACCGAATTAATGAGGATTTGTCTGCCATCACAAACGGCAATTTTGATACTACGGTATCTGTGAGCGGGAACCGCGAGTTTGAAGAACTGAGCAAAGGAATCAACACGATGGTGACAAGCATTGTCAGTATTTCCAATAGAATCTCTGCAATTATTGAAATCAGCGGTATTCCGCTGGCAGCATTTGAGTATGAAAATGGCATTAATCATGTTTTTGTTACCCTGGGAGTGGGAGAACTTCTGGGTATTTCCAATAAAGAGGTTGCTGAATTCTGTAAAAATGCCGATGAGTTTGACAAGTTTATCGGTTCGATTACAGAGAATCCCATTGAGGGGGAAACAGACGTCTACCAAATCAATGATGATAAGTATGTGCGTATTCATATGTCAGAGTCCTTAGAAGGAAAACTTGGCGTAATCACAGATGTTACGGCGGACATCATGGAGAAAAAGCGTATGCGTTACGAGAATACGCATGACCAGCTCACCGGACTGTACAAATTTCAGTATTTTAAGGAAAAAGCAGAGAAGCATTTACGTGAGTTGGCGGAAGGGGAAGTCTGTGCCGTCGTCATGTTGGATCTCGACTTTTTCAAGGGAATCAATGATACGTTTGGACATGATGTCGGCGATCGTTATCTCCAAAATTTTTCCGCAGTCATGAGTGCGATGCCCCCGGAACATTTCTTGACGGCAAGGCGGTCTGGCGACGAATTTTGTATGATGCTTTTTGGCTGCCGGAACCGGTTTGAGATTATAAGATACATGAATCATTTTTATGATACGCTGCGGAAGAACCATGTACCGCTGTCGGAGACGGAGACCAGAGTGATCAGCGCTTCCGCAGGCTTTGCCTGGACGTCTGATACGGACACCGATATTTCTGAGCTTTTAAGCCATGCGGACGAGGCGTTGTATGAGGTGAAGCGGGACACAAAAGGGACGTATGGGGAGTATACGGGGTAACGTTACGTTTATCAATTCCCTTTAAGGGATTTGCCGTTCAGAGAAAGACGGCATAAGACAATAGAAAGGAGGACGTATCATGAAATTTGCAATTTTGGCGCCTGGCGGTATTGCCCACAGCATGGCAAAGGCTGTATCGGAGATTGATAAGATAGAGCGATATGCCGTGGCGTCCAGAGACTTGAAGCGTGCGGAAAAGTTTGCCGAACAGTGGGGATTTGAGAAAGCTTATGGCTCCTATGAGGAGATGGCGCAGGACCCGCAGGTGGAATTTGTCTATGTGGCTTCCCCGCATTCCCATCACTATGAGCACGCCAAGCTGTGCTTAGAGCATGGAAAACACGTACTGGTAGAGAAAGCATTTACGGTCAATGCCAGGCAGGCGCGGGAACTGATTCAGTTGTCGGAGGAAAAAGGACTTCTGCTGGCAGAGGCAATCTGGACGCGTTATATGCCGAGCCGGAGGATGATTGACGACATTTTAGCTTGTAAGGCGATTGGCAATGTCACCTCGCTGACGGCAAACCTGGGCTATATTCTCGCCCATGTAGATCGTATGCAGAACCCGGAGTTGGCGGGCGGCGCCCTGCTTGACCTGGGCGTATATCCGATTAACTTTGCGCTGATGGCGTTCCATGGAGAGATAAAGGATGTACACGCCACAGCCATTATGTCTCCCAAGGGCATTGATTGGGTCAACAGCATCACGCTTACATTTGAGGAGGAAAAGATGGCGGTGCTGCACAGCGATATGCTTGCGCAGACGGACCGCCAGGGCGTTATCAGCGGCGACCAAGGCTATCTCGAAGTGCAAAATATCAATAATTGTGAAGAAATCCGCGTATTTGGCCTGGACCGGAAAATGACGGCGCGCTACCAAGTACCAGAGCAGATAAACGGCTATGAATATGAAGTGCTCTCCTGTATCCGCGCCATCGAAGCGGGAAAGACGGAGTGTGAGGAGATGCCGCACAGTGAAATTCTGCGGGTGATGGAACTATTAGACAGAATCCGTAAGCAGTGGAATATGGTATATCCCTGCGAGTAGATGCAAAAAAGTATAAACGGTATATTAAAGAAACGTTCCGAATAGAAGAAGGGAGGTTCCAATGAATATTTTTGGAATACCCCTTTTTCTATTTTTGGTACGAATTATCACTTACTATAAAAATGGGGAAACTTAAATTAGAAATTGTTTTGCTAAATTGTGGGCCTTATTATATAATGAGTATTGGAATCAGGAAAGGAGGAGTATTCTGATGAAGTATGCAAATCAGGTCTCTGAGATTTTAAACGCTTTTTCTCCCGCGCCTTTGCAGGAGAAACAGATGGCGGAGTTTTACTGTGAAAATACCATGGAGTGCCGTACGAGCGATAAGTACAATTCTCCGATCGAAGATATATTTGATATTTGCCGCGACCCGCAGGAAGCGAATGCCTGCCTGCTGCTGGGGCATAGAGGATGCGGAAAGAGTACGGAGCTGAACCGGATGACAGAAAGGCTTATAGAGGACGGCTATCATGTGCGGACAATGAAATGCAGTACGGATTTGGATTTATTTAATATTGTACATTCTGACCTTTTTATCCTTATGGGCGAGGCTTTGCTGGAAATTGCCGAGGAAGCGGAATGTAAAATTGGGCAAAATCTGCTTGATAATATTGCGCAATTTTGGATGGAGGGTACGGAAACATTGGCGCTTCAGGAGGCGCGGGACGATATTCTGGGAGCCGGCACAGCGGTGGAGACCAAGGGGATTTTTGCCGGCATTTTAAATATTTTTGCCCAGATTAAAACCGAATTAAGGTTTAATGAGGAGACAAGGAAAGAGTACCGTAGGAGAATCAGCGTCCGCTCCAGCGAATGGATTCGCATTCTGGGGCAAGTGTCGGAGGCGATAACGGATAAAACGGGAGGCAGACGTCCGATTATTATTTTTGAGGATTTAGACAGGCTGAACCCGGAGGATGCGTGGAAGGTATTTTATAATTATGCGGCCATTCTTTCCGGCATGAAGTTTCCGGTCATCTATACGTTCCCCATCGCGCTTTCTTATGATGTGCGGTTTTCGGCGATGGAAAGTTATTTCATCACCAAAACGCTGCCGATGATTAAGATTGAGACCATAGAGGGACAGCCGTTTGAGGATGGGATTAGCATTATACGCCAGATTGTGCAAAAACGCGCGAACCTGGATTTGTTTGAAGAAGACGTCTTAGCCAAGATGATTTCGTATACGGGAGGTTCCCTCAGGGATTTATTCCGCGTGATCAATGCGGCTGCCAAGAGAGCGGAGCGCAGGAACAGCGGGCGTATTGGGCTGGAAGATGCGGACTATGCGCTGGAGGAGGAGAAGACCTCTTTAACCAGGCGGATAGAGCAGAGAGATTACCAGTTCTTGTTAAATATTTACCAGGGGAACAAGGAGCGCATTGAGGACAAGGAGATGCTGCTTCGGATGCTGCAGGCGTCGGTGGTGCTGGAATATAATGGCAAACGGTGGCATAATGTCCATCCGTTGGTTGCGAAGTTTTTGAAAGAACAGGGGTTGATGGAAGATGTCGGAGCGTAATCAGGAAGGGTATCGGAGCTTAGGCTGGATTATCAATAAATCGGAGCAGGGCTTGTTTCTGGTGATTGCGGAGGAAAGGATGCAGGAGGAGCTTGCCGATATTTACCGCCAGGGAGCCGTGGAGATTTTCGACTATAAAGAGCATTCCGGAGAATATGTGTTCCGTGATTTACAGGAATGGGTAAATGGATTGCCGGAGGCGAAGGTTTTTATGGTCGTAAACTTTCAGCTTGCGCTGCAAAGCGAGCAGAGTTTGAAACGCCTGAACTTCAGCCGGGATATGCTGGAGGGCTTGGGGAAAAATATGATTTTTCTTGTCACGCCCTATGGAGACGACCAGTTAGCGGCGGGAGCGTACGATTTCTATTCCTTTGTTAAATTGAGAATTACCTTTGCGGATGAGCGGCAGGTACAGGCGGAACAAGTATTTGCTGCGGTGGAAAAATCCACAGAAGAGAGCAACCAGGAAGCCGAAAGTCCCAGGCAAAAAATGGCCAGGGCCAATGCACTGCTGAAACAGGCGCAGAATGCGTTAGAGAAAGCAGATTATGCCGCCGGTGAGAGATTGTTAGTATATGCACGTAAAATTAAAGGCGAACTGCTGGGGGCGGAACAGTTAGATTTGGCGCGGCTCGATGGAAGATTAGCATTTGTTTATGAGAAGCAGGGAAGATATCGGGAAGCGGCAGCGTTGTATGAAAAGAGCCTGCGGATTATCGAACAGGAACAGGGAAGGGAGCACCCGGAGGCAGCGAGGGTTTATAATGATCTGGCGGTAGTGTATGAGAAACAAGGAAGATACCGGGAAGCGGAAGCACTTTATAGACGAAGCATGCGTATTTGTGAGAAAGCGCTGGGAGAGGAGCACTTGCATACGGCGACGATCTATAATAACTTGGCAGAATTGTATCACAGCCAGGGAAGATATCAGGAAGTGGAAGAGTTGTATGAAAAGAGTTTGCGTATCAGAAGAAAGATGCAGGGAGAGGAGCATATAGATACCGCCCAGAATTATAATAACCTGGCTGGATTGTATGAGAGCCAGGGAAAGTACCGGGAAGCGGAAGAATTATATGGGAAGAGTTTGCGTATTATGGAAAGTGTGTTGGGAGAGGAGCATCCCAATATAGCCATAAGCTATAATAATCTAGCTGTATTGTATGAGAAACAGGGAAAGTATCAGGAAGCGAAAGGATTGTACGAAAAAAGTCTTCGTATAAGAAAAAGCGTGTTGGGAGAGGAGCATCCTGACACAGCACAGGGTTATCATAATTTGGCTGTATTGTATGAGAAACAGGGAAAGTACCGAGAAGCAGAAGAATTATATGAAAAAAGTCTGCGGATAAACGAACATATATTTGGCAAGGAACATCCACGTGCTGCTCAGAGTTATCATAATCTGGCAACCTTGTATTTTAACCAGGGAAAATATCAAGAAGCAGAAGAATTGTATGAAAAGAGCCTGCGGATCGTGGAACTTATATGGGGAGTGAAGCATCCCGATACAGCCATAAACTATCATAATCTGGCAATGTTGTATGAAAAGCAGGGAAAGTATGAACTTGCATTGACTTATTATCTGAGATCATATAAGGTTTTTTCCTTGATACTTGGTATGGAGCATCCGTATACAAAGAAGAATTATGAAAGTATGGGATTTACTTATCGCGAGTGGAATGCGAAGGGTGATTTTAAGCTGTGGCTGGAAGAGCAGATGAAAGAAACAGAAGAGACAAGTGAGAAATGACGGCAACCATGTATCAAAAAGGCTGCCGCAGTAAGGTGGAGACATCATACAATCTGGCAATATTGCAGATGAGTTGTGTTCCCTGGCTGCGGCAGCCTTTTTATTCTATCCTATAGGAAAGAGCTTGCCCAATTTGTTTTTATCCTTGCGTAAAGCGCGATAAAAATTGTCTGGTACGCTCTTCCCTGGGATGTTCAAATACTTCGATAGGGTCTCCCTGTTCCAGGATGCAGCCGTCGTCCATAAAGATGACATGGTTTGCCACGTCCCGGGCAAAGGCCATTTCGTGGGTGACAATGACCATGGTGGTGTTCTGCTCGGCAAGCTCTTTCATGACCTTTAGGACCTCGCCGGTCAGTTCCGGGTCGAGGGCGGAAGTCGGCTCATCGAAGCAGAGAATGTCGGGCTGTAAGGCGAGCGCCCGCGCAATCGCCACACGCTGGCACTGGCCGCCGGAGAGCTGGTGCGGATAATTCGCCATGCGGTCGGCAAGTCCCATCTGGTTTAATAGTTCTTTGGCCTGCGCCTCAATCTCATCATGGATTTTCTTGCGTTCTGCCTTGTAACCAGGCTGCTCTTTTGCCAGCAGTTCCTTGGCCAGCATCACATTCTGCAAGGCGGTGTACTGCGGAAACAAGTTGAAGGACTGGAAGACCAGCCCGAAATGCAGCCGTTTCTTGCGGATTTCCGATTCCTGCTGCGTTTTGGCGTCGTCGGCGTCAAACAAGGTCTCTCCATTTACGTGGATGATGCCTTTGTCGGGACGCTCCAGGAAATTTAAGCAGCGCAGCAGCGTGGTTTTGCCGCTGCCGGAGGAGCCGATGATAGAGACAACCTGTCCTTGTTCCAGGGAAAAGCTGATGTCCTTTAATACCTCAGTGTGCCCGAAATATTTGCGTATATGTTCTACTTCTAAGATTGGCATGCTTTTCCTCCTCTATTTAAAATAATCCAGTTTCTTTTCCAAACGTCCAAGAAGGACTGTCAGAATGCCGTTCCAGAGCAGATAGTACACTGCGGTGAAAAACATCGGCCAAATCTCGCCGGATATGCCCTGTGAACCTTTCATAAACGCCTGTCCTGCCCAGATAATTTCTTGCAGGGCGATAATGCGGGCCAGGGAGGTGTCTTTTACGAGTGTAATAATTTCATTGGACATCGGCGGTACAATGCGTTTAATCATCTGAAGCAGCGTGATTTTAAGGAAGATCTGCCCCTTTGTCATGCCAAGCACCAGCCCGGCCTCTTGTTGTCCGGCCGGCACGCCCTGGATGCCTCCGCGGTAAATCTCCGAGAAATAGCAGGCATAGTTGAGGATGAAGGAGACGGAAGCGGCAAAAAACCGCCCGGTCTCACCGCCGCCCCAGACAGGATTGTGCAGCACAAGGCCCGGGAAATAGTAAATGATTAAAAGCTGGATCATCAGGGGCGTTCCCCTGACAATCAAAACTATGAATTTCGTGAAATAACTCAACGGCTTAAAGCGGGACATTGAGCCAAAGGCAATAACCAATCCCAGCGGAAATGCGCCGATAAGCGTGACAAAGAAAAGTTTTAAGGTCTGTAGAAAGCCAACGTTCAATGCTTTCAAGACAATGGGAAGTTGCTCTAAAATCTGTTCCATACGCGCTCCTGTGTTTCATTTATCCCCGCAAGGGTATCTGCCTCCCAGGGGGTGTTTGATATAGGAAATTACTGCTCAATGATTGCAGCCTGTACACCATATTTTTCTGCACACGTTGTCATGCTTCCATCTTTGTAACTGGAAGCAAAGAAGTCGTTGAGCGCTTTCGCCAGATCGGAGCCTTTGCGGAAACCAACGCCATACTCTTCGCTGTTAAGGCCAACTGTGTATGTAAGGTCGGCGTAGCTGGTTCCTTCTCCTACCATAGCGGCTGCCATCAGGGAATCAATAACTGCGGCGTCAGAGGTTCCGGCTGCCACTTCCATCAGGGCGTCTGCCTGCGCTTTTACTGCCGTATAATTTAAATCGAGCGCGGATACCTGTTCTTCACCGGCGCTTCCTGCTTCTACGGCGAACGTCAAATCAGACAGGCTGTCTGTGTCCTGGTACTGGTCGGCTTTGTCCTTGGGTACGATGACAATCTGCGCATTGTTGCAATAGGCATTGGAACATGCCATGGAGCTTGTCACTTCGTCAGTCAGCGTCATGCCGTTCCATACGCAGTCGATGGTCTTGCCGTCTAACTCCATAATCTTGTTGTCCCAATCAATTTCCACGAATTCAGCAGTTACGCCAAGGCTTTTGGCAAATGCTTTTGCCATGTCGGCATCGAAGCCAATCCACTCGCCGTTTTCATCTTTGTAATCCATCGGCTCGAAATCGGTAATGCCAACGACTAAAGTACCTTTGTCCTTTACATAAGCTAAATCGCTGTCCTCGGCGCTGCCGGATGTCTCAGAGTCAGTTTTGCCGCATGCAGCCAATGACAACGCCATGATTGCTGCCAGCATAAATACAAGTATCTTTTTCATAATGAATAATCTCCCTTTCTTATGGTATTTTTACGACCTACGCCAATATACTAACAAGTTAGCATACTAAAGTCAAGGGTTAGGAAAAATAATATGGAATAAAAGCGGTATTTGGGTTATAATGGAAGAAATGTTTGGAAGAGAGAAATTTTTTCAGAAAGGGATGCAGGAATCATATGAAGAAATGGAAAATGGTTAGGGTAACAGCGAAGATTGATAAACAAAGGAGGAAACGCAGCGGGCGGTTTGCAAGACGTTTCGCCGCAGGGCTGCTTTGCGCAGCGCTGGCCGCCGGGACAGTGACGCCGCTGCCGGGAATAGAGATCGTGCAGGCGCAGGAGAACCGTAGCTTCAATAACAAAAGGCAGGTGGAAGCCTTAGACAGGGGCGTGGTGGCAGTGAAAACAAAGGACGGCGTCTATCTGTCCTGGAGGTTCTTGGGCACGGACGATGCAGGCACAGCCTTTGACATTTATAGAGACGGGCAGAAGATTACGGCCTCTCCCATCGCAACAAGCACCAATTATTTGGACGCTTCAGGAAATACAGAGTCCCATTATGTGCTGCATACTTTGCAAAATGGGAAAGACAAGGAGCAGAGCGAATCTATTTCGGTGTGGGAAGACAATTATTTGGATATTCCTCTGGATAAACCCGCGCCAGGTGTGACGCCGGATGGCAAAGAATACAGTTACGCACCCAATGACGCGGCCTGCGGAGATGTAGACGGAGACGGCGAGTACGAGATTATTTTAAAATGGATGCCTTCTAATTCCGGCGACAACATGGCGGACGGCTACCGTGGAAAGGTATATCTGGATGCTTATAAGATGGACGGCAGAAAATTATGGCGCGTTGATTTAGGCGTCAACATCCGTGCCGGCGCGCATTATACGCCGTTTCTGGTGTATGACTTTGATGGGGACGGCTATGCGGAAGTGATCTGTAAGACAGCAGACGGTACTACAGACGGCGTAGGGAATGTAATTGGGCAGGCCGATAAAGACTGGCGGAGCCTGGCAGGGGTTATTTTGGAAGGACCGGAATATCTGACGTTATTTGATGGTTTGACAGGCAGAGCGTTAGATACCATTGACTATGAACCGGGGCGCGGTATCCACGGCACGCCGGGCATTCTCAATAAGGAATATTGGGGGGATGATTTCGGCAACCGCAGCGAGCGTTACCTGGCGGCAGTAGCGTATCTGGACGGTAAAAAGCCCAGCGCGCTTGTGAGCCGCGGCTATTACGAGAATTTTGGCATGACGGCTTACGATATTGTGGATAAGAAATTTCAGAAACGGTGGTTTTTTGATACCAAAGAAACAGGAAATGAGGACTATGCCGGGCAAGGAAACCATAACCTGGCAGTGGCGGACGTGGATGCGGATGGTTTTGACGAAATTGTCTTTGGCGCCTGTACGATAGACCATGATGGGACAGGGCTCTATTCCAGTCAATTAGGACATGGAGACGCTATTCATGTGGGAGATTTTGACCCGGAAAATCCGGGACTGGAAATTTTCAGCTGCTTTGAGGAGAAGCCTTATGGCGCAGCGCTGCGCAAAGCCTCCAATGGGGAATTTCTTTTCCGCTATACGTCGGACGGTGATACCGGGCGTGCAATTGCCGGGAATTTCAGTGCGGATAATCCTGGTGCGGAGTACTCGGCTTCTATGAGCGATGATTTGTGGAACAGTAGAGGGGAGGCAATCGGCGCCTGGAGCTCCATTACCAAATGGATGCAGAATTTCACCATCTACTGGGACGGCGATTTGGAGCAGGAAGTCATGGAACGGACAATGATTGACGGCTATGGCAAAGGGCGTGTATTTACGGCGTCCTACGACGTTACATATATTAATGGAACGAAGTCAAACTGTTCCCTGTCAGCAGATTTGTTGGGAGACTGGCGTGAAGAGGTGATCTGGCCATCACAGGACGGCGCTTATCTCAGATTGTATCATACGACTTTCCCGACAGAGTACCGAGTGGCTACTTTGATGCATGATACGCAGTACCGGGTGCAGATCGCCACTCAAAATGTGGGCTACAATCAGCCGGCGCATACGAGTTTCTTCCTGGGAACCGGCTATGATCTGCCCGAACAGCCGCAGGTGGAAGCGGCGGTACCGAAGAAGCCTTTAGAACCGGGAAACCCGAATGAGCCAAATAATCCTACAGAACCAGAGCATCCGGGTGACACAGAGAAGCCGGGAGATACCCAGCAGCAGGGTCGTTTGAAGGAAACCGCGAAGGTGGGTGCAGCGCAGCTTGCGGCGAACTGTCATGTAAAGGTATCATTTGCTAAAGTCAGCGGCGCTAAGGGATATGATATTTACCGCTCTGCCAAATCCTCATCCGGTTATAAGAAGATTAAAACTGTGACGAAGAACTCTTTTACAGACAAGAGCGTAAAGGCAGGAAAGACGTATTATTACAAAGTTGTGGCAAAAGGGAACAAAGCGGCTTACAACAGCCTCATGAGCAAAAAGTACGCGAAAATTACAGTGCTGGCAAAGCCCAAGGTATCATTAAAGGCTGTAAAGAAGGGAAAAGTAAAAGTTTCCTGGAAGAAAGTAAAATCATCCACCGGGTATGTGATTTACATCTCCAAAAGCAAGACGAAAGGTTTCAAAGCGGTAAAGACTGTCAAGAAAGCGGCGGCGGGCAATGTAACCGTAAAGGCAGGCGCAAAGAAGGGCAGATGTTACGTCAAGGTGCGTCCTTATAAGTCGGTAAATGGAAAGCGTGTATGGGGTACATATTCCAAGACGCTTTCCGTCAAAGTGAAAAAATAAACGGTTGGAATCGAGTGGCGGATAGCTGTTTGTGAAACGAAACCAGCGATAGAGAATGGAAAATGACAGGAGCAAATATGGTTAAGGAACAATTAGAACATCTTAAAATGGGACAGGATTTGCGGAAGAACCTTATTGAGTTGAAACAGGAGTTGAAAGGTGAAGCGGCGAAAAAGGAACTTCTTGCGCTGCTTGCCGGAGATTACAGTCTTTTTACGGGATTGCTGGATAACCCGGAGCCGAAGGTCCGTAAAAACGCTGCATTAATTCTGGGAAAGCTGGGACAAGATGAAAATGTAAAGGTTCTGTATCAGGCGTACGAAAAGGAGCAGCAGCGTTTTGTGAAGAGTGATTATCTCAGGGCCCTGATGGAGCTTGATTGTTCTGTCTGTCAGGCGCAGTTAGTGGAGCGTCTTACACAGCTCGAGCACTATCGTCCCAGGGAGGAGGAAGAGAAACATATCCGCGAGGAGCTTTTGATGTTGCGCAAGCTGGCGGATAAGGGCGCTGCCCACAGAAAACATTGTTTTCAAGGGTATGGGGACGCCTGGGAGATTATTCTTACAACCGGCAAAAAGTACCAGCAGGAGACAGCCGAGCAGATCAGAGAGGGGAAGGCGGCTATTTTAAAGAGCGGGGTGCGCGTGCATACTGCCCACCTCAAGTCTGTCCTGCGTATTCCGACATACCGTGAATTACTGTTTCCATTAAATATAAGAAAAATCCCCGCTGATCCCAAGGAAGCGGCAAGGGAGCTGGCGAAGTCCAATCTTCTGGAATTGCTGCATAAGGCGCATAAGGCGGAGGATAGTTTCTATTTTCGCTTGGGAATGCAAAGCAAAAAGACAATAGAACAGCGCAGCGCGTTTATAAAAAGGTGCAGTTTTGCGCTGGAGCAGGAGACGGGGGGAAAACTGAAAAATTCCCCTTCGGGTTATGAGCTGGAAATCCGCCTGGCAGAAAATCAGGAAGGACAGTTTGTGCCGTTTGTGAAATTGTTTACATTTGGCAAAGATCGTTTTTCTTACCGCAAATATACGGTGGCGTCATCCATCCGGCCGGAGCAGGCGGCATTGATTGTTCGCTTGGCGAAGCCTTATATGCAGGAACAGGCGCAGGTTTTAGATCCATTTTGCGGAGTGGGGACGATGTTGATTGAGCGTGAGCGGATATGCCCCGCAAAGGTAATGTATGGGGTTGATATCTTCGGGGAGGCCATTGCCAAGGCAAAGGAGAATACGAAACTTGCGGGCAGGGAGATTTACTATATCAACCGGGATTTCTATGAATTTACGCATAAATATGCTTTTGATGAGATTATTACAGATATGCCGGAGCGTGGGAAAAAGAGTAAGGATGAACAGGATGCGCTTTATGCGGCCTTCTTTGATAAAGCGGACGAGGTACTAACAGATAAAGGGCGGATTATCATGTATTCCAATGAGAAGAACTTTGTCAAAAAACAGCTGCGGCTGCATAAAGAGTTTACGCTTTTGCGGGAATACAGCATGGATGAGAAAGATAATTTCTATTTGTTTATTATTTGTAAGTGTTGAGACAATGTCAGGTTGCAGGCAAAGGGTTGTTGTTCATTCGTAACATGAATCTGTAAACAGAAATGGACTATAATATTTTTTTGAGAAATTTTCAAAATGATATTGACATTTTCGTCGAGTTTTGTTATTATTTTAAAGTCGTCAAGATGACATGGCAATTGCAAAGTTGTCTGCGGAAGTGCTGGAATTGGCAGACAGGCAAGACTAAGGATCTTGTGTCTGTATA
>CAJURU010000045.1 GCA_910588845.1 uncultured Lachnospiraceae bacterium
CAGGATTCTACCTTGTTTTCAATCAGGATTGCGAACTTGTTTCGCAATTACCTAATTATAAAATGACCTTATAGAAAAATAAAGAGCTTGAAAAGTGCTAAAAAGCAATTAGCAGTTGCTGTCATTTACCTTATTTCGGTAGATGTCTTATCTGTATTCGGTATATCGCAGACTTTCTATGTATTGTAAGATAAAGCAGTAAAATGAAAAATCTTGACTGTCTGCGTAAGCAAAAACAGAGCCAACAAACTGTGGTTTTATTTCACAAGTTCATCGGCTCTGCGTCTTTGCGTCTGGCTCTCTGATAACAGACATATTCATTTGTCGGACATTTATAA
Organism: uncultured Lachnospiraceae bacterium; assembly: GCA_910588845.1. Classification (GTDB taxonomy): domain Bacteria; phylum Bacillota; class Clostridia; order Lachnospirales; family Lachnospiraceae; genus Petralouisia. Next base: position 339 of record CAJURU010000045.1, read on the forward strand.
GAGTTTCCTGTTTGCATTTTGGGCAAAATAAAGGGAATTTCTCAAGCACCGTATCTTCACGCAATTTCAATCTCGTCTTGTTTCCGCATACAGGACACAATAACCACTTTTCCTGCTTCATGCTGACACCTCCTGCTGTTCCTTTTCCAAATTCTTAAAGAAGCCCTATTAAATGATTTGGCGTCCTCTGCTGTATGAGGGAAACAGCAAAAATAGAAAATATACTGATAACAGCCTGCATACCGCAAAATGATACAACCGTAACGCCATACTTTACCATGGCATTCACTGGCAAAAGGAAAACAATGCCGGCAGGGATAATAAAAATACCCAGAGAAGCAAGAAGGATAGATAATTTATGTATTTTCAATTTCTCTGCCAAAATTCCTGCGGCAATGCTCCCCAAGATTGTAGCGACTGCCAACGCACTTTCCGCAGCCCCATAATACTTTGCATTAAATCCGAGGACAGTCCGTACAAGAAAAGGAAGTCCGACTATGGTAATGCCCATCACAAAAAACCTTGAGAATGCCGTTAAGAGCAGCATCTTTGATATGCTGGCCTGTTCTTTTGAAATATACTGCATACTTGATAAAAAATCCTGCTTAACAATCTGAAGTACACCGCCTTGATTTTGAATACGCTGATAGCTCAATTTTATAAAGCATTCAAACAGGGCAGTAATAAAAAAACAGACAACGCTCGCATACATTACGGGTTTTAGCCCAAGCATGGCATACAATACACCGCCCAACATAGGGGCAATCAGATAGGATAAAGACGCCACTTGATTTACAACGGCATTTCCTTTCATAATATTATCGCCTTGTAACATGGTAGGAATACACGCTTGAACAGTAGGCGTTTCAAACGCGCCCAAAATAGAAAGTATAATAAGCAGCGTACTGATTACGGTAATGGCATTGCTTTCCGACATGAATAGTGCCGCACATAAAACTGATACGCCAGTCAATGCGTCTAACGCCACCATAATATTCCGTCTGTCTGCCCTGTCCGCCAAGATACCGCCAAGCGGTGACAAAAGAATGGTCGGTATTGTAGCAGCAGACAATATCCCTGCAAATATGGCTGCCGAACCAGTCGCTTCCAATACATACATGGACAATGCCAATTTCAATATGAAATTTCCAAACAATGAGGTTAGCTGCCCTAAAATAAGGAGCGTAAAATTTTTAGTAAATAATTTTTCCGTCATAGCTGATTCCCTTCTTTTCTTTGATTTTGCCTGCATTCTCTGGCATAGAGGTACGGCCCAGGCCGCCCTCTCTTGACACTTCGTGTCAATTCACCTTGTGCCCGCAGGGTATTTCCGTAATATCAGTGATAAATTTTTCTGTAAAAGCTGTCGTATCATCATAAAGCGGCAGTCCCATATGGGCTAACACTTCTTTTACAAAATGATATTTATGATACAGTTCTTCCTCTGTTGCAGGGAATACCGAGGGCATGAGCCAGAAGTTGATAAGCGGCAAAAGCTCGGAAAGCTCTTTTGTATATTCCGTCTTGATAGAACCGTCTTTTTTTCCCTCCTCCAACAATTCCAACCACAAGGGGGTTAATACACGCCTGTTTTCTGCAACTGCCGCCGCTAAAATGTGCGGGTCTTTCAAAATCGGGACTGCCTGCATATTTATCTGGTTTCGTTCAGCGTCCGACTGATTCAGTGTAAGCAACAACCTGATTTTTTGCAGACCGTTCAAGTCATCCCTCTCCTTTACTGCTTCAAATGGGTTGTCCTCGAAAAACATTTGATTGCCTAATGCGTACATTACTTCCTCTTTGCTTTGAAAACAACGGTAAAACATTCCTTTTGCTCCGCCTACCATATCCATAATGTCAGAAACCGAAGTTTCTTCGTACCCTTTGGAGATAAACAGTTTCTGTGCTGCATCTAGTATTTCCTTTTTCCATTGTTCTGGTGTCTTTTTTACAGGTCTAGCCAAATGTTATTGCACCTCCTTTGTATATAGTTATTGACTTTAAGTCAATAACTATTTTAGCACCATTCTTAAATTTTTGCAATAGCCATAATTTGTCATAACGCAGAAATCACTTATTTGCAAAATCCACAAAATTCTTGACATTTAAAAAGCGACAGAGATTTCTCCCTGCCGCTTTTGTCCACTTATGCAAAAATGATTTCCTTGTTTACAATCTCCCTTGCACAAGCTCTTATGTTGCCTAACTGTCCTACCCATTCTAAGGCATTTTCAGCCTTTAGTTGTTCCGTTATGCCTTGTATCTGTTTCATGTCCTCAACGAGCCTTTCAAAGCGTTCCTGCGCCTGTCTGTCAATGCTAATAAGATAAGTATTCAGTTTGCCGCTTGTAAGAAGATTGGTGTATGTAACTTTGCAATATTGCTTTAGATAATCCAGATGCCGCTTTCTCGCCTGTTGGCTCGGTCAGTTCGCAGCTTGAGCGCCACTGGCACTCGCTCACCCCCATGTGCCTATCGGCTGTTCTTCTTCGGCGGGCAATCGTAAATCTGGAATACAATATTCATTTTCTTCGTGATATGTACCGCCTAACTGTTCAAATAATGACTTTGCCATTTTCTATTCCCTCCAGATAAGATATTCTCTCCACGTATTTGTGTCTGCTGTCTTAAACACAATTTTTGAGTTTTGTCCTTATCTGGTTTCATACTTAATTAAAAAATGAGAAAATTAAACGGAATGGGTCTTGATTTTGTATGGACTAAATGTTACAATATACTTTGTAATACAAAGTAACGAGGTATATTATGAATGATAAATATGAAAGGCAGATGAAGAAAGGGGTTTTGGACATGATTGTCTTAAAGCTGCTGGCTTCGGAGGCCAAGTATGGGTATCAGATTATACAGGAAATGAAGGAGAAGAGCGGGGAGATTTTTTTGCTTAAAGACGGCACGCTCTATCCCATTTTGTACCGTCTGGAAGACGACGGCCTGGTGGTAAGCAGATGGAGCGGCGCCAAAGGGAAACAGGTTGCAAGAAAATACTATGAGATTACGGAGGAAGGCAGTCGCACGCTGGCAGGGATCGTGGAAGTATGGGAGCGGATTTCCGAAGGGATATCAAAGATTATGGAGGGCTGAACAATGAATGCGAACCAATATGTAAATGCAGTAATTAAAAAGATTAAATGTAACGGTAAGAAAAAAGAAGAGATTAAAAGGCAGCTTCTGACGGACATAGATATGCGGATGCGGCAGGGGGAAAGGCTGGAAGAGATTATTTCCGGCATGGGTTCTGTGCAGGAAATTGCCGATGGGTTTAATGAAAGTATTTCACCAACAGAACAGAAGAAGTACCGCAGGAACATGGCGCTTAAAATAGTCATCCCGATTGCCGTGGTATTAGTTCTGTTGTCAATCTTAATCTATTGGATGTTCCCCAAGGGCAGGGACATAGAGCAGAGTAAATATTTTGACAAGGCGCAGGTGGAGGCGGCAATGAAAGAGACCGTAACGCTGCTGGATGAAGGCGCGTCAGATGATTTACAGGAGAATGCCATCCCGCAGATGCAGAAGTTTTTGGATAAAGCAGGAATACAGAAGATAAAAGCGACAATGTCAGATGACTGGGGCCAAAGGCAGCAGTTTGGCGCAGTTTATATGACGGAGCTTGTGCAGGGGAATCAGCATCTTGCCATAGGGGAAATTACGGTCACCTATGAAAATATCAGCGTGATTTACCGGCTGACGTATGATCAGGATATGAAACTGGCGGGGTTGTATGTGAGGTGAGAGTAAATCGTACCCTTGTAGATAATTGTGAATACCTCAAATCTGTATGGAAAGAAGGAGTTGCCATGGCTGAGAGAATTATCACCATTGTAATTATAGCAATCTCTGCGGCGCCGATGATTATCCTGGGGATTGTCCAATACAATAGCAAAGAGCCTGTCGGCTTTTGGAGCGGCAAGGAGCCTCCCAAAAGCCAACAGGTTACCGATGTGAAAGCATATAACCGCAGACACGGCGTTATGTGGATCGTGTACGGCCTTGGATTTTTTCCCGGGTTTGCGCCGGTGATTATATGGGGTGAGGAATTTGCCCTGATAGCAGTGGCGTTATTCCTGATAGAATGTATAGGCGGCATATTCGTAATGATTGCATATCATAACAAACTTAATCGCAGGTATTTAAAAGAGTAATAATTTATAATTTGTGAGTTACGTTATTGCGGCAGCCTCCAAAAAGTATTTATGGATCCGGTAATCGCCGGTGAGTTCCGGGTGAAAGGCAACGGCAAGCTGATTATTATATTGTACGCCCACGATGCGTCCCTCCACAGAGGCAAGTATTTCCACGCCGTCAGATACGCTTTCCACATAAGGCGCGCGTATGAATTCCATCGGCAATGCGCCGATTCCCTGGAAATAGCCGTCGGCGTAGTGGAAGCTGCCAAGCTGCCTGCCATAAGCATTGCGCTTTACAGTCATCGGCAGGGTGCCGATATGCACCGTTTCTTCGCCCGCGATATGCTCCGCTAAAAGAATGAGCCCGGCACAGGTTGCAAGCACGGGCAGGCCTTCTTTAATTTTGTCTCTGACGGGCTCCAGCATGGAAAGCTCGCGCAGGAGCTTCCCCTGTACGGTGCTCTCCCCACCCGGCAGGATCAGGCCGTCAAAATGCCCCTGCAAATCGCTTGCTTTGCGTAACTGTACTGTCTCTGCGCCCAGCTCCCGCAATACTTTTTCGTGTTCCTCAAAGGCTCCCTGTACGGCCAAAACTGCTATTTTCATAGTAATCACCCATTCCTTTCCGCTCATTCAGGCACAAATAGGGATGAAAATTTATTTTTCACAGTATGCTTCTCCTTAAACTCCGCGTTCTGCCATCAGCAGTTCGATTTCATCTGCATTGATTCCCACCATTGCCTCGCCTAAATCCTCTGATAATTCTGCAATCATGCGGGCGTCTGTATAGTTTGTTACGGCTTTTACGATAGCGTTGGCGCGTTTTTCGGGGCTGCCTGACTTAAAGATGCCGGAACCGACAAATACGCCTTCCGCGCCGAGCTGCATCATCAGCGCGGCGTCGGCCGGGGTTGCGACGCCGCCCGCCGCAAAGTTGACAACAGGAAGTTTTCGGTTGTCGTGCACATACCGGACTAAACTGTAGGGGACGCACAGCCGTTTTGCTTCGTCGAACAGCTCGTCTTCCCGCAAGCAAGAAATTTCTGCGATCGCACGGTTCATCATGCGCATATGATGCACAGCCTGTACAACATCGCCGGTTCCCGGCTCTCCTTTTGTGCGTATCATGGACGCGCCTTCATTAATCCGCCGCAGCGCTTCGCCCAAATCCCTGGCGCCGCACACGAAGGGGACGCGGAATTTAGTCTTATCAATATGGTAAATATCGTCCGCGGGTGAGAGTACTTCGCTCTCGTCAATGTAATCAATTTCAATTGCTTCCAATAATTGTGCCTCCACAAAATGCCCAATACGGCATTTTGCCATGACCGGGATAGAGACGGCTTCCTGGATGCCGCGGATCATCTTGGGGTCGCTCATGCGGGACACGCCGCCTGCCGCGCGGATATCGGCGGGAATCCGTTCAAGCGCCATAACGGCGCATGCCCCTGCCGCCTCGGCAATTTTTGCCTGTTCCGGCGTTGTCACGTCCATGATGACGCCGCCTTTGAGCATTTGTGCCAATTCTTTGTTCAACTCATATTGTCTGTCCATAAAAATCCTCTTTTCTGTATCGGTGGTTTTCGTAATTCTGTCTGTACCTTAGAATAAAGTGCAGCTTATCCTGGCCTAATTAAGTGCGATAAGCAGTCTCTGCTTTTAATAATTGGTAATTTGCAAATTAACTGGGAATAGATTATACTATAACTGGCTATATGAAAATATCCAATTTAGATATGATTGACATAGCCAGAATGGAGGCTTTTTATACCTATGTTGACATATTCGTTTACAGATATAGGGTCAGATAGTTTATACCATCATCTCTACCAATGTATCCGCAGCGATATCCTATCCGGGAAGCTTGCATCCGGGAAAAAGCTGCCTTCCAAGCGCAGTTTTGCGAAAAATCTTGGCGTTAGTAATATCACGGTGGAAAATGCTTACGCGCAGTTATTGGCCGAAGGATATATTTTTTCGATCCCCAAAAAAGGTTATTATGTCAGGGAGATTTCCGGCATGATACCATCTGCCGGCGTAAACATGGAAAACCTGCCCCGGCAGCAAATTTTGGAGAAACGTTGTGTCGCTGATTTTGTGAGTAACCGGATTCATCCTGAACAATTTCCCTTTTCAATTTGGGCAAAGCTGCTCAGGGAGACACTCTTAAACTATCATGAGGAATTACTGGAAGCGCCGCCCTGGGGAGGCGTTCCCCAATTACGCCGTGCGATAAGCGGTCATTTAAAGGCGTATCGCAATATGGATGTCTCGGAAGAGCAAATTATTATCGGAGCGGGAACAGAATATTTGTATGGACTGCTTATCCAGCTGTTTGGCAGGGATAAAATCTATGCAGTGGAAAATCCAGGTTACCATAAGATTGCCCAAATCTATGAAAGTAACGGTGTGGAATGCCGCTTTATCCCGGTGGGAAAGACAGGTATGGACGTGGGGCAGCTTGAAAAGTCCGCGTGCCATGTGGCGCACATTTCGCCTTCCCATCATTTTCCAACCGGAATTGTGACGCCGGTCGGCGCCAGATACGAGCTGCTTGGCTGGGCAACCAGGGAGGAGGGGCGTTACATTATTGAGGATGATTATGATTCGGAGTTTCGCCTTGTGGGAAAGCCGATTCCCACACTGCAAAGCATAGACAGGTCGGAACGGGTCGTTTACATGAACACGTTTACGAAAACGCTTGCCTCTACAATCCGTATCAGTTATATGGTACTTCCGGGGCATCTGCTGGAAGAATTTCAAAAAAGACTCTCCTTTTATTCCTGTACGGTGTCTAATTTTGAGCAGTATACGCTGGCGAGCTTCATTGAGGACGGATATTTTGAAAAACATATCAACCGTATGCGCACCTATTATCGCCGCATCCGCGATGAACTGGTAACTGCCATCCGCAAAAGCCCGCTTGCCTCCTGCTGTGAGATTACCGAGGAAGACGCCGGGCTGCATTTCCTGCTTCGTATTGATACGGAATTGCCGGATGAAGAACTTTTGCACAGAGCGGAATCATCGGGAATCCGCCTCTCTGCCCTGGCGCAGTATTATCGTAATCCAGCAGAAAACGCGCCCATGCACACATTTATTGTCAATTACTCCGGCCTTGCAGGCGAGGAGGTCGGGAATGTAGTAAAAATGTTGGTGAAAAGCGTATTAAAAATAAGTTAAAAATGATATAATATATCAAAAAAGAAGTATAATTGCCGGAATCTATTGATAGTTATTAGGAGATGGCAGTTCATATATATAAAATTAAGGGGGTGATTTTAATGAGTAAAGTATGTTTTATTATCATGCCGTTTGGATGGGCTTCTCAAGCGCTTAAAAGAAAGTTTGATGGCGTCTATAAAGGCATTATTGTTCCGGCAGTGCAGGAAGCGGGGTACGAGGCGGTCCGCAAAGATATTGCGGAGACTCCCTGGAGTATTCCCAAGAGCATTGTTAAAAAACTGGCAGATTCCGATATGGTTATCGCTGATTTAACAGGTATGAATCCGAATGTCTTTTATGAGTTAGGAATCCGTCATGTTTTATCCAAATGCGGCACAGTTTTAATTATCAATAAGGGAGAGACGATTCCATTTGACAATGCAAGCCATCGTGTGATCCAATATACCAATGAATCAGCGGATCTTGATGAGATACATAGCCAGATAGTTTCAGCCATAGCGAATAGGGAGAGCAATATTGAAAATTCAGATAATATCGTCCATGATACCTTCCCGCAGATTCCCACGAATGTTATAAGTTCGCTTATCCAGGATCCACAAAATAATAAAATAAAAGAACTGCAGCAAGATATCTCTAAACTCACCCAGGAAAATAAGCAATTGAAAAGTACCTTGACTTCTCATGGTATCTTAAAAAAGGACGCCCATATACGGACGCAGCGTTCTGTAAAAGAGATTTTCAGCGAGGCAAGGTTCGCTTTAAAAAAGAGCGGACGTGAAGTTATTCTTCAGCTTCATCAGTTTAATTTGGATAACGAGGTGGACAAGTTTACGAACTGCCTGGAGGATGCAATAGAGGCAGGCTATCTTTCAGAAAACGATTACATACAAATCAAGGATTTATGTAAATCTGCGGGATATTTGCCGCTATGCTTGACTTATACGATACAAGCCGTTTTATGAACTTAGCCATTGAAATGTTGAACCATCATTATGTGCGTACAAGCGATGAAACTATTGTCAGGGTTACAGGGCAAAACGACCTTTTTCTTTACGTTATGCCGGTGTTCTTTTATGCTCTGGAGATTAATAACTCGAATACTCAACGGACCCAGATTGCAGGGATGCTCATGCAGAGGAATCAGCGTACGTATGCAGAAATGGTTTTAAAAGGCGAAACAGAAATTGATAAAGAAAAGTTCCGGACATTTCCATTAGATTATATTTTAAAAACAGATATAGAATCCTTAAAAAGTAAAACAGAACAATGAAATGGTTTTATAGTGTTAAAATATTGACTTTAATAATAATATTTTATCAAACATTAAAATACGAGTAGCCAGACGATGGTTCTGAATGGTTTGTAAAGCTGTTCAGAACCATTTTTTAAGTGAAGACATAATAATAACGTTATCTTTATCTTCAAAATGTGAATGATATATTCTTGCTTTTCGGTAAAAAGATAAAAATTTATAAAATGTAGTAAAAATGTTGGCAAAATGCATTTTTTTGTGGATAACTATTGGTAATAATTGACATACCACTTTTTTGACATATCTGGTATAATCCAATTGATAAAATTTATTACATAAAGGAGGCATTTTTTAAAATGAGAAAAGACAATGTGTGGAAACAGGCAATGGCCCTGGTTCTGTCCGCTGCCTTGGTTTTTGGAAACAGCACGCCGGTTTCCGCAGCCACAGGGGATCCGGCAGCAAATGACGGAGCGGGCACAGTAGTAAGCCAGAACACGGTAACAAACCAAGACGCGTATCCGGAACTGGCATTAACCGCAGATGGTGAAATGGTATCGGGCGACGATGCTTATGCGGAGAATGGTATTCAATTTACCAACAATGGCGTAGAGATTGTAGACGCACCGATTATTACACCGGGAGAAGGCCAGGAGGCTGGAGACGACGGCGGTCATGGAAAAGTATTTAAATTCTCCAACTCAACTGGTGACAGTTCAGAGACGGGCAAGACTTATCTCACATCTGTTGCGGGCTCTCTCAGCAAGTATGATTTCTCCAGAGGCGCTACTTTTTCCTTTGATTTTTATCCGGAAGTACAGAGTGACGACTGGAACTATCTGTTCGGTATAGGTACATTTTCAGATCCCAAATATGCTCTTGTTGGAACGATTGGTTTTTCCGCAGGCCTTGACAGTGAAGAGAAGAGACTGGCAGACGGCTCGTCATGGGAAGCGTTTACTCCTAGCATGGGCTGGATTACAGAAAATAAGGGAGATTATGAGTGGGATTATTTTAAGAAAGAAGAAAATGCCCACAAATGGTATAACCTGAAGTATGTTTATACGTCGGAAGGTATGACGATCTCTGTCAACAATGTGCCAATTGTGACTTACCGTGAAACAAACGGCTATATGAAGAAGATTTTAGAGGAACTGAATAAAGGCGTACTCCGTCTTGGCAAAGGCGTTGTGATAGCTAATCAAGGTTATGTGGGCCTTATGGACAATATATCTATCCAGCCGATGCCGCCACATCAGCATTCCTATGAAGAGGGAGCCCAGCCGTCTATTATCACGGAGCCGACCTGTGTGTTGACGGGTTCTAGGAGAATGCCGGCATGTAAAGTATGCGGCGTAATTGAGACACAGGAAATTCCGGCGCTTGGCCATGACGTTGACAGTCTTATTCCTGCAAAGGATGCTACTTGTACAGAGCAAGGTAATATTGCACATTACAAATGTAAACGTTGCAGCGGCTTCCTGGTAAGCGGCGACGATGGCTTAAAGCAGGTTGGCTCAAGCGATATTAAAACAGCGGCAAAAGGCCATACTTATGTTGATACCATTACAAAAAAAGCAACAGCAACCGAAGACGGCGTAATCAAATCTGTATGTAGCGCCTGCCCGGAAGATACTACCGGACATACCAAGACAGGCGTGATTAACAAAGCAAGCAACATCACGCTGGAGAAGACCAGTTATACTTATACTGGTAAGGCAATTACGCCTAAGGTTACGGTTAAGGATAGTAAGGGTACCGTAATTACTACCGACAATTATACCGTAACTTATAGCAATAACACCAAGGTTGGTACGGCTACAGCAAAGATTACCTTTAAGGGTGACAAGTATACAGGCGTTGTGAATAAAACATTCTCTATTAAAGTGGCAGCCAGCCTGAAATTAAGCAAGTCAAAGGTTACCCTATATACTGGAAAAGCAACTAAGACTGCAACAATTAAGGCAACAGTGACAGGCGCATCTAAGGCTGTATCATGGAAATCAAGCAACACTAAGGTTGCCAAGGTTGATAAAAAAGGTAAGATTACCGCTGTCAAGGCCGGTAAGGCAACTATTACAGCAAAAGCAAACGGAATTAGCAAGAAAGTTACAGTAACCGTTAAGAATCCTACCATTGCTTTCAAGAATGGTAAGAAGGCGGTTAAGAAGAACACTGTAACCGTTAAGAAAAAGAAGAGCGTGAAGATCACTGTGACAGTAAAACCGTCTAAGTCTGGTTACGCAATGAAGAAGCTGTCCAAGAAGGACAAAAAGATTGCCACGGTAACATTTAAGAAAGGCAAACTTACCATTAAGGGTAAGAAGAAAGGTACTGTTAAAGTTAAGATTACAAGTGGAAAAGCAACCAAGACGCTTACAGTCAAAGTAAAATAGTATAAATAGCAACGAAGAACCTCCGGTAGTATTCACCATACTTCCGGGGGTTCATTTTTGGGCAGTTGATTGGTATGTCTCGGGCACATATATAGGTTCAGTCCCAAGTTTTTGTTGACTTCATTTTGAGGCAAGGCTATAATAGGACTGTTGCTTTAAAGGGCTTTGTGCGAAGGAGGGATAAAATGAACAGTAAAAATACAGAGAACATTGCGGAAAACAAGATGGGGATCATGCCAATCAATAAGCTGGTATGGAACATGTCATTTCCAATGATGGTTTCCATGCTTGTGCAGGCGCTTTACAATATCGTTGACAGTATTTTTGTAGCGAGAGTATCAGAGGATGCGCTGACGGCAGTGTCCCTTGCTTTTCCCTTGCAGACGCTTGTGATTGCAGTCGGGGCGGGTACCGGCGTCGGTATCAATGCAATCCTTTCTAAGTCGCTGGGAGAAAAGAATTTCAAGAAAGCAAATGCGACAGCGCTCAATGGAGGATTTCTCTACATTATGAGTTATCTTCTGTTTTTGGTGTTGGGCTTTGTGGCGGTGAAGCCGTTTTATGTAAGCCAATTGAAAGGAAGTTCGCCGGAGATATTTGACATGGGCGTGCAGTATCTAAGCATCGTTATGATATTTTCTTTGGGAATATTTGGGCAGTTTTTCTTTGAAAGGCTCTTGACTTCTACCGGAAAAACGGTTTTCAGTATGGTCTCACAGCTTGCAGGCGCTATCACAAACATTATCTTAGACCCGATTCTCATTTTTGGTTGGCTTGGTCTGCCTGAAATGGGTGTTGCCGGCGCGGCTGTGGCGACAGTCATCGGCCAGTGTGTAGCGGCAGTTGTTGCTTGTGTCTGCAATATGAAGTTTAACCATGAGATAGATTTATCTCTCAAAGGATTCCGTCTCAGTGGTTCCTTGATTGGAAGTATCTATATGGTGGGCGTTCCTTCCATTATAATGCAGTCCATTGGCTCCGTGATGACCTACTGCATGAATAAGATTTTGATTGATTTTTCGTCTACGGCCGCGGCTGTTTTTGGCGTATATTTCAAGCTTCAGAGCTTTTTCTTTATGCCGGTGTTTGGGTTGAATAATGGCATTACACCGATTATCGCATACAGTTACGGTGCGCAGCAGAGGAAGCGCATGATTAAGACGATTAAACTCAGCATGGGCATCGCCTTTGGGCTGCTGTTGTTTGGTTTTGCAGGGTTCGAGCTTGTTCCTCAGGTTTTATTAAAAATGTTTGACGCCTCAGATGAAATGCTGGAAATTGGCTGTCAGGCGTTGAGAGCGATCGGCTTCCATTTCCTGATTGCGTGGTTTTGTATCATAGCGGGTACTGTGTTCCAGGCATTGGGAAAGGCGGTTTACAGTATGGTTGTTTCTATTATGAGACAGTTAGTGGTCCTGGTGCCGGCGGCGTACATTCTTGCCCAACTGGGCGGCCTGGATGCAGTTTGGTGGTCGTTTCCGATAGCGGAGGGCATGTCTCTTTTGGTATCTGTAATCTGCCTGGTTAATATTTATAAGAAAATTATTAAACCTCTACCGGAGGGCAGAGAATAAACAATTTTTTTGGGTTTCCCCATTTTGTATATGTATAGTACCAAGATGTCTATGCTGTCAAAGGCAGCAAGACCTTTTGGTACTGAAATATAGGTTATTGCAAAAAATGGGGAAACTTAAAGCAATTTTATATTGACAACGAAAGTAAAATGTAGTATGGTGAGATTTGTTTAAAGTATATCATTTATAAATGGTGGAGAGACAAAGAGGTCTTGAGCCAATAAGGGAGGAAAAGTAAAATGAAAAGAAAAACATTAAAATTTCTTGCATGTGCGGCTATTATGGCAATGACATTATCTGTTACAGCGTGCGGCGGTTCTGACAAAGACGATAAGGCAGCAGGAACAGAGGCGCCGGCAGGAGACGAGACAGATGCGGCAGATGATACGGAAACAGATGCGGCAGACGATGCAAACGCAGATGCAGCAGACGATGCAAACGCAGATGCAGCAGACGATACAGAAGCGGATGCAGCGGACGCTTCCGGCACTACATTAGAGGAATTATTTAATGATCCGACTGCGAAAGCTACTTTTGACAGCATGACGCAGGCTATGACACAAGAGGGCATGTCTGCTTCTATCAGTGTAACTGGAAATGAGCTGATTATGGAGGTGAAAATTGAGGACAGCGCCCTGATTACAGACGGTATAGGTGAAACATTAGGAACTGCTTTAGACGCTCAGGCTGAGACGCTCAAGACGCAGGTGAAGACGCTTGACGCTGCCGTAGGCCAGGAAGGCGCATGTACTTATACGGTTCGTTATCTTGATCCGGACGGAAATGTTTTGACCGAGAAGTCTTTCAAGGCAGAGTAATACCGTGTTTAATTTCCGCGGACAATAGAAACCCTAATAAGAATATCCTATAGAATTCCGAGCCGTTTAGGCATGAGTTCCTATGGGATATTCTTGTTTTTTTCTTGTTATTTATTTTATAAGAACGAAAGGGCCTTGTGTTTTCGGAGTTGTATTTTACAGGTTGAATTTTACACTTGCGGATAACTTTAAAATATCATAGACGTGATTTCGTATTCATGATATAATATTGGCAGATATGATATGGATTTAATTGTTTACATGCAGGCTGGAATTCATAATATTGGGAGGTGTTTATATGCCAAATGGTCTTGAAATTGCAAAAGCCGCCATTGAAGATTTTAAAAAAATACAAGAATATATGATGTTGGCCAAAAAGGAAAATGCAACTGAGACATATGCAAAATTAAAGGATGAATATCTTTCATTAAAGGCGATATTAAATGTGGCGGGTGTAAATCTTACAGATATTGATAAGATAAAAGAATAAGTAATGGCGGGCGTAAGCCGATGTGGCTTGCGTCCTTTTACTGTTAGGAAATATCTTGTCGCGTCAAAGTGTGCCGCCTTGCTCATGAGCGAGGGGGTAGGTGCGCTGAAGCGGGCAATCCCACTTTGTTCTTTTAAAAAAAGTACTTGCTTTTTTTTATAAGATGCATTATACTAATATTTGCTGTGGCATGATAGCGAAGAAGCGAGAGGTTGCTGCCGCGAATATGGCAGGTTTTTCCGTGGAGCGAATGTCAAGTTAGGAAACTGGCGACAAGTCACTGTATCACAACAAACAGTCTGCAAGAAAGCAGAAACAACGTGTGTAGCGCATATGACACACACGGAGAAGTGTACAGTCACCGCTTGTCGTACTGAGAGAAAGTGCGAAAAGGAGGCGACTTTTTTTATGGCAAGTCAAGTAATGAGAATCACACTGAAGGCATACGACCATCAGTTGGTGGATGCATCTGCAAAGAAAATTATCGAAACTGTAAAGAAAAACGGATCACAGGTGAGCGGACCGGTACCTCTTCCCACAAAGAAGGAAGTAATTACTATCCTGAGGGCTGTCCACAAGTACAAGGATTCCAGAGAACAGTTTGAGCAGAGAACTCATAAGAGGCTGATTGATATCATCACACCGACCCAGAAGACGGTTGACGCATTGTCCAGGCTGGAGATGCCTGCCGGCGTTTATATTGATATCAAGATGAAGAACAAGTAATATTTAAGGTAACAATCCTGACAGGTTTATGACGCATACGACAAATGTCATTTGCGGATATATATACTCTGTTCTAGGATGAACGGTTCCGCTGCCCATGAATTCGGGCATGAAACGTTCCGCTGTAGAGAAAACAGGAGGTAAAGAAATGAAGAAAGCAATATTAGCTACCAAAGTCGGAATGACTCAAATCTTCAACCCAGACGGCGTATTAGTGCCGGTTACTGTATTGCAGGCTGGTCCCTGTTATGTAACTCAGATTAAGACTGAGGAGAATGACGGATACAGTGCAGTTCAGGTTGGATTCGTTGACAAGAAAGACAAGATTGTCAACAAAGATGCCAACGGCAAGAAGGAAATCAGATATAGGCATGGCGCTAACAAGCCTGAAAAAGGGCATTTTGAGAAAGCAGGCGTGTCCAGCAAAAGGTTCGTCAGAGAGTTTAAGTTCGAGAACGCTGCCGATTACAAATTAGCAGACGAGATTAAGGCTGACATTTTTGCAGAGGGCGACAAAATTGACGCAACGGCAATTTCCAAAGGTAAAGGATTCCAGGGCGCTATCAAGAGGCACGGTCAGCACAGAGGGCCTATGACCCACGGTTCTAAGTTCCATCGCCATCAGGGTTCCAACGGCGCATGTTCCAGCCCGAGCAAGGTGTTCAAGGGCAAAGGAATGCCGGGACATATGGGATGCGAGAGAGTGACTGTTCAGAATCTGGAAGTTGTCAGGGTGGATGCTGAGAACAATCTGCTTTTGATAAAAGGCTCTGTACCGGGACCCAAGAAATGTCTGGTAACCATCAAAGAGGCTGTAAAAAAAGTGAAATAGCATTTGACGAACGCCCTATCGGGCATCCCTTTATGCCAAAGAGATGGCGGGAGAATTGAAAGGAGGACTTAATAATGGCTAATGTAGCTGTTTATAATATGAAAGGCGAAGAAGTTGGGAGCCTTGAGCTGAACGACGCAGTGTTCGGTGCGAAAATTAACGAGCACCTGGTGCACATGTCAGTCGTACAGTATCTCGCAAACAAGCGCCAGGGTACGCAGAAAGCAAAGACACGTTCTGAAGTGCGCGGCGGCGGAAGAAAACCCTGGAGACAGAAAGGAACCGGCCACGCAAGGCAGGGCTCTATCCGTGCTCCGCAGTGGAAGGGCGGCGGCGTTGTATTTGCCCCCACACCGAGAGATTATTCTTTCAAGCTGAATAAGAAGGAAAAGAGAGCGGCTCTGAAATCTGTGCTGACTTCTAAAGTGAACGACAGCAAGTTCATCGTTCTGGATGAACTCAAGCTGGATGAGATTAAGACCAAGAAGTTCCAGGAAGTACTGGAGAACCTGAAAGTAAGTAAGGCTCTGGTAATTATCAATGACAACGACCAGAATATCGTAATGTCTGCAAGGAATATCCCGAAGATTAAGACCGCGCTGACAAACACCATTAACGTGTACGATATTTTGAAATATGACACTATCGTGGTAACCAAGGACGCCGTAGCCACAATCGAGGAGGTGTATGCATAATGGCAAATATACAATATTATGACGTAATCCTCAAGCCGGTTGTCACAGAAAAGAGCATGAACCTGATGGGCAATAAAGAATACACTTTTCTGGTACATCCCGAAGCTAACAAGACCATGATTAAAGAAGCTGTTGAGAAGATGTTCGAGGGAACCAAGGTACAAAGGGTCAACACCATGAACATTGACGGCAAGAAGAAGAGAAGAGGCATGGTCGTGGGGAAGACTGCTAAGACCAAGAAAGCAATCGTTAAGCTGACGGAAGACAGCAAGGATATTGAGATTTTTGCTGGCTTATAAGCGCTTAATGAAATCATTGAACAATTGATGTGATGAAAGGAGAACCACAATGGGAATTAAGACATATAACCCATATACACCTTCAAGAAGAAATATGACTGGTTCTGATTTTTCTGAGATTACAAAGAAAACTCCTGAGAAATCCCTGTTAGTTTCTCTGCAGAAAAGGTCCGGTCGCAACAATCAGGGTAAAATTACGGTAAGGCACCGCGGGGGCGGTTCCAGAAGGAAATACAGAGTAATTGATTTTAAGAGAAATAAGAAGGACGGCATTCCGGCAACAGTTATCGGAATTGAGTACGATCCGAATAGAACGGCAAATATCGCGCTTATCTGCTATGCAGACGGCGAGAAGAAATATATTCTTGCTCCGCAGGGGCTGACAGACGGCATGAAGATTATGGAAGGCCCGGAAGCTGAGATTAGAGTGGGCAACTGCCTGCCGCTTGAGAATATCCCGGTTGGTACACAGGTACACAACATTGAACTG
The DNA here is from genome assembly GCA_910588845.1 of uncultured Lachnospiraceae bacterium. Lineage (GTDB taxonomy): Bacteria > Bacillota > Clostridia > Lachnospirales > Lachnospiraceae > Petralouisia. The sequence continues at coordinate 17,245 of CAJURU010000045.1, forward strand.
CATCCGGGCAAAGGCGGACAGCTTGTACGTTCTGCCGGCAACAGCGCACAGTTGATGGCAAAGGAAGGGAAATATGCGACATTAAGGCTTCCCTCCGGTGAAATGAGAATGGTGCCGATCATATGCAGGGCAACCGTCGGTGTAGTAGGAAATGCGGACCACAACCTGATTAAGATAGGTAAAGCAGGCCGTAAGCGTCATATGGGTATTCGCCCGACCGTCCGTGGTTCTGTTATGAACCCCAACGACCATCCGCATGGTGGTGGAGAGGGCAAGACCGGAATTGGCCGCCCAGGTCCATGTACACCTTGGGGCAAGCCTGCACTCGGCTTAAAGACCAGGAAGAAGAACAAAGCATCTAACAAGCTTATCGTAAGAAGAAGAGACGGTAAGGCATTGAAATAACAGACACACCCGCGGGCGAGGCGTTTGCCTGGCAGGCGGGGAATTCAAGGAGGTTAATTATGGCTCGTTCACTGAAAAAAGGACCATTTGCTGATGAAAGTTTATTGAAAAAAGTAGATGCTATGAACGCAGCGGGCGAAAAGAGCGTGATCAAGACATGGTCCCGCCGTTCTACTATCTTCCCGCAGTTCGTAGGACATACTTTTGCAGTTCATGACGGAAGAAAGCATGTGCCGGTATATGTTACTGAGGATATGGTCGGACATAAGCTTGGTGAGTTTGTTGCGACAAGGACTTACCGCGGACATGGAAAAGACGAGAAGAAATCAAAGGTTCGTTAATTAATGAAAGGAGGTTCCATCATCCATGGCTAAAGGACATAGAAGTCAGATAAAAAGAGAGAGAAATGCACAGAAAGATACCAGGCCTTCAGCAAAATTATCTTATGCCAGAGTATCTGTTCAGAAAGCATGTTTCGTGCTGGATGCAATCCGTGGAAAAGACGTCAAGACTGCTTTGGCAATTTTGGCTTATAGCCCCAGATATGCGTCAAGCGTTATAGAAAAGCTGCTGAAATCTGCGATTGCGAATGCAGAAAACAACAATGGATTGGATGCAGAAAACCTTTATATCGCAGAATGTTATGCGAATAAAGGACCAACAATGAAGAGAGTTAGACCAAGGGCACAGGGAAGGGCTTACAGAATCGAAAAGAGAATGAGCCATATTACAATTGTGCTTGATGAAAGATAGGAGGGCAAACATGGGACAGAAAGTGAATCCT
>CAJURU010000046.1 GCA_910588845.1 uncultured Lachnospiraceae bacterium
AATATCTTGTCCGACAAAAGGAGCACTATTTATAATAGTTGTAAAGTGGTGTATTTTTTCCATAATTATAATCTTTGATCTCCCTCCATTTTTAATGAAACGAAATCACCTCTTCTATACAATGATATAACCCTAAATAGTATTGGGATTTTTAACAACTGTAACCTTTCATCAATATTATCAGAAAATTTTACTCTTTTAGAGGTAATTCAACAAATACTTTCTTTTCCCAAAAAATGCTTTAAACACACAATCAGATATTTATATGGTGCGGTAACTGGACGGCATTTTTATGTAAATTTCACACCGCCACAGCCTCCAAAAAATATCAACAACTGCATATGAATTTAGTTATTTTCAAATTATGTCAGTTGCTTGACATAACACCATAGTGATATTATTCTGCAAAAACAGGCTGCCAATCTTCTTTTGCTGCTTTTGTAGTTGCTATTTCACTTTTATTCCCCGCATCATCCACAAGACGGAGAGAAAACGTATCTCCCACATCAATTGATGCGATATTCGGCAAATCATCTACATGGAATCCAAGATTCATTCCATCCAATGTACCCATATATTTCCATTTTCCAATCTTCTTGCCGTTTTGCCTCACATAGACATCACAGCCTATTTCTCCTTCCACATCAATCCAACTGTAATTACCATCAAAAGGAAAAGATACCTTTGGTTTCTTGGGAGGCGTAACATCTTTTACCTCTTTTGTCACATAGGGGCTTCTTTCTCTTTTATTTGCAGTATAAAACGTAAGCTTCGTTTCTGCTTTCTGCTTTTTGATGGAAAATTTCTGATATCCGTTTTTTCGATACTTGACCTTCTTTAATACTTTTGCACCATTCTGAATATAGAGCGTATCTCCTTTTTTCGCATACACTTTTACTGATGTAGATTTATCCGTAATTTTTCCAGTAACAATCGGCTTTTTCATGGAAGAGCTTACTTTCTTTTTGGATATCACGCCATCATCCTTCACTGTTTTTACAACAGCAGGCCCAACAATTCCATTTTTTGTAGTCAGAGTAAAATTTAACTTGATATGCGCTTTTTGCAACGGCAGCTTAACCGTCTTCTTCCCTTCGCGTTTATATGTTTTCTGAAATATAGTCTCTGTACCGCTCGTAATCTTCAATGTAGTATTGTCATAGACATATACCCGCACCTTATCTGTCTGGGTAGTAACCTTACCAAAAACAGTGGGTTCAAGCGCTGCCCCTTCAGGTGTTTCCCATCTGGCGTACACATCCTTTGAATATGCTGCAGTTTGGATGAAAACAACAGCCAAAATGAATACCGTTAAATATTGTCTGATTTTTTTCATATTAACCTCCAATTTTTCAATGAAAGATTTACAATCAAATTTTACTGTTACACCTATCTAAACACCACTTTACAAGTTTTTACAACAGTTTCCAGGTTCGCCTCCGTTTTAGGCGCTGCCATCACAACACTGCCACTAATTCCAGAAATAATTACTACTGTTGCAAACATAGAAATTATTTTTTAATTTTCATTTACTTCCTTTGCCTCCTTTATGATTGTTACAATTTTTTCCAATGAAAGATCAGACTCTAATACATAAAGTATGTCTTTATATACAAATGTTATCGTATATACTTCCTTGTCATCTGCCTTTACATTGTAAACAGAAACTCTCTTATCCCCTACAGTCAGATCCTCATCTACTGTCTGAAGATCCTGTGTGTTAAGGTCTATGGTACCCTGACCAGACGGCAGGATAATTTCCCATATAACATATGACTCACTATCCTGATAGGTAGCAGAAATACTATCTGAAAATTCACTATATTCCACGTCTTCCAATTCCAAGGTTTCAGAAATCCCCTGTTCAGGCACGAGAAATCTAATGTTAAGCATCCCTGACAAGCTTTCATAATCCAGATTACCCTCAAAAGATACTGCATCTGTTTTTCCAGAGGTTTTATGGTCATCTACCTGAAATACCAATCGGTTGGCAGATACCTTAATGAATTGTATGATTGAAAAATCAAATGCTTTTACAGCTACCAATTCCATCCCACAAAAAAGGAATACAAATAATATAAAACATGACGCTATCCTTAAGATTCGTGACATAATTCTATTTTTGGGGGACTTTTTCACTGCCTTTATTGATGTATGATATTTACGATTAAAATTTTCTGTAAATTTATCAATATCATTTTCTTTCGCATGATTCCCACACATTTCTATCATTTCCAGGATTCTTTCTATTTTGCGGATATCTATTTCTTCTGCTGTGCGGCTGACCTCAGCATCAAGTAATATACTAAGGTGGTATTTTAATTTTTCCACATCATTTCTATTTTTTTCTGCCATTTTGGGAGCCTCCTATTATATATAATCCTGAAAAACGGAAAAAAGTAACGCCAAAATTAAAATTTTTATTTTTTTTCTAGCTTCCTTTTTTGCCCGCTTTAATCTCATTTTGCAGGCTCCGTCTGTAATATTAAGCTGCTTTGCCAGTTCTTCCACGGAATATCCTTCCACATATTTTTTTACAAGAAGGTAATATGTATCATCTGTTAGGATTTTTTTCAACTCTTCCATATATACCCAATCATAATCATCCACTGCTGGCAAATTATTTATCAAATCCTCCGTAGCCCCAATATATGTTTTATCCAGCTCTTTCTTATTTTTTGCAATATGTTTATTCAATATATTTTTACATGTAAGCATAAGCCATCCCGTAGGATTCGGATGCTCTTTTAAAATATTTACATTCCTATATGCCTGATAATATGTTTCCTGCAAAATATCTTCTGCTTCATTGCTGTCAATTTTACTGAAAACATATTTTTTAAGGAGAACAAAGGAATCTGTATAAAGCTTATTGAAAAATTGCTCATCATATTGCATCATAACTCCCCTCCAATCTAAAAATATAAGAAATATATTTTATTGTCTTTATGCATCAAAAAATGACATCATATAACAATATTATTTCCCTGAAAACATTCACAATATATGGTCTGGTACATACCGTTTTCAAAAAATTTTATCACTCTATGTCCAACAATTCAATATAGAATAGTACCTATGTACAATAATAAATACATATTTTTATATCAATCCTCAGGTATCCATTGATTTAACATTCCTTTATTAAATTTGCGTCTCACTGAATACCTTTGTATTGATTATTCATCCCATTCCATGCTACTTATTTTCAAATTTCGTTATACCATATCCATAGATTCTACTATCTCCCAAAGGATAACTGCGCCTTGCCACTTTATCCTTGCTGTTCCCTTCCACGGTATGCACCACGCCATCTGCCACATTCTCCACAATCCCACATGGTCGATTGTTCCATCGTTTTTCCAGTCAAAAAAGATGATGTCGCCTGCCGCTGGAACATAGCTGCCATCTTGAAACTTTCCCTTGGATTGGAACCATTTCGCACCATCGGAACAAAGGGAAAATTTTGGAATTACGCCACTCTCTAAATAGCCGCATTGTTCCCCACACCACGACACGAAACAGGCGCACCACTCCACACGGCTTCCAAACCCGTACCAGCTCCAATAGGTATCTCCGCTGTTCCCTTCCTGGGTAAGCGCCACCTGCACGATTGCCCGGTTTCCGGTTCCGGCTGGGATTCTGCCAAAAGCATAATACTGAAGGACATGGGGGACATACTGTTTATCCCCGTAATTTTTCCATCCCATTTTCTTTGCCATCATTTCAGAAAATTCAACGGCTCCTGCCGCAGTATAGCCCCCACAATTGTTTTTGCCCACTGAATATATCCGTTGCCATAGTTGTACCCTTGTAATGCCAGCTTGATACGCTCCATGTCAATAGGGCTTTCTGTTTCCGCTTCTGTCAGCTCTGCTTTCAATGCCTGCACCCCACATGCAATGGAATATTCTGGTTCTTTGATTCCATTGGGTTTCCTTGGGTATTTTTTATTATAAGGACACTGTGAACTCTGCATGGGGTCATTGCCCCTTCCGCCGCTTTCCTGCATCATCACTGCCATAAGCAGCTCTACATATTCGCCAATCCCATACTGGTCTGCATATTTTTGTATGACTGGCCGATACGCCTCTACTTCTGCACTGACTGGATTTACCGTGCTTAAATTGTCGCCCCCTGTCATATGGAATACTGCGCCAAATAAAAGAATGACAATCAAAATAAGCGCTGCCGCCCACCCGCCAGCGGCAAGGGCGGCAATAAAAGCTTTTGCTGAAGCAGCCGCCGCTTTTGCTGCGGCTTTTACTGTTTCCCCTGCTGCCCGCGCTGCCTGCTTTGCTGCCCGCGCTGCTTTTTCTGCCATCTTTGCAGAAGTCCTTGCGGTCTTTTGTGCCGTCTTTGCCGCCTTCTGGCTCGTCTTAACAGTGGTTTTCGCAGTCTGCTCTGCCGTCTTGATGGATTTTCCTGTGCCTTTGACAGCTCCTTTCCTGACGGGCTTTATTGCCCGCCCAGAATAATGATTTGTCTTGATGGTCTTTTCCCCGTGTTCCAGCGTCTTAATGGTCTGCTTGGGCAGTTCCCGCACTTGGGTTCTGCCAATTTCTGAAACTCTCTGCTGACTTGTACGCTGCACAGCTTTTGACTGGCTCTCCCGCCATATGGTTTGTTCCTGTGCTTTCCGCTGCCCTGCCTGCTGTATGGCTTGCCTCTGTGGTGTCTCCGTTGCAAAGGCTGCTTCCCTGCCTGTGCATTTTTATTTTTTGCTTCCTGGCTTTTGGTCTGGTAAAATTTCCCCTCCTGTGCCGAAGAAAAAGAGGGACACGGCTCCTTTCCAGAAGTATGACCCTCTCCATTTTCCTGTCTTCCCTGTTTTATTGTTTCTGCTGTTTGGCGTATTTCTTTTTCTTGCTTTACCCTTTTCCTGCCTTGCTGCCTGATTGGACGGACAGCCTCATGGATTACCCTGTCAGCCCCATGTTCCATTTTACTTTCTGCATAATCGGCTGGTGTTTCACTTTCCTGGCCTTGCATCTGTGCATTCCCTGCACGTTCCCTTATACGGACATAAGCATGTTTCATATGCCCTGTGGCGGCTTTGGCCTTATCCAACGCTTTTATATCCTTACAGACTTGACGTGTTTGGATTTCTTTCGCCATCGTATGCCCCCTTTCCTAAATTTTTAAGATGGCATTGGCATACACTCTGTACTGCAAACAACGGAATGATATGCCCCTGCCATCTTTGGAGTATGACAAATATCTTTTACTGCTGCTTCTTTTTTGCCACGACCACAAACCGCCCATTCTTCTGGGAATATTCACAAGTAGACAGTGTGACCAGTTTATCCCCATACTTCGCTGTCACTGTCGTATCATATAGTGAAAGTAATTGACACTCATCCATTTTCTGAGCAGAATACTCATATTATATTTCCATTTGAACTCTTAAAGATATTATTTCCTGCGATAATGTAATTCTCACCCACCGCCTATAACTTAAACTTCATCGTCTCTTCACTCTGCCGCTCGCTCAATTCTACCAGGGATTGCGTATCCTGGCTGCACTCTTCAATTCCCTCTGCTACCAGCTGCATACTCGCGCTGGTCTCTTCCGTAGACGCCGCGTTTTCCTGTACAATACTCGCCAGGTTATTGACCGAATCGGCCACCAGCCTCCTCAGAGAATCTAAGATGCCTGTCTGGCCGCCAATCTCTTTCGTCACACCCTCCACAAGCTTAATTTCTTTGTACAGACTGTCGAACGCCTCTCGCGTCTCTTCCAGGCGCGACTGCTGTTCCTGTACATTTTTAGATACTACCTGCATGTTGTCAACAGAAACCGCTACATTGCCCATAAGCTCTTTGACTATACCCTCGATTTCCTGGGCGCTGCCCGCGGACTCTTCTGCCAGATTGCGTATCTCCTCAGCTACCACGGCAAATCCTTTTCCCGCTTCGCCGGCACGCGCCGCCTCAATGCTCGCATTCAATGACAGCAAATTTGTCTGTTCCGCCAGTCCTTTGATAATCTCAACGGCTTTGTTGATGTTCTCAGCCGACTCGTTGTTCTTATTCGTCTGTTCATACACGGTTCCAATGGTGTTAATTGTCGTCTCCGTTATCTTATACAGCAAGTCAATACTCTCAGACGCTCCGGCCGAACACTCCATCATGGTATACACAGACTCTTCCAAATTCTTAACGCCTTGCTTTTCCACCTCTATGACGTCCCCAAGTTCAGCCATTTTATTATTTACTGTCTCTGTCTCAGACGCCTGGCTCGTTGCGCCCAGCGCAAGCTCTTCAATGGCCGTATTTACATTCTGTATGCTCTCGGTAATATCCTGAAATTTGTCGTTAAATTTCTGGCTGCTGCTCTGTAAATGGCCGCCCGCCTCGCTTATGCTTCCTATCATCGACGCCAAAGAATTCTTAACACCATCCAAAGAACGAGCAATGTTACCAATCTCATCTGCACGCTTCAGCAGCCGAGGATCCAGCTCATAAGACAAATCCCCTTCGGCAGTTTTAAGAAGATGCCCTTCAATCCTGATAATTCCATTTGTCAGCCTTCTTCCGAAAATCAATGATACCACAAATGCCGTCACCAGAATCAGCACTACAGCTACACAAAACAGTATTATCATTTGCCTGAATTCATTACTAATCCGCGCTCTGGCAATTTCTATCTCTTCATTCATATCATCCACATAATTGCCGGTCGCAACAATCCACCCCCAAGCCTCAAACTTCTGTCCATATGCTATCTTAGGCGCAACTGTGACCCCGTCTGCTTTCGTAAATGAAAATTCATGAAAACCATCGCCGCTCTCTGCTGCATCAATAATCCCCTGCGTAATCTTTACACCGTTCGGGTCCGTCATGTCAATACGGTTTGTCCCTTCCTGCTCTGAAAGAATCGGATGCATCACCAAGGTACCATCCTCCCCATCAATCCAGATATAGCCAGAATCATCATCCCTGTAACGCAGCGTCCTGACTGCTTCCATTGCCTGTTTTTGTGCTTCTTCTTCTGTTATGCTTCCTTCTGCCGCTTTGTCATAAAAACCCTGAACCAGAGAAATGGCCGACTGTATCTGCGACTTGATTTCTGTCCGATAATCCTGATTCTTAGTCGTCTCATATTCCTCAGCCGATTCTCTCATAGACTGGCTCAGGAACAAAATCCCTAATCCCCCAAGACAAACGGCTGTCACCGCAATCAGCAGAAACACAACTAAAACTACCATTACAGCCAGGCTTTTTAAGCCTTTGCTTTTTCCATCGTTGCTCTTTACTTCTTTCGTATATCTCATATTTCCGTCCCCTAACTTTTTATTATGTTATAATTGTCTCACTTAATATGTTTTTTGTCAACGTAATTATGCATTTTGCACAATAAAAATTAATAAACCATTAATTTATCCTCTGCACTCTCTGCTACTTTCCTCCATTTTCTTTTTCAAATATAAATATGCTCCCTTCTAAGTAACAAGTTTTATCATTTTACTTGTCTACCTAGAAGAGAGCATCTCTCACTGACATAAAATCTAAACCAACATCAGTTGACAAATTTTCAATTACCTTAACTTACATTCTAAAGTTTTTTAAGATTCATATCGAATTGTCTTGGGATCTTTCGCTATTTCTCTATATACTTTTAAAAAATCATCACTATAATTCTGTTCACTCCTGTAATATTTATCGTTTATTATAATAGCGCCTCCGCTAAACGACACCTTATCTGTAGAACCATCTTGATAATAAAGAGTTATGATAACGCTAAAACCATCACGGCCAGTCGGAAAAGCACTTCTTATATGTATCGCTTGCAGCGCATCAACTACTGCTTTCATATCTTCTTGTTGTTCTGTTTCTATCCATTCATCTGGAACCGCTATCGCCACTTTATCAAGTTCTGCGATGTCAATGTCTTTCAGCGGCTTTACCTCTCTCATCCAAAACCAGATCATACCCAGCACAAATAGTATAATAATGCATCCCATACTTACAACAGCTTTCTTTTTCATGATGCCCTCCTCCCTCCAACGGAACCTGTTAATATTTAGATATAGGGAACCGCTGATTAATTAATTTTATTTTCAGCATTATCCCGTTTTGCCAAGTTTTTTAGAAAGCCAACGGAAATATCATTAGATATTTTCAGGTTATAACCCTTTATTTGAGGGTTGCTTTCTTTGAAATTGGGCGCACTTATACCATGCACCCCAGAAATTCTTGGGTCCGACCAGCCCTGCTACACATTATAAGGTTGGCACTGGCAAACAGCATGTGGAACCGATTCATATTCTTTTCGATTCCACGATATACAACTTTTGCATATCCCATCTGTTTTTTGACTATGAGAAATGCGTGTTCTACTTTACAACGAATAGCTGACTTATCATGCTCCATCTTTTTATCCCAGTTAATGCCTTGGAAATCATCAGCAGTTTTAAGGCTGGATGGACGTTTATTGATTCGGAATTCTATCTTGGATAACACCTCATCATCTTTGATTTCCTCCCGCATGGGAGCGCCTAGATAACCTGAATCACCATCTTTCCTTGTCCTGCACCCCGCCTGTTCAATGCGGCTTTGAATAAAGTGATAATACCTGCCCTCCGGCTTGACGATATGGAAGTTGTACTTGCTTTTGGCTGTGTCAATGTCGGGGTTGCTGGCGTACTGTTCTTTCTGTCGTTCGTGATGGGCTTCCAGCGGTCTTGCCGGGTTGCCCTTGTGTTTCTCAAAACGCAAGATTGCGTGTTGTGCCATTCTGCTCCTTTCCCCATTCCTTTCCCATCCGGGGTTTTCCACAGGAAAATCCCGCTGAAAATATCTCGGATAGGATTGGAATGGAATAGATATAAATCAATCATTTTAATCTTTGTATTTCTATATACCGTCCGATTTCCGTACTTCAAGAGGATTGATTATCGTACTTGCCGGGTATGGTTTTCAGCCCTCCGGCGTACCAGAACCGGATTTCTTGAAGTCTGTGTTTGAAACCGCTTCATAGGATTTTGGGTAAATGCAGTTGGGTTTTCCACAGCCCTGTTTCTTAATGTCAATCAGTTCCGCATACTGTAACTCCCACAGGGTGTTGACAGCTTTCTGCCGCCCACAATGGAGCAAGTCCACCACCTCACAGATGGGATAGTACAGGTAAATGCGCCCGTACTCGTCCGCCCACCCGTTTTTCCGGGACAACTCCGCCCGCCGCAGGATAAAAGCATACAGCAGCTTTGCCTCGTTGGATAAGGGCTGAAATGCAGGTGCTTCAAAGAGGAAATTCGGTAGCCTGGTGAAGCTGAACGCCTTTTCCTGCTGATGAATGTAAATCGTGTTTGTCATATTGTATTTTGTGGACAGTTAGAAGCCCTAACTGTCCACAGAAGACCTCCTTTTCCGTTCACTTTCTGTTTTCTGCCGCCTGTGAACTCTGGCGGCACAGTTGGGGCAGTATTTTGCCCGGTTGGATTTGGGGACGAACACGCCGCCGCAGACCGTACAGCGTTTCAAATCCTTATCCCGGAAAATCTCTGCTTCCAGCGTTCCAGCAAGGGGCAAGACCGCCCGCCCCGTATATCCATAAGGTCGGAAATCAGCCTGGAAAACTCTCTATTTCCACGCTCTCGGAATTGTGGTAAAATGGAAGAAACAAAATGGCAAATCGGAAGTTGAGATGGAGATGGAGAACTAATATGACAGATATTTACGACTTGGTGCCAAAAAATAAATTTGATAGTTCCAATATAGAGAGGCTAAAACACCTCACTGACAATGAGATTGAGCCGATATTACCCTCTCTTTTGGAGTGGATACAGGACTGTAATTGGCCTGTTGCTGGTGATATTTTGCCGGTGCTGGCTTTACACCAATCAGCTCTGACCCCTTTAATTCATAGAGTTTTAAGTCCACATGAAAAAGACGAAATATGGAAGTATTGGATTATTACCAGTCTGGCACCTCTTTTTTCTGATAAGAGCATAAATTGTATTCTCTCAGATATACAGAGGATTGCAAAAAAACCTACACAGGGCGAATTAAGAGAAGAAGTACAAGAAGCTGCTGTTACCTTTTTGCAGAATAGGTTATCAAAAACAAGTCGATAACTTTCAGTTTATCAAGCAGACAAGGAGGAAGAGCATGGAACTATCCATACAAGAACGATTGAAAGACCTGCGTGTGGAGCGTGGGCTAACGCTGGAACAGCTTGCGGAGCAGACGCACCTCTCCAAGTCTGCGCTGGGCAGTTATGAAGCAGACGATTTTAAGGACATCAGTCACTATGCCCTTATCAAGCTGGCGAAGTTTTACGGCGTGACCGCCGAATATCTGCTGGGGCTGTCCGAAACAAAAAATCACCCAAACGCTGATCTTGCAGACCTGCGTTTGAGTGATGATATGATTGAACTATTGAAAAGCGGGCTGGTGGACAATTCCCTCTTGTGCGAGCTGGCAACACACCCGGATTTTCCCCGGCTCATGGCCGACCTTGAAATCTATGTGAACGGCATAGCGACAAAGCAGGTACAGGGCGCAAACGCCATTGTAGACGCTGTGAGCGCAACCATTATGAAACGGCATAATCCCGGCTTGACCGACCCGCAGTTAAGGCAGTTAGTCACCGCCCACATTGACGAGGACAGCTTTTGCCGCCATGTGATACAGCAGGACATAAACAAGATAGCCCTTGACCTGCGGGAAGCCCACAGGGACGATTTTTTCAGCGTTCCAGAGGATAACCCGCTGAAAGGATTTTTACAGGCTGTTGATGAAGCCGCCAGCGAGGACGGCGACCCGGAGCAAGCGTCGTTGGCGTTTATCTGTAAGCGACTGAAATTGAATTTGAAGAAGCTGTCAGAGGATGAAGTAAAGTGGCTGAAAAAGATTGCGGAGAAATCAGACTTGCTGAAAAATCCAAACCCACAACGGGGGAGAAAATAAGAAAACGATAAATATGAATTTATGAGGGGGATATAGATTGGAAAAATGCCTTTGCTGTGGATATAGAACAATTAAGGAAAGAGGAATTTTTGAAATCTGCCCAATTTGTTTTTGGGAAGATGATACCTATTTTGATTTTTCAAAAACTCCACTTAAAGGAATTTATTACGATTCAGAACCGACCATGGAAGAGTTACTGGATGTTAAATCAGCTGCAAATCACGGTTTGACATTGCGAGAAGCGCAAATCAACTATAAAACATTTGGCGCTTGTGATAAGGAAATGATACCGTATACAAGAAAACCAACAATAGATGAAATTCAAGATAAAGAATAATTCCCGTTTATCGGGAAGGTAGCAAAGCCCTAAAATGGCTTCCCGCCCATGTCGATTTTGAGAGAAAAATCCGTCTGCTTTTTCGTGAGTATGGTTATCCGTTTGGGACACTTTGTCCCATAGTCCAGTGGGGGACGAGCGACGGGGGCTTTCATATACACCCTGTCTGCTGATGAAACCAGTCCTGCGCTTGCAGCTCCACGCCACGCAATCACAGCCCTGTTCTCCTGCCGCTTCAAATGCCCTTGCCCTCCCCGGCGGCAACCTCATTTTTGCAGCAACGCCAACAGAGCGTATAACACACTACACTTTGCAAGCAAAGTCGTGGGCCAAGGGGCAAGCCCCTTTGGAAACCCCGGACAACAAAACAGGCTGAATATCTTGCACTTTCCCGATGCTTGATACTCAGCCTTTATTTGTTGTCAGCAGCCCCGTTTCGTGGTCTGCGTGTAGTTCCTTGTAAACTGACCTAAAAACAATTTTAAATAATTGGAATTTTAACAAAACAATTCAAAATTAAAACAATTAAAAGAAAACCATACTGATAAGTGTGATATAGCCGTATAAAATGCAATAACACCCTTAAGGAATATATCGTTTCAAAAAATGATATATTCCTTAAGAGATAAATGTGCCCTTTTACGAACAAAGAAATATAAATTTTCTTCATTTATCTATTGACACTTATTAGATGGACTTCATTCACAATGAAGCATAACACATCCTTCCTTCAGGGACGCCAGAACATCTATCACCCGCTGGTTCGCGCTTCCGCGCCAATATAACTGGGTATCCTTCTGTTCTGCCAGAAATTCACCGTCCACTAAAACATCTATATATTTTATAATTTCCAGTCCTGCAACCGCCTCCCACACGAATCCCGTATACATCCAGATCGTCTTGCAGGGAAACAATTCCCGGATTTCTTTTACCAGTTTGAGTATATCGGAGCGGTTTCCAAAATACAGCGGATCTCCGCCGCTCAACGTAACCCCTGAAATATAATCTTTAGACAGTTCCGCAAACAATTCCTGCTTTGCCTTGTCATCAAACGCAAGCCCGCCATTGGGATCCCAGGTTATGGGATTCTGGCAATCTTTACAACAATGGGAACAGCCAGACACCCATAAAACGGTACGAAGCCCATCGCCATTGAGCATATCGTCCTTCGTAATATTGTGGTACCTCATCTCTCGTCTCCTTACATGCTCTTGCGCTCTGCAATTTCTGCCATCTTAGCCTCATTGAGACGCGTATCGCCTTTGACCCTGGAATAAGACAGATAACCATTCATTCTGTCAATCTTCGTGAGATTGCGGCTGCCGCATTTGGGGCAGACATCCATCTCCAATTCCTGATGGCCGCAATCATCGCAATAGGCCAGAGAAAGGTTCACGCCTTCATAAAATCCCATATCCATAGCGCGGCGTACTAAAGTTTTTACCGCATCACGGTTATAATCAATGGGATATTTCACATACTGGATTTTGCCGCCGTTGCTCAATTCCCAGAACCGATATTCCAAATCCTGTTTCTGAATGGGGGTGATATCCTCCGTCACATGACAGTGAAAACCGTTGCTGACATACTCCCTATCCGAAACATTCTCCACAATTCCATATTTCTCACGGAACTGTTTGACCTGTAAGCCGCAGAGATTCTCTGCCGGCGTAGCATAGATGGCATACAGGTTCCCGTCCTCCTCTTTATATTGATTAATTTTCTCATTGATATGTTCTAAAACTTCAATGGCAAACTGCCCGTCTTCCACCAAAGATTTGCCATTGTACAACTGTTGTAATTCATTAAATGCCGTAATCCCAAACGATGACGTCGCCGCTTTCAGCAAAGGTTTAATCTTGTCATGAATTCCCAAATGTCCGCCATAAAAGCCGCCTTCACAGTAGGCAAGAGGATTGGTGCTGGCCCGCATTTCTCCCAGATAAGCATATGTGCGGATATGGAGTTGTCGAATCAGTTCCAGATAATAATCCAGCACTTCATAGAAATCTTTGCCCTCCTGCCTGGATTTCGCCAGAATCATCGGCAGATGCAGGCTCACTACGCCAATATTAAAGCGGCCTACAAATACCGGGCGGTCGTTTTCATCCGCCGGATTCATGCCTCCCCTCTCATACCAAGGGGACAGAAAAGCCCGGCAGCCCATAGGGCTGATTATCTCCCCATACTGTTTATACATACTGGCAATATACCCTTTACCGGTCAGGCTCAACCAGTCCGGGTACATGGTTTTCCTGGAGCATTCAATACCCGCCTCAAAAACATCCTCCAATTCTTTTCCCGGTCCGTGAAGGTTCTCATCATACAGAAATACCAGCTTAGGAAAAAGCACCGGCTTCTTGCACTCTGCTTTCCCTTGTCCGATTCTTCGCACATTCAGCATGGCAATGGACGCCATTTTCGCAAAACGTCCGGTTCCTGTGCCAAATGTCATCGTGATAAAAGGATAATCCCCACGGCTCGAAGAAACCGAGTTAAATTTATATTCCCATCCCTGCACGCCTTGCTCAAAATCCCGCTCAATATCCTTGATGGTCTCTTGCTCCGCGCGCTCTTCATCCAAGCCCAGATCGCGATAGCGCTTTTTATATTTTATGTAAGATTTCTCAGCATACGGTTCAAGGATTTTCTCTACACTCGGCACCGTAAACCCACCATACTGCTGGCTCGCAGCGCTCAACACAATATCGCCGATCACGTCAAAGGCAACGTCTAACGTCTTGGGCTCATTGTACCACAGATTCCCCATCTCAAAACCGCCGCGCAGCACATTTTGTACGTCAAACAGGCAGCAATTCATAGTATCGCGCCTAGCCGACATATCATGCACATAGAGATAGCCGTCCCTGCATGCCTGAATTTCTTCCGTCGTCATAAAGAACTTCTGGTACAATTCCTTATTCAACTGGTTAAAAATCAAGCTGCGCTTGGTTGATACCAGGGCGCTGTCCGTATTGGAATTCTCCTTATCCCCGATATACATAATCGACTGGCTCTTCTTATATACCTCGTCAAGCATCTGCACGAAATCCTGCTTGTAATTGCGGTAGTCGCGATAGCTCTTTGCCACCACTGGATTAACTTTCTCCAAAGCTCCCTCCACAATGTTGTGCATCTGGGCAATCTGAACCTCATGAAGCCCCATAGAATCCACCTTTTCCTCCACAAACTGACAGATAAATTTCAATTCTTCATCTGTAAATTTGATGAGTGCACGGTATGCCGACTTATTTACAGCAACGATTACTTTCTGTACATTAAAATCTTCCTTTGTCCCATCCTTTTTGATGACCTTGCAATCTTTTTTCACTTCGCCTGCTCCTCTTTTCCTCATTGTCTGCCGGCGCTGACGCTGGCATAAAAGATAACTCTCCTCCGCCATTATACCATATTTAGGTTTCACACTCGCTAGCAACAACAATATCTAGTGTTTGTATCATATCCTAACACGATATCACCACAAAGTCAATAAATAAAAATTTTACCCAGCTTATTTTTTCTCCTCCTGTTCCAGCTCCAAAAGGCTGCGTGTCTCTTTTACAACAGCTCCCGCCGGCTGTTTCTCAGATACTTTTTTGAGAACAGCGTCAATCCGCTCACACAGTTCCCGCTTCTTAAATGGTTTGAGGACATAATCATAAATATTAAATTTGGAACTCTCAAGAACCATTCTCTTATCCGCATTTGATGTGAGCATAATTACTGGAATATCCTTACACGCCTTCATCTCACGAATATCTTTCAAAGTCTCAATCCCATCTTTAATCGCCATCTGAATGTCCAAAAGAATCAAATCTGGCTTCCGTTCCTCCTTTTTCAGAAATTGCAGCGCGCGAATACCAGAGTTCAGCGGAATTACCTCGTACTCTCCTTCTAATTCCTGTTCAATCGTTGCAAGGCTGATACTATTATCATCCACAGCTAATATCATTTGCTTCTCACTCATTTGTTATAAATCCTCCTTTTCTATTTGTGCTATCAATTCCCTCAGCATCTGTTCCGCTACATCATCCTCATACAATCTGAGTTGTTCCTTTATCCCAATGATCTTTGATTCTATGCCATCCGTCAGACGATACTGCAAGATTTCCTCCAATTTTCCCGCACACTGTTTGGCGCGGAAATTTTCCAATCGCTCAAGCGCCTCCCCGATTTCCCGCGCCAACTCTGACTTATCTATTGCTCTGCTGTCCCTTTTTCCACCTTCTTCCCCCCGGCACCCTGACAGAAATTCCCTGATACATTCTATCTGTTCTTCATACTCAGAAAGAAGCTGCATTACATGTCTGTCGACAAACGTCTCATCTCCTCTATCTACCGCTCTTTCCTGCTCTCTGGCGCTCTCGGAAAGCTTCATGGCGCCCACATTTGCCGACGCGCTCTTTAACGCATGCACTTCAATGCCATAAGTCTTATAGTCTCTCTTTTCCCAGAGTTCACGCAAAAGCGTAAGCTTGCGTTTCCCATCGAGACAGTAGAGATCTAACAGTTCCTGATAATCTTCAACGCTGCCGGAATAACGCCCTACAAGCTCATCTGTATCAATGCCCTCAATAAAGATATCTTTAAATTCTACATACTTGGCATTGTCGGCACGTGCGCTTGTCATCCATCTTTTACTTGCCGTCCTCTTTTCTTCTGGAATCCATTTCTTTAAGGTTGCGTGGAGCATCTTTCTATCCAGCGGTTTGGCAATAAAATCTTCAAACCCATTCTGCAGAAAAATCTCCCGTACGCCCCCCATAGCATTGGCTGTCAAGGCTATTATCAGCGGCCGTTTACCGTTTTCCCCACACTCATTTCTTATAATCTGTACCGTTTCTAACCCATCCATCTTTGGCATCATGTGATCCATAAAGATGATATCATAACATACATGATCGACAAGGGCAATCGCCTCTTTGCCGCTTTCCGCTTCATCAATCTCAAAACCATACGATAACAAAAAGGTTCTCGCCACTCTCCGGTTAATCAAATTATCGTCTACCACCAATACTTTATAACCCTCTACTGTAAAAGGCTCTATCTTTTCTTCTTGAGGGATATCTGCCTCCGGTACTTCCAGAAGCGGTCTTGGGTCTATGATTTTTTGCGGTATCTTTACCGTAAAAACAGTTCCTTCGCCATATACGCTCTCTACCTCAACCGTTCCCTGCATCAACTCAACCAAATGTTTGGTGATAGATAAGCCAAGTCCCGTCCCTTCCACACTGCGGTTTCTCTTAGAATCCACCTGTCTGAAATTTTCAAATATTCCCGCAATGTCTTCTTCACGGATGCCGCAGCCGGTATCTTCTATCCGAAATGACAAACATTCCACATCTTCCGTATCTCCCTGTACGCCGGCTACGGAAATCTTTACATAGCCTTCTTTTGTAAACTTGAGGGCATTGTTTAAGATGTTTATCAAAATCTGCTTGATCCTTCCTTCATCGCCAAGATACCGACAGGGAATAGACATATCAAACTCACTTTGCAGCCTAAGCCCACGTTTAGACGCCATAATATCCATCATATTCAACACTTCATTGACAAGCGTCTTCAAATGGTATTCTACAGGCACCAACTCCATTTTTCCCGCTTCCACCTTAGACAAATCAAGAATATCATTAATTAACATTAAAAGATTGTGAGAAGACGACTTGATATCGCGCGCATATCCGTAAACCTTGCGCCCTCTGCTCTCCTCCATGATAATGTCGCTTAAGCCCACAATCGCATTCATTGGCGTTCTGATTTCATGGGACATATTGGCAAGAAACG
>CAJURU010000047.1 GCA_910588845.1 uncultured Lachnospiraceae bacterium
AATCCTTCCCTTTTTTGCGGCCAGGGTTTTGAATTTCTGGACCAGGGCATCATCAATATCGTCAATGGTGAAACCGGGCAGAGGCATATTATCCCAGGAAGCACCCCGTTTGCGGAGAATGAAGCTTTCCAGTTCGGGACCGGAGAGCGTTTGCATGGTGCTTCCGCTGCGGTAATAGTAAACGCCTTTGCAGGAAATTGCAACAAGATAGGGCGGAACTACAATTTCGATATATTCTTTTCCATCTTCCTCTAACCGGTTTACATCTACAACAATGCTCATGGTATTGCGGACCTTATTGGGAATGTCCTCTAAAAGCTTCCGGGTATTGTCAAGTCCTATGATGCGTCCGTTATCATCACATCCAATATAAATCCTTTTGCCCTGGGCATTGGCAAAACCGCAAATCCATTCAAGATAATCATCTCGCCATTTTGATTTCCATTCTATATTCTGATTTTCAGGCATTGCTTTGTTGCTCGCATTTCTTGATATATTTTCCACTCTTAATTCGTGCGTCAGCAGGCTTTTCTGCTGTTTCCGGTATAATCCATGTCTGACCGGCCCTCTGGACGCCTTCGATACGGTTCTCTTTACAAAGGATTGCCACCCGCCGCCTGGAGAGTCCCCATTTTGCGGCAGCTTCACTCGTTGAAATGTATTTCATAGCAGTCGCTCCTTTTTATTCTCTATATTTATTATATTCACAATGGAGAATAATATCAAGAGATTTGCAGAAATTTAGAATATGGCGGCCGAAAACCTGCAAGAGTTTAAATAACAAAGCAAAGAGGCCTGGGATGGTTTATTCTCTTTTACAGTATGTTACGGTGGGTGAAGACCCTGAAGATGGAGGAGTTTTATCAGGCACATCCGACCATACTACTAATAACGCCGGAGCAGAATATCAGAGTGGAGATATTTGCCGGCTACGTGGCGAATGTGAAAGATGATGCGTGGGAAATAGCATTAGAGCCGGATACAAAATTTGAAGCTTGGCTGGAGGCAGCCAGGAGCCGTTCCTGTTTTGAAAGTGATATGATTCCGGCAGTCACAGATCGAATCGTTACGCTTTCTACCTGCAGTTATGAATTTGATAACGCAAGGTTTGTGTTATTGGGTATCGTTCAATAACTATAAGCGCATTTGCAACAGCAAAAAAAGTCGAGAGGCTTTTTTTGCTGTTTGTTATACTAAGATGAGAAAACCAGAAGAAAGAAGGATCAATGATATGTCGCATCAAAACAGCATTGTGATACAAGGGTTGTGCCAGAACAACCTGAAAAATATTTCCCTTGAAATCCCGAAAGGAAAAATCGTAGTCTTTACAGGGGTGTCCGGTTCTGGAAAATCCAGCATTGTATTTGACGCTATTGCTGCGGAAAGCCAGCGCCAGATGAATGAAACCTATTCTGCCTTTGTCCGGGGCAGGCTGCCCAAGTTCGAAAAGCCAAGGGCAGACAAAATCGAAAACCTGTCTGCCTCCGTTGTGATTGACCAGACCAGCCTGGGCGGAAATGCCCGCTCCACCGTAGGAACCATCAGCGATATGTACGCTGCCCTGCGGCTGCTTTACAGCCGGATAGGCGAACCGCATATCGGCACTCCCTCTTACTTTTCCTTTAACGATCCGAACGGGATGTGTCCGGAATGCTCCGGTATCGGCAAGGTAATGACGCTGGATATTCTGCCGCTGATTGCAGAAGACAAAAGCTTGAATGAGGGTATGGTAGACCTGCCCACTTTTCATGTGGGGAACTGGTACTGGAAACAATATACAGAGAGCGGCCTGTTTGACCTGGATAAAAAATGGAGGGACTATTCAGAGAAAGAGAGGAATCTTTTGCTATATGGTGCAGAGGAGCCCGGTGGAGACCGAGTATCCAAGCAAGTGGAAGGCATCCATAATATGATGAGCCGGCTGCTGCTGAAACGGGACAGCTCTGAAATGGGTGAGACCTCTGCGAAACGGCTGGCAAGCTATGTCCATCCTTCTGAATGTCCGCTTTGCCATGGAAAACGCCTGAATGCGGCTGCACTTTCCTGTAAAGTGGCGGGCTATTCGATCAACGAATTGTGTGAGATGGAATTGACAGAGCTGAGAAACGTGCTGGAGACGATTACAGACCCGAAGGGCAAATCCATCGCAGACAATTTGGCGCTCACCCTTACACGCATGATTGATATTGGGCTGCCGTATCTTTCCCTGAACAGGGAGTCCGCAACCTTGTCCGGCGGCGAGGCACAGCGCCTCAAGCTGGTGCGTCATATGGGCAGCGCCCTGACCGGCATGACATATATCTTTGACGAACCAAGCACCGGGATGCATCCCCGCGACGTCCACCGCATGACCAAGCTGCTTTGCAGTCTGCGTGATAAAGGAAACACGGTTTTGGTGGTGGAGCATGACAAGGACGTGATCTCCATTGCCGATGAAGTGATTGACATTGGACCGCTGGCAGGCAGAAACGGCGGAGAGGTTCTTTACCAGGGCAGCTATAAAGGACTTTTGGGGTCCGGTACACTGACCGGGAATGCCATGCAGCAGAAAACGCCGGTAAAAGCTATGCCAAGAAAACCAAAGGAGTTCCTGCCGGTACGGGATGCAGCCATTCATAACCTGAAAAACATTTCCATTGACATTCCGCTGCATGTGCTGACCGCCGTAACCGGTGTGGCCGGTTCCGGGAAAAGCTCGCTTATCCGGGATGTTTTTGCTGAAAAGTACGCAGAACAGGTGATTTTAGTAGACCAGTCTCCGGTTACGGCTACAGGACGTTCCACACCGGCAACCTTTTTGGGATTCTTTGACGAGATACGCAAACGGATGGGCAAGGAAAACGACGTCGGTGCGGCGTTGTTCTCCTTTAACAGCAAAGGCGCCTGTCCGAATTGTAAAGGAAAGGGCGTCATCATCACAGAGCTGGTCTTTATGGATCCGGTGACAACTACCTGTGAAGCCTGCGGCGGCAGCCGTTACAGCGACGAAGCCCTGTCCTACGCCTATCATGGAAAAAATATCGTAGAGATCCTGGATATGAACGCAGGGGAGGCGGAAACATTCTTCTCCGACTGTCCGAAGATCCGCAAGGCGCTTCACGCCATGGTGGAAGTGGGTTTATCCTATCTTTCTTTGGGGCAGCCCCTGTCTACCTTATCCGGCGGAGAGCGCCAGCGTGTGAAGCTGGCGAAATATCTGGATCAGAAGGGTAACATTTATGTGCTGGATGAGCCGACGACAGGCTTACATGCTTCCGATATTAAGAAAGTCATGGAGCTGCTGGACGGCGTTGTAAAGCGCGGCAATACCGTAATTGTAATCGAACACAATATGGATGTGGTAAAGCTTGCGGATTACGTGATTGATATCGGGCCGGACGGCGGCAGTATGGGCGGTGAAATTGTATTTACGGGTACGCCGCAGGAAATGGCGGATCATGCAGATACCATTACCGCAAAATATCTGCGCAAGTCGCTGGAAGGCTGAGACAGCAAAAAAAGTCGAGAGGCGTTCCAGTGTTCATGGTAAAATAAGAGATACGGATGGAGGTGAATGAAGTGCAGGAGCAGATGAAAGCGGTACAGCGGATGCAGGAATATATAGAAGAACATCTGGAAGAGGAGATCACACTGGCGAATCTTTCTGAAGTCTCGCTTTTTTCAAGTTGGCATTCCTACCGGCTGTTCAAGAATTATCTGGGAATGACCCCGGCGGAGTATATCCGCCGGCTGCGGCTTTCCTATTCGGCTATGCGGCTGAAAAAGGAGCAATGCCTAGTAATTGATGCAGCTTATGACTGCGGATTTGAAAGCGTGGACGGATACACCCGCGCTTTTTACAAAGAATTCGGATGCAATCCTGGGGAATACGTAAAAGACCCGGTTCCGATTGGATTGTTTATCCCATACGGAGTCAAATTCAGAGAGCTCAGAAAGGATATTGTTGATATGGAAAATTTGCAGAGCGTTTTTGTCCAAGTGATCCGCAAACCGGAGCGCAAGGTGATTATAAAAAGAGGAATCAAAGCGGAGGATTATTTCGACTATTGTGCGGAAGTGAACTGTGAGGTGTGGGGAATTCTGATGAGCATGGATTCCCTGTGCGGTGAGCCGGTCTGCCTCTGGCTTCCGGAAGAATATAAAAAGCCGGGAACATCCACCTATGTACAGGGGGTAGAGGTAGCGCCGGATTATGCCGGTGGAATACCGGAAGGATTTGATATCATTTCCCTGCCCGCGGCGGAATATCTGGTGGTACAGGGAGAACCGTTCCGGGAGGAGGACTATTCCCAGGCGATCCTTTCCGTGCAGTATTCCTTAAACCACTATGATCCGTCTGTGATTGGATATGAGTGGGATGACAGCAATCCGCGTATCCAGCTGGAACCGCGCGGTGAGCGCGGATATATTGAAATGCGTGCCATTCAGAAAAGGGGGACAAAATGAGAGAAGAAGCAATCAAGGTAACAAACCTTAAAAAAAGCTATAACGGAAAAGCGGTGGTAGACAATTTAAGCCTATCCGTCAAAACCGGTATGGTATTCGGCCTTCTCGGTGCAAACGGCGCCGGGAAAAGCACGACAATCGAATGTATTCTGGGTACGAAACAGGCCGATTCCGGAGAAGTTTCGGTACTGGGGTACCATGCGAAAAAGGATCGCAGGAAACTGTTCCAGGAAGTAGGCGTTCAGTTTCAGGAGGGGGATTACCAGCCGGAAATCAAAGTATTTGAGCTTTGCGAAGAAATTGCCTGCCTGTATAAAAGCCCTGCAGACTGGAGGCGGCTTTGCGAACGCTTTGGGATTGGAGATAAGCTGAAGAATGCAGTAAAGAGCCTGTCGGGAGGAGAGCGCCAGCGGTTGTTTATTGTGCTGGCTCTGATACCGGATCCCAAACTGGTCTTTCTGGATGAACTGACCACCGGGCTGGACGCCAGGGCGCGCCGCACTGTCTGGAAGATACTTGAGGATTTGAAGAAACAGGGCCTGACTATTTTCCTGACTTCTCATTTCATGGATGAAGTGGAAGCCCTCTGTGATGAAATCTGCATTTTGAAAAAGGGAGAACCCGTATTTTACGGAACTGTGGAACAGGCGAAATCCGAAAGCGGCTGTGAGAAGTTCGAGGACGCATACTTAAAATTTTCGGATGAAGAGGAGGGAATCGGCGCATGAGAACCTTTACAAAGCTTTTGAAGACAGAACTGAAACTGAATATCCGGAATATGAACATGGTGATTTTCGCCATATTCATGCCGATTGTCGTTTTAGTTATCCTTGGCTTCATCTATCAGGCAAAGCCGGCATTTGAAGGCGCGGGCTACACATTTCTGGAGCAGTCCATGAGTGCGGTATGTACCATTTCCATTTGCGCATGCGGTCTGATGGGATTACCGTTGGTGGTGTCCGGGTACAGGGAGCGCAAGATTTTGAAACGCTTCCGTGTTACGCCGATCAGCCCGGTGATGCTGCTGGGCGTGGAATTTACTATCTATGTGCTGTACGCACTCGTTTCCATGGTTTTGCTCTTTCCGATTGCCGCGCTGTTCTGGGGAGTAACACTCCACGGGAGCTGGCCGGCATTTATCGGAAGCTGGCTCCTGACGATGGTTTCCACTCTGAGTATCGGTATGATGGTGGGCGGTATTGCGAAAAATGAGAAAATGGCAAGCGTGATTGCCAGTGCGCTGTACTTCCCTATGCTGATATTTTCCGGGGCAACGCTTCCCTTTGAGGTCATGCCGGGGGTTATGCAGAAAATTGTTTCCCTGTTCCCGCTGACCCAGGGAATCCAGCTTATGAAGGCAACCTCATTGGGGCAGCCGGTAGAGCATATCTGGATTCCGGTTGCGGTTATGATGGCTGTTACCGTGATTTGCACAGGTGTTGCAGTCAAATGCTTTAAGTGGGGATAGCAAAAAATAAAGAATGAATTTTACCGGAAAAAAGTAAATCCATCCATATGTCTTGCATTTCAGTGACAAATCTGCTATACTATACATGTTAGTTTCAGTAATTGCTTCAAAGCGATTATAGTTTTCCGGTTACACAGCGTCTGAGAGTTTCTGCTTTCAGGCGCTTTTTTTGTTAGGCTTTAGCCTGTTTCACATTGTGTAGTTTCTCGAAAGAGAAACGGAACTTTGGGAAACGAAATAAACCACCTGCTATGCGGGCAATGTCGTCAACTTAATGGGATTTGGTTCAAAAAAGCCCAATTCTAACAGGAAATAGAGGGCTTTTTTATAAATAATTGCATCGCAAACAGGACTGCTGATTTTAAACAGTCCAGAATTTCTCAGCGTATCGTTTTCAAATACAGCTTTTCATATGATTGTAATATCTCCGTCGTGTATGTTTCCGGCAGATGCAGCGGCCATTGGATCCGCTTGCGATTTGATGATGGCAGCCAGATTGGATAAATACATTGCCGCAAAGAATTCCTGCCGGATGCTGATAGGTTTAACACTGTTAAAAGCTTCTATTTCAAGCCTGTTTTTAAGCTCTCTGTATTTACTTTCGACACCCCATCGCAGCCGGTATAAATCTGAAAATTTTTCTGCGGACATTTGGCTTTGAGTCAAATTTGTCACCAGATATTCAGGACTCCCATCCTCCAGCAAAAAATGAATGCTTCTCAAAGTAAGGGTTTCTTTATCTCGGGAAGCAGGATATGTGAACAGCGCATCGTCCTGTTCTGATATCGCTTTCTTAAATGTTTTTGGCACGCGCATAAGGAACAGAATCTTTTTGGAGTTTAGATAACGGAACATGTCCTCGGAGGGATAGCCCCGGTCAAAAAGCAGGATACTGTTTGAAAATCCCGGCAAGAAATCCATATGGGATTGGGCTGATTCACGCTCATTGTAACGATAGGAATGAAGAGAAACATCGACCAAAATATCATTCATCACATCATACAGGACGGATACGGAAGCAAGCGGTGACACAATTTGCGTTTTATTTGGATTGCCGCCAAATACTTCATAATTTTCTTTCGATTCTGGAATCTGTATGGTACTTCCATCAATGGCATAGATATGGAAATCATTCCAGGTAGGTAAATCTGTTGAAAAAGAATAGAACTGTTCCACTGAAAGGCGGAATAATTCAAGAAACGCCTTATAGGAAATGCCTTGTCTAGCTTTTGAAACTGCCTGTTTTGATACAAAGGAAGGAACATCAGATGAAAAATTATCTAAAAACTGAGAATAGTTTATGGGAATGGATTTATGTGAAGATTGAAGCACAAAGTAAATCAGATTAGGGAAAGAAAGTTTTCCAGAACGTGTAAAAGCGTTGCCGATGCGATGATTTGCCAGGAAAACATCCGATGTGATAAGTTCATTGGAGCACTGTAAGATAGTTGTTAAAAGTTTTGTATTCATAAAAACACCTCGCATTGAAAATATAATCAATGCGAGGCAACATTTTTTGGCCGCTTTGTCAAGTGTTTTTTTATGAATTTCTCATCTTTATTGATATAGCTTAAGTTGACGACATTGCCGGTTAAGCCGGTGGTTCTGATTTTTCTCTGATAGCAATCGCATATAGGAGCGGAAGAAGAGGGAGTTTCTAATCGCCTATTGCTTCTATAAAAGGTGCAGGTTATAGGCGTTGCAAGGGAGTCAGCAATTTGGACAGCAGTGGAAATATGGCAGGAGTCAGGAGCGGCTTTTTTGGCTACAGTTGACAAAGCTGCTCAAAAGTTTTCTATAAGCCATGAGGTAGCAGAAGAGGAAGTAAGCGAATATTGGCAGGAATGATTTGATATAGTCGGGGATTGGCATAAATGGATATTTTTATACAGATACACAGAAATCCGCAGGATGGCGTGAATTATAGCCGTCTTGCGGATTTTTTCAATTCTCAAGATATCTTCTCCGATAATATTCCATCGTCCGATATTCTAAGATATCTTTCATGTGATTTTGGAAGGCTTCGTTTGCAATACAATCTCTTAATTCTTCTCGGAGGGCAATTGCAAAACCCTCTTTCTCAATAAAGAAACCTTTGCCTGAAGATTTTAAAAAGCGAATGGGCATAGTTTTGGCCTTGCTCAAATGCTGTTTATCGGTCATATTTTGGTATTGTTCATAAGAGATATCTGTGGAGAAATCCCGCCAATTCGTTCCGGTGTCAAAGAAGTTTTTCCAGCTTTTTAAGACTTCTTGTTCCGTAACGTCCAGCCGTATATCACCGTCATTGTAGAAAGCATATAAGATGGGCATTTTATATACTTTCTGCATATT
Source organism: uncultured Lachnospiraceae bacterium (assembly GCA_910588845.1). Taxonomy (GTDB): domain Bacteria; phylum Bacillota; class Clostridia; order Lachnospirales; family Lachnospiraceae; genus Petralouisia. Next base: position 8,249 of record CAJURU010000047.1, read on the forward strand.
TGTTGTTTCTATCACAGAGATAAATTCCCTGCCGATGCCCTTGTATAAAATTTCTTCTTCCGCCGACAGCTCATGTAAATTGTATAGAAAGTCTAAATATCTGTGAAAGGGATTTTCTTTCGCATGTTTTATGCAGTACTGATAAATGTCATCATCCATATAGGTAAATAACTCCATTCTGGTAGGCACGTTTCCTTTTAACAGTTCTTTTATGCGATAGTACTCGTTGTGTATTTTTTCTTTTATGGATAATGATTTTTTATTCAATTCCGCAAACAAATCAATCAGCCGCATATCAAAATCTACGATACAATCGTCAGGGTATTCCATCTCATAGTAATCGTATGCGTTCTTGTCAGCAGCAGATTTCCCATTGGAAAGTAATAATGGAGCTTTGCCGGCCTTTTCGTAGTTGCCTATGAAATCAAGGACATTCAAATATTCTTTACCTCTGTAAGTACGAAGCCCGCGTCCCAATTGTTGTAAGAAAACAATTGGCGATTCTGTGGGCCTTAAGAACATAACCATATCAAGCGGAGCGATATCTAATCCCTCGTTAAACATATCAACCGAAAAAATCACTCGGATTTCCTGGCGGTATAACTGTTGGATTGCTTTATTCCGATCTTCCGAGAATTCCCCGTCTGCGTTGCTGTATACGGCGACAGATGGAATTCCCCTTTTACAGAATTCGCCCGCCATTTCCTCAGCATGTTGTCTGGAACAGCAAAAACCGAGAGCTCTTTTGGAACGATATTTACAATAATATTTGTAAATCAAATCATATCGTCTGTGATTGCCTTTGTAGATATTTGTCAGTTCCCGTTCATCGTAACGGCCTCTCACAATATGCAGGCCGGAGTAATCTGTCTCATCATAAATGCCATAATAATGAAAAGGCGCCAGTATACCTTTGTTGATAGCTTCTTTCAAAGAAATCTCATATGGTACATTGTAGTCGCATAATTCATAAATATTTTTCCCATCCAGGCGTTCCGGGGTTGCCGTAAGTCCCAGCATAAATTTAGGCCTGAAATAGTTTACAATTCTTTTATATTGTTCGTTTACTGCATGGTGAAATTCATCAATCACAATATAGTCAAAATAATCTTCTGCGAAGTATTCGTTTGTTAAATATTCTGGTCTGCCTAATGTGGCAACGGAAGCAAATACCACAGATTTATCGGTATCTTTTTGCTTGCCGTTAAAAAATCCATAATTTTTTGAGCAGCGCACATTTTCAAAGGAGATTGCCGCTTGTTTTAAAATTTCTTCTCTGTGCGCAACAAACAAAACGGTCTTGTATTTCACAGAATCAAATGCTGCAAGGTAAGTTTTGCCGACGCCGGTAGCAGCCTGAACAAGTCCTTTTGCCGCTCCCTCGGCTCTGCTGTTTTCCAGTGCATATAACGCCTCAATCTGGATGCCTCTCGGCTGGAATAATATTTCTGTTTTACTTTCTGTGTTTTCAATATCATCATATCTGGCCAGGTCTTTTGATACGGACGGTTTGCGCCAGTTTTTAGAATATCTGCGCAATTCCTCATCATCTATAATAATAGAATGGTGAAAAAATAACTCCTCAAAGGTCTCATAAAACAGATGAAAATTTTTCTCGTCCGTAATACTGTTAAAGCGATAATTCCATTCAATTCCTGAGGTGAGAGCGCTTCTTGAAATGTTCGACGAACCGATATAAATTTCACTCATATTATCATAGTGAAAAATGTATGACTTGGGATGAAAAGAGCGTTCCCGGTCATTATAAAACCTTAAATCTACGCGATTTCCTAATTCTTTCTTCACCATACAAAGGGCGGACGGTTGTGTAATTCCGAGATAGTTTCCGGTGAGGATCCTTACCTGTACCCCTCGGTCTAAAGCTGCTTTCAAATCTTTTAAAATCATTTTGATACCGGATTCCATAAGAAAAGACACAATGATGTCTATCTTTTTGGCGGCTGCGATACTTAATTTGAGTTGATAATATAAAAAACGGCTTTGGTTTGTGCCTCCGGTCATTACATCTGTTGATTCAATCATCAGGTTCTTTGGCTGGTTATCATGTATTTCTTCATTAGGGGCGTTTACAATTTGCGCAATATTAGATTGAGCCATCTTTCTTCACCTCGATTCGGCCGTACATCAAAGGTTAGCCATTGTTCTTCTATCGTTAAGCCTTCTATTTCTGCTAGAAAAGCGGCAAAGGTTTCTTCTGTCATGTCAAGGAAATAGCGGCCATTTCTTTCACCTTCAAAGGTTCCGTATTTAAAAGAAGTATAAATGATGCCCTTATTCTTTAAGGCGACTGTCATTTTACGCATAACGTCGGTCAGTTCATGATAGGGCAAATGCAGAATAGAAGAACATGCCCAGATACCGTCATATGCTTCTATGGCTGATAATTCCTCAAACCGCATACTTTTTACGTGAATTCCAGTATATTCACTTGCAAGTTTGCATAGTTCAAGTGATCCGTCGCTAGCATCTACCTGAAAACTCTGGGCAAGAAAATGTTTAGTATCACGGCCTGAGCCGCAGCCAAAGTCAAGAATAGAGGCGCCGACAGGTAATTTATCTGTAAATGTTTTTCGGGTTGCCTCAAAGTCTACACAAACTGTATCAGAAATAAATTTTTGGGCGTTAAGATTGTAATAAGCAATCGTCTCATCTGGTGTGAACATCGTAAATTCCTTTCTTCGGGATTCAACCATATTCTATCATATTTGACATTTTGCCTCAACGATTTAAAGTAATTCTTCAACAATGATGTCGTATCCGATTTGTTTTGCCCAGTGCAATCCGTTTTGCCGTCTATTGCCAGAATGATGTTTTGAAGATATAATACTAAGAAGATATTTGATTTCAGAAATAAAACCTCAAAGGACAACCAACATGAAATATTCACAAAAAACTCTCGTAAAAATCGCCAAACGAGAAAATAACACAAAAAGAAATTACCTGGTAGTCAACCCATTGCAGGGCAAGCATGTGCCGGTTTCCCCGTCCAGGGCGCTGGCTTTGTTTTCCGACCTGGCAGACGTTATCCGGGGAAATTATGCAGGCGAAAAACTCCTTCTCATAGGGTTTGCCGAGACGGCGACGGCGATAGGCGCGCAGGCGGCAATTGTCTTGGGGACAGAATATATCCAGACCACGCGCGAGGTGATGAAAGGCGTGGATTATCTGTTCTTCTCGGAAGAGCACAGCCATGCGACCGAACAGAAACTTGTCAAAAATAATATGGACGGGGCGGTCGGGCGTGTAGACAGAATTGTCTTTGTCGAAGACGAGGTTACCACGGGCAGGACGATACTAAATATTATTTCTGTCTTGCAAAAAGAGTACCGCAAAGACATAAAGTTTGCGGTTGCCTCTATCCTCAATGGCATGTCCGAGGAGCGCCGGATGTTGTATGAAGAGAAGTCCATTAACCTTCATTATCTTGTGAAGACAGACCACAGCCGCTACGGTGAAATTGCGGACACATTTGCCGGAGATGGCGCGTATAAGAAATGTTTTACTGACGCTGGGGAGTACAGGGATTACATTATAGGAAATAGGAAGTATAAGGATTGTGCAATAGGCGATGGGAGAGATACCAACTATTCCGACTATGTACAACAAAAGGTTCCGGTCGTGCCGATTGCTGGCAGGATGGACGCAAGGCGTCTCGTGCACGCCCATGCGTATGAGGCGGCGTGCAGGAAGCTGTTTGAGGACATATCAGCAGCACATCCCTTGCCTGTGAAGGAAAGAATACTGGTCGTGGGTACGGAAGAGTTTATGTTTCCGGCATTGTTTGTAGGCGCAGAATTAGAGAAACTTGGAAATGAAGTAAAGTGCCATTCTACGACAAGAAGCCCTATCATTGTCAGCACGGAAGAACAATATCCCCTTCATGCAAGGTATGAACTGCGCAGCCTCTACGATGCGGACAGGAAGACATTTTTGTACGATATAGACGCCTACGACCAAGTGTTGGTGGTAACGGACGCGGAACTGTCGGAGGATGAAGGGGTGCACAGCCTGATACATGCGCTGGCAGTCCAAAATAAAAATATTACAGTGTTTAGGTGGTGTTAATGTGAGAAGTTCCTATAAAGCAGATGATGTGACGCTGCTCTTAAAGGATATTACAGGGCTTGTAAATCCTCAGCCTACAGAAGAGAGAGAAAAGCTGATTCAGACCGGCAGACATTATAGTGAAATGCTGCCCATCGAATATGTGCCGACAGAAAAATATATGGAAGCATATCAGGATGCGCTGGAAAAATATGCGGGCGCCACGGCGCAGGCGGTCGGGCGTCTTTCACAAAAAATCATGCAAAAGAGGGGCAAAGACGTGGTGCTCGTCTCGCTTGCGCGGGCGGGAATTCCCATCGGGATTCTGGTGAAACGGTATCTGAGAGCCAAATATCAGGTGGAAGTCCCGCATTATGCCATCTCCATCATCCGGGGGCGGGGCATTGACGATAACGCCATGAAGTTTCTGCTGCATAAATACAGGCCGCAGCAGCTTCTTTTTGTCGACGGCTGGATCGGCAAGGGAGCCATCTTAAAGGAACTGGAAAAAGACGTCGCAGCATATGCAGGCGTTTCGCCGGAGCTGGCCGTGGCGGCAGACCCAGCCAATGTGACCGATTTGTGCGGCACGCATGAAGATATCCTTATTCCAAGTTCTTGCCTCAATTGTACGGTTTCCGGGCTTATCAGCAGGACGTTTCTCAGGGATGATATCATCGGAGCCGAAGATTTTCATGGCGCCGTCTTCTATGAGGAAATGAAAGATTCTGACTTGTCTTATGAATTTATTGAGGCCATCGAAAGCTGCTTTGAGATGGAGCCGGGACAGGAGCGTGAAGCGGCAGCCGGGCGCGGCCTAGATGAGGTGAAGGAAATTGCCGGGCGCTTCGCTGTGGATGACGTCAACTTAATTAAACCAGGAATTGGAGAAGCGACCAGAGTTTTATTGCGGCGGGTGCCGTGGAAAGTTTTGATAGATGAAAGGTACAGAAGAGATCGCCAACTGGAACATTTGGTAAGGCTGGCAAAAGAAAAGCATGTGCCCATAGAGTATTACCCCCTGAAGCATTACAAATGCTGCGGCATTATTAAAAAATTAGCGGATGCATAGAGTATGCGGAGTTTTTAAGGATTAGCCAACATAGAGGAAAAAAGCTAAAAAGCCGGCAGAAACCTGGGAGTCTGCCGGCGCGCTGCCGTCAGTCTTTCACCCCGAATACTTCTGCCAGAAATAGTATTTTCTGCGCCCAGTTCTGGTGCGTCTTGTATTCGTTCATCCGTTCCTTTGCCGGGCTGCCGGACACGAGAGTTTGGCAATTCATGTCCCAGTTTATAATCGACCTGGCGTCGTCAAAATCACTTCTTGAAACCTGGTACGCGCGGTTGAGTACAGGAATCTGTTGGGGATGGATTACTGTTTTGCCGGTAAAGCCGCAGAGCTTATCATCCGCAATCTCCGAGAGCAGTCCTTCTTTCCAGTTTACTCCTGAATAATATTCCCAGACCGGGCCGGAAACCACATAATCCATGCCGTAGACCGTAATGATGTCTGAGAAAATATCGGCAATCGGCCGGATGCGGTGGATGGATTCATCGGCATGTCTGCGAAAGCCAAATAGATGGCACAAATCATTGCCGCCCACGCGGATATTGAGGACGAGCTCCTCAATGGCTGAAAGGGAATCTTTCAAGCGGTAAAGAATGTCAGCCCTCTCCTTAATGTTGACAATGCATGAGCTCTCGTATATGGGCATCATATAAAATGGATGGGCGCCCAATTCATTGGCCTGAATGATGGCCTGGATGTATGTATTTGCATTTTCAGTACTGAATTTGGGGATAATATACCCCGTGATTATTTCAGCGGACGGACCGAATGCTTTCGTGAGCTTTGTGATTTGCCGTGGGCTGCGTACGCGGATAAAAATCTTCGGCAGATAAAATTGTCGGCTCTGGAAACTCTCGTAGATTTGTTGGATGGAACCAAGCAAGGCTTTCTCAGCCCCTTCCACAAAATTATCGTTAATCGTGTCTTCTAAGCACAGCGCCAATGAAAAATTTGTCCCGAAATCTTCATGGATGATGGAGTCAGCGATGCTTTTTCTACATGCAGGGCAGTAAAGCAACGCCCCTACGCTATAATATAAAATGTTGTTTTTCAATTATTTGATTCTCCCTGAAAGTCTATTTATATCAAAGTGGCTTTTTCCACCCATATTTTGTTAGTATAACATAAAACCATTCGTTCGAGAACGAAAATTTTAATAAAAAGTCCATGGCTGATAACGGTTTAACCTTAAAATTTTTAATCACATTTTCCATAGAAAAAAATTTGATAAAGGTGGAAAGTTGTACTGTTCTGCAATTCATGATAAAATTATAAAATGATACAAAGGATGGTGCATTTACAGTGGAGAAAACAGTAACTTACAGACATAATGTTATGCAGATTAATTCCATAGATACATTTCTGGGCATTAAAGGCGGCTATAATCATGCGTACAGGGACGTATATTTTGTAAGGGCTCTGGGCGAAAACCAGGGGCTTGCCGACACAGTTTGCCAGGCTGACAAAAGAATGGGTATAGAGATGTCAAAAAACAAGCTTTGGTACGTTAGGCTGCAATCGCTTCCGCAGCTTTGCAAAGCGGAAGATGTCTCGTTTTATTCCGGGGCATATGATGTGTGGAAACAAGGTGGAAAGATAAACTTGAGGCATATGATGTCACCAGGAATTTTACAGAATGTGATATCTGCCGGGTTAGCGGAAGTTCTCGCCAAACACAGAACATATAAGCAATCGGTTTCGGATTCCATGCTCAAAAATTTTGCAGCAAAAATACTCTTTTGGACGGATGAGGCGCTGGGAGAAGCGCTTGGAACCTGGAATGAGAGAAGCTGCATGAAAATAATAGCGGAGGATGTAACGAAAGAGCAGGAGTACTTATTCTTCTATTTTATGACGCTTCTGGGATGCGACGTCCTCCTGTTGGAGAATCGGAAAGATGCTGAGATCCCACAAGGTTTAAAAAGTCTTTCCCAGCAACTTCTTCTTGGGCAGTTCGGTACGGGAAAATTGCCGGAATACAAGCCGTATACGCTGAAGACAGAGCGGGACGCAGCCAAGGATTCGCCTGCAAATACAGGGCAGGACGCCAAAGAGGGAAGAAGAAGCAACGTCAGGGTAACCATTCCTGAGCGGAACCGGCATAGAAATCAAGTTGATACTAACATTATACAGAGCGCTCCACAGAGAACAGTTGTGGACAGTCAACCACAGCAGACGCCGGCCGCAAGTACAGTCTCACAATTGAGGGCAGGGACAGTATCGGCAAAGCAGGAGAGCTCAGAAAAGACATTTGAGGAATTGGCACAGCTGGCGTCCTCCATCGTCATGATAGCCGTACATGACAGCCGGCAGGAAGTTATCGGTACAGGATCAGGCATTATGATTGGCCGGGCGGGGTTCATATTGACGAATGACCATGTTGTTTCGGGGGGAAGTTTTTTCTCCGTTAGAATGGAAGATGACGGGCAAATCTATACGACGGATGAAGTTATCAAATACAATTATAATCTTGATCTTGCAGTGATCCGTATTTCTAAACAGCTTAATCCGCTGCCAATATACAGCGGAACCAGGAAACTTGTAAGAGGGCAGAAGGTGGTAGCAATCGGCAGTCCCCTGGGGTTGTTCAATTCAGTGAGCGACGGTATTATTTCCGGGTTCAGAGATATCAGGGATGTGAACATGATACAGTTTACGGCTCCCATTTCTCCGGGGAGTTCCGGAGGCGCGGTGCTTAATATGCAGGGAGAAGTGATTGGTATAAGTACGGCCGGTATAGACAATGGGCAGAATATAAACCTGGCTGTAAGCTATAAGGATATACGCACATTTGCACGGGGGTTTTATTAATGTTGGATGTGATTGGAAAAGTAGGAAAATGCTTTCTTGACAGGTAAATCGAAAACATTTACAATTATTTTGTAGTATAACACCACTTTACAACTTTTCCATAAAAAAATGTCATACAGGACTTTCTGAT
>CAJURU010000048.1 GCA_910588845.1 uncultured Lachnospiraceae bacterium
TACAGTCAAGCGTGGTATTAGATAATCTCCTTGCTGTTCATATTCGCCGCCTAATCTCTCAAAGATTGATTTTGCCATTTTGCAATTCCTCCGTATGATTTGAATTTTCCTACAATCCAATCATTCTGGCTGATTACGAAGTCTTTGGATTTAACATCCTTATAGAATGTCAACCTTGGAAGGGCAGTTTGCTTTTGACTGTGAAGCAGATACTTTTTCAATGCAGTCAAAGACGAAAAAGCCGTTGAAAGAGTTTGCATTCGCTTTCCGTGAATTTTTAAAAGATACAGATAGATTTGAAGAACTTTTGAGCCAGCTAAAAAATGAGAACTAAAAATAAGTCAATATAGGCAAAAATAGGAAATTATGCTATAATGTGACATATTATTATTAAATGGAGGAGATGCAACATGAGCCATATCGCATGGAATGATAGTTATAATATCGGTGTGGACTTTATTGATAAGGAACACCAAGTGCTTTTTTCTACTATGAATAAACTGATGAGTCTCAGCGAACGCGAGGAGAAGAATGAACATGTATGCCGGGAAGGAATTAAATACTTGAAAGGGCATACCGATAAGCATTTTGAACATGAAGAAGAGTATATGCAGTCTATTGGTTATAGTGATTATGAAATACACAAGCGCCTGCATGATGATTTTCGGTTTAAGACAATACCGGCATTGGAAGAGGAGATGGAAAGCACCCAATATTCCCCGGATTCTATCCGACATTTTTTGGGCGTTTGTATCGGATGGATGATTTCCCATACGCTGACCGAGGATCAGGCAATTGTAGGAAAGACAAGCAGTAAGTGGGGCGACATTCCCAAAGAGGAAGAGAAGGAGGCGCTGGAGACAACAATTATCCAGCTCGTGCAGGAGATGTTCCAACTGAAAGCCAAGATGATCAGCGGGCAGTATGCAGGAGAAGACTTTGGCAAAGTTTTTTGCTGCCGAATGGTTTACAGCGGTGAGAAGAAAGAGCGCTGGCAGATTACGCTTGTCTTTGAAGACAGGCTTTTGCTGAAAGTTATCAGTAACATACTGAATACGGAATACCCGAAAGTGGACGACATGGTGCTGAATGTTACGCGCTATTTATCGCGGCAGTTCTTGGAGCAGATCTGGGAACGTATTCCCGCATTCGACCTTATGACGCTGGAGGATGAAAGTTTGCTGACCCATGAGCAGCTTTTGAAAGCATTTGAGCGAGAGCATCCTTCCTGTAGCTTGCTATTCAGTACGGAGGTGGGATATTTTGCATTCAGCGCGGTATCTGCCGAGCCTCTCAGCGGCAAGATTGTCTCAGAAATCAACTATCAGAACGCTATGAATGCGGTCAGGGATTATCTGGTGAAAGAGAACAAGGAGCAGGAAAAGCGTAAGTTTAAGATTCTTGTGGTGGATGATTCGGAGTTTATACTTGGCAGATTGCGCCAGTTATTGTCAGACAAGTACGACATACTGGAGTCTAATTCCAGCATATCTGCGATAAAAATGATAGCCTTAAACCGTCCGGATTTAGTGCTGCTTGATTATGAGATGCCAATCTGCGATGGAAAGCAGGCATTGGAGATGATTCGTTCCGATAAAGACATTGCGGATATCCCGGTAATGTTCCTGACCGGCAGAGGCGACAGGGAGAGCGTCAAGAATGTGAAGGCGTTGAAACCGGAAGGATATTTATTAAAAACAATGCCGGAAGACTTTATCTTGAAAACAGTAGACGATTTTTTTGCAAATAAAAAATAAAGACAGGTTTTATTTGCAATCAGGAATATGAGACAGGATGTAGAATTAGAATAGCCAAAGGCAGAATTTCTGCTTTTGGCTATTTTATCATAAGGCAAGCTGGAAAGGAAAAAAGATGGCGACATTGATTTTGATTGTGGAGGATGACGGGGACATCAGCCAGATGTTAAACGAACTGCTCACGGGACAAGGATATGAGACAATGCAGGCGTTTTCGGGGACGGAAGCCTTGCTCTGTTTAGAGAAGCGCGTGCCGGAGGCTGTGATTTTAGATTTGATGCTGCCGGGAATGGACGGGGAGGATGTTTTGCGTGGTATCAAAGAGGATTACCCCCGTGTTGGCGTTATTGTGTCCTCGGCGCGGGACGACGTGCAGACGAGAGTTTCACTGCTTCGTGCCGGGGCGGATGATTACGTTGTAAAGCCTTTTGACACAGAGGAGCTTTTGGCAAGATTAGAGGCGGTATTGAGGCGTAGGACAGTGAGTGGGGAATCTGTAAATTCTGCTGGCGCGCAGGAGGTTTTGACATACAAGAATTTAACGATTTACCCGGAAAGCCTACAAGTGCAGGCGGCAAAACAGGAAGTGTCCCTGACGAAGCGGGAATATATGATTTTAGAACTTTTGATGCGCCATCCGGGAAAAGTATTTACGAAGAGCAATATCTATGAGTCTGTGTGGAATGAGGAATTTCTGGGGGAGGAGAATGCGGTCAATGTGCATATCAGCAATATCCGCCAGAAACTTGCCAAAATCTGCCCTCAGGAAACATATATACAGACAGTATGGGGCATTGGCTTTAAAATGGGGTAGCGCTTAAATCTTTAGACTTTCTTTATATTTTGCCTAAAGTTTCTAAAAAGTTCCTTGCTATATTATTTCTTGTAAGAAAAAGATTTAGGTCGCTGCCGCTTGCACAGATTTGCTTATTTGCAGCGTGACAGCGGAAAAGGATTCGATAGTTCACAGGATAGGAGGAACAGTATGGAGTATGCATTGAGAACGGACGGGATTACCAAGATATATGGGAAGCATACTGTGGTGGATCATGTCAGTATGCATGTGAAAAAGGGAGATATTTACGGCTTTATCGGCAAAAACGGCGCGGGGAAGACTACATTTATGCGTGTTGTGGCGGGGCTTGCAGCTCCGGCGGCGGGAACCATGGAATTGTTTGGCTCGGGTGATTTAGAAAAGCAACGGCAGCGTTTGGGGACGTTAATTGAACAGCCGGGGCTTTATGGGACGATGACGGCAAGGGATAATTTGGAGGTTGTGAGAAAGAGCTTTGGCATTACCGGGAAACATGCGGTGGATGAAATGCTGGAGTTTGTAGGGCTCGCCCAGGCAGGAAAGAAGAAGGTTAAAAATTTCTCAATGGGTATGAAACAGCGTCTGGGAATTGCCATTGCACTGTTTCGCAGCCCAGACTTTCTGATATTGGACGAACCTATCAACGGATTAGACCCGGAGGGAATTAAAGAGGTGCGCGATCTCTTATCAAAACTCAATCGGGAACGGCAGATTACGATCTTAATTTCCAGTCATATTTTAGGGGAATTGTCCAAGATTGCGACCAACTATGGAATCATCAAAGAGGGTGTATTAATAGAGGAATTTGCGGCAGAGGATTTGAAAAGCAGGTGCAGACGTTGTGTGAAATTAGTCGTGGATGATGTGCAGCGTGCTTCCACGATTTTGGAAGAAAAATGCCATATTACGGAATATGATGTGCCAAAGGAAGGCGTTTTAAGGGTATTTGATGAGATAGATAATTCCTGGGTGATAAACCGGGAACTGGTTGAGGGCGGCATACACCTGAAGGAAAGTTATCTTGCGGGGCAGGATTTGGAAGGTTATTTTATGGATTTATTGGGAGGTGCGTCTAATGTTTAATTTACTCAATGCAGAATTCTATAAGTTAAGGAAAAGCAAGGCAATTTATATCGGCGTTTTGGTGGCGTCAATCCTTGCCTTATTGCTTTATGGCTCTCTGGTGATGATTGATAAAATTAATCAGGGAGAAGTTGCCAACGGCACAGCCGGGATTATTGTGTCGCAAGTGGACGAGAGTGTGAATGATAGCGGCGCGCCGAAATCTATGATGCGGGAGATAGGGATTGCCGGCGTCTTGCAGCAGATGTTTGGCGGTCATTTTGTGGGAATTATCGCAGCGGTATTGGTAAGTATTTTCGTGATACGGGAATTTTCCGCAGGTACAGTTAAGAATCTTGTAGGAAAAGGTTATACGAGACCTGCCATTTTTTTTGCAAAGATGATCCCTGTCATAATACTGACGCTGGTATTTGAGGCGGTAGTAGTAGCGATAACAATATGTATGGGAATTCCGTTTATGGGGTGGCAGGAATTTTCTGCTACGGCATGGGGGGACGTCGCCTTCTATACCGGATTTCAGTTTTTGTTTGGAGCTGCGATTGCTGTAATCTATATGTTGATAGGAGAGCTTACCCGCAATCTGGCGGCAGGCATATCCGTAAGTATTGGCATGCTGATGTTTTCTACGACGCTGACGGCGGGGCTTGACCTTGTTTTTCATGGACTGGAAATGCAGCCGTCGAATTATTGGGTGCTGGACCTAATGTCATCTTGCCCAATTGCAGATTTTGAAACGGAATTTATCGTGCGGGGCGTGCTGGTATCAGCCGTGTGGCTTGTGATTGCAGCCGTGTTGGGGGTATTACATTTTCGGAAGGCGGATGTGAAATAATATGGAAATAATTCTTGCGGTTTTGAGTATATGTTTGGCGGCGGCAGCGGTAATATTGCTGCTGCGCCTGCACTGTTACCGGAAACAAATCAACCATATCAAAGAGCAGCTATTATTTTTAAAAGCGGAGGAAAGCAATTATATGCTGACCTCTGCTTATCCTGTGGGAAATACGGAAGAACTAATCAATGGTTTGAATGATGTGATCGAAGATTATAGGAAGAGACATCGTCGGTTGAGAAAGGCAAATCAGAGCTATCGTGAGAGCATCACCAGTATTTCCCATGATATCCGCACGCCGCTCACCTCTGTAAAAGGATATGTGCAGATGCAGAAAAACGCAGATATTCCACAGGAGAAAAAGACGGAATATTTGCGGATTGTGGAACGCAGGCTAATAGAGCTTGGGGATATTTTGAATCAATTATTTGAATATGCCAGACTGGAGGCGGGAGAATTCCAGTTAAGCCCTCAGAGGCTTAATGTAGGAAACGTTTTTGCAGAAATTATTTCCATGTTTTATGAGGATTTTACCTCAAAAGGACTCGAGCCGCAGATTGAGATTCCCAGAGAATCTATATTTATTTTGGCGGATAAACATGCAATTTCCAGAATATTGGAAAATCTCATCAAAAATGCCCTGGTGCATGGGCAGGGAAGCTATCATTTTTCGCTTACATCCCGTGAAGAATATGCGGTAATCACCATTGCCAATGAGACAGAGCAGATTGAAGAGAAGGATTTGCAGCAGATTTTTGAACGGTTTTACACGACAGACCAGTCCAGAAATCGCAGGACGACGGGGCTGGGACTTGCCATCGCCAAAGAATTTACCCAGCAGTTGGGCGGCAGTATCGAGGCTTTTTTGCAAGAAGGATGTTTTGTTGTGGAGGTGCGTTTTCCTTCTTTGTGAGGGTATATTCTAAGTTGTGACTAATGTTTCCATGAAACGCTTGACAATTAGTTCCTACAAGCGTAATATTTAAAACACTACAATATTTTTTTGCTGTGAAATCTTACATAAGTAATATTTAAGGCGGAATGATATTATTTGTATGCCAGGAGGGAAAGTCAAGATGAAAAAGAGAACTAAAAACAGGAAGAAAAAAATCAGTAGAATGGTATGGATTGCCGTTGTAATTCTGACAGTAATTGCAGTTGGCACGGCGGTAGGTCTGCATTTTTTTGCAGGGGATAGAGTTGGAGGAGAAGGGTTATTTGGGGAAGAAGGGTTATTTGCAAACAACAAAAGTAAATGGCAAGAGCCGGATGAATTGCTGCTCACTTATATGGGGCTTATTTCACAGGAAAAATATCAGCAAATGTATGGAATGCTCGATGCAGAAGCGGCGGAAAATATCAGCGGGGAGGATTTTATCAAGCGTAATGCGGCGATTTACGAAGGAATGGAAGTGCGTAATATGGAGACTACCGTTATCTCGTATGACAAAAAGGCAGGCAGAGTTACATACATTAGAGATTCCAGGAGTAATGATTTCGGATACGGAGGTGAGAAGTTATCCATTAGGGGAGGCAGCCGCGCATCTGGTAGGCTATGTACAGAATGTCACTGCGGAAGATTTACAGGAACATGCCGGCGAGGGATATCGTGCAAATAGCGTTATCGGCAGAAGCGGAGTGGAGGGTTTATTTGAGAAGGATTTAAAAGGGCAGGACGGTTGCCGCATTTATATTGTGGATGCAGAAGGCGACGAAAAAATAGAAATTGCCTGTAAAGTGGTGCAGCATGGCAAAGATATCAAGCTGACAGTAGACGCAGAGCTTCAAACGGATTTGTATGAACAGTTTCGGGAAGATAAGAGCTGTCATGTAGCGATGCAGCCATATACCGGGGAAGTGTTGGCATTGGTAAGCACGCCGTCTTACGACAACAATGATTTTATTCTGGGATTATCAAACGAGCAGTGGACAGCGCTGAATGAGGATGATAGCAAACCGATGTACAATCGTTTTCGGCAGAAATGGTGCCCAGGGTCTACATTCAAACCGATTACCGCCGCCATTGGGCTGGAATCGGGAGCGGTCAAGCCGGACGAGGATTATGGGAATGCAGGCTTGCGCTGGCAAAAGGACGCTTCCTGGGGGTCGTACCATGTGACAACGCTTCATGAGTATGAACCGGTTGTACTGGAAAATGCGCTAATTTATTCTGACAATATTTATTTTGCCAAGGCTGCCTTGAAAATCGGCAAAAAGCAGTTGGAGCAGTCGCTTCTGCAATTAGGATTTCATGCAGAACTGCCCTTTGAAATCGTGATGTCCAAATCCCAATATTCCAATACGGAGAATATTGAGACAGAAATACAACTGGCAGACAGCGGGTATGGACAGGGACAAATGCTAATCAATCCCTTACATATGGCATGTATCTATACGGCATTCTGTAATCAGGGAAACGTGGTAAAACCTTATCTTATACAGAAACAGGAAATGGAATACTGGCTTGCCGGCGCTTTTTCAGTCGATACAACAAATATGGTACTGGAGGGAATCAAAAAGGTAGTGAATGATCCTCATGGAACCGGGTATGCGGCGCATCGGGAAGATGTTCTTTTGGCGGGCAAGACAGGGACGGCAGAAATTAAAGCGTCCCAGGATGATACTTCCGGCACGGAACTGGGATGGTTTGCGATATTTACTGCGGAAAAAACAGCGGAACGCCCAATTCTGCTTGTCAGTATGACGGAAGATGTGAAGGAGCGGGGAGGCAGCGGTTATGTAGTGGAAAAAGACCGGCAGGTTTTGGAACACTGGTTTGCCGACTGGAAGGTGTAATCAATCATACTCATGTGATACAAAATATCCATCGTAATTTCTGCCGCTTGCTGCCGGCAGCGTGTGTATCACTGTGGATGTTGGTGGCAAAGAAATAGGTATTGCCGTCAGTTTCAACATAACCGATAAACCAGCCGTTGATATCTTTGCCCTCTACGCGTCCGGTTCCCGTTTTTCCATAGAGCGTTCCAGCTTCGGATGAATACAGGCGGATGGAATCTTCCACCGTCTTGGTATTTTCGGGTGAAAAGCCAAGGCGGTTGTTATGAAGGTCTGATAAAAGCATGACCTGTTCGACGGGTGAAATTTTCAGCGCGGATTGCATCCAGTAAGCGGAGGCAGTTGTAGAGTGTGCGTCTGTGGCATTTGTTAATTGTGAGGCGGGGTCTGCGCCAAGGTCTTTATTTCCATATCCAATTTCTTGCACATAATGATGGAGTGCAGATGCGCCGAGCCTATGATCTATCTCCTGAAAGTACCAGTTGACGGAGGATTGCATGGCAGAAGAAAGGGTTTGGTCTGCATTCCATGCTTCAAAGGGGTGGACGGCGCCATTCCATGCGAGAATAGAATTCTCTGGTGAAATAATATTTTCCTCCAATCCGAAGAGGGCGGTATCGCAGGCGATTTCCCGGTCACTGCGCATTTCCTTTGTGGCGTACCATACCAGGGGATTAAACCAATAGAAAACGCAGGCAAGTTCCAGCAAATAATTAGCGCAATTATCTTTGTGCTTGTAATGTGAAAGTTCATGCAGCAGCATATATTGTATCGGGCAAAACGTATTCCTATCGGGTGCAGAGGAATGTTTCGCTTTATATTCAGTTCGTGCAGGCAGTCATGATATAAGGCGAGGACTTCATTGTTTTGCAAGGGAAGCGCCGATTTTTTAATGGCTCTTAAACGGATGTGGGCTTTTATCATCACTACGACAACAGCTAGAATACCGGCCAGCCAAATCATGCACAGCACAAGGACGGCAGAGGATGACGTTTGTCTGCTTACAGAAAGTGCAAAGTCATTGAGCGGCGTTATTGGCTCAGACAGGGTTGTCCCTGTTGCTGTCTGTGAAAGACCTTTATGGTTTGGCAATACGATTTTTACCAGTTTTTCAAACCAGGAGAAAATTTGCGGAAAATTAAGTAGATTTACAGGTAGAAATGGAACGGTCAAAATACCAGCCCACATGTACCACAAATTGAATTGCATGCGGCTGGTTAAATGGTTAGTCAATAGTCGTTTTGTAATGACAAAGATACCGGTTATGGCGCAGAGAAAGAAATTGCACAGTAGGAAATGGATGACGAAATCAGTCATGCGAATCCCTCCCTTCGCGTTTGCCTTTTTGCAGCGGCGAGCGCAGGGTATCTATTTCTGCGGCGGTGAGCTTGTCGTTTTCGATATAGGAAGAAACCATGGCAGTGATATCTCCATGATAAAAACGTTTGAGAAAAGAATGGCTTTGCTGACCGATATATTCCGTTTCTGCTATCAGCGGAGTGTAGACAAAAACCCTGCTCTGCTTTTCGTAAGAAAGCGCGCCCTTTGTCGCAAGACGTTTGATTAACGTCTGTATCGTCTTAGTGCTCCAGGCAGTCGTTTGGGTAAGTTTGTCTGTAATTCCGTTGGTGCTGATTGGCGCATATTTCCATACGATTTTCATGACTTCAAATTCTGCTTCCGATATCTGCGGTAGTGTTTTCATATTTATCCACCAAAATCTTACGAATGTAATATAAATTATAAGATATGGGGGATAATTTGTCAATTATGAGTAAGGGGAGCGTTGTACGTTTAATACTTTCATCAGGGCGTCTTGCAATACTCTTGACACATTGATTTTGGCATGTTCTGCTTCATAATTCAGCCAGCTTGGGAGGGTTACATTCCTCCTTACCGTCTTGGTGTCGATTTTTCTTCGGTATTCTCCGAAGTCAATATCAACGAATGATATAATTGTATTGCCTTCTTCTGTAAAGGTTCCGTGATTAACATCTAATGAACGGATATCTGAGGGCAGAGGGATTTCTGTATTGTCATCCTTCATGGAAACACATTTCAATTCAATGGCGTCCCTTGCCATCTCAATGGCATTTGCCATATCTGTTCCCTCTGTTAAGATTTCTAAGTCGGGAACTTCCACTAATATCATGGTATCTGTTGTTGTAAAAAACACAGGATATACATTTTTCATAGTTATCTCTCCATATATTTTTTAAAGTATAATATTACCAAAATAAATAAAATTGGTTTATCGGAAGTATCTTAAAGATTCCTTCGTTTGATGATTGCTTTTGCTAATCGTTCATCAATTTCTTTATGCCGGGGGACTTCTTCTTATTCTTTGCCTCTTGTATAAATATCATGATTATTCCCATGCCTTTCAAAGACAAAGCCCGCATTTTCCAGTTTCTTGATTAAATCTCTTTGTTTCATACAATTCCTCCAAATTAAAGTATAATGTTACTTTAATAAAATACCTCCTTGCGTTTTTTGATTATACACATTTTATGTGTATTTGCCAACTGTCGTGATGCATATTAAACACGAAAATTGTTTTTGCGTGTATAGTATGAACTAGCTTATATTGTAAAGTGGCATAACTTGTGGTATATTCTTGATTAGCATAGGGTGTGGTAAAAGAGCTGAAATCTCTGGAAAGTTCAGAGGTGTAGGATGGCGGGAAGGAAGATAAAAGAGGAGTTATCTTTGGAGGAAAAACTGGTGCGGGCGCTGGTGTCGGTGGAGGAACAGCCGTATGAGTTGCTAGGGAATTGGTGTTGGACGAGAATAGAGGGGGGTATGTGAATTTGAACGAGGAATAACATTTCCAGCATCTGCAAAAGAAAGTGAGTTGACAAAAGATAATATACCCTGTCTGAGAACGGCAAATATTCAAGATGAATTAGAAAATTTAATATAAGTAACTCAAACTTCGCATATAGATTTTAGCTATGCACCTTGCTACGAATTTTATTTTCGTAGCAAGGTACATAAGCACTTATTCAAGTGCGAAGTTTGAGTAAGTAAATATAAGTTATTTAAAAAATAACGTTGATAAATTAGTCAGGAAGGATAACATTATTTTGTCATCGGCCAATTCAAGGTAACTGGTAGGGAAAACATCATATGTATAAGATGTAAAACAACCTATATTACCAGAACAACGGCGGATTGTAGAGAAAATTGAGCATTTATATTCTAAGTTGAATGAAGTAAAGGAAAAGGCACAGAATCTGTTGGAAAGTTATGAATTAAGAATAACGTCTATCCTACATAAGGCTTTTAATGGAACGTTGTCTTTGTTGTGGAGTAAAAGCCAAGGGGAGACTGAACAGGATTGGTGTGTAAAAAACGAAAGGAAGTGTGTATCCCTAGAGCTGGATTTGCGTTTGATAGTAAAAAATTTCAAAATCATGGGTGTCAAGTAGTCCGTATGGGAAATCTTTATGGTGGGGTATTAGACCTGTCTCGTTCACCAGCCTAAATTGATGAGAGTGAACTGAGTGAAAATGATATTAAAAGAGCAAAAAATAAAAATTGTTGAAAATATTGAAATACAGGTTTCGTCATTTGAAGAGCAGAAAATAATTGCTGGAGTATTAAAAGAAATAACGACGAAAGAACAAAGTGCCAGAGAATTAGCACAAAGCGCTTTGGATAAGGTGGATGTAATGAAAAAATCTATTTTTGCAAAAGCGTTCCGCGGGAAGCTAGGAACAAATAATCCAGAGGAAGAAAGTTCAATTGAACTATTAAAGCAGATTTTAGATAAAACAAATTAATATTTGCTTTACATTAAAAATGCCGATGAATTTTAAAGAACCATAAAAAAGGGGGATAACAATGTCGGTAGCAGAGGAATATAGAAAGATATATGAGAAAGAAATATGTGGAGAGTTTAAACAAGAGATAGCGGTATATGATGAAGAAGATGAATTTTATGTTTATCAGCCTTTGAGCCATAATTGTACATATAGCTGTACTGCTGGATGCAACCATGACTGTTATAAAAGGTTAGGGCGCCTTATGAGAAAAAACATTATATTTTACTGCTATGGAGAGGAGGAGATTGTAACCAAATTTAAAAAGGGACGTCTTCAAGATTTAGCAAAAGCAATAAAGTCTGCATATAGATCGCGTTTACCAAAGCGTCAGCCTAAGCAGGATGGACTGCCGAGCGAAGTGTTATTAGATGCAATAATTCAATCAATTGTTCCTGATGCATATAAAATCGCAGTTAGGACAATATTCCGCCAGGATGACAATAATGAAATTAAGGGATATGATTTGACTTATTTTACAAATCAGGACGGAGAAATAACGTTGTGGTTAGGACAAGCAAAACTGGGAGGAAAGCAATATTGCAAAAATGGAATTTTAGAAGATTTAAAAATGAAATATGAGAAATTGTATCTGGCAAAACAGATATATTTCTTAGCGGACAAACCAATGGAACTTACCGAAGAAGGGAAACAGATTGCAGACTTATTAGATGAGTTAAATATATTAAATGCAGACAAAAGTGATAATATGCGTGCAGAACGATTGATGCAGTTTTTGGCGGAAAATAATATAAAAATATGTATTCCCTGTTTGTTGGCTTACGAAAAAAAAGAGGTATATAGGGATATATCTAAACTGAAAGAAAAAGTGGAAAGTGAAATCGGTTGGGCAAAAAAAGTATTTAAAGAGCATTTACAGTTTAATGATATAAAGCCCAGATTGATTTTTATTATATTTCCATTGGATGACGTGGATGCATTGAGAGGGGATGAAGGATTCTATGCAGAATTATGTTAATTTATTGGTAAATGCTATAAATAGATATAATGAAGAAGATGTGAAAAGTAGAATTAGATTGAGGGATTTGGTATGCATCATTTCAGATGATGAAAAATTAAAGAGTGACCCGCTTATTCGGGAGCTGCTCTATACAGCTTCACAAAAAATGCGCATTTTTGGATATAATGTACATAATGGCTTTTATAAAGATGATATTTTTATAGAGTTGAATCCATCAGAGCTAATGTATTTGCGAAATCAGAGTATTTGTAAGCGTTATCAGTCAAAGGTTAGAAAAAATAATATACTTGATAAGACACAACAGGATATGATTGATTTTTATCAGTCTTTAAAGCAGAAAAGAATGCTGGTAAGCGCCCCGACATCTTATGGAAAAACATTTATTATGCGTGAAATTCTGTATTTAAATTATCAGAGGTATCGTAACGTTCTACTTGTATTTCCAACAGTGGCTTTGCTTCGGGAAAATGCAATAAAAATGGATGAATTAAACCGGGAAAAGGAAATGGGCTATCATGTCGTTAAATCAATTGATAATGAGATTGATGGGGAACAAAGGAATATTTTTGTGTTCACTCCAGAGAGAACATTGCAGTTGTTAGCAAATTATCCTGATATTGAAATAGATTTTTTTTTCTATGATGAAATGTATAAAATTGATGAGGATTTTTGTAAGGATGACTTAGAAGATAGTGAGGAAGAATCAAATAAGAATAATCCCTATAAAAATGGCAGCACTTTTTTGGATGATGGTAGAGCTAAAACATTTCGTATTTGCTTATATTTGCTTTCTAAAAAAGTAAATGATTATTATTTGGCGGGTCCAAATTTGAAAAAAGAAAAATTTGGGTTAGGAATGCAGAGATATATATACGTGAACAATATTCAGGTCAGAGAAATTGAATTTGAGCCAACAAAAAGAATTCAAGTAAAAGCCTATAACAGTAAAATTGAAGAAGATTATACCGATTTGTTTTATTTACCAAAGCCGGAATCTATAAAAATGAGAAAAACTAAAAATGATAGAATCTGCGATGTGGTTAAGTATATTGAGAGCAGGGGATATGGAGCAACCATGCTGTATTGTACAACTCCATCTAAAGCGAATGAGTATGCTTCCAAGCTGGCGCAAAATCATCATGGAAAAATTATTACAGACAATAGGTTTTCTATGTTTATTAAACATTTGAAAAGAACTTATAATATAGAGGGCTCCATAAAAGAATGGAGTTTTATAAATGTATTGGAAAAAGGATTCGGCATGCATCACGGAAAAATGCCCAAATATATTCAAAAAGAGGTATTAGATTTATTTAATGATGGTGTATATGATTTACTTTTTTGTACCTCAACCATTGTAGAAGGGGTCAATACGGATGCAAAGAATATGGTAGTATTAAACCATAAAAAGGGCAGCAGCGAATTAACGGTTTTTGACTTCAAAAACATTATTGGAAGAGCTGGAAGATATTATCATAATTTTGTTGGGAGATACTTTTTGATGGATAAGGAACTGGCAAAGTTTGAACAGGCAGAAGATATGAGATTGAATTTTGTTACTTATGATGAGCAGGATATAGACGAAATTGATATAGATAATTCTGAATATAGTGACTTGGCACATGGGAACAGGCTGATAAAAGAAAGAAGGGCAGAAGAACAGGGGGAATATTTAGTAACGGATACGGTTTTCATAAAAAACAGGCTGATAAAAAAAGAATATCAGGAAGAACTTTTGCGATTTTTGTTAAATAATGATTTTTTATATGATAAATTTTATGCTTATACAGATTATACAGATATACTTTTGGCATTTACAAAATATCATGCTATGAGTACAGTCTTAGATATATTTTATCAGTCTGGTTTGATTGACGAATCTGTTGGTAAAAGGTATAAAGGCATAAGCCACACTTATTGTAGCGAGGGATTCCGGGGATTGTTAAAATATGAAATTGTTAGTAGTCGAGAAGAGAAATTTGATAAGAAAGGCGATAAAGTCAAAAATAAAAGTATTGACAGAGCGTATATGGATGCGTTTAAAACACAGAAAGATATTATTGAACATAAATTTCCTAAATTACTATCGTTATTTGAAGTTATTTTTTTGCATGCCTCTTCTATTAAAGGCATAAAGATAGAAAATTTTACGCTTTCTCGGGTGATGCGGTTTTATGAGACAGGTGTGAAAAGCTATTTCGGAGAGCAATTAGTTGAGTTTGGATTCCCTGTTGACGCAATTAAAAAGATTGAAGATGCTAATGCCGGTTTGTTGTCTATGAATGCGGAGACTAGTAAAAGATATGTGAGAGAGCATTTATCAAGAATTAAGAGCGTATTAGATGAGTATGAGAGTAAATTGATTGAAAAAGCGCTAAAATCTATTTTTTAAGGTAGTGTAAATAAGTTTGTGTTTTTGGAAATAAATGGCTCCTTTTTGGTAAGA
>CAJURU010000049.1 GCA_910588845.1 uncultured Lachnospiraceae bacterium
AACCATGCGGCTTTCAGTCGCATTCACAAGTGTTTGGTGAATAATTAAGGTTTAAGGATGTCATACATCTGCTCTATTGTCTTAACCCCCAGAAGTACTTCATCCTCATTGATGACAGTCATGGGAATGCGCTCAATTTTATATTGCTCTGCCAGATGAGGGTACAATCTGGCGTCAATCATCCGCGCCTCTACCATCTCCGAAACAGCCGCCATCTGCTGGCAGGCAATCACTTGTTTTGCACAGTGGTGGCAGGACAGAGAGACAAAAATCTTCATCTCGCTCTTACGTGCCAGTTTGCGAAGCTTTTTCTCTACGCGCTTGTCCATCTCCTGCCCCGGACCCGCCACGTTATAGAGCGCAAGCACAAGGGAATTCATCTCCTTGCCTCCGGTAACGCCATGGAATGCAATACCCGTATACTTTCCCTGTCGGTATATTGCAGTCGCCGGCAACAGAGAGACGTCAAGTTCCGGCAGCGCTTCCTCTGCCTCCTGCGGCTCATAAAACTGACAAGTCAGCTTATCCGACAGCCCGGTGAGATGACGCGCCAGCTCCGCCATTTCCACCGACGCCTTATCCGACAAATCCACAACGCATACCAGATGCGCTTCCCCGGTGAGCTTTCCCAGCACACCGCAGAGCTGTTCCTCCAACTCTGCGGTAATCAGACTACTCTTAGCAGAAATTTTTTCACTATCCATACGCGTTCCTCCTACAGCATACCTACCAAATCCAGGCTGGGACTTAACGTCTCCTCCCCGGGCTGCCACTTCGCCGGGCAAACCTGGTCTCCATGCTCCTCTACAAACTTCGCCGCCTGTACCTTGCGCAAAAGCTCCTTGGCATTCCTGCCAATACCCATATCATGGATTTCGTACGCCTTAACTCTTCCCTCGGGATTGAGAATAAACGTCCCTCTGAGCGCCTGTCCCTCTTCTTCCACGAGCACGCCAAACTGCCGTGCCAGCACGCCCGCAGGATCGGCAAGCATCACATACTGAATCTTACGGATCGTCTCGGAAGCGTCCGCCCATGCCTTGTGCACGAAATGAGTATCCTCTGAGACTGAATAAATCTCACAGCCCTCATTTTGAAACTCCTCATAATGGTCGGCGAGATCGCCAAGCTCTGTCGGGCACACAAACGTAAAATCCGCCGGATAGAAAAACAGTACCGACCAGTGTCCTTTCAAATCCTCCTGGCTCACTTCCGCAAATTCGCCATTTACAAACGCTGATACCCGAAATGGTTCCACCTCTTTGTTAATCATATTTCCCATAGTAATACTCCTTCCTGTCTGTAGTATCTAACATTATAAGTATAAAATAACAAAAAGGCAAATTTTTTCTACTTGCAATACGGAAAAAATATCGTTATAATACATTCACGTAACTCGTAAACAATATGATATAATGATTTAGGAGGTTTTTCTATGGAGAAGGAAAAGAACTTAGGCATTACAAACTTGAATGGGATGTCCGCAGACGACGATACAACCTGCGGCCTCAACGACATGAACTGTTTGGAGACGAAAGACGCTGCCAGCAGTATCACCGATATGAACAGCGCAAGTTCCGATGAAGACACTACTTGCAGCTTCACGGATATGAACTGCACCGGGGAATAATGCACTGCGTAGTGTAAATGGGTTTGTGTTTTGAAAATCAACGGCTCCTTTTCGATGAGGCGCCGCATTCATATAAACTACAAGACACAGATTCGTTCAAAAGGTCTTGCCGCTTATGCGGCAAGACCTTTTGAGCGAGTAACGATATTCGTTGTTTATACAATTTTATTCCTTAATTCTATCAATCTGTTCGAGATTAACACCTAATGACGATAATGTGACTTTTAATTCAATATATCGTTTGTGCATTGAATTATATGTTTCTGGATTTGTTTCTTTAACTGAAATCATCCAATCCTGTAATCTTGAAAACTCTGTAATAGAATCTCTGATAATGTCTGCTGCACTCGGCATATAATCACCTGCTTTCTATCGTCCGTTTATATGATAATTTTATTATACCAATAAGCTGTTTTGGTGTAAAGCCTTCATGGAGTTTGAGTTTTCTTTACTCTTCTATCACATGAATTTCCAGAAAATCAAAGTCTATCTGCTCTACGAAATTATCCTGATAAAACCGTGCCTTATCGTGGCGTTTAAATTCTGCAATTGTGGCGTCCAGCCAGATCGGCTTACTCAAATCAAACTCATAGCAAACCTGTTCCAGCGCTGCAAACACCTTGTGCGTGCGGGTGTCCTCGCTGTCATCCGTGATAACCATATCGCGCTGGAGATGATTATCCTGAAATATCTTAAACCAAATACGCATAATTATCCTTTCCAAGCTGCTCTCGCCGGCGACTGGCTTTATACATTAGACAAACGCTGCCGCACCGGCCAACCGTTCTCCACCAACTTACCTGCGCTGGCGGCTGGCCTCATACATCAACAAAGCGGAAGCCACCGCTGCATTTAAAGATTCTACTTTCCCCTGCATAGGAATTCTGATACGGATGTCCGCAAGGGCCGCCGTTTCCGCCCGCAGGCCATTTGCCTCGTTACCAATCATGAAACCGCAGGGCAAGGTATAATCAGGTTTATCGTACAACTGCGCTCCATCCAGACATGCGGCATACAAGAGAACACCGCTCTCTTTGAGAACGCCGATTGTCTCCGAAAGGTTGTCCGCAACATAAAAAGGCACGCGGAACAAAGACCCCATCGTGGAACGGATCGTCTTGGGATTAAAAATATCCACCGTCGTCCCATCCATGATGACGCCGGTAACGCCCGCCCCCTCCCCGGCGCGCATCATTGTGCCAAGATTCCCAGGGTCTTGAATATTCTCTAAAATCAGCAGATGGGGCGCATTTTGCCCGGCTTCTTGTCCATAGGAATCTGCTTTCCCTGGAAACGAACCTGTCCGGCAACGCCCGCTGTCCTCTCCCAGCAAATCCTCCAACCTATATTGCGGCATCCGCACAAGGCAGAGGATACCCTGGGGCGTCATGGTATCGCTGATTTTGCTGAATACGCCATCCGATACAATCTCGTAAGCAAAACCCTGCAACCGTTCCTGATTACAGTGGTCCGCAAGAAAACTCTCTGATACATACATTTCCTGTATCTGTTCTCTGGGAGCTTCGAGGCACATTTTTATTCCCTCCACCACAAAAACCCGCTCTTGGCGGCGGGTCCTTGCTTTTTTATTTAACTGTATGATATATTTCATCCTGGTATTGGAGGAACTTGTAATCATCTGTCTGCGTCTCCTTACTTGCTGAGGCTCTCACAGATATTAAACTGATACTCCGAAATTGCCTTCTCCATGGAAAGCGCCTCGTCAATATCAAAATCAACAAACTCTCCATGACGGTAACCAACTACGCGATTCGACTTACCATCGCACAGTAAATCCGCAGCAAAGGCCCCCATTGTGGACGCATAGACGCGGTCCTTACAGGTGGGGCTTCCTCCACGCTGCATATGTCCTAAGATCGTAGCGCGCGTCTCTACGCCGGTAGCCGCCTCAATACGTTTTGCCATACTTGTAGAATGGCCAATGCCCTCCGCATTGATGATGATATGATGTTTCTTGCCACGCTTACGGTTATTGATAATGTTATTCACAAGTTTCTGTTCGTCATAGTCATATTTCTCCGGCAGCAGGATATCCTCCGCACCATTGGCGATACCGCACCACAGTGCGATAAACCCCGCGCCCCTTCCCATAACCTCAATAATAGAACATCTCTCATGGGAAGTGGAGGTATCACGCACCTTGTCAATGGCATCCATGGCTGTATTGACCGCCGTGTCAAATCCAATGGTATACTCCGTACAAGCAATATCCAAGTCAATTGTTCCGGGAATACCAATCGTATTGATTCCCAGAGACGCCAGCTTCTGCGCTCCTTTAAAGGAACCGTCGCCGCCAATAACTACAACACCGTCAATGCCATGTTTGCGGCAAATCTCCGCTCCCTGCTGCTGCCCTTCCGGCGTCGTAAATTCTTTGCACCTGGCGGTTGCTAAAATTGTACCGCCCCGCTGAATAATATCTGATACGCTTCTTGCTTCCAGATCTATAATCTCTTCCTGCAACAGTCCAGCATAGCCTCTTTTAATTCCCTTTACCTTCTTGCCGCGTGAAAGCGCCTGCCGCACGACTGCGCGGATTGCAGCATTCATTCCCGGCGCGTCTCCGCCGCTGGTTAATACTGCAATTGTCTCTATCTCTTTTGCCATAACAAATTCCTCCTGTATCTATGATAAATTCCATTACATCCAATTTATTCTATTTTAATCTCTTTTGGCAAGATTTTCAATATTCTTTTCTACAACTTTTACATTATTTTCGCCCAGAAACTTAGTTAATCTGTTAATTGTCTCCGGCACAGCCGCAATACTTCTGCCGGGCGGAAGCCGTTTCATCTGTTTCTCGCCGGAAATGTAGATGACTACGTTATCATTACCATCGCTGCCACTTAGAATATCAAACAGCTCCTTTTCCCGCTCTTCATACTCCTGTCTGGTAGCAAATTGCAGCCACGCCTCTTTCTTGGTATCATCAAAAGAGTACATGCGCTCGCAGATTAGCTTGGCATTCTTCTCCTCCTCGGTAGCTGCGCGCCCGCGCACAAATACTTTCTCGTCTATATTCAGCATACGGTTGTTGGCCTCATAGCTCTTGGGGAAAATGATAATTTCCAACGTCCCCACCAGATCTTCTAACGTGATAAATGCCATCGTCTGGTTATTCTTGGTATATTTGACAGTCTTGTCCACAATCATCCCGCCTACCATGGCGATCTCGCCGTCTGCAACGCGCGTCTGCCCGCTCTCCTCTTCCAGCATGAAATCCGTGGTGACCCTGGTAATATTCTTACGCCATTTCTCCTCATATTCCTCCAGGGGGTGGCCGCTGATATAGACGCCGAGCACTTCTTTCTCAAATCCCAGATACATTTCTTTGGCATACTCGCCCACGTCCGGCAGCTTCACCTCAAAATCCGCCTTGGCCTCCTCGCCTGCCAGATCAAACAATGTCATCTGTCCCGCCATAGTATTCTTCTTATCCTGGGCTATACCGTCCATGATTCCCGCATACGCCATCATACACTGTTTTCTGGTCGCCCCCATATTATCTAACGCTCCCGCTTTGATAAGGTTTTCTACCATCCGCCGGTTTATTTCACTGTCTGCCATCCGGGTCAGGAAATCGGGGAGGCTTTTAAACCTTCCACGCTCTTGCCGCTCCTCGCAGAGCTTTTCAATAAACAAAGGACTGACGCTCTTGATGGCGGACATGCCATAGCGAATTTCATTTCCCGATGCGGAAAATTCACCGCCGCCCTCGTTGATACTGGGCGGCAGCACTTGAATGCCCATCTGACGACAGGTGAAAATGTATTCCGAAAGCTTGGCATTGTGGTTCATAACGGAGTTCATGAGCGCAGCCATGTACTCCACTGAGTAATAGTATTTCAAATATGCGGTCTGGTATGCAACCACCGCATAAGCGGCAGCATGGGATTTATTAAATGCATATTTAGCAAAATCTGTCATCTCGTCAAAAATCTTATTGGCCGTCTGTTCGCTGATGCCGTTGCTGATGCAGCCGGGAACTCCCTTTTCCTGGTTCCCATAAACGAAATTCTTACGCTCCTGTTCCATGACGGAAGTTTTTTTCTTGGACATGGCACGACGCACAAGGTCGCTTCGGCCAAGCGTATAGCCGGCAAGATCACGGACAATCTGCATCACCTGTTCCTGATAGACGATACAACCGTAAGTCGGCTCCAAAATCGGCTCTAACTGCGGACAATCATAAGTAATTGAATCAGGATTATTCTTGCCTTTAATATAGGCCGGGATAAATTCCATAGGACCCGGACGGTATAGAGATATACCCGCAATAATGTCCTCTAAACTCTGTGGTTTTAGCTCCTTCATGAAATTCTTCATGCCCGCGCTCTCCAACTGAAAAACGCCGTCCGTCCTGCCGGTGCCCAGAGAATCTAAGACTGCTTTATCGTCATAGTCCACCTTATCAATATCGAAAAGCTCCTCTTGTGACATCCCGGGATTAGCCGCTTTCTGCCCTTCGTGAATAAGATTCACAGTATGTTGGATAACCGTCAGGTTCCGAAGCCCCAGGAAATCCATTTTCAGCAGTCCCAGCTCTTCTAATGTCGTCATCGTAAACTGAGTGGTGATGGCGCCGTCGCTTCCCCTGGAAAGCGGCACAAATTCATCGACCGGCTTAGAGCTGATGACCACTCCCGCCGCATGCATAGACGTATGCCGCGGCAGTCCTTCCAGACGCCTGGACATGTCAATCAATTTCTTAATACTCTCATCGCTCTCATAGAGACTTCTCAACTCAGGATTCATTTTCAGAGCCTTATCAATCGTGATTCCGAGTTCTGTGGGAATCTGTTTGGCAATACTGTCCACAAAAGCGTAAGGCAGATCCATAACCCGGCCCACATCCCGGATTACGCCCCTGGCCGCCATCGTACCGAATGTGACAATCTGCACCACACGGTCCTTGCCGTACTTTTCGCTGACGTAATCAATAACCTCCTGCCGCCTGTCCACACAGAAATCAATATCAATATCCGGCATCGTCACACGCTCCGGGTTCAGGAAACGCTCAAAAATCAAGCTGTAGCGAATGGGGTCGATATTCGTGATTTCAAGCGTGTAGGACACCAGGCTTCCCGCCGCGCTCCCGCGCCCCGGTCCTACAGCTATGCCGTTCTCCCGGGCAAAACGGATAAAATCCCACACAATCAGGAAATAATCGACATATCCCATCTGCTGAATAATGTCAAGCTCATACTGGAGCTGACGTTTCAATTCGGCGAATTCCAGAGACGTTTCCCTGCCTGGAATTTTTACAATGCCGTCGTGCGCAGGATAACGGTTCTTCAGGCCCGCATGACAAAGCTTATTCAGGTATTCCCAGGACGTATACCCCTTTGGCACGTCAAACTTCGGTAATTTGGTCACGCCAAACTCAATCTCCACATTGCAGCGTTCGGCAATCCTGGCAGTATTATCCAAAGCCTCCTGCGCATAGGGAAACAGCGCGCGCATCTCGTCTTCCGACTTAACGTAATACTGCCCTCCCTCATAACGCATACGGTTCTCATCCGCCAGCTTTTTCCCTGTCTGGATGCAAAGCAGAATATCGTGAGAATCCACATCGGTCTCATACGTATAATGAACGTCATTGGTAGCGACCAGCGCTATCCCCGTCTCCCGGCTCAATCGAAGAAGCTGCTGATTGACATATTGCTGCTCCTGTAGTCCATGGTCTTGCAGCTCAAGAAAATAGTTCCCATGCCCAAAAGTCCTGTCATGCCACAGCGCAGCCTCCTTGGCCTCCTCATAGAACCCCCGTTGCAAGAGCTTTGCCACCTCCCCGGCAAGACAGGCGCTGAGCACAATCAAGCCTTCATGGTAGGTCTCCAATACCTCCCTGTCCACCCTGGGGCGGTAGTAATAGCCTTCTGTGAAACCGCGTGATACAATCTTCATCAAATTCTGGTAGCCGGTATTATTCTCCGCCAGCAGGATTAAGTGGAAATAGCGGTCTTCTCCCTCCACTTTCTCCCTGTCAAACCTGGAACCGGGCGCGACATAGACCTCGCAGCCCAAAATCGGCTTGACGCCGGCTTCCTTGGCCGCACGGTAGAAATCAATGACGCCGTACATCACGCCATGATCTGTGATGGCCGCTGCGTCCATGCCCAGCTCTTTCACTCTGGAAACATATTCTTTTATCTTGTTGGAGCCGTCCAAAAGGCTGTATTCTGTATGGACGTGAAGATGTGTGAATGACATGGCTTCCTCCGTTTCGTATTGTAAATCGACTGCTTTTTTTATTTTACCCTTTCTCCTGAAAATGTGCAATCAAAAAACGTTGGGAAGTTTCCTCTCCCAACGTTTTGGTAAATCCTATAACACTTTCGCAAGAAAATCCTGAAGCCGTTGATTCTTAGGATGGCTGAAAAATTCTTCCGGCTCGTTTTCTTCACATATCATACCCTCATTGATGAACATGACACGGCTTGCCACTTCCCTGGCAAATCCCATCTCGTGCGTCACCACAACCATCGTCATGCCATCCTTTGCCAGCTCTTTCATCAGCTCCAGCACTTCTCCTACCATTTCAGGGTCTAACGCTGAGGTTGGCTCGTCAAACAACATCACGTCCGGATTCATGGCGAGGGAACGTGCTATGGCAATCCTCTGCTTCTGCCCGCCGGACAGCATGGACGGATAGGCGCCCGCCTTATCAGGAAGCCCGACGCGCTCTAATAAATCCACAGCACGTTTATCCGCTTCCTCTTTGCCCATCAGACCTAATTTCACAGGAGCAAGCGTGATATTTTCCTGTATGCTCAAGTTGGCAAACAGATTAAACTGCTGAAATACCATACCAATCTTCTGGCGAATCTTATTGACGTCCACACCGGGCGCTGTAATCTCTTTGCCTTCAAAAATGACGCTGCCGCCTGTTGGGGTCTCCAACAGATTTAAGGAGCGTAAGAAAGTCGATTTGCCGCAGCCGGAGGGGCCGATAATCGCCACCACTTCGCCCTGGCAGATTTGCGTGCTGATGCCGCGAAGCACCTGATTGCCGCCAAAATCCTTGCGCAGCTCTTTTGTTTCCAGCAATACCTTACCGTTCACTGACTCTCAGCCTCCTCTCCAGCTTATTGACGCACCAGGACAACCCGGTAACCAACAGCAGATAAATCAGCGCAACGGCAATCAGGGGCATAAAGGGGGAGAACGTAATACCCCGGATGATATCGCCGCCATGCGTTAAATCCGTCAATCCGATATAACCGCTGATAGAGGTTTCTTTTAACAATACGATAAATTCGTTTCCCAGTGCGGGAAGCACGTTTTTAAATGCCTGGGGCATAATGATAAACTGCATGGTCTGACGGTAATTCAGTCCCAAACTTCTTCCCGCTTCCGACTGCCCCTCGTCTACAGACATAATGCCGGAACGGACGATCTCAGCCACGTAGGCGCCGGAATTAAGCCCAAACGCCACGACAGCCGCCAGAACCTTTGACACGTTTACCGTTGCAAAAATTACATAATAAATTATCAGAAGCTGAATCATTGTGGGCGTCCCACGCACTACGGTAAGATATACCTGGCAGATAAAGTTGGGAATCTTCATATGTCCCGTCTTATCATGGCTGGAACGTATAATTGCCACCAGAAATCCGAGGGCAATGCCTAAAAGCGCGGCCAGCAACGTGATAATCAGAGTATTTACAAAACCTTGAAGTATGTACTGATATCTGTTATCGTTAATAAAATTTAATGTAAACTGTTCTACAAAACTCTGCACAGCAGCTTTTCCTCCTATTTTGCACGAACAATGATTACCTGTTTCGCTTTGGCATATGTATCGCTGAAATCAATACTCTGTAAACGTTCTTCATTGACCGTCATCCCCGCTACGCCGATGTCTGCTTTGCCGGACTGCACCGCATTGATGATCGCATCGAAATCCATATCAATAATCTCAAGCTCCATGCCCAGCTTATCCGCTACTGCCTGCGCAATATCCGGGTCGATACCTACGATCTCATTATTCTCATAGTATTCATAAGGCTTAAACGCTGCGTTGGTTGCCATTACCAGCTTACCGTTGGAAATATCCACGTCTGCCGGAGATTCGTAAGGGCAGGTTCCCATCGTATCTCCGCCTGTATAATTTGCCATAATCTGATCCAATACGCCTTCTGATTTCAATTCAGCAAGGGCGCCGTTAATCTTCTCTTTCAGCTCCGAATTATCTTTGGCAATGGCGATCGCATACTCTTCATCTGTATACTCTGTGTCAAGAGTCTTCAAATCACTATTCTGTTCCACAAACGCCTTTGCCGGCTCAGAGTCAATGACTACGCAGTCAATCTTGCCTTGTTTCAAGGACTGTACAGCGTCCGCGCCCTTTTTATAACGCTCTACGGTAGTACTGCCGTCCTTTTCAAATTCATCGGTTACCAGCGTATCGCCTGTCGTACCAAGCTGTACGCCAATCTTCTTGCCCGCCATATCTTCCGGGGCATGTACGGTGTTCGCCGGAACCCCGCATCCCATAATACCTGTCAGCATGGCTCCTGCCAACAGCAGAGCCGCTAATTTTTTTCCTGTTTTCATAATGTTGTCCTCCTAGTCCTTCTGGAATCTCTGTAATTTCAATCAAGTTGTATAAATATACGCTATTTTGTATTCTATAACAATTAAAACGAAAAATCAACAAGTTTTTCACTGAGTTCTCTATTATGTCCTCAATCAAAATCCTTATATGCTCCTTTTCCCACAGCTGCATAATTATTTTAAGAAAAGGTTTCCTCTTAATATTTTCAAATCCATGGATGAAGCAATTCTCCACAAATGGCTGGATTAACAACTTGTGCACTTTCATTTCCATAAGTTCCGGCGAAATTTCGATGATGCTCTCAAGGCCGTCCTTCAGCCTGGTCTGCTGCAAGAACAAGTATTGTTTTAACCATTCGTATTCTTCCCGAACCGTCACAATTCCATTGCTGTTGTCAATACCGTAGCGTAATATCTTCGCCAGTGCAGAAATGGCTCTGCTGATTTCAAATTCTTTTTTGCCAATGGCAATCCGGTTGATGGTGTCCAGCGTGTTATAGAGGAAATGCGGATTGAGCTACGCCTCCAACGCTGTAATCTCAGCGTCTCTTTTCTGCCTGTCCAACTGCTTTTCCTTTTCTACTGACTCCAAAAGCTGCTCCATAGTCGTATTGTACTGGCGGGCAATCACTTAATGAGGAACTCTTAAAGCTCCGACAGCAGGTTAAGGAACAGGAAAAAGAAATCCGCCGTTTGAAAAAGGAAAATGACTTTCTTGAGGAAGCCAGCGCTTTTTTCGCCGCGAGCCGTCTGAGGTCAGCAAAAACGAAAGAATGAAGTTCATTGCTCTTAAAACCAAAGACGGCGAATTAAAAGGGGATATCTTCTTTTACTGCAGAACCCTTCATGTCAGCAGGCAGGGATTCTACCAGTACCTTGCAAATAAAGACCGCCCATGGAAGTATCAGCCCCTGGCAGACGCCATGATGGAAATCCTTGAGGAAGATGATTGTAATGACACCTACGGCCGGATCCGCATGTATCAGGCATTAATGTTAAAACAGCCTGAAAATGTGGATATTCCCAGCGAACGTACTGTTTACCGTGTCATGGAGGATATCGGCATCAGCCACCATCCCAGGCGCAAACCAAACGGAATCACGAAAGCGGATCGGCAAGCCCGGAAATCAGAAGATCTGTTAAAACGTGATTTCAAGTCAGAGGAGCCGCTGGTCAAGTGTGTAACAGACATAACAGAGATCAAAGCCAGCGATGGAAAGCTGTATGTTTCCGCTGTTTTTGACTGCTTCGATTCCAGCGTGGCTGGATTGGCGATGGATACTAATATGAAAGCTCCATTATGTGCGCGGACACTGGAAAACGCGGCGAAGACATATCCGGACATCCATGGGGCAATTATCCACAGTGACAGGGGAAGCCAGTACACCAGCCAGCTTTACCGGGATGTAATCCGGAAGTATGGCATACGGCAGAGCATGAACAGTGCAGGCGGCAGATGCCATGATAACGCCCGCTGCGAGAGCATGTGGGCCAGAATGAAATCTGAACTACTCTATGACCGTTACGATACAGAGAAGATGAGCACGGATGAACTGAAAACCCTGATCTGGAGATATTTCATCAGCTATTGGAATAACCGGAGGATCTGTTCTGCTAATGGAGGGCTTCCTCCCATCATCAAACGACAGCGATACTATGATTCTCTGGAAGAAGCAGCATAGAATACAAAACCCTTGAGAAAAATGTGTCAACTAATCTTGACAAAATCAAAGATAGGATAAAGGGGCTTCTGACGAGAAAGAAGCTCTTTCGCTTTTTCAAGATAGCTGTGATTGTGGTACTGACGACCATAGCCCTGCTCTCTCTTTTTGGTACGGCGGCTCATGCCACGGGGCTTGTTGATGATACCGTCAATGCGGACAACCTCTATTCACAGTACCCTTTGGAGAATTACCAGCTTGACTTCTATGTGGACAATAGCTGGGGCTGGCTTCCGTGGAACTGGCTGGACGGTATCGGGAAGTCCGTACAATACGGGCTTTACTGCATTACCAATTTTATCTGGACAATCAGCTTGTATCTTTCCAACGCTACGGGGTATGTTATCCAGCAGGCGTATAAGCTGGACTTCATCAACGACATGGCAGACAGTATCGGCAAGAGCATACAGACCCTAGCGGGCGTAACGGAAAATGGCTTCGGAAGCACGGGCTTTTATGTGGGCTTCCTGCTTCTCATTATCCTTATTGTGGGTATCTATGTAGCCTACACAGGACTTATCAAGCGAGAAACCAGCAAGGCACTTCACGCCGTTATCAACTTCGTTGTGGTGTTCGTGCTGTCCGCTTCCTTTATCGCCTATGCTCCCGACTATATCAAGAAAATCAATGACTTTTCTTCGGACATTTCCACGGCTTCGCTGGATTTGGGGACAAAGATAATGCTCCCCGACAGCGACAGTGAGGGAAAAGACAGCGTGGACTTGATAAGGGACAGCCTGTTTTCCATACAGGTACAACAGCCGTGGCTACTCTTACAGTTTGGGAACAGCGATATAGAGGAAATCGGGGCTGACCGTGTGGAAGCTCTGGTATCAGTCAGTCCGTCCGCTGACGACGGGGCGACCCGTGAGGACGTGGTAAAAACAGAAATCGAGGATAACGACAACGACAATCTGACGATACCGCAGGTCATCAACCGTCTGGGAATGGTGTTCTTCCTGCTCATCTTCAATCTGGGGATAACGATATTCGTTTTCCTGCTTACGGGCATGATGATATTCTCCCAGATATTGTTTATCATCTTCGCTATGTTCCTGCCTATCAGCTTTCTTTTAAGCATGATACCCAGCTATGAGAACATGGCGAAACAGGCAATCGTGCGAGTGTTCAATACGATTATGACAAGGGCGGGCATCACCCTTATTGTCACGGTGGCTTTTTCTATTTCCAGTATGTTCTACAACATCTCCACCGATTATCCGTTCTTTATGATTGCGTTCTTACAGATAGTGTGCTTTGCGGGTATCTACATGAAGCTGGGAGACCTTATGAGTATGTTCAGCTTAAACGCTGGGGACAGCCAGAGCATGGGACGCAGGATATTCCGCCGTCCGTATCTGTTCATGCGACACAGGGCTAGACGTATGGAACACCGTATCGCAAGGGCTGTCGGTGCTGGAAGCGTCGCTGGTGCGGTGGCTGGTACAGTAGCCGGAACTGCCATGAATGACGGTTCTGGAAGATCTGCCAGAACTGGTACGGGCAGAAAAGAGCGTCGAGAAAATGCGTCTTTTGGAAGCCGAGCGGGTTCAGCCGTAGGTGCGGTGCTTGATACGAAAAACAAGGTCAAGGACAAGGCAACGGCTGTCAAGGAGAATATCAAGGATATGCCGACCCAGACCGCCTATGCCCTGCACTCCGCTAAGGAAAAGGCAAAGGAAAACGTGTCCGACTTCAAGCGTGGCATTGTGCAGGGACAGGAAACCAGACAGAGCCAGCGTGCCGATAAGCGTGAGCAACATAGACAGAATATCGCTGATAAGCGTATGGAGCTTCAAAAGGCACAGGAAGCAAAGCAGGCTGGAAGAACAACGGACGGATCAGCGACAACAGGAGCTACCCGTCCCCATGACAGACCTGTCACGGCTTCTCCTGCTTCTAAGACCGACACAGGGAAAACGCAGGAAGTCAAGCGACCTGTCACCACGGATAAGGTACATACCGAGCCGACGAAAGCACAGCCTGTCAAGGAGCGTCCGCTTGCTTCAAAATCTGCTGAACTTGTATTGCAGAAACACGGAACAAGGCTCAATGGTGTAGAGCTGAACCAGCAGACCACCAGAAA
>CAJURU010000050.1 GCA_910588845.1 uncultured Lachnospiraceae bacterium
AATGAAGGTTATGGCATGAGGAGGGACCCGGCGGAGCCGGGAGGAGCCCTGATGCAATAGCCAACGTTCAATAGCTGATTAA
Organism: uncultured Lachnospiraceae bacterium; assembly: GCA_910588845.1. Classification (GTDB taxonomy): domain Bacteria; phylum Bacillota; class Clostridia; order Lachnospirales; family Lachnospiraceae; genus Petralouisia. Next base: position 83 of record CAJURU010000050.1, read on the forward strand.
GTAAATATCTAGGGAGGAATTTGTCATGGGAAAACCAACAGGATTTATCGATTACAATAGACAGACGGCAGAGGCGGTTGCGCCGAAAGAACGCATCCAGAATTTTAACGAGTTTCACACGCCTCTGTCGAAAGAAGAACAGCAGAAACAGGGCGCGCGCTGTATGGCTTGCGGAGTTCCCTTCTGCCAATCAGGTATGGAGATTATGGGTATGACGTCCGGCTGCCCTTTGCACAACCTGGTGCCGGAGTGGAATGATCTGGTTTATACAGGGAATTGGGAGCAGGCGTACAGCCGCCTCAAAAAGACCAATAATTTCCCGGAGTTTACCGCTCGCGTGTGTCCGGCGCTCTGTGAGGCGGCATGTACTTGCGGCAATTATGGGGATGCCGTTTCTGTGAAGGAAAATGAATTTGGAATCATTGAAAATGCATATGAGCAGGGGTTTGCAAAAGCGCAGCCGCCGAAAGTGCGCACCGGCAAGAAGGTGGCGGTTATCGGTTCCGGCCCGGCGGGGTTGGCGGCGGCGGACCAGCTCAACAAACGCGGACACCAGGTGACTGTGTATGAGCGCGATGACCGTGTGGGCGGGCTTTTGATGTACGGAATTCCCAATATGAAATTGGAGAAGCATATCATCGAGCGCAAAGTAAAAATCATGGAAGAAGAGGGCGTATCATTTCTCACAGGCGTTAATGTGGGTATGGACGTCAAAGCAGCCAAACTCTTAAAGGATTATGACAGAGTTATCCTTGCCTGCGGCGCCAAAAATCCCAGGGATATCAAAGCGCCCGGCAGAGATGCAAAAGGCATTTATTTTGCGGTTGACTTTTTGGCGGCGACGACAAGAAGCCTGCTTGATTCCGAGCTGAAGGACAAGAAGTATATCTCGGCAAAAGGCAAGCGCGTAGTGATTATCGGCGGCGGCGATACTGGAAACGATTGCGTAGGTACATCCATCCGCCACGGCGCGGTATCTGTGACTCAGCTTGAAATGATGCCGAAAGCGCCGGATGATCGCGCGGAAAACAACCCGTGGCCGGAGTGGCCCAAGGTTTGCAAGACAGACTACGGCCAGCAGGAGGCAATTGCTATGTTTGGGCATGATCCGCGAGTTTACCAGACTACGGTAAAGGAATTTCTCAAAGACAAGAATGGCAATCTCAGCGGTCTTGTCACGGTTAAATTAGAGAGCAAAAAAGATGAAAAGACCGGACGCATGGCAATGGTGGAAGTAGCGGGCAGTGAGAAAAAGATGGAAGCAGACCTGGTTCTGATTGCAGCAGGATTTTTGGGTACGGAGAAATATATCGCAGATGCGTTTGGCGTTTCCCTGAATGAGCGCACGAATGTAAGCACAAAAACAGAGAGGTATGAGACGAATGTGAAAAATGTATTTACCGCTGGAGATATGCACAGAGGACAGTCGTTAGTTGTATGGGCAATCCGCGAAGGAAGAGAAGTTGCAAGGGAAGTCGACGAGAGCTTGATGGGGTATACGAATTTGCATGCGTAAATTTTTTTAAAAAATTTTAAAAATTTGCAAGGATTTCCTCCTGCCGATCGTATTATAATTGAAACAGGAAAAAGAGAGAAGATTTTAAGGAGGAGACAGAGCATGAGAAGAGCAGCGATGTATGGAATGATTGGCGCGTTGTCATTAACGTTTGGAACGATTGTGATTCCGTCTGAGAATTTTGTCCGCCAGAATAACAGAGGCGTGCAGGAGAGTGTAATTCCCACAGTCTCTAAGGAGACGAAGGAGGAGACAGTGAAAGATGTGCCGAAAACGAAGGTAGCAGATACCCAGAATGAAGCAGACAGCACAAATGCAGCGAATACCGCTGCTGTTAATGCAGATGGGGCGTATGTTTGCCCACATACGGATGGCAACCATCCGTCAGACTGTCCCTACTGGGATGGAAATTGTGGACACACGGACGGCAACCACCCGACAGACTGCCCGAACTGGGACGGAAATTGCGGGCATACGAACGGCAACCACCCGTCAGACTGCCCGAACTGGGATGGAAGTTGCGGACATACGGACGGCAACCATCCGTCGAATTGTCCAAACTGGACTGGAAGTCAAGGAAATTCTGGCGGCAGCGGAAATAGCGCATCCCAAGGTTGGGGGAATGGCAGGCATCATGGGGGCGGCCATCACGGAGGAGGCCATCACTGATGAAATAGGAGGGAGTGATATGTAAATGCGCAGTGAGGCAGAAGTAAACCATGCAGTAGAAGAATACGCGGATATGGTACAGCGCATTTGCTTTTATCATCTGAAAAACCAAGCAGATACCGAAGATGTGTTTCAAAATGTTTTTTTGAAGTATATGACATATGACCAGCCTTTTGAGAACGGCGAGCATGAGAAGGCATGGCTTCTTCGTGTTGCAATCAATGCCTGCAAGGATTACTTGAAAAGTTTTTTTCGCAAGAATACAGTCTCCCTGGAATCTCTGGGCGAGCTGGAGGAACAAATTACAGAAGATTACCGGGAGGTTTTAGAGGCGGTGCTCTCGCTCCCGGTAAAATATAAGGATGCCGTATATCTGCATTATTATGAGGGGTATACGGCATTTGAAATTGGAAAAATTCTAGGCAAAAAGGAAAATTCCGTGTATTCCCTGCTTTCCAGGGGAAGGCAAATGTTAAAAGAAAAGCTGGGAGGTGATTGGAGTGGACAATAAGATACAGGATGCATTTAGCCATGTAAAAGCAGACCCTGCCTTAAAAGAAGCAACAAAAGACTTTCTGGCCACAAAACGGGAAAGACAGAGCGTCTTTAGAACTCGGGCGGCTTACCGGACATTTGCCGCAGTATGTGCGATGCTTCTGTTGGTAGTGGGAATCGGAGGATATCAGTGGTCTCAGATGCCGGTGTCTTATGTGAGCATTGACATCAATCCCTCCATAGAGCTTGGTTTGAATTGCTTTGAACGGGTAGTTACTGCCGAGGCGTATAATCCGGAAGGGGAAGAAATATTACAAGGGTTATCTCTGAAGGGCAAGAAATATACGGAGGCTATTGATTCTGTTGTAGAGAGTGAGACAATGGCGCCCTATCTAACGAAAGAAGAGGAACTTGTATTAACAGTAGCTGCAAAGGATAGCAAGGAAAAAACGATTGAGACGACAGTTGCAGATTATTCAAAGCGTGTTGGAAAAAATTGTCACAGTGTCAGCGCCGATATTGAAACCGCATCTTCGGCGCATGATAATGGGATGTCGGTGGGGAAGTACAACGCCTACTTACAGCTGTCTCAGTATGACAGTGGGGTGACGTTGGATGAGTGCAAACATATGAGCATGTCTCAGATACATGGATTGCTCAATGAGCATGGACATGGAGAAGGGTGCCATAATGGACAGCAGCAAAACAAGGACGGCGGAGATTCCCATAACGCACAGCAGCAAAACACAGACGGCGGAGATTCCCATAACGCACAACCAAAGAGCACAGGTGGAGGGGAACACCAGGGAACACAAAACAACTCATCGGATGACGGTGGAATGGGTACAGGCGGACATCATCGCAGGAGACATCATCCGTAGATTAAGACGGAATGAAATTGTGCAAAATTAATAAAAAACTATAAAATTTAAAGGAAAATTGCATATTTTGTTGAAATACTATTGAAAAGTGATACAATATTATTATGGATAGGAGTGGATGCGGGATTTGAAGAAGGGAAGTTAGGAAAGGGTTCTTATGGGAAAGACAACATCAATTAACCTGGTGGGAAAAGAAGAATTTGCAGATATTATGAAGGTATTTGCCAGATGTACAGACGACTATCTGTTTCTGTTTGATCTGGACAAAGATGAATACAGTATTTCAGAGCGGGTGCTGGAGAAGTTTGATTTGCCGGGCAACTTTTTTTCGGATGCCGGCGCTGTGCTGGAGAAAATTATCTATCCGGAGGATATGCCGGCGCTCTTGGAAGATATTGCAAAGCTGAAGAGCGGAGAAAGTCAGGAGCATGATTTAGAGTATCGCTGGGTGGATAGAAATGGCAAGATTGTCTGGATTAGCTGCCGCGGCGTGGTAATTCAGGACAGCACGAAGAAAGAGGAGACGAAGCTTTTAATCGGCAGAATCACGGAGATTGGCAGCAAGCGCAAGGCAGACAACGTGACGGGATTGTTTGCGGAACGTCAGCTTCAGCTTGATTTTGAGCGTCTAAAAAAGGAAAGCGCAAGGAAAAAAGGCATTCTTTTGCGCATCGGCGTAGATAATTTTAAAGAAATCAACGAGCGCTATGGCATGAATACTGGCGACATAGTGTTGAAAATGATTGCCGAGTGCATGAAGCAAGTTGCTGAGGGCGACCATTGTTATCGGGTGGACGGCGATGAGTTTGTGATGCTCATGGATGAAGAAGATGAGCAGAAGGCGAGGAAGAAATACCACAGGACAAGAATTCTCATTGAAGAAAAGCGCAAAGAGCAGGGCTATCAGAATTTCTATACCATCTCTGCCGGCGTGGTGGGATTTTTGTATGAAGAGATAGATTTTGAACGCTTGTGTACGTATTCTGAATTTGCACTTGGCGTCGCTAAGAAGAATGGCAAGAATTGCTCGTATGTTTTTACAGATGAAGATTATCAGGCATATCTCAAAAACATTAAGATTCAAGAGAAGCTTCGTTATAGTGTCAATCATGGTTTTCAGGGGTTTGAGGTCTATTATCAGCCGATTGTGTCGGCGAAAACGGAACAGGTTGTAGGTGCGGAGGCGCTGCTGCGTTTTTCTTCCAGGGAATATGGAATGCTTTCACCGGGTATATTTATCCCCATCTTAGAGGAGAGTGGATTGATTATTCCAGTGGGAGAGTGGGTATATCGTACGGCGATGCGCCAGTCCATGGAATGGCAGAAGCTGATGCCCAAGTTTCGGATTAATATTAATCTGTCTTTTATTCAAATCTGCAAATCAGATGTGGTAAATGAAATTATGTCGTCTATTGAAGAGTTTGGTATTCAGCCGTCAACCGTCTTGTTCGAGTTTACGGAGAGCGGCATGATCTCTTATGACGATTCCGTGCAGCGGCTTTTGGACGTACTCAATGAGAATGAAGTTAAGATTGCGCTGGACGACTTTGGGACAGGTTATTCTGCGCTGGCTTATTTGCAGAATCTCAAGGTGAACTTGCTGAAATTAGACAGAGGATTTACGGCCAAAGCGGTTGTTAATGATTTTGATTATAATTTGATCGGGCATATTGTGGATATGGCGCACAGTATCGGTATGCAGGTCTGTTTTGAGGGAATTGAGACAGAGAAGGAACTGCATAAATTAAGAAAGCTGGAACCAGACTATATACAAGGATATTATTATGGACGTCCGGTTGATAAGGAAACGTTTTACGAGGAGAATTTGAGGAAATTTGAGGCGTAACATGGAATTTTGCGTTTGCGTGAAATAAAAAAACTGGTAAATTAGGGTTTGCGTGAGATAGAATGAACAGCTATACATAAATAAGGGCTGCTGTAAAAGCTGGAACATACAGATAGATAAGTCGATTCGGCATTGTATGTTTCAAGATTTTACAGCAGCCTTTTACCTTATAGCAGGAAAAATCTTGTCACGCGAAGAGGTGATGTTGTTTTCCAAAGCGTAAAAATAATATGCGCGCGAAAACGAGAGCTGAGTCTATATATATTTCTTTACGATTTCCATAAACTTGTCATGGTGTTTGGCGGTAAACTGCTCGTAAGTCATATTCCTAGAAGCAATTTCATTCCCGAGCTCTGCCAAGAATTCGGGGATTTCCGATTCGAGCATGACGCCCAAATCTTCTCCGAAAGCTTCCTCACCTTCAATCTCGCAGCCGCTTTCAAATACGGCGAAGGCCGGTTTCGGGCCGTCCGGTGTCTGGCGTACGCCGCCGCGGAAGCCCAAAGGCGCGATTTGATGCGCAGAACAGGAAGAGGGACAGCCGGAAATATGGATTTTAGGCAAGACGCCGTCCGGGAGGTTTTCTTTACGCACTCTCTCAACACAGGCATGCAGCAGGCTTTGAGAATCTCTTGCGCCGACCTGGCAGATGGAGGCGCCGATGCAGGCGATAGACGACTCAAATGTGTTGTTTGCGCTGTCTGCTGTAAGTGAAAGGATCTTCTCAGCCTCAGAGGCGGTGAGGTTGATAATATACAAGCTTTCGTCCGGGGAGAGGCGTACCAGCACATCCTCCATAGACAGGATGGCGTCATATAGCTTGCGCCAGAACTCAGGCTTTGGACTGCCGCCGATGGGATGGTAGGAGACTGCATAGAGACCCGGCTGTTTCTGCGGAATAGCTCTTGGGTTATCTAAGGTTTTGCCATCTCCCTGTTTCGCTGACTCAGGAAGCGTTATGGATAAATCAAGATTTTCTTCTGCCAGGACTTTTGTAAGCTTGTCTCGATAGGCATTGATATATCCTTCTGTACCCAAGGTATCCTGCATAAAACGCGTGCGTGCTTTTCCACGGTTTTCGTAATTACCGTGTGCGGTAAAAGTATCGACCATGGCTTTGATATAGTAGAGAATTTTATCAGGGGCTACATCGGAAGCCACCAGTGCCCCCATGCGTGGTTCGCGGCCAAGACCGCCGGCGCTGTAAACATCGAAAGAGCCGTTCTCTTTGGCGGTAAAGCCCAAATCACGGAAGGTTGCGTGCGTGACATTCTCTTCACAGTTGGAAAAGCAGACTTTTAATTTGCGGGGCAGTTTAACCGTCTTGATAAAGCCGAGAAGATAATCGGCGGCTTCCTTTGCATATGGAAGAACGTCAAAGTATTCGCCCTGCTGAACGCCGGAGAGGGGGGAACACATTACATTGCGCGGGAAGTCGCCGCCGCCTCCCCGGGTGATAATTCCATAATCAAAAGATTCCTGTATAAGCGCGCAAACTTGCGCGGCAGATAGGTTGTGAAGCTGTAAGCTCTGGCAGGTTGTAATATGCGTGAGGGAAATGTCATATTTTTCTACGCTGTCTGCGATAAACTTTAAATCGTCTTTGGTAATCTCACCGCCGCTCAGTCGCAGACGCAGCATACTTGCGGAGCCGCCTCTTTGGGCATAACTGCCGAAACCACCGGAAAACCCTTTATATTGTGCGACGTTTATTTCTTTTTTGTAAAATTTGTCCGTTATTTCGTCAAATTCTTTTAAATCTTCACGAAATTCTTCTACGTGATTTCTCATGATAACCTCCTGATAAACTGCTTGTGGGTATTTTCATTCAGTCTATAAGATACCCTCAATTGCCATAAATTATTTATTAATTGTCTGCCATTGTTATTTCGGCAGTTTTTGTTATTGCAAATTATACTATATTTTACTTTTGAATGGAAGGAAAATTATGGGTCTTGTTACTGAAATTTGCTTCAGGACAACGTGAGTGGAACTTATAAACCCTAGGATAATTGTGTGGAAGTTAGAGGAAAAGTGTGGTACAATGGGAAAGCATTTCGGCAAATGTCCGGGTTTATTACATAGAAAAATGGAGATGAGATAATATGAAAAAAGCATTGTTTTTCGATATCGACGGTACGATTTGGGATGACAGCCATTGCATTCCAGACAGCACGAGGGAAGCGTTTCGGCGAATGAAAGAGCAGGGGCATTACCTGTTTATCAGCAGCGGCAGAACCAGGGTGTTTATCCCGGACCAGGAACTGATGCCGCTTGGATTTGACGGCATACTGGCAGGCTGCGGCACATATGGGGAGTTTCATGGGGAAGTGAAATTTTATCATCAGATTCCGCAGGAGGAAATCTGCCGTGTCAATGATTTCTTGCGGAGCGTGAATGCTGCTTATATCCTGGAGGGCAGGTATTTCTTGTATTTGGACGAAGAACGATTTCCCGAAGAGTCGGTTTTTCCTCAGAAATTGAGAAAGAGTATGGGTGAGAAACTTGTGCGTGTTACCGGAAATGAACAGAAGCTTGAAGTCAGCAAGTTTTGCGCCAATTATCTGCAAGAGAAAGAAAAACAGAAGGAGTTAGAGCGCGTCTTGGCGCCTGATTACACGGTGATTCACCGGGGAGGGGATTTTATGGAGATTGTGCCCAAGGGCTTTAACAAGGCTACCGGTATACAGGAAATTTGCAGGCTGCTGGGCATTGCCCATGAAGATACTTATTCTTTCGGTGACAGCACCAATGATCTCGATATGCTCGCGTATACGGCGCATTCCGTTGCCATGGGTGATGGGATGCAGGAGGCAAAGGACGCTGCGGAGTATGTGACTTCGCCGCTTAGGGAAGACGGCATATTAAAAGCATGTGAACATTATGGACTGGTATAATTCTGCAATGCATTTTCGCTGCATTGGTGAGAACGGCTGAATAGTTTATAGAAATTTTAGAATGTTTAAGATTTGCATTATTGACAAATACTGGTAAAAAGAATAGCATGAACGGAAAACGATAGAAGAGGGATGAATGCATGGGAAAGATAATGAAATATTTGGGCGAGCACAAAGCGGCGGTATTTATTATTTTTGTGCTGTTAGTTGTGCAGGCGTACTGTGATTTGTCGCTTCCCCAATATATGTCCGATATCGTGGATATCGGCATTCAGCAGAGTGGAATTGAATATGCCGTGCCGGAGGAAATGCGGGCGGAAACGTTTGAAGGGCTTGGCTTGTTTTTGCCCAAAGAGGATGAGGCTAAACTGCGGGATTCCTATGAGAAGGCAGATAATGGGAATTATAAGTTAAAAGCGCTGGATGAAGAAGAGATGAAGGAAATGGAGGCGCTTCTTGGTATGCCCATGATGGCTATGTCTTCCATGACAGAAGAGACTGGAATGGAAATCAATGATCTCAAAGCCATGATAGAGAGCGGGCAGATGACGAAGGAGCAGATTTTGCAGGCACAGCAGGCGGCAAAAGAGAATATGGGCGATATGAGCGAATCCATTGTTTCCCAGCGTGCCCGGCTTATGGTACGTGAAGAATATGAAGCTTTGGGCTATCATATGGTAGATTATCAGAACCGCTATATGCTGCGCACCGGTGGGAAAATGCTTGCGGTCTCTATTATCATGATGCTTGCCGCCATTGTGGTAGGTTTTTTTGCTTCGCGTACGTCTGCGAAGATTGGCATGTCGCTCAGAGGCAGGGTGTTTCAGAAAGTAGTACGGTTTTCAAATAGTGAGATTGAGACGTTTTCTACGGCTTCCCTGATCACCAGGAGCACAAATGATATCCAGCAGGTGCAGATGGTGGCGGTACTCTTGCTGCGTATGATTTTATATGCGCCCATTATCGGTATCGGCGGCGTGTTGAAAGTTACGAACACGAAGACGGGGATGGGCTGGATTATCGGCATCGCTGTGGGCAGTATTATGCTTTTGGTGGGAGTGCTGATGTCAGTCACTATGCCAAAGTTTAAGAAAATGCAGACCTTGGTGGACCGTTTGAACCTTGTTTCGAGGGAGATTTTGACCGGTGTGCCGGTTATCCGCGCATTTTCAAGGGAGAAATTTGAGGAGAAAAGATTTGCGGGCGCGAATGAAGATTTGATGCGTACACAGCTTTTTACCAGCCGGGTAATGTCCATGATGATGCCGGCAATGATGCTGATTATGAACTGTATTACGGTGATGATTGTCTGGTTTGGCGCCAAGGGCGTGGATTTGGGGAATCTCCAGGTCGGAGATATGATGGCGTTTATTACTTATACGATGCAGATTGTAATGGCATTTTTGATGATTACGATGGTCTCTGTCATGCTGCCGCGTGCCGGTGTTGCTGCCGACCGTATTGAGGAAGTAATTCGCACGCAAGAGACGATCTTAGATCCCGAGAAGCCGGAAGACGACAGCAGGAAGCAGTGGCGCGGGGAGGTGGCATTTGAGGATGTCTCCTTCCGTTATCCAGGCGCAGATGAAGATGCAATTTGCCATATTTCTTTCCAGGCGAAGCCGGGGCAGACGACAGCTATCATTGGAAGTACCGGCTGTGGGAAGTCCACCGTATTGAATCTGATTCCAAGGTTTTATGATGTGACGTCGGGGCGGGTTACCATGGACGGCGTGGATATCCGTCAGATGAGCCAAAGAAAGCTGCGCAGCCTTATCGGTTATGTGCCGCAAAAGGGAGTGTTGTTTTCTGGAACGATTGCGTCTAATATCGGGTTTGCGGGTCATGTATCGAAAGCGCAGATACAGGAGGCGGCCGGCATTGCACAAGCGCAGGAATTTATATTGGCGAAAGAGGAGCAGTATGACAGCGCAATCGCCCAGGGAGGTACGAATGTCTCCGGCGGCCAGAAACAGAGGCTTTCCATCGCCAGGGCGATTGCCAAAAATCCCAAAGTATATCTGTTTGACGACAGTTTTTCCGCGCTGGATTATAAGACGGACGTGGCGCTGCGCAAGGCCTTGGGAGAGAAGACGAAAGAGGCGTCTGTTATTATTGTTGCGCAGCGGATTAGCACAATTCTGCATGCGGATCAGATTATTGTTCTTGAGGAAGGTGCGGTTGCAGGCATAGGGACGCATAGGGAACTGATGGAGAAGTGTGAGACGTATCAGGAAATTGCGAAATCCCAGCTTTCCGAGGAGGAGCTTGTGAGTCAAGGAGGTGCAGGCCAATGAGTGAACAGAAAAGACCAAGAAGAATGGGGCACGGTCCCGGACACGGTCCGGGAGGGATGATGCCGGGAGAGAAAGCGAAGAATTTTCGGGGAACAGCGAAAAAACTTTTGCAATATATGGGGCGTTATAAGATTGGCGTTTTTGCAGTACTTATTTTTGCGATAGCCTCCACTGTATTTGGCATTACCGGGCCTAAAATTTTGGGCAATGCGACGACAGAGCTTTTCAACGGATTGGTGGAGAAGGTGACAGGCACGGGAGAAATCAATTTTGGCAGAATCGGGGAGATTTTGCTGTTTCTGCTTGCTATTTATTTGTTCAGTGCACTCTGTTCTTTTATCCAGAGTTATATCATGACCGGAATCACGCAGAAGATTTGTTTCCGTTTCCGCGAGGATATTTCCCAAAAGATTAACCGGATGCCTATGAAATATTTTGAGTCGCGGACTGTGGGAGAGGTGCTTTCCAGAATTACCAATGATGTGGATACTTTGGGGCAGGGGCTGAATCAGAGTGTTACACAGCTTATAACATCTGTAACGATGTTAATTGGGATTCTTGTGATGATGCTCAGTATTAGTCCAGTCATGACTTTGATTGCCCTTGTGATTTTGCCGGTTTCCGGTATTTTGATTGCGGTTGTAGTGAAATTTTCACAGAAATACTTTGTGGCGCAGCAAGAGTACCTGGGCAAGATCAATGGACAGGTGGAGGAGGTCTACAGCGGACATAATATTGTAAAAGCCTTCAATAAAGAAGACGATATGCTCAAAGAGTTTCATGAGACGAATGACGTTTTGTATCAGTCGGCATGGAAGTCGCAGTTTTTATCCGGCATGATGCAGCCGATTATGAATTTCGTAGGAAATCTCGGCTATGTGGCCGTGGCGGTTGTGGGCGGCATACTTGCCATTCAGGGCACGATTGAGGTGGGGGAGATTCAGTCTTTTATTCAGTATGTACGCCAATTTACCCAGCCAATCGCTCAGGTGGCGCAAGTTTCCAATATGTTGCAGGCAACGGCGGCAGCTGCGGAGCGTGTTTTTGAATTTTTAGAAGAGGAAGAAGAGGCGCCGGTTGAACATCCCGTCGAGGCGGCAAAAATGCAGGGCAAGGTATCTTTTGCCCATGTACAGTTTGGATATGACAAAGAGAAAGTGATTATTCATGACTTTAACTGCGAAGTAGAACCTGGGCAGATGGTGGCGATTGTCGGGCCTACAGGTGCAGGCAAGACAACGATGGTAAAGCTTTTGATGCGTTTTTACGATGTGATGGGCGGAAGTATACGTGTGGACGGTAGGGACATCAGAGAATTTGAGCGCAGCAGCCTCAGGGAGAACTTTGGCATGGTGTTACAGGACACCTGGCTGTTTAAGGGCACCATCATGGAGAATATACGTTACGGCAGGCTGGACGCTACGGATGAGGAGGTTATTGCCGCAGCAAAGGCGGCGCACGCGCACCGTTTTATTTCCACATTGCCCGGCGGTTATCAGATGGAATTAAATGAGGATGCAAGCAACGTCTCTCAGGGACAGAAGCAGCTATTGACGATTGCCCGGGCAATCCTTGCCGACAATCCTATTCTGATCTTGGACGAGGCGACTTCCTCTGTGGATACTAGGACGGAGGAACGGATTCAGAAGGCAATGAATAACCTTATGAAAGGGAGAACGAGCTTTGTGATTGCTCATCGTCTTTCTACAATTAAAGATGCAGATTTGATTCTGGTCATGAAAGACGGAGATATTATCGAGCAGGGAAATCACAAAGAACTGCTGGAAAAGGGCGGATTCTATGCAGAATTATATAATTCACAGTTTGATGCGGCATAAACATTCCGATGTGACAATCGCGTAAATATGGAAGAATTTGTTTTAACATTGTAGACAAAGAGCAAAATTGTTGATAACATACAATGAGATAATCTTTGTGGGGTGATGTCGGGTTATGAGTACCGTGTTTTTTGGTCTGGGAATATTTGCAATTTTCATGATAGCAATTGCATTACTGCTTCTGCTCAAGGAGGATGGCTCAAGTGAGCAGAAGCTGATGCAGTACTTTCTGGTAGGCTCGCTGATACAGAACGCCGGGTATCTGTTAGAGTTGACGGCATCTGGGATGGAGGCGGCTCTTGTAGCTGTCAAGGTGCAGTATCTGGGCTCTCTTGCGGTTCCAATCTGTTATTGTTATTTTATGTTTAGTTACTGCTATAAGAAAAAGCCGGTAATTATTTTAAATTTGTTAAAGATAGTTGATGTATTTATTTTGGGGCTTGTGTTTACCTGTGATATACATAACCTTTATTACCGTCAGATAAGGTGGATGATAGCGAAAGACGGACATGGCTATTTGAACCTGGATTACGGATGGGGATATTGGGTGTTTCTGCTGTGCGGCCTGGGTGTGCCCTATGCTCTTTCGATATATGTTCTGATCCGCGCCTGTGTGAAGCATCCTGAGTATGCAGCGGAACGTAAATACAGGCTGATTCTTGTACTCTCTTTTCTGCCGGTGGTAGCGCTTGGTTCTTACAGTTTGAAGATGACTTACATATATGATCCGACGCCGTTTACACTGGGGATCATTTTATCAGTTGTGGTGATTCTTATTTGGAGCAGAAAAGTCTATGATTTCAGCGGTCTGGCCGCGGGTATTTTACTTAACAGCATGAGTGACGGCGTGATTGCACTGGATGAGCAGAGGAGGATTGTCAGCTATAATCCCGCCGCTGCACATATTTTTTCTGATTTGGGCGGCCGCATGATAGGGAAAGACATTGAAGAGCTAAATGGATTTCCCCATAATATGCTGGGCGGGGATGTGAGGCAGGAATTCTGCTTGAATAGCTCTTTTTATCAGGGGCATGTGGAACAGATTCCAGACAGGTTTGGCAGGAATAAGGGTTATGTTGTCCTGATTTTGGATGTGACAGAGACAAGGAATTATATAGATGAAATAAAACGCGTGCGGGAGCAGGCGGAGCAGGCAAATATTGCGAAAAGTGCGTTTCTTGCCAATATGTCCCATGAAATCAGAACGCCAATGAATGCGATTGTGGG
>CAJURU010000051.1 GCA_910588845.1 uncultured Lachnospiraceae bacterium
TACCCCAGTTCTGATAGCGTGTTGAGGATGGTTGTAAATGTCCGTCCTTCGTCATGGCTAAGCAGGCCGGGAACGTTTTCAAGTATAAAAAACGCAGGCTGTTTGGCTTTAAGGACACGCGCGATGTCAAAAAAGAGTGTGCCTCTCGCATCTTCAAAGCCACGGCGCTTTCCGGCAATGGAGAAACTTTGGCAGGGGAATCCTGCACAGAGCAGGTCAAAGTCCGGCATTGTCTCGGTGTCAATTTTTCTTGCATCTTCATAATAAACCTCGCTTTCCTTCATGTTATGTATTGCCCGGTAAGCCTTTTCTGCGTGCTTGTCAATCTCACAGTGGCCAATACAGGTAAATCCTCCGGCACGTTCCAGCCCGGCACGGAACCCGCCGATGCCGGCAAACATGTCGAAAAATCGAATCATATTTTGTCTGGTCATGGTATGTCTCCTTTTCTGTTACATTGTGTTGCTCCTGCCGCTTAACTGTGCCAGACGTCCAGACTCTTAGCACAGCATCTCCCTGTCTCCCCCATCCAGGACGAGATGCTCCAGCTCATCGCAGGTAATTACAGCAAATAATTTCGCCTGCTTATCAAAAGCCTCTCTGAGATGCCGGATGAGTTTTTCTTTCCGGGTAATGCTTGGTACAATCCAAACCGTGAGTGGGAACATTTCCGATTCTTCCTGCTCCAAGCCGGAGCGGTAGTAGGCATGGTATTTCTCGCATTTATCAATGATCTTGGCGGGAGATTCCGTGTCAAGGTCAACTTCGATAAAATAGCGGTCTTCATATTCTTCAGTGGCAGTTGCGGCGTAGAGGTCGGGCTTGAGGGAGTAGGACACCCCGGCATTGCTGTATGCTCGCCAGCATTCCGGCTCTAACTGCAAAGCGGTAATCTGAGGCTCATGTTCCCGGCAGATTTCTGTCAGCCGGATGGCAGTTTCTGCAACCGCCAGGGTATGGGCTAAGAAATATGGGGACGGTTCATAATGCCTACGCATGGGAGATGCCTTGCCGTCATGGAGCCGCAACAGGCGCTCGCCGGCGTGGGTCAGATGCCAGATGAATGAGCCTGATCCGGCTCTTACTCCGCCAATCCTCCGCGAGAGACTGTTAACCAGCCCATACCCGCTTAGCTTCTTGAGACTGCGGCTGGCTGCCCTAAGCCCGGCAGAGGGATTAGCGGCATCCGTGAATAACAGCCGCCCGATCTGCCCAGTCATGAGGTAGCGGTACTGTTGCACCGCGGCGAGCAGCTGTCGGTCGCGCTCCCCCAGGCGGCTGTCAGTCTCCGCCAGTTGTCTTTTGGATACACGCTGGGGCGATTGGCTGTCATTAACAGGGGCGCCGCCTGCAATAGGGGAATCCGTAGCGGGAACGCTGAAGGAATCCCGGACATTAAACTGCGCGAAGTCCCTGATCCCCGCGGTTTCCGCTTGTGCTTTGCCGTCCCCGTCCGTCAGTCGGTTCGTCAGCCGGTCCGTCATGGTTTTTTCCTCCTTCCAATGTTAACGTCGCCGGGATTTTCCCCGGTGGTTTGGTTGTTAGCGGTAAATATACTGAGATATTCTTCTTCAGTTTGCTCTGCCGGGATGCCGTAGGCGGCCTGGCTCTTTGCCTTAAGCTCGGCGGCATCCCGCAGGGCGGGCGGTGGCGGCAGAGTCCTGCCCTGTACCCAGCCAATGTTTCTTCCTCCTGATTGGAACGAGGCATAAACCTGGTAGCGGGGCAGAGCCATAAAATCCTCTGCGGTAAGTTCCGGCGCCATCGCTGCCATGTCTTTAGCATCCTTGCTGTTAAGACCGAACACTATTTTGTTCCTGGCGTTGGCGTCTACCCCGGAGCGGATCTCTAACGGCAGCTGATCCCTATATTGGTGCGCCAGCGTCAGTCCGACACCCAAGCCTCTCGCCTGCGCTAAAGCGTCCGATAAATCAGTCGGCAACGACAAATAATCTTGCAGCTCGTCGATGTAGATTTCTACAATGTGCCGCTTCTCCGCCGGGATACCCGCCCGTGACAGGGCAAGCGTCCAGGTTAAGCCGACAATTAGTGAGCCTAAGAGCCTGGCACTTTCTCCTCCGGTTAAACCACGGTTCAGCGGAATTAGTACAATCTTTCGTTTATTGAACAAATCTGTGAGGGAAAACTTTGGCTTTGCCTGCCCCAGGGTGTTCCTTAGCCCCGGTCGTAAAGTTAGCTGTCTAAGCTTGTTGAGAACAGGGCTTATCTGCTGCCTTTTTTCGGTATCCCTCAGAGCCTCAAACTGTTCCCAAAACGGGCGCAACGCTACGCGGTCTTTAACCTTGTTGGTAATTTTCTGCCTAAAGCGCTCGTCAGTCAGAAGCGGCAATAGCCACAATAGTGTAGAATTTTCTGTCTCAACGAGGGTCAGAAGGGCTGCTGTTAGTACATCTTGCGTGTAAATTCCCCAACAGTCACTAAAGATTTCTTTAAGCACGGAGAGAGTTGCATCCGCAATCAGCGAAGGGTTGCCATAATCCTTAAACGCCAGCGGGTTAAACCCACATGGGCAGGAATCGGATGGATCGATAATAACCACATCGCCCACGCGTTCTTCTGGAATCCGTTCCAAGATAGATATAATCAAATCTGCCTTTGGATCAAGTACCAAGACGCTTCTTCCAGCCGTAATATCCGCCAGAATTAGGTGTAACATTGCAGTTGATTTTCCGCTTCCAGTAGGCCCCAGGCACACCGTATGCTCTAAACTGTCGTGCGGAGAAATACTCAGCCGCTTCGGGTTCATTGCGTCCATGCTGACGGCGAAGCTACGGTTATTCTGCTGATTAGTCGGATTGCGATACCAGTTAGGTGACAGTATGACCTTTGGATGTAGCCCCGGAGTTCCGGGTAATTCTTCCTCCCCGGCTGGGAGCAGGAGGAAGCTAGAGAGCTCCTTGACCGATAACTTCAGGGGGAAACGGAGCGGCACATGGACGGTGTTAAGGTCAGAGGGTTTGATGGTTTCCTCACGGATGCGCACCCCTGCTGACTCCAATACCTTGAATGCACTGATGATGCTTTGCAGACGAGTGTTGGTATTTTCTCCAGTGATACCAATGCGGATGACAGCCTGGAACGTGTGCTGCTCGGCTTTTTCCCGCACGCTTTTACGGCTCTCGGCGGAAGCTTTTTGTACGTCTCCGAGGAGTATCTGCAGCCATGTTGCATTTGGGTCAGCGAGGTTAGTTGGCACTGGGGAGGGGGCATAGGCCCGCCCCAGTACAATTTGCATTACCATTTCTGTGCCACTTTTATCCTCGGTGAGTGCTGCCAACCCTGCCCGGATGACTGCCTCCGTAATGTCAGTCTTAAGCGAGAGCGTCGGGTTGCTAATCTTCAGTTGTCGGGCAGTAGTAACAGCTGCACGTTTTTCTGTGCCAACTTCGTGGAACTGGATATCACCATGTGCCCTGATGGCCTCCTCAATATTTCTGATGTACCTTGTGGCGGCTCCAATGAGATAGCTCACTTTGCCGTTTTGGCTGCGTACCTCCCAGATGACGGCTCCCCGCGGTGGTGATAATGCCGCCAAATGCGAGAGAACTTCCCACACGGTTTCTGTTTTATATGGCCGCGCCCATACTATTTCCTTAAAGACAAGGTTTTCTATTTGATGCTTCAAAAATACCCACTCCTTCCTATATTTCTTGTGCTTTTTACCATTTTCCCAAGTCATCATGTTTATGCCTCCAAATGCGGAAACATATTATGGCTACGGTAAAGATTATGGCGATAGCAAGCAGTATCGGCCAAACTTCCAAAATCCAGTATGCGGCGGTATTGATGAGAAAGGCGCTGAGCGCCAGCATGAATGCAAACTCCAGTATCCGGGTAATTAGTTTTTTGGGTGGTTCCAATCATCATCCCTCCTCTCTGAGTGCTTTAGCGCTGTACTTTGGCACAGGATAGTTTTCTCCTGGCATGATGATGTCTGACCCTCCTGGCGCTTCATAACCCCAACAGTCGAAGTCCGGTTCTCTGTGGCGGGCGAAAAGCTCGAGATAAGGTCCGTATGACATCCGCCTAATAACTGCGTATTGCTCTTCGGGTTTCTGGCTATGCCGTTGCTGTGGGCAGAAGATCCAGTTGGGCTGACCGTGAAATTTAACCGGCGCCTTGCCACGTGTGGCAAAGAGGCATGTTTCTGACGCATTTCTAAAATAATTACCCAAAAGGAGGCGGGGTTTGATCCAGTAGATCGGGCTGCGGTATGTAAAGCCCCAAGCCTTAATCACATCTAAACCCTCTTGTAACAGGGCGTTAGGAATCCACAAATAAAGGTGGCTGTTTTCTTCCGCTAAATCCTGTACTGGCATCGCTTTGATGCGCTCCAGAGACATCAGTTCATAATGGCTTTCCGCACTGCGATGACTATTTTTCCCACGCTGCGAGGAGACTCCCCATGGGGGGTCAGCGAGGATTGTGTGATATTTCTTGGTTTTGTTGATTTTACTTTCTGTCTGATTGATTTTTCCTTCCATATAATCGTCCTTTCTTTGCTTGGCGCGGTTTTGACGGTATTTAAGCCCAAAACCACGCCGATTAAAAAGTTAAGCACAATGAGTTTTCGGAGCGATTCGACACCCATTAACAGGGGTCAAATGTCAATTAGGGCGCAATAAGGAACGATATTGTAATATTGTCAAGAATATGTTGACAATGCCTTGTTTTGCGCTTAATTGCTGTACCCTCTGAAACGACAGGGCAGTCCTTTGCACCGTGTTTTCTGTCTAAATGTCAGTTTTCTTGCGGAAACGCTCTTTAGCGTCTTCTGCACAAGCTTTTTGGATCATTTTCCTGTACGATTCCATGACATCATACCCGTCCATAAAGCTGTCCTGTAAATACTTCCATATCATTCTGCGCATGGCGATTTTTCTGTAACAGTGCTTATAAAGCAGATGGATCAGCCAGCCAACGATAGTAACTATAGATATTGCTTGTGCGATTAGTTCTGTAGTCATGGCAGATCATCACCACCTTTCCAGTCGCTTCAGCGAGCCCTTTAGATATGTAGCCATAATAGCCCGGCAGCAGCCACCTACATCTGGGTTTATACTGGCGAGCTGCTCGGCCATCATGCCCAAGCTGCCAATGTTTTGCATTGACCCTCTGGCAAGCTGAGCGGCGAGCTTGTCCTGCGCGAAATCGAGCGTTGCCTGATCCAGCATCATATTAGCGGTGTGTTTTGCCATCCAGCTCAGATTGCGTGGCATGGGGGTGTAGTTAGTGGCGGTTTCTATGACTGTGTCGTCATAGCCGTCCGGGTAAATGTTTTGTTGGTTCATAAGAATGTCCTCCTATCATTGATTTTTGATAGTAAATATCCATATTGAAAGGCTGAATTATAAGTTGCCCTTGATGCGGATTTTTCTATCTAATATACATAGGACGCTTTAGGAAGATTTGAGTAAGTATTTTATAAAAATTCAGAAGAATTTTTTTGAACACCAAAAAAGACGCCTTAAAAAGCGCCTTTTTAGAAGAGTAGTTTTTGCGGTATTATATTTGTTTAAGTTTTCTCGGACACCTTAAAATTTTAAGCAGTAGTATGACAATGATAATCAGACAAATAGCGTTCAAAACAGTATAAACAGCAATTATAGTGTTGCATCTTCTGTTATCTTGGATAATAATTTTAACAGAATCTTCTATGGTAGTATCATTCACGCCAACCCATACGAAATTTTCTATTGTATCAATGCTTTCTTCTAAATTATTATCAACTACTTCAGCAGTAAAGCGAATGAACGCGTTACCACCATTCTTACCATCAGGGCTACCAAGGTAGCTACCGATGTTTACACCACGGGTTACAATGTCACCATCCGGGGTCAAAGTTGCCCAGTTTGGATAGTTCATGTTGTAAAGCTTGGTCGTACCAGGAACATACTTCAAGTTGCCTGGTAGGATATCGCGAATCATCACGTTATCCTGAGTTTCAGTACCAGTGTTGTTGTACTCAATCTGGAACTCAACCTGTTCACCGATCTCGGCATCAACAACTTCGCTCCATTCCTTAGTACCAACAAGACGGCTCATTGTTTTAACTGTAAAATCATAGTCATAAACAACTTTTACTTGGATAGTTATATAACTCTTATATGCATCGCCGCCCGGAATTTGACCATCCAATGCATCGTAGCCAATCAAAGCCCCTCCCTCGGATGCTTTCGTCGCAATCTCATCACCCAAAGTTATCCCTTCCTGGCCGATTCCACCATTGTACAGCAATGCAGAGCCATAAACATACTCCAAGTGGAAATTTTTATTGCTGTTAAAATTTATGTAGTCCCAGTATTCGCCTGGGCTGGCATTTGAGGATTCAATAAAGCCGTTTACCTGTACCTGTTTGCTGGAAGTTGATGGGATACTGAAAGCGACCTTCACATCTTCAGCGGCCGCATCAAAACCGTTCGGGTTATTATTGTTCACATAAAGGCGGATAACGTAAGTCTCGCCATCCTCGGCCTCAATATTACCACCTTGCCATGTACTTTGTGGATTTTTTGCAAAGCCATTACTGTCGGCTTCCATAGCTGAAACGAAATCTTTTTCATTGCCGATTTCAGCGTCGCTGATTGAATTAAAGAAAGGTGTATTACCAAAATCATCGGCGTGTTCACTGATGTATTGTGTCGAATAGCTTGGTCGACCTCCACTGTCGTCGCCCCAAGCAAAAGCAGTTGTAGGACATACTGCCATGCTCACCAGGACGGTTAAGAATATTACAATTATAAAATTTGTTTTATTATTTTCTTTCATTGATTCTCCCTCAAGCCCGTAATATCAACTTTCTTTCTGGAATCTATATCTTCTATATTAAAATCATGTAAATAAAGTTGAGCTATGTATTTTTACTGTTTTTATTTGGGAAATTCTACGCTTCCCGAAACAGTACCTTGGCTTATAACCTCCTTACAAGGAGCTATTATAGGTATCCTAGCTTGTTTCTCTTGACCTTCTTCGAGAGTGTCATTCCGTAATGGTTCCATAGAATATTCCTCAGCAATCAGAACGTTAGAGGAATCCGAATCTTGCCCAGGTTTATTCACCAAAATAATCAGTATTAAACAAACGATGCTAGCGAGCACTGCCGTAATAAGCTCTTTTGATATGTCAAAGATTTGCTCATCTTCTTCATCTACATTTCCATCAATAGGTATCTTAGTCTCATGATTATGCAAAACTAAGCCACATATAGAAACTTTAAACGTTATTATTCTATAATGCTGCACTTTGATTTCGTCGGCATCGATCTCTGCCAAATTGTCTTTTACAAAGGAACTGTTATCCAAATAGTCAGTAATAGGCAATGATAACTTTTTTGGTATTCTATCATTGCAAAAATCTTCATAGACTTTATTTGTAAATTCTGATATTTCTTCCTTTTTATTTTTTATTTCGATAAGAGCTTTTGATAACTCTTCAATAATGTTATTTTCTACCTCACGTAATAAATTGTCTTTATCTTTTCGTTCTTTCTTTTCTAATCTCTTATTATACGAATGAGCACATTCATAATATTTCTTACGCCTTTTCCTCAGTTTTTCAACAAAACCATCAAGAAAACCGTATGCCATTAACATTATTTCAGCGTCATCCGTCGATAAGAACTCCATAAAGATACTGATTAGATATGCCGAACAAAAGTCGTCATATTGATTTCCAGTAGTTCCATATTGTTGAGTAGATAATGAGATGTTTGGAAATCGCTCTTTCACAAAACCTTCACCTATAAGCGGCCCAACAAGTTCTCGCACACGTTTTACTGGGGAGCCATTACGTATTTGCTTTAAAAGGCTGTCAATTTCTGAGGCACTATTTAGTTTATATGCCGCCAATTCCTCACCCCCTCTGTAATATAATAATATCACAGAGCATGATTACGTTGCAACCTAATAAAAACATTCTTTTAAGAGTGCACTAGCGATACAATACCCTTAGAGTAGATATAGGTTAAAATATAAAGCTGCCGCATAATTAGTATCCCAATTATTTTGCGACAGCTTATCGTTACTTACAAATTAGTATATTCTGCAATTTCTACATACTGTTCATCGGAAAACGGATTTGTTTTTTTAGGATCTTTAAAGAAGAAATCTATTTCCCGTCTGGTATGTCCGGTATATTCTATGACTTGAGTACGCCGTTGCCCGCCATTAAAATAGCCAAATGAAACTAGGTATTTGGTATCAGACCCGCCATAAACACTCGGGACGTCAAATCGCACCTCAATCCTATCTTGCAACTTCACACTCAGACATAAATAGCCAGTTTCTTTAGTTCTGTAATTATAGAAGTCTAAACAAATACGACCAACTGCTACATGGAAAGAAATAATTTGCCACTCAGGATACTTTCCACGCAAAACATCTGCATAATTAGCAAGAAAAAAATCAGTTTCTTCTTGCTCAGCATTCCAATCTTTGTCAACGGCATTAACCAAATCCTCGACGCAGCTCGTCGGTTTTCCGGAATACGACATATTAGTCATTCTGATTGGCTGGCATTTTCTTTCCACTAGTGCCTCATAATGCATATCGCCACCAATCACTGTGTACCCGTGATTTGTCAAGTCCAACCTATATTCTAATAATCTCATGGTATTTACCCCCTTTAAATAAATGAAATTTATTGGATTATTGTGCTATCGCCTCTTCTCCCAAGAGAAAGGGCGATTTACACAATAATCAGAGGGGTAATCGATATATGTAATATACTAATAGAAGCGTTAATGTTCATAAACAAGTTAGTTTATACTAACCATTGTAGCACACATGTCCGAAAATGTCAAGTATTAGAAATTTGTTAAGAATACTCAGTGCCGATCTTAATATCTTTTACGCAATATTCAACCCCTTATTTTTACGCTTTTTTACGGAAAATTATTTTTTCTTACGAATCAACTGCCTAATCATTTTTCTGTTATTGTTGTAATTAAGCAAGAGCTCTGCTTAAAAATCGCTAGGAGGTGATATAGCCAAAAAACAAATAGGCATCGCATGCACAGAAAAAAGCCAGCCAGCGGCTGGGCAGTTCAATGCTGGCAAGTTTGGCCAAATAAATAACTATTAACATAGATCAATGGAAGATCCGCAGGGGCATTAGCGCAGTGCGGGGATGCTTTTTAGCATCCCCCTTGCTGCTCTTATTCTCTACGGATCATCAGAACATCAATAGGACATATGGCTCCTGCGGATCGAATCGCAGAAAGGAGTCATATATGGCATCAGAATGGTATGATTATCATGAATTAAAAGATTATCTCTATAAATTGTGGAAAGGTAAGGTATGGGACAGTTTGAGCCAAGAAATAAAACGTATATACTGGAATGATCTGCAGAAATTACGTGGCGAAGCCAATGCAGATATGGAACTTGGTGGTAGCGATGAAGAAGCCTTTTTGTGCGCTTTGCAGCCAGATGATGAGGATGACGGAAAAAAGGCCAAGAAAAAGCGCAAAAAAGGCAATTACTTGCGCGCTTATTCTATCGAACGGGCAATGGAAAATGGAATTGACTACCCCTATTCCTTTACACCGGAAGAGTACGTTATAAAAAGCGAGCAGTATGAAGAACTGTATGCCGCTCTTGCTACACTAGATGATTTTGATAGAAGTATTATCGAGATGTATTATTTTATGAATATGAAGGAGCAGCAAATTGGGCAAGAGCTTGATACTGTACGGTGGGATGTCAACAACCATAAGAGGAGCAGTCTGAAAAAAATGAGGAAGATTTTAACAGAAAAACAGTAATCTCTTACTCAAATATCCAATAAATGTCCTATGTATTATAGAAGGGTATATTTCTCTAGCGGTGAATGTACCGCTAGAGGGATGCCCCTCAATAAAAACCAGGAGGTAAAGTATATGAAAACAAACAACACCAAAAAGAACAGAAATGACGCCAGGGACGCAAAAGTGAACCGGAATCAGAAGGAATGCAAAAAAGAGCCGTATATTCCCGGCCTGTTTGATAAGCCGGCGATTGAAGTGGCAGAAGTCGGAGTGCCACTCGGTATGGAAGCCTACTCAGACACGGACAGCGACGATCCGACATTGGTAGACAAGGAGCATTATGGCAAAATATATACGGTAACAGATGGTTCATTTTATACAATTAGATTAGGTATCCACTCTAGCTCCCTGGGGGTTGGCTCTATGAACGAAAACTGCGCAGTTGCCTGTGCTATCCCCACTACATCAGATAAGATTCAGCAGTTGATGGCTCTGTTTTTCATTCCAGAGATTTATCCTGTAAAACTCATGGATGCTATTTGGCTTCATGCAAAGAATGATCAGCAATTTAGATTAGAGCACGTCTTTGGCAGCGCCGCTTTAGAATCCAATAACGACTCTAGGGCGCTTCCTTTGCGGCATGACGCAATAACGGGTGAGGATGATCATATTATGATTCTGCAGAACGGGATTGAAGGGGAAATCCCTGCTTTTTGTACCTTTGCTTATGATTTTATTAGGTTTCAGGTTAAAGTTGTATTTGAAGAGTAGATCGCTGGTCGCCAATCATGATGCGGACAGTGCTGAAACCATCCGAGGGAAAGCAATACCCTGTACGAAGAAGGATGAGCTATTCTCATAAAACCTGGTGTGCGCGGCAACAGTAACAATACGCATTTTGCGTATAATATTGCTTTCCGATAACACTCACTTTTATCCATCACAAGACAGAGCGTAGAGATCAATTATCTGCGCTCTGTTAATTATACAATGTTAATCTTCATAGATACTCCGATTAAAACTGAGGATGATAGGATTATATAGCGGAAAAAAGGGCTATCTTATACTCATAGCCCGACTGAGAATGGAACCAAAAACTTCTTTGAAAACTATCAGCTCCATCTCGCCATGTGGATATGTAGCCGGTATGCCATTATTGGCCAGAAAGTCACAAAGCTGTTCCAGCTCTTTTTTAGAGAGATTATCGATACCGAGAGCCGTAGCGGTTATAAAAGCGTCATTATTTCTTGCCTGACGGACAAACTTCTTGTGGAATTCGTCCTTCGCCATCCCCTCTACCTTGCGCAGGCATTCGTTTCTGTCCATAAAATGCACCCCCTTTTTAAATCTCTGTCTTCGTAAATCATATCCTACAATTAGGTACAAAGCTCTCTTACAGCGTTTATTTTTCTCACCCCTCCCGTACCACACAGCGAACGGCAAAACCGTAGCCGCGGTAATGATGATTCTTAAGACCAATACTTGTTGGGTACGTAACTAGGCCGTAGCTATTAGTAGCGGAACCAACTACATTTGACCACCAGTAGCCATGTAGAACTCGTACATAGATGTTGCCGTATGAGCGATCATAATAGCCCGTACGGAGAAAGTTGAGAGGTTCTCTCCTCATTCATGGTTATGATTATAGCATACCAAATCAGAAGTTCAAAGTACCATGGGCAGCAAAATGGGTGTCAACCACGTGACACCCATCAATGCAAAACTAGATAGAATACAGAGCGATACATGACTCACCATTCACTCTTCGGTACGTCCAAACCGTAAATCACCAGCGGCTTGCCCAAATTTATGCCATCGGAGGATAATTCATATACGGCCTTTTGTCTTTTAATTAATGTTATGCTTCGCAATTGTTGCATTTTTTTAATCTTTTTAACTACCCGAAGCTGCTCTTTATCCATCGGACGATAAGGCGTATCCGGCCCCCAAGTCTTGAACCCCACATAATTATTATAAGGGCAAAACTCCCCTACTTCCACAACCGCATAGCGGGTTTTCCCGGAATATGCCTTCATTTTAATTTTTACGGCCTCGGCTACGTAGCCCTCATCGGTCATTCCCTTAATTTGATCATACTCTCCTATACCGAATACCGCACACATTTTGCAGGCTACCTTAGTAAACCTACGCGTATGTCCGCAAGCCTTTCGCTGGTATAAATATTTAAAGGCAGTTTTATCCGTATTGCCATCCGTATACGTCATGGAGCGTTTTCCCCATTCATTTTTTTCATTCGCTCCTCCAACTTCCAGCACCACTCTCGCCTTCATCGTTTCCGAGAGGTTCCGGAATTTGGTCTTTTTGAGGTATTTGCTCAGCTCTCTAAGGTTTGCAATTGTTTTTTCTACGTCCTTCGTCAACGCCGCGCGAGTTTTATAATTCACCTCGTCGACATATACCTTGTCAGTATTTACTACGCTCAACAAGTACTCTGATTCCTTCAAAGCTTTATCGACGTAGGCTTTAAAATCCTTGTATTCACGTCTCGCGAACTTAATGCCATAGATATATTCTTGGCAATCAGCTTTGGTGACATTGAAGCTTGTATACCCTCCGGATGTCTTCGGATTACGCCCACCACTAACGCCGAAGTACAATGAATCCTTCATACAAATCGGGAAAATATTAAACCCTTCATCCGTACAAGTCGCCACCTTCTTGCTCAGCTTTTGGAATTGCTTTATGAAATTTTCCTCACCTCCTTTGATGCGCAACTTGAAGGCTTTGCCCTTCATCAACTGCTTGTGAACTTTTTTGGCGGTATTTTGATCGACCTTCTTGACCGTAATGGTCGTAGTCTTCGCATTCACTTCCATCTGCGGAGAAAGCAGCCCAATCGCCATCGCCAATCCAAAAACCATCAACAATCTGCTACAAAACTTTCTCATCACCTTCATGGTAATCCCTCCTCGTCTCGCCTCGTTAGTAGTCACATTCAATGCATATCAATTTTATACGCCCAACACACGTAAGGTATTTTGCGCCGGAAATTTAGTCAAGGTCGGGCGGACAGCCCGTCATATTCAGCCTTGACGAGATTTCCGCAAACAAAATACAATTATCACACGCAAAAATCAGAAAATAAAGATCAAATAAAAGTAACCAAGAAAACTTAAATAATAAAAACATAGGGGACAGCCTTGTTTCCCAGTCTCCCAAACACTATGCTAATACAATGTAACATATGCGCGCTTGCGCGCAGTTGCTAAATTTTGTCTAGAAGTGTTGTATGGTTATAGGTTTCCTTATCAAATAGCTTCCCTGTCTTTATATATGTAAAAATCCGCTTTCTTAAGCCGGATGTAACACTTTCTCAAT
>CAJURU010000052.1 GCA_910588845.1 uncultured Lachnospiraceae bacterium
AAGGCACAGGACTTTGACTCCTGCATTCGCTGGTTCGAATCCAGCTAGCCCAGTTGTATATGGGGTATTAGCTCAGTTGGCAGAGCACTTGACTTTTAATCAAGTTGTCCGGGGTTCGAATCCCCGATGCCTCATGATAGTAAAATAGCGGAAAGCCAGTATAATCAAGGCTTTTCCGCTATTTTTATTTCGATTATGGAATTGTCTTCCGCCGCATTTTGTGACAGGCGCTTTTGGCAAAGAATCATTAATTTACGAACAGTTACGCAAATTTACAAAATAAGGAAATATAAAGTCTGCTGCCATTGTCAAATTATTTATTGTATGGTATTCTAAAAACTGGAAGGGAATAAAATAAATCTTTTCCCAGAGAGGGAAGAAAGGAAGAGGTATAGTTTATGAAGAAGATTTATTACTTATTGGCAGGTATGATGATGGTATTATCTGTCTGCCTTATGCCGGAGAAGGCTTTGGCGGCGGAGGCAATCAAGGTAACGCCGGTTGCTGATATTACGGATGTACAGACCGTTAGCTCAACCAATTATGAGGTGGGCACCGGAGCCTATAGCAAGAAAGTGCAGTTTACGCTGGCGAAGCCGTCTTATGTTTATGTGTCGGCATACTCTACGGTTCAGTATACGTATTATGACAATCTTGGCAATATTCGTCATTTTGCCGTTTATTCTGATGCGAACTGCTCAAATCTTGTAAACAATGATGTGGATCAAGAAATTTATGGGGACCATAAGGTAAGTAAATATTTATGTCTGGATGCAGGAACTTATTGGATCAATTTCGGTAAAGAAAGCACAGATGACAGGATAGACGAGTCGTCAGGACAAGTCCGGCTCTCTGTTGCTGCGCAGAGCGTGAATTTAACGGCAACCAAGAACGGTTCCAGGGCAAGGGCAAAAGCGATTACGGCAGACAAGACCGTTACCGGTTTTCTCAGCAGCTCTACAAGGACGAGTTGGTTTAAGTTTACAGTAGCAGAAGGGACGGCGGCAAGGGTATCGGCATCCTTAGAGAATCCTATGGGCGTCAGCAGTTTTCCATTAAGTACGACCGGAGTGACCGTATACAAGTCGACAAACAAGCTCATTACCTATTTTAATCTGACGGATCAGACTTATTATCAGACAGCGGCGTCTTCAGACATGACGCTTTCCGCAGGCACCTATTACATTGCAGTTACCGGCAACGAGTCTTATGGCGGCAACAGCTGGGAGGATAAAGATAAGCTATCGAAAAATAAGAATCGAAATATGGGCAAGCTGAACCTGAGAATTTCCACTATGAAGAGGCCGGGGCTCTCTAAACTTTCCAATGCAAAAGGCAAAAAAATCCAGGTTACGTTTAAACCGGTTGCCGGCGCTAAGGGCTACGAGGTACAGTATTCTACAGACAGCAAGTTCAGGAAGGGAAATAAGGTAGTAAAAGTAAACGGCGGCAAAGCTAAGAAAGCAACCATCAGCAAACTTACAAAGAAGAAAACGTATTACGTTCGTGTCAGAGCATTCCGCACAGAGGATGGAAGGAATCTTACGAGCGGGTGGAGCGCACCTAAGAAAGTAAAAGTTAATAAATAATCATGACATTTCAGGATTTGAAGATACAGATATAGTGAAAAGTTCCCGGAAAGTATAATCCGGGAACTTTTTGACGTATTGCGACAGAGCCTATGGCATATCACTCATTAGAAAAATCCATTTTTAAAGAGAAAGGATGTCGCCGACACCGCAGCCTAAGCAATTGCAGATTTTTTCTAAAGTGTCAAAACTAATCCGCGTTGTTCGTCCATGGTTTAAATTGCGTAGTGTATTGAGGGAAATTCCAGTATCTTTGGCAAGTTGGTTTTGTGATACGCCCTTTTCATCAAGCATTTGGTTCAGCATAATTTTCATAACAATAAGCACCTCATTTCTCTTAATACCATAAATGTTTTCCACGGGCAGCGAATCCTATGCATGAAAAATAAAAGAAAGTTATACAACTTTTATTTTTGTTATGGTATAATGTGGCATGAGGAGGGACCCTGATGCCTATTACAGGGTACTTGGAGACTATTGGCTTAGAGTAGGGAGGGCGTAAGTTGAGAAAAATTGCATTACTGATGGATGGATGGAAAAGATACTTTACTTTTGCATGGCCCGCCGGAATCCTACAGCGGATTCACGAGACAGAGGAGGAAGTAAGCCTCTATATTTTTGACAGTTCCGGGAATTGGAGCCACGATGAAAAATACAACGAAGGAGAATATAATATTTTCCGCCTGCCCAATCTGAGTGAATTTGATGGGATTATTCTGGATTTGACGAATGTTGAAGTGAAATCTGTGATAGAGGAAGTGGTGGAAAAGGCAGAACATGCAGGTGTGCCGGTAATTTCCATTGGCAAGGAGCTCAGTGATTTCTATTATGTAGGGCTTAACAATAAAAGCGCTATAGCAGGGATGGTCGAACATCTGACCAAAGAGCATAACTGCCGGACCTTTTGGTTTATCATGGGTTCTGAGGATAATTATGAGAATATGCGGCGTGTCGAGGGCATCCAAGAATATTTGGACGAACAGGGGATTGCCTGGGAGGAAGCAGATTTCTATTTTGGAAATTATGAGTTTCAATGCGGCGTCAATGGATTTCGGCATTTTTTAGAGAGTGGCAGAAAGCTGCCCGATGCGATTGTCTGTGCCAATGATAATATCGCTGTAGGCGTTTGCGAGGAGGCCGCCAAGGCAGGCTGCCATGCACCGGGGGATTTTTTGATTACAGGATTTGATAACTTTGATAAGGCTGCATTTTACACGCCTCAGATTACGACCGTCAGCCATGTGCGGGAGGAGGCCGGTTATCTCTGTGCACAATTATTGCTTGATATTTGGAATGGAGAGAAGCCGTCCAGGTTCCACTATACAGACGTGGAGTATAAATTTTGGGAGAGCTGCGGCTGTAATGCGGATTACAACCGCCAGGACAGGCAGTATTTGAAAGGTCAGATTATTTATCAGATTGAGACGGATGGATTTCTGGAAGATATCATTTCCCTGGAATACGAGCTTTTGAAATGCAGTGCCTTTTCCCAGATGATGAACTGCGTGCTCAAATGTCTGCCTTCCATGAAGTGCGACGCCATGTACCTGGTAATGGACCCTGAAATGAATGAGTTTAAGAACCGGGCGGAGAGCACAGAGGTATTTATGGTGGAAAAGGAAGATTATTGTGTTCACGGTTATCCGGAAAAGATGGTGATGGAATTCTCCTACGAAGACCCGGAAGTTATAGATAAATTAAAACTGCGGCCGGGACAGATGCAGGTGCGGGAACTTGAAGGTATTTTTCCGGTTTTCGATTGTGAGGAAGCCGGGGCTAATTTTCTGTTTCTGCCATTACATTTCAGGCAGTGGACGATTGGATATATTGCAATTCGCAACGGGGTATATTTAATGGAGCGGCAATATTTGCAT
Source organism: uncultured Lachnospiraceae bacterium (assembly GCA_910588845.1). Lineage (GTDB taxonomy): Bacteria > Bacillota > Clostridia > Lachnospirales > Lachnospiraceae > Petralouisia. Next base: position 3,464 of record CAJURU010000052.1, read on the forward strand.
CATATTCTCGGAGCGTTGCTGAAGGCTATGGAGAATCTCAACCGGCATGAGAAGTTAGAGTGTATGAATGAGCGGTTATCCAATCTTTATGTGCGCGATACGCTGACTGGCATGTATAACCGTATGGGCTACCGCAAATTTGCGGGAACATTATTTGAGGATAAGCGCAGGGCCAATAATCTGCTGATTCTGTTTATTGATCTGGATCGCTTAAAGTATATTAATGACAATTTGGGACACGATATGGGCGATCTTGCCATCCGGGCGGTGGCCGACGCCATCAAAAGTACGCTTAATGATGAGGGGATTCCGGTGCGTTTGGGGGGAGATGAGTTTCTTGTTATCTGCGAGGAAATATCTGAACAAGAGATTGCGGCTATGATCCAGAATATTCGTAATAAAGTTGAACGAACAGGGAATCAGGTGGGGCTTAGTAATCTCAGTATCAGCGCCGGTTATGTAATTACGGATAAGGAATCATCCAAGAAACTGGAAGACTATGTGAATGAGGCGGATGCGATTATGTATCAGGAAAAGAAAGAGAAAAAAGCCGCGCGAAAATAAAACATCATTTTAGGAGGAAGTTATGGGCAACGTAAGACGTATTTTTGTGGAGAAGAAACCAGCCTTTGCCATTCAGGCGAAGGAACTGCAATCGGAGATTAAGAGCTACCTGGGCATCAAAAGTGTGACCGGGGTGCGTGTACTGATCCGTTACGATATGGAGCACATTTCACAGGAGACATACCAGAAGGCTTTGAAAACCGTATTTTCGGAGCCTCCGGTTGACGAGGTATATGAGGAGGAATTTGACGCGCAGGGCGCAGAGGTGTTCAGCGTAGAATATCTTCCCGGGCAGTACGACCAGCGGGCAGATTCCGCAGAACAATGCGTGAAATTGTTAAATGAAAATGAGCAGCCGATTATCCGTTCCGCCACAACATATGTGATTGAAGGGACGGTAGATAAGGCGCAGCTCGCGGCAATCAAGAGCCATTGCATCAACCCCGTGGATTCTAGGGAAACCGGACTGGAGAAACCGCAGACTTTGGCGGATGAATTTGAGGAGCCGGAGGATGTGAAGATTTTTGAGGGCTTTTTGCAGATGTCAGAGGCGGATTTGAAATCATTATATGATTCTCTGGGACTTGCTATGACTTTTAAGGATTTCCAGCATATTCAAAATTATTTTAAGGGAGAGGAAAAGCGCGATCCTTCCATGACAGAAATCCGTGTCCTGGATACTTATTGGTCCGATCATTGCCGTCACACTACATTTTCCACAGAGCTGAAAGATGTGACTTTTAAAGACGGATATTATCGCAAACCGTTGGAGGACACCTATAAAGATTATTTACAAACGTATGAGGATATTTATGAGGGTAGGGAGGATAAATTCGTATGCCTGATGGATCTGGCTTTGATGGCGATGAAACGCCTCAAGAAAGAAGGAAAGCTCGAAGATCAGGAGGAATCGGATGAAATTAACGCCTGCTCTATCGTCGTTCCGGTTGAGGTAGATGGGAAGACGGAGGAATGGCTGGTGAATTTTAAGAATGAGACGCACAACCATCCTACAGAAATTGAGCCTTTCGGTGGGGCGGCGACCTGCCTTGGCGGAGCAATCCGCGATCCGCTTTCCGGGCGTACTTATGTCTATCAGGCGATGCGCGTCACCGGAGCGGCAGATCCCACGGTATCTGTGAAGGAGACGTTAGAGGGCAAGCTTCCCCAGAAGAAATTAGTGCGCGGGGCAGCGCATGGTTACAGCTCCTACGGGAACCAGATTGGACTTGCCACAGGATATGTCAAGGAGATTTACCATCCCGATTATGTGGCAAAACGTATGGAAATCGGCGCAGTTATGGGGGCGGCTCCCAGGCGCGCCGTGCAGCGTTTAACCTCTGACCCGGGAGATATCATCATTCTGCTGGGAGGAAGAACGGGACGCGATGGAATCGGCGGCGCGACCGGAAGCTCCAAAGCGCATAACACGGAATCCACTGCTGTCTGCGGGGCGGAAGTGCAGAAAGGAAATCCGCCGACGGAGCGCAAGATTCAAAGATTGTTCCGCAGAGAAGAAGTAGCGCATATCATCAAGAAATGCAACGATTTTGGTGCGGGCGGCGTGTCGGTGGCAATCGGTGAACTGGCGCCGGGGCTGCGGGTGCAGCTTGATAAGGTGCCCAAGAAATATGCCGGACTGGACGGCACGGAGATTGCCATTTCCGAGTCTCAGGAGCGTATGGCGGTTGTGATTGCGCCAGACGACATGCAGCAGTTCCTCGACTATGCGAAAGAAGAAAATTTAGAAGCTGTTGAGGTTGCCGTGGTGACCGAGGAACCGCGGCTGGTGTTGGAGTGGAGAGGCAAGGAGATCGTTAATATCTCCAGGGCGTTCCTTGACACCAACGGCGCGCATCAGGAGACGTCCGTGTCCGTGGATATTCCGGCTAAAGAGGACAATTTCTTTGAGAAAATAGAGATTCCCGCTGTGGCAGAAGCATTAGAACAAGAAGACGTTAAGGCTGCGTGGCTGTCAATGCTTTCTGACTTAAACGTCTGCTCCCAGAAGGGGCTTGTAGAAATGTTTGACGGTTCTATTGGGGCAGGCAGCGTATTCATGCCCTACGGTGGAAAATATCAGCTTACAGAAACGCAGAGCATGGTGGCGAAATTGCCGGTTGCCAAAGGGAAATGTGATGCCGTGACCATGATGTCTTACGGATTTGACCCCTATCTGTCATCTTGGAGCCCGTATCATGGAGCAGTCTATGCAGTGCTTGAATCCGTGGCAAGGATTGTGGCGGCGGGCGGCGATTACCGAAAAATCCGCTTTACCTTCCAGGAGTATTTCCGCAGGATGAGCGAGGAAGGGGGACGCTGGAGCCAGCCGTTTGCAGCGCTTCTCGGCGCTTACAGCGCACAGATTGGATTTGGGCTTCCTTCCATTGGCGGTAAGGATTCCATGTCGGGGACATTTAATGAAATTGACGTACCGCCAACGCTGGTATCTTTTGCCGTGGATGTGGCGAAGGAGCAGGATATTATCACGCCGGAGCTGAAAAAGGCTGGCAATAAGCTGATGATATTTAAGATTGCCAAAGATGAATATGATTTGCCAATGTATGAGCAGGTGATGGAATTGTATGAGGCAATCCATACGTTGATTCAGGACAAGGCGATTGTATCTGCTTATGCTTTGGACGGCAAGGGCATTGCGGCAGCCGTGAGCAAGATGGCATTTGGCAATAAGCTGGGCGTCACCATTGAACGCAATGTTTGTAAGGACTGCCTATTCGCTCCGCATTTCGGGCAATTGATCGCAGAAGTTCCCGCTGATAAGGTAGCGCTTGTGGAAGAAACGATTGCCAAAGCCATGGAATCATATGGCAGGGAAGCTGCCAAAGGGAGCGAAGGATGCGGCAATGAGAAGTTCTGTCGTGTATTTGGAGAGGTCAACGGACAGCAGAAATTTATTTACGGTAAAATGGAAATTTCTGTGGAAGAGGCAGTAAAAGCGTGGACAGGTACATTGGAAAAGGTATTCCCCACAATTGCAGTGGATGGAAAAGAGGAAGTTAAGACAGATGTATTCCGGGCGGACAGCGTTTATGTATGCAAACATAAAGTGGCCAAGCCAACCGTATTTATTCCGGTATTTCCTGGAACAAACTGTGAATATGACAGTGCGAAGGCGTTTGAGCGCGCCGGGGCAGAGACAATTGTCAAGGTATTTAAGAATTTGGATGCTGAGGATATCCGGGATTCCGTGGATGTATTTGTGAAAGCGATTGAGCAGTCCCAGATTATCATGTTCCCCGGCGGATTCTCCGCAGGAGACGAGCCGGAGGGCAGCGCGAAATTCTTTGCTACGGCGTTCCGCAATGAGAAGATTGCGGAGGCAGTCAACAAATTGTTGCAGGAGCGTGACGGTCTGATGTTGGGTATCTGCAACGGCTTCCAGGCTTTGGTTAAGCTGGGATTGGTGCCTTACGGTGAGATCCGCCAGCAGAATGCAGATTCCCCGACGCTGACGTATAACACCATCGGACGCCATATTTCCAAGATGGTTTACACAAAAATTGTAACGGACAAATCCCCCTGGCTGGCGCAGGCCAAACTCGGAGAGATATACTGCAATCCTGCTTCCCATGGGGAAGGGCGTTTTGTTGCTCCCAGGGAGTGGCTGGACAGGCTGTTTGCAAACGGACAAGTGGCAACGCAGTACGTCAATGAGTATGGCCAGCCGACAATGGACGAGGAGTGGAATATCAATGGCTCCTATATGGCGATTGAGGGCATTACCAGCCCCGATGGACGTGTGCTGGGTAAAATGGCGCATTCAGAACGCCGCGGCGAGGGCGTTGCCGTCAATATTTACGGTGAGCAGGATATGAAACTGTTTGAGAGCGGGGTATCGTATTTTAAATAGAAAAAATTCTTGACAACATAGCAGATTTATTGTATATTGGATAAGTCAGTTGGGATTGTCCCAATATACAAACGCTGCTGTGGCTCAGTCGGTAGAGCGTCGCATTGGTAGTGCGGAGGTCACGGGTCCGATTCCCGTCAGCAGCTTTAAGCAAAAGCCTTGAATATTCAGGGCTTTTGTTATTTCTGCGTGGTAGTTCATTGCATTCTGAACTGTGGATTTGTTAGAGATTTGTTAGCATCATGCAAAATGGGTTACAATCCCCTGAAAAGCCTGTGAATCAGCCAATTATATTTATATGCGGTTTTCCCTTTCGGAAAGCGAGCAAATTCCTTTTTAATATCCATTCTAAGAGATTTTCACAGAATGAAATGATAACCGCCTTAAAATTGATTCTATAAGGTCAGAGCCGGGAATGATTTTATACAAGAAAATGAAAATGGATAAAAACAGAAAAAGAAACAAAAAATTATTAAAAAGTTGTTGACTTTAGAAATAAATTTGGAGATAATATAAGAAGATAGAAAATGAGAAGTAAAATTTGATACAGAGTAGGCTTTAGGAGAAGCAGATTGTCATTTGTGGCAGTCTTTTTGTTTCTCTTTTTTTATTGTTTGAATATTGGAGAAAAGGAAAACAGGTCATGGGAACTACAGATAGAAAGGATAGGTTGAATACGAAAAAGTATCAGAGTGGTTATGATGGTATAAATTTCAAGTACGAAATAGGTCTTGACGGAATTAAGGATTTGGATTTTGAAGAAAAGAAGACAAACACAGCAAAAAAGTCTCTTGTAGAACTTCAGGGAAAAGGGGGCATGATAAGAGGGTATATCAATCCTGCACATTACCTACATGCAGATAATAGAAAACCTTTTGGTATTGTAGATGCCATAAAACTGGAGGTGCTTAAAAATGATGTGTTGGAATATCTCAAGAATCGTTTACAAGAACAGTTGCAGGACAAGTATTCAGATGAATATATCCAAAAGTTAAGGATAACTCGGATAGAGGTCAACATAACTTTGCCCTGTGTAGGAAAAGCGACGCCATCGAGCATGGTACATTTATTTGATATGGCACTTGACCGGACAAAAGTGTATCGGAAACGCAAGAAAGGCTCAAAGTGTGAAAAAGAAAATATGGGAATTGTATATGAACGTGAACATTATCATGTGCTGAAGTTGTATGACAAATTTGACGATTTTGAAAAACAACGTATTCCTCTGGAAAAAAATATATTTCGTATGGAAATAGCTTTTATAGATAAGACGCTCAATGCTCTATTCGGGGAAGACGGAAGAACAATAGAAAATATTTTATCCAGTAAATCTCTTGATATATTGTGTCGTGAGTATAAGCGAGTATTAGAGGAAGAACTTATCGAACAACAAATAAAACCTTATTTGAAAAATTGTGTAACTACCTTATATGAAAGTCTTATTTGGAGTGATAGCGGAAAAGAAATATCTGATACCGTTATGCGTTACAAAGAAATCATAGTTGATATAGAGTGTTTTAGACGAGCGTTACATAGATGGTACAAAAAAAGGCAAGAGAAAGACCCGACCGTTAAAGACCGTACAGACGAAATTATATACAAATATAGAAAAAAAGAGTTAGGTCTGCCCGAAGACGTTTTGAAGACACTTAAAGCATTCCACATTGCGGCAGGATAAAAGGCTTCAAAATCTGACCATTATGGTCACTTTTTCAATGTTTTTTGAATGTGTAGAGAGTTTGCCAATTGATAGGCTTTATAGGGTTTATAGTGGGTTGAATAGGTGTTGATGATATGATTGATAAGTTTTTTTAGTTTAAGGTTTATTCCATAAGTTGGAAAGAGATAGGGAAAAGAAACAATGAATTAACAATATTGTATAAAGGAGTGTGATGTATATATAGCGCTTGAAAGATATGAAATAAGAATATGGAAAAAAATGTGCGGAAGTGTTCCATCAAGGCGCAAGGCTCCGCAGACTTAACAAGCGAACTGACAACTTTATGAAATTGGTTCGGGCAGATGAAGCCGACACGGCCAATGAACCCAAACTTTCATTTGGGGAAATGATGTTTTAGAGGTAATGCAGTTTCAAGGATTATGTAATATGAGTGCCGGGGATAGGCAAAATTAAATTGAGAAGATAATAAAATGGTTGCTAAGTTAGTCCGTAGTGTCCGAGTTGGAAATAACAGTAAACGGACAGCGGTACAATATTTCAGTAGAATTTGTATTGTGTCCCTATTCCACGAAAGGGAGCAATCAATATGAAAAATGCAAATACAACGGTAAAGAATAATTTTAGAGTAATCGAGGGTAATAATAGGCAGTCTGCGGACGGTGGGGAGTTGCAGAAACTTCCGGTAATGAAATCAATAAAAGAAATGGTGGAACTGACAGGGTTCTCTTATATGCATCTTAGGAATTTGTGTTTGGAGAATAAAATCGTTCATATCAGAGCCGGAAAAAAATACCTTATTAATTATGATAGGTTCTGCGACTATCTAAACGGTGTCGGGCAGTAGGCAGAAACGTGAGAATACACCATGCTAACAAAGTACGCTTTATAAGCACGTCAAATTTGCTGTGAAAAAATGCTTGAAATCTTTGTAAAATAATTTTTAAGGATTCTTGAAATTGGCTGTTGACTTTTTAGGACCAAATGGAGAAGATATAATCGAAAATAGAACAAATGTTCCATGGTCTTTAGAAAAAGGAGGAACTACAAATGAAAACGGTTGCCTATCACAGGACAAGTACAGAAGACCAACACCTTGATAGAGGGATTGCGGAGATTACAAAGTATTGTGCAGAACATGATATTGAGTTGTATAAAGGCAAGGTGTATACAGACCAGCGGACGGGCAAGAATTTCAACCGCCCCCGTTACCAGATGTTAAAAGAAGAAATTCTCGAAAGCGGCGATACGTTAATCGTAACGGAACTTGACAGACTGGGGAGGAACAAAAAAGCCACGTTGAATGAATTACGGTTCTATCAGGACAATAATATTCGTGTCATGGTTTTAGAACTGCCTACTACACTACTCTCGATTGAGGATATGGAAAATTCAATGGCAAAAATGATGTTAGAAACAATCAATAATATGATGATAGAGTTATATGCAAGTATGGCTCAAGCTGAACTGGAAAAAAAGGAAAAACGCCAGCGTGAGGGTATCGAAGCAAAGAAAGCTAGAGGGGAATGGAGTGATTACGGTCGTCCTCGTGTAATGTCTCTGGAAGAATTTGCAAAGAAGTATCAAGCGGTGGAGCGTGGAGAAAAAAGACCTTTTGAACTGATGAGGGAATTGCAAATGAATAAGGCGACTTTCTATCGGTACAAAGGGCTGTTAAAGAAAGAGGTCGAGTAAATGGCATCCTTAAAGAAAAATGTAAAAAAGAATGGCGAGGTCGTCTACAGAATACAGATTACACTGTATGATAAAGTAACACACAAGGGCAATGCGAAAGTGATTACGTTCAAACCGAATCAGAGTGCCACTCCAAAACAGCAGGAGAAAGAAGCCCAGAAGTATGCTATGGAGTGGGAAGATAAATTGAAACGTGGTGAAAGTTACGAGGGCGAGGAAATGACCTTTGCAGACTTCGCTGAGAAGTGGTTAGAATCCCGAAAAGAAGATTTAGCATATTCTACATATATCGGTTATGTGCAGATTGTAAATAATAAGATTGTACCTGCTCTCGGGCGTTATAAGGTAGCAAGGATAAAGCCGCCAGTGATTGAGGAATTTTATAAATCGTTGGTCGGCACTCTTGCAAATGGTTCAATCCAGAAAGTGAAGAATGTTTTAAGCGGTATGTTCCGTACTGCGGTGCGGTGGCAGATGATACAATTCAATCCTTGCAGGGATGCGAAACTGGCAAAAAACAAGGACGAAGAAACAACATTGAAATATTTTACCCCAGAACAATCGATAATGTTCATAAGGACATTAGATATGGAGTTTGAAACGATTATCCGAGGTCACGAGCGGATAGATGATACTGGAAAGTCTTATCTTGTAGCGGATTATACGGAATCAAGGAAACTGCCATTGCAGTTGAAAGTGTTTTATACTATCTCGTTATATTGTGGTTTAAGGAAAGGTGAAACCCTTGCGCTCCACTGGAACGATATTGATTTTGAAAATAAAACAATCAGTATTTCAAAGTCGGCAGGCAAGGGAGAAGAAGGAACAGTTATCAAAAAACCGAAAACAAAAACCTCTGTTCGCACTGTAAGTATGCCAAATTTGCTAATTCCCTTGTTGAAACAGTATAAGCGTGAATATAATGAATATCGTCTGCAATTGGGTACTGCATGGCAAGGGGACGGAAATCTTTTTATACAAAATGACGGCAGGCTGATGGGGTGTTCTACCTCGTATCAAGCGTATAAGCGCCATTTACGGCGGTATAATAAATGGGTGAGGGAAAACCCTGAAAAAGCGGAGAAACAGAAGTTAGAACCATTACCAGAGATACCCTTGCATGGACTACGGCATTCATGTGCTACTCTGCTGAATTATCTGGAAGTGAATATCATCGATATCAGTAAGATTTTGGGTCATGCAAAAAGTTCTACAACAATGGACATATATGCTCATTCATTCGAGGAGCAGAACACAAAAGCCGCCGACAAGTTGAATGATTTCCTCTTGAGCAATCAGCGGAAACAGGCATAAAGCAAACGAGAGCCAGAGGACTGATATGCTCCCCTTATGGTAGACAGATGAAATAATAAAACTGTCACTATAAGG
>CAJURU010000053.1 GCA_910588845.1 uncultured Lachnospiraceae bacterium
CAATAATAACTTAACTTCCTGAATTTTACAGGTAACAGTTCAGCCTTCAAGTATTTCTTCACAGTTTCCACAGTGGTTTTCTGAACAAATAATCTAAAAATATTTATGGAAGTTTTAATGGATTGGCAGATTTCCCCTCCCTATGCCAAAATGCAGACACTTCAGGGATTTTGTGTATCTCATATCTTTGGGAGAGAGATGCCAGAAATTTAAAAAACCGTCAGCCAGGCCTCTCTTGCGAAAAGCCTGGCTGGTAATTTCTATTCCTTTAATTCAAAAACTACTCTTTTATTCTGTCAATATCCGTAAGATTTACACCCAAACTGGTAAGGAGCGCCTTTAGCAGAAGATATTGTTCTTTCAACTTCGCATATGTCTTTACCGCATTTTCTTCTCTTGCCAGCATCATATACTCCTGTATGGCCTTAAATTCATCCATCGCGTTTTTCATTATTTTAGCGCCATTCATATAATCACCTGCTTTCTCTAAGCCGTTTATACGATAACTTCATTATAGCAGATAATAAGATTAGGTGTAAAGCGCTGCGCAAATACATCTAATTGGCCGCATAGCCCATGTGTTACTGTTCACTCGTAATTTGAATTTGTATGCAATTGCCACCTATCATAAAATATTTTATTGCCGCAGGTTATCTGGCTTAGAAGAATACATGATTTCCAATCACAATTCCCTGCATTCCCGAGGACACACTCCGAAAACTCGTAGCTCCGTTTACATTGTCAACGCCGCTGATAGCCTGCTGCGCAGCCTGTATGCAGCTTCCGCTGACGCCGCTTGCCAATACGCCCGCCATCGTTCCGTTCAAAGCCGGTGTAAACTGGCCGCTCTGGTAAATAACACCGGAAATACTTCCCGCATATCCTGCACGGACACGGTTCATGACAACTGCGCCTACTGCAAGCTGTCCTTCATAGCACTCGCTCCCTGCCTCACACTGAATCAATGCGCCCAACAGCGTGACATCATCATAAGATGCTGCAACCGCTGCCTTCTGCTGTGTTCCGCCGCCCTGGCTCTGGCTCTGCGCCGCCTCTTTAGCTCTTCTCTCAGCCTCTGCCGCCTCAATCGCTGCACGTTCTTCCTCAACGGAAATTGCTTTGCCAAGCTCTAATTCTACATTTACATATTCTGCACTGACGTAACCAGCTGCATCGCCAACCTTGACGCATACCCAGCCGTCAACCGCTTCTGCCTCTTTGTCGACTTTAATCTTCCCGCCTTCTTCCAGCACGTCGAGAATTGTCACGCCTTCCTCGGAAGAAGCTGTCTCCCTTACGCGGACGCCGCCTGTCACCGCCGTTGCGTAAGTCGTTCCCAGCTCATTGGCAAGCGTTTCTGCCTCTTGCCCTGTCACACAATACTCGTTCTTCACATATCCTTCTACGCTGCCGGACTTAATCTTTGTCCACTCATCTCCGCTTTCTACAATCTCAGCAGATGCGCCCTTAGGGAGTTTCCCTGCCGGCTCTGCCTCCTCAGACGCCTGTGTACGGACATTCAGGTATTCCTCCACCTGAGGCATCAATTTCGTGTCCCAAGGGGAAACTTCTTTCTTCTCCTCGGCATCTTTATCTTTCGATTTATTATCTTTATCTTCAGCAACTTCTTCCTTTTTGGAATCCGCTGCTTTCTCTTCCTTTTCTTCCGGCATAGATTCTTCCGGCTGCTTCTCTTCTTCTATGATATCTTGAACGGCATTCTCCGGCTGTTCCTCTTTCGCTGCTTCTTCTAATTTCGCTTGCTCCGGCTGCTCTTTCATCGCTTGTTCCAATTTCAATTCAGCCGGCTGCTTTTCTTTTACTGCTTCTTCCAATTTCAATTCAACCGGCTGCTTCTCTTCAACAGAGGACGCTACCAATTGATTTTGTTTTTTCACTTTCGTCGCAACTACATTTCTATAACTCTTTCCCGCTGTCTCCGCTATCAATTCCACATTCCGGCTATTCAGATCCGCCTCGGTTGAACCCCCTGCTGCCGGCAATGCTGAAAATGCCAAAACCAGAGAAAATGCTGCAACAACTCCGCTTTCCATAACCTTCTTATCGAATTTCATATTGACCTCCTGAAAGATAAAACAACATGTTAAAACTTTATATGTTATTTTATGCAAAAATATTAAAATTATTACGAACTTATTACACTATAGCAAAGGTTTTGTAAATTGTCAAGGGTTTTCCCAGCGCTTATTTCTATCAAAAGTACCATTTTTAGCATTTTTACTATATTTCTCCATATAGATTGAAAAGAACTATACAAACTGCTATAATAAATGACAGCAAATTTTATTTGTAAAATTAAGAAAATGTTATGATACCGTACCGGTCGGAAGGGAGAGATATTTGTGAAAGAAAAGGCACAAAAAAGAGAAAAGGCGCATCAAAAACTGAAATCGCTCCACACAAACAGGGTTAAAAGGCTTTCTTCCATAAAAGCAAAAGTTTCTTTTGTATTGCTTTTTTCCATTGTCCTGACAATTTTTATGGGCTTAGGCACTACAATTCCCAGCATTTGGAGTAACACAGCTTCTATAACAGAAAATTATATGAGGGATTTAACTGATTCTTATGGGCAAATTCTCAATCAAAATCTCATTGTCTCGGCCATGAACATGAGCGGAGAACGGTTAGGCGTCACTTTTGGTGAAGCCGGCCTGCAAGGGATGGAGACCAGTTATTTCTATATTATAAATGCTGAAGGCAACATCATCTATCATCCGAACCCGGATATGTTGGGAAAACCGGTAGACATTCCCGCTATTGTTGGCATAATGGAACAGATAAAAGAAATCGAACCGGGCAGCGCACCGGAACCGGGCACGATACGATATACATATGAAGGAGCCGCCAAACGCGCCTCCTATTATGTAACAGAGAAATACAACGTCACTGTCGTCCTCTGTGCAGATGAAAAGGAAATATTCGCTCCTCTCAACCGGGTGATGAGCAAGGCGGCTCTTATATGCTGCTCACTCGCCATCATTCTTGCAATTACAGGCTACTTATCCGTTGCTAAAATGATTAAGCCCTTCCAGACAGTCACCGACATAATCGGAAATCTGGCAGACATGAATTTCCAGGAAGACGAACGCCTGGTAAAAATCAGCGGCCACAAAGATGAAACGGGCGTAATGGCACGCGCTATTACCTCCATGCGAAATTCACTGAGTAACATTGTCACAGAAATCAAGCAGCAGAGCTCCCTTCTGTATACAACTTCAGAACATTTAAGCTCACGCGCTTCCGAGACTACCGACACAGTGCAAAATGTAGAACGCGCCGTCTGTGAGATTGCCACTGGCGCCAACAGCCAGGCTTCCGAAACACAAAAAGCCACGCAAGATATACTGTTGATGGGAACTATGGTAGAAGACACTTCCTCACAGGTTACATCTTTACATAATACCGCCGATTCTATGAAAGAATCGAGCGACACCGCCAGCCGCGCTTTGACAGAACTGGATGCCGTCAACCGCCACGCGATTGATTCTATCGACATTATTTATAACCAAACCCTGACGACGAATGAATCTGCCATGAAAATCAAAGAGGCAACCGGCCTGATTTCTTCTATTGCAGATGAGACGAACCTTCTATCTTTAAATGCTTCCATTGAAGCAGCGCGCGCCGGGGAAGCGGGACGCGGATTTGCCGTTGTGGCGTCCCAAATTCAGAAGTTAGCGGAGCAATCTAACGATTCTGCGCGGCAGATTGACGATATAATCTATACCTTATTGGAAGATTCTCAGAAAGCTGTCCAGACCATGGAGGAAGTGAAAGAAATTATTACAAAACAAAGCGAAAATGTCAGCAGAACCGGCTCCGTATTTTCCCAGGTTCAGGGCGGTATCTCTGAATCTATCCAGGGTGTGGATGAGATTGCAGACCGCACCAGCCAGCTTAATACGGCGCGCAGCAACATTGTAGATGTGGTTCAAAACCTGACAGCCATTGCAGAGGAGAATGCTGCCAGCACGCAGGAAACATCCGCTGCGGTGAACGAAGTCGCCAACATCATGCAGGATTTCTCCGACCACGCTGCGAAGCTACAGGAGATTGCTCATACGCTTGAGGCGAATGTGGATATTTTCCGCTTATAACGTCAGCAATGGCATGATGTAATATTGCAAAGAGCTGCGGCATTAAGGATGCTATATACAAGATTCAACCGTTTTCTCAACGGAATTTCTTCTATCTTGTATGTTTCTCACTTAACGCCACAGCTCTTTTTCTGTACGGTATAGAACGGTTTTCTCTATTTGCTAACCGACATTGCACAAATAATTTACAATCTCTTCAACAATTCTTCCCGCTCTGCCTCATATCCCGGTTTACCGAGCAATGCGAACATATTGCGCTTATAGCTCTCCACGCCTGGCTGATTGAACGGATTTACGCCCAGGATATATCCGCTGACGCCGCAGGCAAACTCAAAGAAATAGAACAACTCACCGAGATAGAACTCATCCTGCTCAGGAATCTTTACCATAAGGTTCGGCACATTTCCGTCTGTGTGCGCCAGAATCGTTCCATTCATCGCACTCTTGTTGACAAAGTCCATATCTTTTCCAGCAAGGTAATTCAGACCGTCGAGATCCACCGCCTCTTCCTTGAGCTCTACAGTACTGCGGGACTTCTCCACATTTAGCACGGTCTCAAACATAATACGCGCGCCGTCCTGGATGAACTGGCCCATAGAATGAAGATCCGTCGTCAAATCTACAGACGCCGGGAAGATTCCTTTCTGATCCTTACCCTCGCTCTCGCCGTAAAGCTGCTTCCACCACTCTGACACATAATGGAGGCTCGGCTCATAATTTGCCAACACTTCAACGGCCTTGCCTTTTCTTAACAAAATATTGCGCACTGCCGCATACTGCAAAGCGTCGTTTTCTGCAAAAGGCTTGTCCAATGCCAGCTCACGTCCTGCTGCCGCGCCTTCCATCAGCTTATCAATATCTGCCCCGCTGGCAGCGATTGGAAGCAAACCGACAGCCGTCAGTACGGAGAAACGCCCTCCCACGTCGTCAGGTACGACAAACGTCTCATACCCCTCTTCTGCAGCGAGGTTTTTCAGGGCTCCTCTTGCCTTGTCTGTCGTCGCGTAAATTCTCTTAGCCGCCTCTTCTTTGCCATATTTCTTCTCCAGCAATTCCTTAAATACGCGGAATGCAATCGCCGGTTCCGTCGTGGTTCCAGATTTGGAAATAACATTCACAGAAAAATCACGGTCGCCGATCACCTCAATCAGCCCTGCCAGATATGTGCTGCTGATGCTGTTGCCGGCATAATAAATTTCCGGCGCTTTGCGGATTTCTTTTGATACATTATTATAGAATCCATGCCTCAAAAATTCAATCGCCGCCCTGGCGCCCAGGTAAGAGCCGCCAATTCCAATAACAACCAGAACTTCGGAATCACCCTGGATTTTCTCTGCCGCTTTTTTAATCCTTGCAAACTCCTCTTTATCGTAATCTACCGGCAAATCCAACCACCCCAGAAAATCATTTCCTGCACCTGACTTTGATACAAGAACCTCTTTGGCGTCTTCCGCCAATTTTGCCATGTAGGAAACTTCTTCCTGGCTGATAAAATCAGCGCTCTTTCCATAATCAAACGTTACTTTTCCCATGATTTCCACTCCTTTTCCATAAAATTATCGTCACGATTTCCAATTACAGGATAAGTGTAGCAAATCTGCCTCGTTTCGTCAACAATACAAGCAAGAGCGGGACAGTTTCAATAGCAAAAACATCAGGAAAAATACTCTTGCAGCACAGCGTTAAATACTTCTTCCTCTTCCTGCTTTTTGTAATCCAACTCGCTTGGCTCCGCCTCTGCGTGCTGGCTCCTTGCATTCTCCTGAGTCTGCCGCTGGCCCTGCACTTGCTGCTGGCCTTGATCCTGCGGCTCTTCCTGCATAATCACGTCAAAATATGCCTGAATATTGTCTGTAATGCTCGTCAAGCTCCGATTGAGCTTTTTTATCTGTCTCAAAATCCTCGACAGGGAAATTGCTAAAATCACTCCCATCATCACGATAGATGCCACTGTCAGGACTTCACTGTGTGTCTGTAAGATACTTACCCATTTCTCCATAAGCCTGTCCTCCTTTTTGAATTTTCTATCAATAAAAATAACTGTTCAAAATTCTATAGAATTCCGAACAGTTACATTATAAATATTATTCTTGATGATGTGAAGTAGCTGAATGCCTTTTTTCACCGCATCTTTCGACAAGCTAAGACTATTTGATTTCTTTAATCATTGGCGGTATCTGGGAAAGCATGTTGTCCACATCCTCAAACATGGCGCTCTTTGTCGTGCCAAGCATACTTGCACATCTAATGTGGTTCAAAACTTCCTGATACTGATCCTTGATATCATCAAAGAAAGCATTAACCGTCGTCAAGGCTGCCTTGGAATCATCTATAACGCCAGAGATTTCTGACTGCACCGCGGTTGCGCCATCCGCCGCCTCCGTGATTTTATCAAACATTTCATATGTGTCGTCCACTTTCTCAAGGCTTTGCCCCAATGCCTGCTGAGAGGTCTCCATATCGGTACGCAGCTTGCCGGTGCCCCGTTCCACATCGGAAACGCTTACCTCCACCGCTGCCACAAGATTCTTCACCTCATCGGCAAGGCTTTTGACTTCCCTTGCCACCACGGAAAACCCTTTGCCCCGCTCTCCCGCCTTAGTCGCCTCAATGGAGGCGTTGAGCGCAAGGATATTGGTCTGTTCCGCAATGGAGGTAATCTTGTTGGTGCATCTTTTTATTTCATGCACCGCCGCCTCAAAAGCCAGGAATGTATTCCTCATTTCTGCAAAATGCTCTTCCACTTGCAAAGCGCTGCTTTTGAGCTCTTCCACCTCACTCTGCGCCTGCGCCACCGATTGGGCTATATCGCCCTTTACCGATGCAAACTGCCCGGACGCCTGGCTGATATTGGAAAAAGTTCCCTCGAAATCCTGTAATGTCTGCTGGAAATTATCAGATTTCTCCAAGGTTCCCTTAAAGGAACGATTCACCATACCCAGCTGGTTCAGAGAGTCAACTTCCTTCTGCACAAGGTCTTTTTGGTATTCTTTTAAGCTGCCCATCACATGCAATATGGGATATGTATCTATATCATGCTGCTTTTTCCTCTTAAACTGCATTTCCTTCTCCTCCTTTATTCAAATACCACACAGGTCATGGACTGGTTGACGAACTGGTTATTATAGTGCTCCCCATATCCCACAAGTCCTACATGGTTCCCCAAAGTTCCCATTTCCTGCAAATATTCCTGCATGTAATGATTTTCTGTAAACAGCAAGTAACGGAACAGGCAGTTTACAGAGAAAACAGCTGAAATCTGTGAAAAATCCTGCCGAATCTGCTGGATGGTATTTTTCACAGTTTCTCTGTAATCGCCCAATTCCAACATCACAAGCACATCCGAATCGTTCACCTGCCGATAACATGTCAGGGCATTGCCGCTGACATCCTTGATGGAAATAATACATGTCTCGTTACCATTTAATTTGCCAAAAGGATTCTTAAACGTCTGTGTAAGAATCTGCTCTTCCGATACTTGCAGAATCTGCTGGTATACTTGTTTGGCCGACCTTCCGTTCAGTTCCCCAAGCAGATACTGCGATTTGTCTGTTTTGGAAGCAATGAAACGGTAATTGCCCATCTGATGGTAAATATTCTCCTTATATGCTTTCACCCTGCCATTTTTATTTTTAATTAATGCATAAGCAACAGCATCCTCGTATACTTTGCCGTTAGCTGATATCTTGCCGGCATCGCCCGTCCCGCCCACAAGCGAAATGTTCCGGTGTTTCAACACACTGTAAATCGTTGTCAGCACGCAGGCGTCATTCCCCGAGCAGAAATCTATACAGATGGTATCTGACTGAGAGCCTCCAACACTGTCCACATCTTTCTCTAACCGCGCAATATATTTGACCGGCATAACGGACGCCTCCTCCAGCACATTGGCGGCTGCAACGACGCCATCCGTATACGCTACTACGCTTACACCCTTCTCAACTATTCTGTTATCGTAACTCATCCCGATACATCCAATGCTAGGGACTTTGGGAAAAAGCGCCTCCAGCTTCTTTACATGTTCCTCAAACTGATCACTGTTCGACATCAACAAAATCAATTGAGGATTGCTCAATCCGCGGACAGCTTCCTGTAAATTTCCGCTTTGGCTGACACCAAAAAATTGTTTCACGGTAACGTCCTCCTTTATCATTTTGTTCGTGGCAAAATTTTCTACTATGATTATACTGTATTTTGCAGAAAGATGGAAGAAAAAAATCAAGAAAGCCTCCTTGACTTTTTCTGGGAACAGTATAAGATAAAAGTAATGCGAATACGTTATATATCAGAATATCAGTCAAACGGAGGAAAATATGAAACGAATTGTCTTAACAGGCGGCGGAACTGCTGGTCATGTCACCCCCAACATCGCCCTGCTCCCCAGATTAAAGGAACTTGGTTACGATATACATTACATCGGCTCCTACGATGGAATTGAACGCAAATTAATAGAACAGTGCCATATCCCCTATTATGGAATTTCCTCCGGTAAACTGCGCCGGTATTTTGATTGGAAAAACTTTTCGGATCCATTTAAAGTAATGAAAGGTTACCGGCAGGCGCGCGCCCTCTTGAAAAAACTCAACCCTGACGTGCTCTTTTCCAAGGGTGGTTTCGTATCTGTTCCGGTAATCCTGGCGGCAAAACACCGCAAAATCCCGGCCATTATCCATGAATCTGATATCACTCCCGGACTTGCCAACAAACTCGCCATTCCCAATGCAAGTAAGGTCTGCTGCAACTTCCCGGAAACCTTACAGTACCTTCCGGCGGAAAAAGCCGTGCTTACAGGCTCTCCCATCCGGAAAGAACTGCTCTCAGGGAATCGTCTGCACGGACTTACCTATTGCCATTTCAAACCTGACAAACCGGTTATCCTGATCATCGGCGGCAGCAGCGGCTCTCAATTCATCAACGAAGTTGTGCGCAGCCTCTTGCCGGAATTGTTACAAAACTACCAGGTGCTGCACCTCTGCGGCAAAGGCAATCTGGATACCACGCTCAATAATACTGCCGGCTATGCCCAATTAGAATATGCCAACCAGGAATTAAGCGACTTGTTTGCGGCGGCAGATATTGTAATTTCCCGTGCCGGAGCTAACGCTATCTGCGAACTTCTCGCATTGCGCAAGCCTAATATTTTAATCCCGCTCTCGGCCAATGCCAGCCGCGGGGACCAGATTCTAAATGCACGCTCTTTTGAACGCCAGGGCTACAGCATAGTAATCGAGGAAGAACAGCTCAGCAACGTAGTCTTGTCAGACGCCATTCACAAGCTGTTTGAAAACCGCAGCCAATATACGGCGGCCATGGCTAAAAGCGAGCAGCTCAACTCTGTGGAAACGGTAGTGCAGCTCATTGAACAGATTGCCAGAAAACAAAAAGCATAAATACCAAAGGGACTGTCGCCATAAGCAGAAACAGACAATTCTTAGCGGCCTTATTATCGCCACGAAGGCTTCTTCTATCATATGTTTCTTCCTTATTGTGACAGTCCCTAGTACATAAGATACAATACCCTTTTCGTGACTTACAAACGCAACGTCTACTGTTTCAGCTTTTCATAAATCCCATTCATCTCATCCTCAGACAGCTCCAAATGGTTCCAGCAGAGCTTATCCGCATTTCCGTCCTGCTCATACCTGGGAATCAGATGCATATGGAAATGGAACACCGTCTGACCTGCCGCCGCCCCATTGTTCTGCATGATATTCAGACCATCGCACTTTAAAACTTCTGTCATATGCGCCGCCAACTTCTTGGCGAGAATCATCACATGTGCGGCTGTTTCCTCCGGCATCTCATAAATATTTGCATAGTGCTCTTTGGGGATAATCAATGCATGTCCCTTTGTCGCAGGGCTGATATCAAGAATTACCCGGAATTCTTCATCTTCATAGATTGTCTTGGAAGGAATCTCACCCCCGGAAATTTTACAGAAAATACATTTTTCGTCTTTCATGGTCTCCTCCATTCTGTACAAGTTCTCGTAACATCTTTAACTGAAAATAAACGCCTGATCCAACATTTTCAAGGTCTTAAAGTTACCCTTCGCCGTCATCTCCCCGGTCATAAATGCGCGCTGGAAAGTCATCCTTCCATGGACAATATTATCCATGACTGCCGTTGTCAGCTTGGTATATACATCAATTTTTTCACTCTGCCCATAGTAAATTTTTACTTCCTCATTTTGTATCTCTATGGATAAAGGCTTCTTCTTTCCGTCAATCATAAACAGATAATTTGCCGTGAAATCGCTTTGCGGCACAAAATGAGCCTCCAGTTCCATCAGATACGCCATCTCCTCGTCTTCTTCTTTCTGTCCTAACATATCTTTGAACATACTGCTCAACTCTTCGATATCCTCTTTCTGCTTCTTCACATAGACGTCATCTGCGACATACTTTGAGAGCTGCTCGCTCTCCTGAGGCGTAAGCTCTAACTGCTGTGTACGCAGGACAGACTGCCTGATTGCCTGATTACTGTTGGGCAGGCTCTTTTGTTTCTGTGAAATCGTGCGGTAAAGGTTTTCCGCCTTCTTCTCAATAATCACAGTGTAATCGTGATTCATTTCAAAGGCAACTAAATCTTCTACATAACCGCACAATCCGCTACAGGGAAGCCCGCCTAAAAATTCCCAGGCATTGGCAAGCGTAATCTCTCCTTCGCGCTCCCCGTAAGTCGTTGACATGACAATCGGCTGCATATAAGTCTTAGAAATCTTCTCCTTATCCCCATACAGCCAGCAGGCGTCTAAAAACTGCTGCATATATCCGCCGATACCCAGCCATTCCACCGTAGTAGCCAGAATAATCCCATCGGCATCCTTAATCGTCTGGGGCAGCGTCGAGATATTATTCTTATCTTCATAAATGTTATAACGCTGTACTTCTACCCTGAGCTCCGTCAGCACTTCCTGAATTTTATTCACCACATACAAGGTTGGGTCATCCAGAAGTCCCCGCCCTCCATAATAAATATTCACTTTCATACGCAAAAGCCTCCAAACATTTCAATCACTCCGCTACAATATTATCATATTACCAGTATAACAAATATTAAGAAATTTGCAGTTATACTAGAATATTTCATTGTATTAGTATATAAATTTTTGCTAATAAAGTCAACAACTGTGATGTATGCCTTTGTCTAAAAGAATATATACTCCTCAGCAGCAAACCGAATCTTGTCATTGGCCTTCAATTCGTGGGGCTCACGGTACTCCAAAGCCACGTCATTCACAAATGTCCCATTGGTGGAGTTTAGATCTTCAATAAAATACTTATTTTCTTTCCTGCTTATCCTGGCATGAAGACGGCTAACCCCATCCGCAGAAATTACTCCGTCCACCTGCTCACTGTTTTTGCCAAGAAGAAAACTATCTCCTTCAATCTGGAAATTCGCACATTGATGCATTCCCCGGTATGCCAGCTTCCCCAGCGTCCCTCCCTGCTGAACCGCCAAAACCTCTGTGGGATATGACGTCACATCCATATCCTCGGAAAAGGTTATGATCTGCAATTCTTCCGAAGGCTGCAGATTTTTTCTGCGCTTGCGGATCTCCCTCTTATTTCGCCTGCTCAAGTATTTCGGCGCTTGTGAAAATATTGAACTTAATGCCGGAAAGCAGCTGCGTGCACGCTCTGATATCTGCACGCTTTTTTCTTTCCATTTATCCTTACAGGCTTTTACTTTTCTCTCAAAACCCTCACTTTGTATTCCATGTTTCTCTTCGCTTTCACACAAATGATTGATATGTGTCGCGCTCTGCGCTTCCTCTTCCGGCTTACTTTCGATACATTTTCCTGGCTTCTCTTCATTTGCCACTGTCAATATGTTTTCCGCCATTGCCGCCGCCATTACGCCTTCAATATCTGCATTTTCCGTGGTGCAAAGCTGATATATCCGGTAACCCAATTCTACCGCAGCTTTCTCCTGATGGTCCAATTTGCGCAAAATTTGTTCCATACAGGCTGTAAAAGCCTCCGGCAGGCTTTTCTCATAAAATGGTAAATACGTAAAATGCAGACTGCCGTCGTCCAGACTGATGAAGATGAACTCCATTTCCAAACAGAGCCCTCCTTCCCGCAGAAGATACTCCGACAGGCTCAGACATATCTGCTGAATAGAAATAAGAAATCTCTTTAACATCTCATAACCTATTTTTTTACTGCAAAAATAATCTTCCATCTGTTGTTTTCCGCTGATATTATACAAATAGCGGCACTCTCCCTCCGAAACGACCGGCTGCATAGACAGCAAACCTGGAATAATATGGCGCTCCAGCATTTGCAGCTCATATTGCTCCACCGGCGGCTTCTGCTCCCGGATGCACATATAGCTCTTACTCAAGTTTTTCCTATACGTTACTTCCATCCACTTCTCCTCCGTTATGAAGTGACTTTTGTCAAGAGGTAAATTTAAAAAATAACAAACTT
>CAJURU010000054.1 GCA_910588845.1 uncultured Lachnospiraceae bacterium
TAACCATGCGGCTTTCAGTCGCATTCACAAGTGTTTGGTGAATAATTAAGGATAATAGATATTTTTTTAGTGCGTTCCATAAAATTTAGTACAGCAAAGGAGGCTCGCCATGCCGGCAAAATACATCCGCCTTGCGAACATATTGCGCGAAACAATCTTTCAGAATACAGGCCGCGGCATTTACAAACTGCCCTCAGAGAACGAACTCTGTGAACAATACCACATGAGCCGCCAGACAGTGCGGACCGCGCTGCACCTTCTGACGGAAGAAGGCCTTATCGAAAAACGCCAGGGCAGCGGCTCATTTTCAACCGGGCTTGGGGCAATGCAGAATACCATCGCTGTCATCGTTAATCAAGCAGAAGAATATACAACTCCCGCCTTTTTGGCAAATATTAAATCCATTCTCAGTGCAAAAGGATACTCCATCAATGTCTACTCCACACATTCCAGGATTTCAGAAGAGCGCAAAATTCTGGAGGATATAAAACAAGCATCCATCCGGGGCATGATCGTCGAGGGCAGTAAAACAGCGCTGCCAAATCCTAACTTAGATTTATATGAACACCTGATGGCAAAAGGCATTAGCGTTTTATTTGCCGGTGGGATATACCCATCGCTTACCGGTTGCATATGCATCAAAGAAGATAATTATTACGGAGGATATCTGCTGGCAAAACATTTAATCCAGCTTGGGCACACGCAGATTGCTGGAGTATTCAAGATTGATGATCTGCAAGGGCTTGAACGATACTCCGGTTTTGCCACCGCAATCAGGGACTATGGCCTCCCACTCCTGGAAGAACTGATTACCTGGTATACTGCCGCAAACTTAGAAGCATTGCAATTAAAATCAGACACCAGCTTCCTCTCAGATTTGCTTCGCCGCAACAAAGGGCTGTATTCATGCGTTGTCTGCCACAATGACGAGATTGCTTACTGGCTCATACGAGAGCTGGGCTATACAGATATCCGGGTACCGGAAGACATTTCTGTAGTCTCTTTTGACAACAGTTACATGAGCGACTTGAACTCCACCCATATCACTACCCTGTCCCACGACAGGGATTTAGGGACAACCGCCGCCTCAACACTCCTAAAAATGATACAGGGAGAATCCGTATTTCCAGAGGAGCTCTCCTGGAACCTAATTGAAAAAAACAGCGTTGCACCCTTTACTGTCTAAGGTACAACGCTATTACGGTCAAATACGAACACCACCGCGATACTCTCTCGGCGTACATCCCTGCGTTTTCTTAAATACGAAACTGAAATAGTGGGGATCTTTAAATCCAACCTCCGCCGCAATATCACCCGACGATCTCTCTGTCTGACGCAGCAGTTGTTTCGCTTTGTCCATACGCTTCTTCGTCACATATTCTGTAAAAGTCAGCCCTGTCTCCTGTCGAAACACAGTGCTGAAATAGTTAGCGCTGACTTCCACGGCGCTGGCAACTTCGTTTAAGGAGATAGAATCTTTCGTATAATTCTCTTCTATATAAACAATCGCACGCTTAATCAGCTTCTTGCTCTGGCTCTCCATCACCTGATTGCCCAATTCAATGGCACGGTGGAGAAGCTCTTGCATATAAAACCTCATATCTTCCACATTAAGACTGAGAATCTGCACTTTATCCGTGTAAGTATTCTCCAGCAGATCAGCCTGAGTATACCCTAGTTTTTCCACAAAAGCAATCGCCGTAAAGCGGATACTCAACATCAAATAATCGCGAAACATTTTCGACTTCAACGCTTCCTTCTGGCTCTCCAAGTAGCCGTCCACAAAATCATCAACCTCTTCCTCCTGCCCATGCGTCAAAAAATTCTTGATGATATCTGGATCTGCTTTGGCGATATCCACGTCGCCCAGAGATTCCTTCCCCTCCCCTCTGGACGTAAAGCTCGTTGTCTCCATTGTAAGGATATGCTGCCCCGGCTTCAAAAAACGATAGGACATCATATGGTTCACCTTGCTGTAAACCTGGGGCAGCATACTCAATCGCTTTACCGGTTCCCCAATGGCGCAGCACCAATCTATCTCCGAATCATGCCCGGAACAGATGCGGACAATCGCCTCCCGGCACTTACCCTTTAATTCTTCCATCTGCTCTTCTTCGCCTTTAAGTAAAATCCCATACGTACTGATATTCCATCGAAACATCAGAAATTCCGGGTACCGCTGAAAAAACCGCGTTAATTCCTCTCTCTTGCCTGCAACTAACCGGGATTCCTTGGAATGTTCCTCCATGTTGCGCTTCTCTCTGAGGCTCACCATAGCCAAGTTATAGCTGGACGCGTCCATTTCCAGGGAAAACTTCTGTGCCTCCTCATAAATTTCCTGCACCGAAAGATGGCCTTCAAATACCTTTTCAAAAAATACTCTTCTGGAAAACTGCTCATATTCCTGCATATCTTCCTTATATTTCTCACGGTAATTATTCTGCTCCCGATCTTCCTCTATCTTCTCCCGAATCTCCTGCAATACTTTCTGCAGGGCAGAACGGGAAATAGGTTTGAGCAGATACCTTTCTACGCCGGCTCTAATTGCCCGCTGCGCATATTCAAAGTCATTATGGACACTGATGATAACAACTTTCATCTGGGGAAACTCCTGCCTCACAATACCGGCAAGCGCCAGACCGTCCATAAACGGCATATTGATATCCGTAATCAGCAAATCTGGCTTCACCTTTCGTATCAGAGGCAACGCCATCTCTCCATCACTTGCCTCTCCGGCAAATTGATAACCGTACTGCTGCCACATAATGTTATCACGCAAATTCTCTCTGACACTCGTTTCATCTTCTACCAGAAATACTTTTAACATTTAACTTGACACCTTCCCAAAAACTCCTTTATAACTTAAAAAATTGAATGTCATCATTCATCTGGTCGGACAAGCCTTTCAGGCTGTTTGCCGCTTCCGCCAGAAGGTTGATGGTCGCACTTAATTCCTCCATGGACGCTGTGGTCTCCTGAGCGGAAGCCGCATTCTCCTGGGAAATGGCTGACAGATTGGCTATCACATCCACAACCGTCTTCCTGGATTCATCGCATACATGGGTACGCTCCTCAATCATTGTCGTATCTTCTCTTGAACTGTTAATCCCCTCCGTCACATCCACAAAATGGCTCTGTGTATCTTCAATCTTTTTTCTCTGCTCCGTAATAATCGTACCGACTTCTTTCATAATCTCAACAGTCATCTCCGACTCTTCAAGCAATGAACTGATAATATCTGTAATTGTCTGTGCAGAACGGCTCGACTCATCTGCAAGCTTTTGAATTTCAGAAGCTACCACAGCAAAGCCTTTGCCAAATTCTCCTGCCCTTGCAGCCTCAATACTGGCATTCAGAGACAACAGCGACGTCTGGCTGGCAATCGAAGAAATAAGGTCCACCGCCTCGCGGATTTTCTGCGCCGATTCATTCGTAGCGTAAACCTGTTCGCCAATCTTGTGAATCGCTTCTGTCGTCCTGTTCGTGGATTCCACCAAATCCCGCATGATCTCCGCTGAGTTATCCCCAGCCTGTTTCATGCTGACAGAAGTGGAATTCAGCTTGTCTACTCCGCCTACAATATGTTCAATCATCGAACCCATATCCACAATCTTGCCCGATGCATTCTCAATCTCTTCGGCCTGCGAAACTGCGCCCTGGGAAATCTCCTCCACAGCTTTACCAATTTCCATTGCATTGGTATTGACACGCTCTGCCATTTCATCCAGAGACTGTCCAGACTTTAGAAGCTCGTTAGAAGAATCCTGTAAATGGTTGAGAATCCTTGACAACTGCATTACCAGATTATCCAGGGCATTCGCAATACTTCCCAATTCATCACTACGCCCTTTCAGTTTATCTTCTACCTGAATATTCAGATTTCCCTCCGCAAGCTGCCTGATGATATTCTCTTCCTTCCTGATTGCAGCGGAAAGTCTTCTGGAAAAACCAATAATTAAAATTCCGCCCAGCAAAATCACAATCACATTCAAAATTGTAGTCTGTATTACCTTACCCCTGATATATGTTTCAATTCCGCTGCTGGGTTCCCCGGCAAAAATCATGCCCACGATGCTGCCGTCTGTATTGGCCAACGGCATGTAACAGCAAAAATAAGGCTGTCCGTTCAGCTGCAGCTTCTTATCCACATATGCTTCCCCGCCTTCAAGAACTTTATCAATTACCTTGTCCGCGGCCTGCGTACCGATCATTCGCTCCCCTGTTTCACTGTCTACCAAAGTCGTCACCCTGCGGGTATCGCCATAGAACAGCGTGATATCTATGCCGGAAGCAGTTGCAAATTTTTCAAAGTACGGAAGCTTCTCTGAAACATTAATGTCTCCTTTGTAAACAGTTTCACCGTCAAGACGGTAATCCCCTTCCCCCAATGCCTCCAAGGAATTGTTGACGCCGCTGACGATGTCTTGAAGGCGCTTGATGGCCTCGTCCTGCATACCAATCCTAATCGTGCGTGCGGAAAAAAATGCGCTTAATACGGCAAGCACAATCAGCGGACCCAATGCCATGGCCAATGTTTTCGTCATAATTCCTGCTTTTGTCATCTGTTTTTTCTTCGTGTTTTCCATTCTACCTTCCCTCCCATGAAAATGTTAAAAATTCCACTTCACGCCCCCCAAAGATAACATTTTTCTTAATTATAACAAAAACATAACCATTATACTAGAAAAAAATACGATATAGGAGAAAAAAATCAGCTTTCCAGAGCATGGATAAAAATCCCGCTCCTCAGTTTCGGTTCAAACCACGTTGATTTCGGCGGCATCAAAAGCCCGGCGTCCGCTACGGCAAATAATTCCTGTATGGACGTTGGATACATGGCAAACGCCACGGCGCAGTCCTCCCGGCAGCGCCTTTCCAGCTCCTTCAATCCCCGTATGCCACCCACGAAATCAATACGGCTGTCTGTCTTGGGATCTCCAATGCCGAGAACCGGGGAAAGCAGCCTCTGCTGCAAAACCGACACATCAAGCCCGTCTACCGGATGGTCTGGAAGCTCCTTCGCTGGAATCGTGCAGCGATACCACTTTTCTGCCAGATACATCGAAAAATCTCCTTTTTTCTCCGGCTTCACCGGCTGATTTCCTGCAAGCTCCACGTCAAAGAGCTGTGATACTTTCTCCAGAAACGCTTCTTCCGACATGCCATGCAGATCCTTGACAACACGGTTATAATCCATAATCATCAACTGTTCATCAGGAAACAGTACGGAAAGAAAATAATTAAATTCTTCTTCCCCATTGTAATCAGGATGCTCTTTTCTGCGCATCTGCCCTACCCTGACCGCCGAAGCCGCCCGGTGATGTCCGTCTGCAATATAAATTTCACCGATGGAAGCAAAGGCTTTTTCTACATCGCCAATCTGTGCATCATCTGAAATAATCCACACTCTGTGGCGGATGCGGTCCTCCGATACGAAGTCGTAAAGCGCCTCCTCCCTCTTCACTGCATCTACAACTGCATTGATGACAGCATTGGCACGATAAGCCAGGAAAATCGGTCCCGTCTGGGCATTACAGATATTGACATGGTTAATTCTATCCTGTTCCTTCTCCGCCCTGGTGTTTTCATGCTTTTTAATTACGCCCCGCTCATAATCATCAATGGAGGCGCAGGCGGCAATCCCTGTCTGCGTCCGTCCGTCCATGGTAAGCTCATAGATATAATAGCAGGATTTCTCCTCTTTCACAAAAGAGCCGTCCTCCACCATCCCCCAAAGGAGCTCATGCGCTTTTTGGTACACTTCTGGCGCATAGGTGTCCACGCTGTCGTCAAATTGGGTCTCTGCCCTGTCAATACGCAAAAAGCTCAGGGGATTTTGTTCTACTATTTCTTTCGCTTCCCTGCGGTTATACACATCATAAGGAAGCGCTGCTATCTTATCTGCTTTCTCCCGGCTGGGCCTGATTGCAGAAAATGGTCTGATTGTTGCCATATTTTCTCCTCTTTTCTATTATTATATCTTCCAAAGTAAAATGTCCGCGCTAACACTGCCCGCTATTCCTCCACTCCATTGCGCGCACAGATATCTTTTACACAACACTTGTCGCAACAAGGCTTGGTACGCGCTGTGCACACCTCCCTGCCGTGATATACCAGACGGTGGCAGAAATCGCTGCCCTCCTCAGGCGGAATTAACTTCCACAAAGCCATTTCCACCTTCTTAGGCTCCTTGATATTATCCACCAGCCCCATTCTATTCGCCAAGCGAATGCAATGCGTATCGGTGACAATCGCCGGCTTGTGAAAAACATCTCCCATAATCAGGTTTGCGCTCTTCCTGCCCACGCCGGGCAGTTTGAGCAGCGCGTCAAAATCCTCGGGAACCTTGCCGTCATACTGCTCATACAAAATCTTCATACATGCGCTGATGTCCCGCGCCTTGCTCTTTCCAAGACCGCAGGGCTTGACAATTTTCTCAATCTCCTCCACAGGAGCCTCCGCCAGAGCTTTCACATCCGGGTACACCGCATATAACTCTTCCACAATCACATTCACCCTGGCATCTGTGCATTGCGCTGCCAGCCGTACGCTGACGAGAAGTTTCCAGGCTTCGTTGTAGTCTAACGTGCAGCCCGCCTGCGGATATTCTTTTTTCAGCCGCTCAATCATCTCCAGCGCCAGTTTTTCTTTCGTCATCTGAATCTTCCCTTCACTTTAAGCTACTTGATTTTCACACGCTTCGCCTTGCTGTAAGCGCCATAAATTTTCGTTTTCCCGGACTGCTTATAAGGCTGAATGCGGAAATAGTATACTTTTTTGCGTTTTAATTTAGAAATTGTCTTTTTCTTCGTCTTTGCGTTCTTAATCCAAACAGTGCGCGCTGACTTAAATTTTGCATTCGCAGCATATTGAATGCGGTATCCGCTGGCTTTGGCAGCGGCCTTCCATGTGAGCGACGCCTTTTTGGCAGATTTACTCTTAACTGTGGACAAGGAAATCTTCTTGGGGGCAATCTTTATCGTAACAGTCTTTGTCTGCTTTTTATAGGTCGCTGTCTCAGAAGCGGTAATCTTAATCTTGGCGATCCCAGTGTTTTTAATCGTCACTTTTCCGGTTTTGGCGTTGACGGAGGCTACCTTAGGCGCGCTCGACATATAGCTCAATTTACCATTTCCCTTTTTGAGTTTAGCGTTCAGAGAAAACGTTTTATCGCCATAAGTCTTGCTGTATGCAGTCTTTGCCGAAATCTGCTGAGTCCCTTTGACAACTACCGGGTCTGGAGCTTCTTTCAGCGTATCTGTGGCATAGATTTCTGCAATCTGTTCGTCTGAAAGAGCTGCACTGTAAACCGCCACATCATCAAATTTTGCATCCTGCACATCTTCCGTCCCCAAAAACAGACCGGAACCGATATAAGCATTGCCCGTTTTCTGAATACTTTCTCCGTTAGAAGTATCAAAGCACGCACTCAAATCTTCAGAAACGGCGTCTACTATCTTGCCGTCCACATATTGCCTGATCCCTTTAGCGTCCACCGTATATGCGATATGGCGCCATTCATTGCGGTTAAACGCAACACCCTTGGTCTTTGCCTCTGTATTCGCATTGATCGCTGCGCTCAGGCCTGCGCTAACGCGGGTCATAGGAGAAGTAATTGCGCTATCGCCGCTGTTGGCCTCAAACAGCGCGCTCTGCGCCGCGGTCCCCGTTCCAACGTTTACCCACATGCTGACAGTAAAGCCATCTGCTGTGACTGCAGAAAATATATTGGCGGGCAGGCGCAAGAAATTAGCGCTATAAGAATCTGCACGGTTCTGCACGCGCAAAACTTTGCCTCGCTGTGCATCTGTAACAATACTTGCAGTACCTTCAAGCTTTGCCTTATCACTCTTTGCTGAATGCTTTACCGGGGCAACACTTCCAGCGGAAGCGCCTTTTTCAAAATTAAACCCATACACCAACGCATCATTTAACGATTTACGCGCAGTGACACGGCTTCCCCAGAGACAGGTGTTGTTACTGCCGATTGCAGAAAACGTCATCACTTTCTGCGAGGGGCTCTCTTCATTATATTGTTTGAAAAGAACACCCTTGTATACGGTATCATTCAGATTCAACGTAATATAATCATAATCCTTACCTTCACCAGTGGTCTTGCGCCATGTCCCGTCCACAGCCCCGCCAACTGTGCCGTCTGCATACAGGACCACTCTCTGCGAATAAATCATATCGCCGTTTGTAGCTGTGCCGTGGTTAATGATGTCATAGCTTCCCACAACCTCACTGTCGTTATAATGCCCAATTTTCTCGCCGCGGTATTCATAGACAGCTGAAACAGGCCACTGATCCTCATTCAGATATTGCTGACGCACGCGTACCTGATGTCCTTCATGCTGGCTTCCCGGCGAGTCAAAACGCTGATGGTAGAACAGATAACGTTGTCCGTCGTCATCAATCAATGCCGAGTTGTGTCCGGCAGCGCGGTACCCGGGCTGGTTCGTAAACTGATAATTACCGATAAGTTTAATGCCATAACGGTCGTTATCCTTGCCGCTATCCTTGGCATTGTTCCCGACTGCATCCGTATATGGGCCGTATACATTCTTAGAGCGGAACAGGCGCATATTGTAACCACCGCTGGAAAGAAGCCCTCCATAAGTCTCGTACATATAATAGTAACCGCTTTCCTCGTCATAGAGGATATAAGACCCTTCGCCGGACTGATGGTTACCCCCGGCAATATGTGTGCCGAAATAGCGGTCTATAAAATTGCCGGAGATACTTTCTGTTCCATCTTCCCCGGGATATTTGACAGCGCCGGTAGTCTCATCCAGCTCATGAATGAAGATACCACCCGACCATGAGCCGTAACTCATATACATTTTTCCGTCCTTGCCAAAAAATATGGTAGGGTCAATGGCATTGGGCGCATATTTTTCATTCCAACCGCCGCTGGAAGTAAACCATTTATCACTGATTTCATTAAGCGTACCGTCCGCTATTAGTTCCTTGAGATTCAGATAATCATTGTCCCATTTCGTGTTCCTGGTACTCACGCCGCCATTGTTGCCATTATCTACTGCTCCCGTCTTTGTAAAACCAGAGTAAATAATCGTATCTATATGTTGATAAGGTCCGTCCGGCGTTTTTGACACGGCATAACCAATACAGGAACGACGCCAGGTGGAAGAAGTACTGTAATAGAGCATATATGCGCCCTTACTATTATCCGCCCATACATAATGGGGATTATAAATGGCGTCCGGCGCCCAGAAACCCAAACCTCCATTTTTACAATCCGCGTCATCGTAACCTGCCCACGCAAAAGACTCCGCAAGATTTGTCAAAACTTCTCCATAGACCGAATCATTTTTCCAGCTATCCTTTTCCCGCCAATTCCAGTCGAGGTTCATCTGCGTCCAATCCATCAAGTTCTTAGACTTGGCGTCCGCAAGATGAGAGCCAAACAAGTAATATGTACCATCCGCCTTTAAGATTGACGGATCATGAACCATCACGCGCGACACCTCGGGCGGCGCATCCGCTGCCCGCGCAAAGTCAACCGGCACAGACGTAATACATACGGCCGCTGCCAATAGGGCTGCACCCAGCTTTTGTAATAATTTTGTTTTCATAGATTCCCTCCATTTTATAAACAATTTTTCAGTTGTAGAAATTCTATCATACCTCGGCATAAAGAGCAACCAAATCGAAAACATACTGCAAGACCCTGCCTTACAGCTAGTCTTCCAATCAGCCCTAAAGTCACAGTGGCGACTCATGCCCACATTGAGAAAATCGGCCGGTTTGCGCTCAGCTTTCTGTGTTCCATATCATGTCCTTCTAAAATGTTTGTCCATTATCTGCACAAAATGTTTGTCGTTCTTGTCCTTAGCCAGCGCAAGCATCTGTTCCCTGTTAAAATATTTCACACAATATTTGCAATTTTCCTCCTCCGCTTTCCGCAATAATTCCAGAGCTTTCTTCGTAAAACCGCCGACTGACCACAATTGAAACTCCATCTTTGTATTTGCAAATCTGTCCAGAATCCATCTTCGGGTAAACGGGATATTCTCATTTAACCATTTACGGACAAATTTCTCATCTATCTCTGCCTTCGTCGCTTTGCATTCCACTACTACTAACGCTCCCTCCCGTTCTGCCAGCCAATCCAGTTCTTTGTACCTTCCGCTTTCATCATCTCTGGCAATTACCTGGGATCTGAGGCTTGTACACCCAATATGCATAAAATAGCTGCCAACCAGCAGTTCAAACAGTTCCCCCGACATGTTATTGTAACGCCCTTCATTCTTTGCAAGCGCATCAAACAGCTCGTAAAGAGCATCTGGATTCTTGTTTATAATAGCCGTCGCATTGGCAAATAAATTTACCAGGTCATTCAGCAGTTCCGTATATTTATCAGTAAAAAAATTACTCAAGATTGCCACCATGACCTTATTCTTTTTCAGCAGATGCAACGCGTCTGCGTCTATCTTGTCTACCAACAATACAGGAAGAAGCGAACTAATATTCCGAAACGAGCGGATTACGTTGAGTTTATCTATAAAAAACTGCACAGTTTCCTTTGTCGCCGTTTTCCCATAAAAAACATCTGCAATCACAAATCCAGGCTGTTCTTCCTTCTCCGCATATAGGGGCTGGATGTATGAAGGAGCCGTATACCCCCATTGAAACTGCGCAAAATCCGGCTCATCAAAAAGGCCTTTTCCCTTACCATATGCCACTAGATTTACTTTACTTGCCCAATCGTCAAAATCATTGATAATAATCTTTTTAGCCGTTTCCAATCCGATAGAACGGCCAAGATTGCGTTTGCCCAACTTGTAAAATGATGGGCTCAACATATAACGTTCTTCCCCTAATTCCTCAATAATCCCTGTTTGGATTAAGCTGTTTAAAATATCGCTATATCCTTTATGCCCTTTGACATTTCCCACAGGCGCGCCCGTGAAAGCAGGAAGTATATTCTTCGACACATAACCATTCTGAGCAATAAATGCCTGAATATATGTATAAATAACCTTGGAATGCTGCTTGATGGCCGCTAAAAGCGCATCCGTATATTTGTCCCCCATAAACTGGGATTCCAGATAATAAAACATCTGATTTTTATTGAATTTAAACTTATAGAGCTTATTTACCGGCGGCCTTGCTCTCGATATCGCTTTCCTGGCCGTATCGTTGGAGACGCCATAAGCAGTCTCATATTTTCGCGCCAAGTCCCCTGACAGCATCGGACCATTTATTTTTAATAATTCTGCTACCCTATTCATCTTATCCCTCACTTGTCACACTACACTATTTATAATAATTAATATTTACAGACTTACAGGCTTTTTCGTAAACGCTTTACCCCTAGAGACAAGCTGACTTCACAAATTCTCGCAATTAAAAATGTCACACAGGCTTTTATTTCTTGACGCTATACCATCTCAAAGCTGTAACGTAGTAACTGAGCATTACATTCAGGTAAATCCATGTTACTTATCTCCTAATCCATGCGGCTATTACTCTGTCTATTTACGATTTATCGCATCAGCAACCGCTCTTCATTTATTGCCTGCAAAAAATTCTCCACTTCCTTATTAAATCTCTGCGCTTTTTTATTCGCTATAAAATGATTGCCTTTCACGATCGCTAATCGGGCATTCGGTATATTTTCGGCAATAGATTCTGTATGCGCCTTTTTAATCATATCCCGCGTCCCCGCAATTACGAGCGTCGGTATATGAATGGAATGAAGTTCCGAAAAATGAATATCCGGCTCAAATATCATTAATCCTAATAATTCCATATTGTGCTTCGCGTCTTCTGATTTTAAAGCAAACTTTTTAGCAATTCTATATCCTATCTCTATGGGAATCTGAATTCTGGCTTTAATTCCTTTTCTATTTACATTACCTCCATTTAATATGAGCGCCGTTACCTTTTGCGGGTATTTCAAGGCAAATTTCATCGCTATGTTCGCACCGTCCGAAAAGCCCAAAATAATCGCCTTGGAAATTTGCAGTTCATTCATCAACTCATTCAAATCCTCGGCAAATTGTTCCATCGTAAAGGGCGCTGTTCCTCTCGGCGTTTTCCCATGGCCTCTTGTATCTACTGCGAAAGTTCTATATTCAGCAGAAAAAAATTCTATCTGATTCGTGAAATAGATCCCGTCTTCTCCATTGCCATGTAACAGAAAAAGCGGTTCTCCTTTTCCTTTTTCTTGATAATTTAGGTGTTTGCGAAACACCACAAACCGTATAAATACGGTATTTTTTCGTTTCT
>CAJURU010000055.1 GCA_910588845.1 uncultured Lachnospiraceae bacterium
AGGACACTTCCCTAAAATTTTCTTTTAGAAAAATGTCCTTATCGTACAAAATATTGAATTGGATTTATGAGTACAACTATTCATTAACGCTCATTATTCTTCATTATGCGTTGTAAAATTGTTGTAAATTTGTTGTAGTTTACAAGTTCAAGTACCGCAAACCCTTGATTTTACTGGTTTTCTTTGCCAAGCGTTTTCATCGTCGGGAAGAGCAAAACATCGCGAATGGCCGGCGAATTTGTCATCATCATCACCATACGGTCAATGCCATACCCGATTCCGCCGGTCGGCGGCATACCGATACTGAGGGCGTTTAAGAAATCCTCATCCGTATGATTCGCCTCGGCATCCCCAGCGGCAAGCAAAGCCTCCTGCGCCTCAAAACGCTCACGCTGGTCGATAGGGTCGTTTAGCTCAGAGTACGCATTCGCCATCTCCCATCCATTCATGAAAAATTCAAAACGCTCCACATATTCGGGGTTCTCCGGTTTCTTCTTCGTCAACGGAGAAATCTCAATCGGATGATCCATGACAAATGTCGGCTGAATTAAATGATCCTCTACAAACTCCTCAAAGAACAGATTAAGGATATCTCCCTTCTGATGCCTGTCCTCATATTCGATATGATGCTCGTCTGCCAGTTTCCTGGCCTCTTCCGTAGTCTTAATCTCGTTAAAGTCCACATTGGCATATTTCTTCACGGCCTCCACCATCGTAATGCGCTCAAAAGGCTTAGACAAATCCATCTCATGCTCGCCGTATGTGATAATCTCGGAACCTGTCACCTCTTTTGCCACATAGCGGTACAGATTCTCCGTCAAATCCATCATGCCATGATAATCTGTGTATGCCTGATATAATTCCATCAAGGTAAATTCCGGGTTATGGCGGGTATCAAGCCCCTCATTGCGGAACACGCGCCCAATCTCATAGACACGCTCCAAGCCTCCCACAATCAACCTCTTTAAGTAAAGTTCCAGAGAAATGCGCAGCTTCAAATCCTCATCCAAGGCATTGAAATGCGTCTCAAACGGCCGCGCTGCCGCACCGCCCGCATTGCTCACAAGCATCGGCGTCTCCACCTCCATGAATCCCTGTCCATCCAGGAAACGGCGAATACTGCTTAACACCTTGGAACGCTTGATAAAGGTGTCCTTTACCTCCGCGTTCATAATCAAATCCACATACCGCTGTCGGTATCTCATGTCCGTATCGGTAAGTCCGTGATATTTCTCCGGTAGAATCTGCAAACTCTTAGATAACAGCGTCACTTCCTGGGCATGGATGGATATTTCCCCTGTCTTAGTGGTAAATACTTCTCCCTTGATTCCCAGGATATCGCCCACGTCATATTTCTTGAAATCCTTGTAACTGTCCTCGCCAACGCTGTCCCTTGCCACATATACCTGGATATCTCCCTGCAAATCCTGAATATTACAGAAAGAAGCTTTTCCCATCACACGTTTGAACATCATTCTGCCGGCAACGCTGACCGTCTGGCCCTCTAACTCGCCATAATGATCCTTAATCTCCTGGCTGTGTTTTGTTACCTCATATTTCGTAATCTGAAACGGATCTTTACCGTTACTCTGCAAATCCGCCAATTTGTCATGACGGATTTTCAACAACTGGTTCAGGTCTTGTCCCGGTGACTGATTGTTCTGTGCCATCTTCTCTTCCTCCTAATTGGAACGCTGGATTCCCAATACTTTGTATTCCATAACGCCTGCCTGTGTCTCTATAGTTACTGTATCTCCGACTTTCGCCCCAATCAGGGCTTTCCCTACCGGAGATTCATTTGAAATCTTCCCCTGGAGGCTGCTTGCCTCGGTGGAACCGACAATCTTATATTCTAATTCCTCATCAAACTCGCAATCCAAGATTTTGACCTTGCATCCCACGTTGATTTTATCAAGGTCTACCTCGTCTTCCACTACAACCTCAGCATTTTTGAGGATTTTCTCAATCTCTTCGATTCTGGCTTCTATATCGCGCTGCTCGTCCTTCGCGGCATCATACTCTGCATTTTCGGAAAGATCCCCCTGCTCCCTGGCTTCCTTGATTTTCTGGGAAACCTCTTTCCTCTTTACCACTTTGAGATCGTGCAATTCTGTCTCTAATTTCTGCAAACCTTCATAAGTCAATAAATTTTTCTTTTCCATTATACTACACCTTCCTAAACTACATTGTCAGTACTATTATAAAAAGTTTATAATACTCCCTTAACAATCACAGTATTATAACCGATAGGCACGGAAATGTCAAGATTATCCACACTTTCAGCGGCAGTCCACGCCCGCTTATACACGGGAATATAGAGCATGTCTTCTCTGGCGCATTTTAAGGGACAATCGCCTTTATGCTCCATATCTAATATCACGTTAAAATCCGCCGGCAATTCTTCCTCCTTAGAAGAAATCTGCACAACCAAACCGCTATCCTCATACATTCTTTGAATATAATCGGTAAAATATGCAGGGCGGTCCGTAACAATCCTTAAAAAATTTAAATCCTCTGAAATCTGCTCGAGCATCACCTCCACCTGGTCTTCATCCAACAGAGATTCCGGCGGCATGTCCGTATCAACGAGCAATGGGCAGAACTCCCGGTAAGATATGCGGTGACGCTCCAGAATCTGCTGTAAAATAACCAGGAATTTATGAAGATAAGGGTTTTCCCTGGGAAATTCTTCTTCCTCCTCCTGCGGTGGATTGTCCGCCTGCGAACTTGACTTTCTGCCAAAAATCCACGTCAAAAGCCGCCGCCAAAATTCCTGGAAACGACTACCGCAATCTTCCTGCTTCCTCTCTTGCAACCTCCTCATAATCCACCCCGGCAAATACTGTTTCTTCAATATATGAAGGCGCAAAACAGGTTATTCCGCTTATAATCACGATTCCATGCAACTATTCTAAATCCATCTGGCCATGCAGCGTTCGCGCAAACAATTCTTCCAGCTGCGCATATGTTTCCACTTCATTGATTTTGCCCCGAAGTTTCGCTGAATTTTTATAACCGCTGGTATACCAGGCCGCATGTTTGCGCATTTCCCGGATTCCCATGACTTCGCCTTTATAAGCGATCTGGGCTTTTGCATGGCGTAGAATCATCGCTGCAACTTCCTGAATATCCGGCTTAGGCAATTGCTCTCCCGTGTCCAGGTAGTGCAGAATTTGCGCAAAAATCCAGGGGTTGCCCTGCGCTCCCCTGCCAATCATAAAACCGTCGCAGCCCGTTTGCTGCCTCATGTTCTGTACATCCTTTGCCGTTAAAATGTCTCCGTTGCCAATTACCGGAATAGAAACTGCTTCCTTAACCTGGCGAATAATATCCCAATCCGCTTTGCCAGAATAATATTGTTCACGGGTCCGCCCATGAACCGCCACAGCAGCCGCGCCCGCCTCCTCTACAATCTTGGCAATCTCCACCGCATTGATATGAGCGTCGTCAAAACCTTTGCGTATTTTCACAGTCACCGGCTTCTTTATTGCCTTTACAATGTGAGAGACAATCTCATACACCAGTTTCGGCTGTTTCATCAGCGCCGAACCCTCCCCATTATTTACGACTTTCGGCACGGGACAGCCCATATTGATGTCCAAAATATCAAAAGGACGCTCCTCTATGCGCTTTGCCATCTCACTCATAATATACGCATCCGCCCCGAATAGCTGTAAAGAAACCGGACGTTCTCCCGGTTCCGTCGTCAGTAAAATTTCCGTATTCTTATTATTGTAATAAATACCTTTAGCGCTCACCATCTCCATACAGAGAAGCCCTGCCCCCTGTTCTTTACAGAGCACACGAAATGGCAGGTCACATACCCCTGCCATCGGCGCTAGAATCAAATTATTTTCCAGATTTACATTCCCGATTCTAAGTGTTTCCATTTCCCTTTCATTCCTAATTTTATTACTTCTCTCTATGCTCATTACTTCCAGTAGATTGTACGAATTCTCCCGATTCTATTACGAACTATTTCTGACGGTTCTGCTTATTATAAATCAGCCTCAATCCTTGCAAGGTCAGCGTAGGGTCGTAAATGTCTATGGTGTCCGTCTCGCTGGCAATGATTGTTCCTAAACCTCCGGTTGCCACTACCTTGAGATTATCATAGCCAGTCTCCTTCTTGGTCTGGCGAATAATATATTCCGTCTGCCCAATCTGCCCATAAATCAAACCCGCCTGCATACTGCTGATCGTCTCCTTCGCCAGAATACTGTTCGGCTTGCGAATCTCAATTTCCGGCAGTTTAGCCGCGTCTTCCCACAATGCCTTAGCGGAAGTGCGAATCCCCGGCGCCGTCACACCCGACACGAAAGCTCCGGTCTCATCCACCAAA
Source organism: uncultured Lachnospiraceae bacterium (assembly GCA_910588845.1). GTDB lineage: Bacteria > Bacillota > Clostridia > Lachnospirales > Lachnospiraceae > Petralouisia. The sequence goes on from CAJURU010000055.1 coordinate 4,343, forward strand.
TCGTAAGTCGTCCCCGTTCCAAAATCAATGACAAACACCGGCCCGCCATACAGTTCATAAGCTGCCGCCGCATCCACAATACGGTCCGCGCCAATCTGCCTGGGATTCTCCGTGGCAATACGGATTCCCGTCTTTATCCCCGGCTCCACCACCACCGGGTGAATGCCGAAATATTTGATAAAAGCGCTGGAAAGCGAGTGCATCACATTGGGCACTACGGAGGCGATAATGACATCCTTAATGTTCTCATAGGAAATCCCATTGTGCGCCAATAAATCCCGCATGCAAATTCCATACTCATCCGACGTCCGCTGAAGCTTTGTCGTCATGCGGAATGTCGCTTCCAATTGCTCCCCATCAAAGATTCCAAATGTAAAATTCGTATTTCCCACGTCCACAACCATTAACATGTCTTAATCCTCCAAATCGTCATCGCTTATATCTTCTCCCAGAAAAAATACCTTAAAATACATTTCCAAAGATTGAAATAACTCCTGCTTATCTCGCTGTAACTGCTTAATTTTCAGCACGCTCCCAATGTCGTCATACAGTAAATCACCCTCGTCACATGCCGCCCAAAGCTGCAAACTGCCCTCACTGTCAAATCCCAGCGTCAATGTCCCGCCAATGTCTTCTGTGTAGAGCACGCACATAATCTTGAGCTCATCTTTAATCCCCTGCGGCAAGGATTGAAATCCTTCATTCAGATAATACTTCTTCGTATATGCACTGGAACCGCACAGCACAGTTTCCCCATGATCCATGATAATCTCCTTCTCGCCGGTCTTTTCCTCCAGTCAGCTGCAATCTTCTTCCCTAGTTTCTGCTTCCCTTTTCCACTTTATGCCAAAGATATACCCCTGCACAACGCGTTAATATCAAATATATCCATAGATCCCACGCACTGACACCTCGCCGGAAGAAACTTTACTTATTCCGCCCTCCCTCTCAACAAGAAGCTCTCCTCTGTCGTCGATCCCTAACGCCGTACCTTCATATTCGCCCAATGGGTCAAGCACCCGCACAGACCGCCCGCAATTAGCCAGCATACCGTTATATTCCTCCATCAAAGCCGATAAATCCTGCGTTTTGAGAAAAATTTCATAATAGCGCTCGAAGTGCGACAGCACAGCTCCTAACAGCTGCGCCCTGGTAATCTGCTCTTCCCTTCCCTGCAGCTGCATCTCCAATTTAAGGGAAGTCGCTGTCTTCGCAATCTCTTCCGGGAACTCTGACTGGTGCACATTGATACCTGTGCCTACCACGATATGATTAACATAATCAATCTGTGCGCTCATCTCCGTGAGAATCCCTACAATTTTCTTACCGTTGAGCACAACGTCATTGGGCCACTTAATCTGCGGCTGCATACCAGTAACTTCCGCAATCCCTTTGGCAGTCGCCATGCCTTTCACAAGCGTAAGCATGGAGGCGTTACCGGGATCTATCTGCGGCTTGATTAAAATGGAGAAAAACAGTCCCGTGCCGCAGGGGGAACTCCAAGTCCGCCCTCTGCGTCCTCTGCCTGCCGTCTGTTTATCTGCCACCACGACCGTTCCGTGCCAATCCATACTGCCAGCTGACTCTGCAATCCGCTTTGCCTCCGCGTTCGTCGAATCGACTTCCTCTAAGTAACGCACGTTATGTCCCAGCCATTTGGTACGCAATCGGCTTGCAATTTCACTCTCTGACAAAATGTCCGGCACTGCCACCAACCGATAACCTCTGTTTTGAACAGCCGTAATCTCATACCCTGCCTCTTTAAGCTGCTTGATCGCTTTCCACACAGCAGTGCGGGACACGCCAAACTTCTCACACAGCTCCTGCCCGGAAACATATGTATCCTGATTCTGGCGCAAGGCCTGTAAAATCTTCGTTTTCATCGCTGCCCCCTTAATCTAAACCATATATCTTGGCTAGCCAAACGTTACATCCATCGGCATACCATTTCTATCCAAGCGTTGCATACATCACTGCTTTGATGCTATGCATTCTGTTTTCTGCCTCGTCAAATACGACGGACTGCCCGCCCTCAAACACTTCGTCCGTAACCTCCATTTCCTGCAAACCAAATTTGTCATGAATCTGTTTGCCAATCGTCGTCTCCAAATCATGAAAAGCCGGGAGGCAATGCATGAAAATCGCCGACTTTTTGGCATTCTCCATTACTTTCTGATTTACCTGGTAAGGTATGAGCTCCTTGATACGCTCGGCCCAGACCTCATCCGGCTCCCCCATGGACACCCACACATCTGTATAAATGACATCTGCATCTTTGGTTCCTTCCATCACATCTTCCGTCAAGGTGATGGAGGCGCCGGTTTCCCCGGCAATAGTCTGGCAGTAGTCCACTAATTCCTGCTCCGGGAAGTAAGCCTTACTGGTACACGCCACAAAATCCATGCCCAGCTTCGCACAGGTCACCATCAGGGAATTGCCCATATTATAACGGGCGTCTCCCATGTACACAAACTTTACACCGCGCAGATGCCCCAGCTTTTCCTTGACAGTCAGCATATCGGCAATCATCTGCGTGGGATGAAACTCATTCGTAAGCCCATTCCATACCGGCACGCCCGCATAAGCGGCAAGCTCCTCCACGATCTCCTGCCCATAACCCCGATACTCAATACCATCGTACATCCTGCCCAATACCCGCGCTGTGTCACGGATGCTCTCTTTCTTTCCAATCTGGGAACCTGACGGGTCGAGATATGTGACATGCATGCCCAAATCATGGGCCGCCACCTCAAAGGAACAACGCGTTCTGGTGCTTGTCTTCTCAAAAATCAAGACAATATTTTTACCTTTCAGATTATCATGCGCAATTCCCTGCTTTTTTTTCTTCTTGAGTTCTGCCGAAAGGTCAATCAGGTATTCAATTTCCTCCGGCGTGAAATCCTTTAACTTTAAAAAGTTCCTTCCACGTAAATCCATACTTTCCTCTCCTTCATACAAAATGCAAACGGACTGTCAGAAAACCGGACAGCCCGTTACTGTTCACAACCTAAGTGATTTGCCTATTACCGGCTCTTTTCGTGATACTAAAGCTCCTTGGCTACCTCTGCAATCGTCTTGGTAAGTCCTGCAACTCCCTGGATATCGGACGGGATGATAATCTTAGTCGCCTGCCCATCTGCCGCCTTGGCAAATGCCTCTAAGCTCTTTAACTGCAAGACTGCACTATCGGGGGCAGATTCTTTGAGGAAGCGCAAGCCGTCTGCATTCGCCTGCTGAATCCGCAAAATAGCTTCTGCCTGGCCTTCCGCCTCACGCATCGTAGCCTCCTTCTTAGCCTCCGCGCGCAAGATTGCCGCCTGCTTCTCCGCCTCTGCGTCAAGGATTGCTGATTCCTTCTTACCTTCTGCCACGAGGACTGTCGCGGTCTTTTCGCCTTCCGCCTGCGTTACGGCCGCACGCCGCTCACGCTCTGCCTTGGCCTGTTTCTCCATGGCGTCTTGAATCTGCTGCGGCGGAATGATATTCTTCAATTCCACACGGTTTACCTTGATTCCCCAAGGATCTGTCGCCACATCTAAAGAGGCGCGCATCTTCGTGTTAATTAACTCTCTGGACGTCAACGTCTCGTCTAATTCCAAATCTCCGATGATATTACGGAGCGTCGTCGCCGTCAAATTCTCAATTGCCATAATCGGACGTTCCACGCCGTACGCAAACAGCTTGGGGTCAGTAATCTGAAAATAAACAACAGTGTCAATCCGCATCGTTACATTATCCTTGGTGATAACCGGCTGCGGCGCAAAGTCTACTACTTGTTCCTTTAAAATCACACGCTTTGCCACACGGTCAAGAAACGGCACTTTGAAATGAAGCCCCACGCCCCAGGTTCCCTGGTAAGCTCCCAAGCGCTCTATGACAAGCGCGTGCGCCTGCGGTACAATCTTGATACAAGACGCCAACAATATCAGCACCAGGATAATAAATCCAATTACAATTAAAAATTCAATTCCTCCGGTCATATGTCTTCCTCCATTTTATAATTTTTATTTTCCTAAAGGTGTTTTTCTCACTTTTTCTCTTACCATTAATTTCACCCCTCTGATTTCCACAACCTCTACTACGGCATACAGAGGGATCATCTCGTCGTCAATTGCACGCGCTGTCCATTCCTGCCCTTCGACGCTGACTATTCCCTGGGCATTGAGGTTATCGACTTTCTCCTTTACAACTCCCAGTTTCCCAATCAAACTTTCGGCGTTGGTTTTCACCCGGTCTCTCTTGAGATAATTAACAGCCAACGGCCTTGTCAGCGCCATCAGCGCCACAGACACCACGATAAACAGGATAATCTGCACTGCAAGGTCGGCCCCCAGCAGGCTTGCAATAAAAGCAACCAATGCTCCTCCGGCAAACCATATCGTAGTCAGCCCAAGCGTAATAATCTCAATCACTGCCATTACAATAACGATAATTAACCAGTAAACTCCATCCATAATGTTCGCCTCCTTGTTGATATATTACTATATTTCCCCAGGGATTACAATAATAACACCAGTTTACAACTTTTTAATTTTTTGAAAAATAAAATACAAACTCAGTCTCTTTGCGGTATAATTTAAGCGTCTAATCAAAAATCCACACGAAAAGAGATGAGTTTGTATCTACCGCTTATTATACCTTAAAGATTCCGTTTTTAACAGACTGTTTTTATATTTTCAGGATTATTTTGACTCTGCCTCCAAACCAACTGCCAGGAACCTGTTTCTGTTAGTCATCTCCATTTTGACTCTGGACATGTTCCGCTCGATCCGCTTTGCCCACAAACATGTGATTTCCAGATTGTCTGATACTTCGCTTAATGCATTTTACTATACACTGAAAACAGAGGCTTATGACCACTCTGCCTGGAATGATGTCACTGTTTCCAAAGCAGTCCGGGCTGTTCCTGCCCCTTTGGAAGAACAACCCCTCTTTCTTTCTATTGATGATACCATGATCGAAAAATCCGGTAAGCATTTTGAACTTTGTTCCAAATTGTACGATCATGCCGCCCATAATGGCTCCAATTACCTCAATGGACACTGCATGGTCAGTCTTCTGCTCTCTTTTCCGGTATACCAGAATGGAAAAATTCTTTATCTTTCTGTTCCGGTGGGATACCGTCTCTGGGATAAGGAAAAAAGCAAGCTTGCTTTGGCTGCCGAACTGACGGCACAGGCCATGAAAGCCATCGGCCCGAAGCGTCAGGTAATCCTGTTATGTGACAGCTGGTATCCAAAAGCGGAAGTGGCCGCTCTTGTGGAACAGTTTGAGAATCTGGAAATGGTCTGTAATGCCAGGGTCGATACGGCTCTTTACGGTCTCCCTCCCGCTAAGACCGGGAAAAAGGGCCGTCCCAGAAAGCGTGGGAACCGGATTTCGTTGGATGAGATCCTTCTGAACGAACCGGAAACCGGTGACTGGCTGATTGGCATGGTGCCGGTCATCACGAACCTCTGGAAGGACAAAGTGGTATATGCCTTGGTTACCGCGCCCAAAAACGGGAAAGGGAGCCGCCGTCTGTTCTTATGCACGGCTGATCCAAGAAGCATTTCCTTTGACTGGGAGAACAGCGCTGACAAAACAACTTGTTCTTATGGGGCAGAAGATGTCTTTTATCTGCCGCTGGCCTGGTATGGCCTGAGGTGGAACATCGAGGTTTCTTATTATGAAGGGAAGACCTTCTGGTCCATGGAGGGATACCGCATCCGCAGCAAAGAAGGGATCGAACGGCTGATCAACCTGATCAGTCTGTCCTACAGCGCGATGACTTTGCTTCCTTATAGTGATGAAACCTTTTCCGGGTGTCAGTCTGCCAGTGCCCAGGAAACCCGTTACGAAATCGGGCAGCAAATTCAGTCGGAAATAATTTTATGCAGTTTCGGGAAATTTCTCGAAACCATTAAAAATTGTTCTGTCCTGATAAATGTTGTAGAAAGCTATATTTTATCAGGATTTAAAAAATTTCAAAAGTTGTAAACTGGTGATATATAAAATTACTATATCACATTTAATAATAAACTAGGGAGAAAATGTTTTATTCCATTTTATATTAATATATATATTTTCCTCAAATATATCAGATTGATCTTTTCAAATTTCATTCAGCTCATTTCATGTAATGACATGGTGCAAACTGGTGCATTTCTTTATGCATTAATTGGCTATCATACTAAACCGTGTAAAATCATGGTGCAAGACACTATCTTTGTATCATTCGTGACGTCCATACACATACCAACAGTTTGGCTATCCTTAACAGCAATTACCGTATACAAACTATTGGTAAGCGCCTTTTGTGTCTGCTCCTTTGAAAAAAGCAACCACCCAACACTTTCCCTCAACTTACAATAATCCTCATAACACAATTCATTTTCCTTATATTCCATATGTTTTCTCCTGATAATTTTTTAACCAATAAATAAGTTCAAATATGAATTTGTACCTTTAAAAGAATACCACAATCACACGCATATTTCTATCAGACTTTCATTAAATTTCTTCCTCCCTCCGTTTCGTTCTGCTCTGTTGTCTGTTATGCTGTCGGCTCTCGTTCTGAAGCTCCCTCTCAAGGTTCTTTCTGTTGTAGCTGATTACCTCTGCATACGCTAATTCTGTGGCGGTCTTGGTCTGTGCCTTGCCGATACTGTCATACTCGGACTGCAAAGACTGTATTTCCGCTTTCCACTGTTTCGGCGTTATCTTCTCGCCATTCTGTAAAAGGCTCTGCATACGCTCCTTTAATTCGGGGTACTTCGATAAGCTGTCCTTATGCTCCTTATCGTATTTCATTTTCGCAAATCCTTTGAGTGACTGGCTCTCCTTATAGGTGGCTTGGATTGGCGCAAAGAGGGCATACATTTTTGACAGTTCCTTTAATCGGTTTAGTTTCTGCCCCTTTGAAAGATGTACCGTTTCCAACTGTTGGTATCTCTGTTCCTTATCCGCTGTGAATTTCGCAAGGCTCTCAAAGCTGTCTATCTTCCTTGTCGTGATGAATTTCTCCGCATTGTCGGCTGACTGCAAGGCGGTTCTGTCGGATATTTTTCTTAGGTGCTTTCCGCTGACAATCGGCAAGTCTAATCTGCCTTTGCGCTCCCTCACTTTTGCAATCATTTCCATGACTTCATTCTTCACGCTGACCGCTGTACTCTTAATCTTGGCATATTGTGCGCTGTGAAGTTCCTGCTTGGCAAGCATGAGCATTTCTTTTGCCTGTTCCAACAGGAGATTGTTCTTGATGATTTCCCGATTGATGTTGCCCCTCTCGGTCTGTATGCCTTTGCGTTCTAAAGCGTTGGCAACCGCCCCGATATGGATTGTCGGCTCTCTGTCAATCCCCTGTTCCTTAAAAGAGCGGTGTTCCCAATGTAGCGCAA
>CAJURU010000056.1 GCA_910588845.1 uncultured Lachnospiraceae bacterium
GACAGCCATAATTATAGAAAAAGGGCGGGGCTGCCAATGCGCCCCGCCGAAACTGCTTAACCAAATACAAAATCCTTTAACGCGCTGTTTGCTCCGCCGATAATCCCCACCAGCCAGACCGCCGCCATTGGCAGACCGTAGGGGCTGATCAGGAACGCAATCACCAGCCATGAAAGCCCCGGCCAGAACCCGGCAATGAAGAATAGCACCAGTGCCGCCAGAAAAACAATTCCTGATAGAATTCCCAGCACAGCGCCGGAAATTACGACAAGAAATTTACACATCAAATAGAGAATCCCCGTTACTAACACAAGGGGAAGTGCCAGCAATTTACCAATCAGGCTCATACGCTCCGCCTCCTTTCAATAGGGCAGTTTTGCCCTTATAGAAATTCTATCGTGCCAGCCTGAGAAAAGCAACCGCTTTCGTGCCTGTTTATGAAATGTTCGCAAATCCCCGCAGCAGCTTATCCATGCCATCCCACAAACTGTCCAGGCGGGTGCGCAGATCGTCCACGTCGGCGGCGTAAATACTCCCTGTCTCATTGGCACGTCTGGCGTACTGGTTTAAGTTATTGGAGCAGATGCGAAGAAGCCGTATCATTTCCTGGATGTCGCTCATATCCAGATGGATGATATAACCGTCTACTGCCATCTTGCGCAGATACGCGGAGAGGTTGGTAATGCCGAGCTCCGCCATGCGCCCCTTTACCAGCTCCGCCTCCTGTTTAGACATAACGAATTCCACCTGGACGGATTTTTTGTTATGCCCGGCTTTCATCGTTCCGCCCCCTTTTTGGGGGAAGGCGGTTTATGAGCGGAAACGGCGGATGTCCGGGACTCTTTGAGCTTTCCACGCAGAGTACCTTTTTTCAGGCCGTCAATATACTCTTTTATATCGCCGTTTGTGGCATGGTAAGAGCGTTTGAGCCGTTCCCGTTTCAGAATCACAGCGAGCTCCCGCTCGTTCTCCGGCAGCTCGGTCATCGTCTTTGGACTTCCATGTACCGGCATCAGCTCATTCATAAGCTGCCTCTGGTTCTGATAAGGGATTGTGATATTGGCTCCGTCCTCAAACAAAACGGCTACTTTTCCAATAGGGCAGGTCAGCAGCTTTACCTGCTCCACATGCGCCCCATAATCCAGCGGATAAATATTGCCGATCACTTTTCCATCCTGCACATCTTTGATAGAGAGGGCATAGGCAAGGACCGGGTCTTTTGTCTGTTCATGGTAAAACTTCCACACTTTATTTGCATGGCTGCCTTCCAGATAGACCTCCCATTCTCGCAGGGTATAGGTGCCGCAGGGCCGCGATAGCCAGAGAAGGCGCCGGTCCTCCGGTTATCCCGATACGGCCAGCTTTGGAATCAGCTCTTTATCCAGGTCAAAATCATCTTTATAATGCTGCGTGTGTAGCTCCATGATCTGCTCCAGGCTGTCCAGTATATCCACGCCCTCGAACCTTATCGCGCCCATCAGCGTTCCCTTTCCGGCGCAGGAGGCGCAACCTGCCTGGCCTCATGTTCCGGGCGGTCTGCTTTCAGCTTTTCCATGAGAGAGGTTTTTCCCTCCGGCAACGTCTCCGGGGCAAGATCCTGGATTTCCTCATAAGTCTGCCCGTCTGTCAGGTCAGGGCGCACAGGCGGCTCATTATTGAGCCTGCCATCCAGCATATTGTAATTTCCGGTCTGGCCTTCCTCGTAAAGCTCCGCATTACGCAGATAGCTCTCCGGCGCCTGGAAGGGCTGCCCGGCAAACATGATCTCCCTATGGGGCGTAAACTGTGAGAGCACGCCGTCCCGGAGACTTGCAAATTCTTCATACTGGCCCAGGGTAAGGCCGCGCTCCAGCATTTCCGCCTGGGTATGCGCCCAGCCCTCCCCATAGAGGAAATAGTACATATCCGGCTGGTCGCAGACAAAGCACAGGGAGCCGTCCTGGTTGTCATAATAGGATACCTGCATATCCTGACAGTGGCAGCGTTCCTCACGCCCCAGGTACACCCGGTTGTCCGCGCCCAGCATGGCGACCATGCCCGCATAGTTGCTATGGACCGCAGAACGAATTTCCACCAATGGGTCCGCCTCCGGCATGGCCTGCCTGCCGGGAATTTCGTTCCGCTTTTCTGCCGCGTCATTTCTCGGCGTCACTTCCTCATGGGCGCGGGCATCCAAATCCGGCTATATTCCCTTTTCCGTTTCCAGTGCTAATTTACGCTGTTTTCCGCTATCTCCTTAACCTTTTTTGTTATCTGTTCCTCGGCTATCCGCTTGAATACCGTTTCCATTTTTTCAGTGCCTACATAGTGCCTTTCCACGATTATTTTTGTGGGTGGGTGCTGTCGGGTGGCTCTTTGCCCTGTGTTGCTGTCTTTGCTCATAAATCTGCTCCTTTACAATAAAATAGAGCGCATAGATTTTTCTATACGCTCTGACGCTGTGTTACTATTCTGTTGTGATTGTGGCAATGGTTAGCTGATAAATGACATCTCACTTGCGAATAACTTTCCTCATACCTGAACCACAAAATTCATGGGGGATTAGCTTAAATCCTATTTTTTCATAAAATAATTCTTTTCCTTTTTCTGCAATCAGTTGAATACTGGAACGTCCGCCGATTGGTGTTTCTTTATCAACAAATTCTAATATCATACTGATAATTCTATTACCTATACCTTGTTTCTGATAATCCGGCTGTACCACAATATCAACTATCGTATAATACATTCCGTCACCTATCAATCTTCCCAAGTTAGCACGTCACGTTTGATACAAAATAATAAGGCGTTTGCCCCGATTTATAGGGGTGAACGCCTTATTCTATGATTGGAAGCGGTAAATGAATGGGGAGTTGAGGAGGGAATTATACCGTAGAGACAGCGGAGTTTTGAGAGTGATTTTACACGATGCACCATTTTGCACCAAAAGCATTAACTGATTTTTATATGAGTTTACACGTTCTCACCCCTCCCGTACCACACAGCGAACGGCAAAACCGTAGCCACGGGAATAGCTATACTGAGGACCGACATACGTCGGGAACGTATTCAAGTAGTGACCATCCATACTAAGACCAGCAGTAGTAGACCACCAGTTACCGCTCGTAGTGTGCCCGTTAATGTTGCCACCCGAGCGATTGTAGTGACCCGTACGGAGAAAGTTGAACGAAACCATTCCCACAACTAAGCTAATCTATTTTTCTATTTGCAGCATAAAGTATGCTATAATCATAACCATGAACGAGTTCCAGGAGGAAATGAGCGCCACAGATGCCCCATATTCACAGCCTGTGGGCATGACTTCAGCAGCATCTGTCGGATTTTGTACAAATAAACTGGGGGGGGGGGACTATAAATGAGGCGACCCCGATGGTTCTATACTACTCTTGGCATATTCGGTACTATTGTCCTCGCCGTGTCGATATGGGCGGTAGTTACTCTAATACATTCTTCCAATGATGAGGGTACTACAACTTCGCTAGTTTTGGACGACAACACAAATAATGATGACGGCATGGGGAATGAGGCAGTAAATAATTATGTAGCTCAACTCCAAAAGATATATAATGCAGGTTCGGATAATGGCTCCGATAACGCTGCTGGTATGGAGAAAGTTACTCAAGCTGTAGATAATGCCGTACAGTCAAAACAAGGGGAGGCACAGGCGGGCTCAATCCGAATTGCGGCGATGGTGCTTGCGTATCAAAATTCAGATTATGACAAGGTCATAAGTCTCACTGATGAAATAAACCTTGATGAGTTAAGCTTGCAAGATCAGATAACATATTATGCAACTCTGTATGCCGTTTACGACAGTAATGGAGATACAGAAAAAGCCCAGGAGGCGTTTAGGATTGAAGGAGAAAAAATCCAGCAACTGTGCAGTAAACAGGAGTGTATGCAATGAGAGTGTCTAATGTAAGAAAAACTATTTTATATGGCGTATTGAGTACGATTTTTTGCTCGTTGGCTGTTTTGAGCGGCATAATGTTCTTCTCCCATGGTGTATCGGCCGGCAATGTAACCGGCGCGAATGGGGGTAAACCTCCAGCAAGCACCCCATGCGGAGGATTAAATGGCCATTCTACTTTCTGTGGAGAATTTGGCGTATCTTGGCGATACTATACGCTCTCTCAGGTCTCTTCTATAGCCAACTATAGTGGACCGGCGAATACTTGTGCCGAAGAGGATGTCGAGGGGATTTGGATTTTAGCGTATGAGTGGGTGAATGGGGATGGTTCCTTCCAAGGGAAACAAGTACTCGATCGCCCCAATAAGAACGTACATGTAGCCCAAGTCCAACCTCCGTATTCAACCGGTTGGTATAAGTTTGTCGGACCGACTGTTTTGGCTGATACTAAAGACTGGACTGACGCAAAAGAAGCTTATGAGTATTATAGATCAGCTTTTGATGGAAATACATCTTGGGAAAATACGACTTGGTTTTGCGGTAATGAAGATCCTGACCCAAGGACTGGTGCCATAAAAGCCGATTCCAGTATTAACGTCTCAGGCGTAAGTGGCGATAAAACAGGAGCTGATGTGGGTTCAAAAAATTACGATAATTCGCTTGAAAAGACAGCGGCGATGACGGTTTCCGTACAGACTTCGACTTCGCAAATATCCGGTCAAATATGGCATAATCAGTACTATAAAAATACGAGTGATGGCTGGGCAGCTGTTAAGCAAAAAGCAAAGAAGTATAAAGGGATTACTCTTGATTTATATTGGGATGTAAAAGGTGGTAAGTCAGGTGATAAGTATGATGCCTGTGATGGCAAATGGACTTGCGAAACACTGTGGGCAATCCCTGCTAAGGAAACTACGGATAAACAGGAAAAGGTAGGGAGTGTCAACTATACCGTTAATGCTGGCGATGAATATTGCCATACCATGACAGTAGAGCCTACCAAGTTTAAGTTTAATAACAGCGAGGGGGTGACAGATGAGGCTGGTCGTGCACACACCAGGGCTTGTGTCAATGTTAGCCATGTCGACAAACCAGAGGAACCCACCGACAAATTTAAGGCCAACTCCAGTGTCGAAGTTCCCAATGCCTCTTCGCAGCTCGGTGGATATGATCCGGGCAAGCAGACTTCCGACTGGGACAAAGCCGTTGGTCTCAAAGTCAGTACCGATAGCGACAGCCTGCAGTTCACGCTTTCACATAACATGAGTTTTAGCGTTGAAGACAGCAATCGAAATATTTGGCGCTATTGGGACTCCTGTGCATACACCGTAGGCTCCGGAGAGAATATAACTTGCGTCGGTGACTGGGTCTATGTCGGCTCATCTACGAGCCTTAGCTATGAGCTAACTGGTGATACCGGTAAAGTTGCCGAGAACTCTAAAAGCGAGAATGGTACCTACAAAGCTGGTATAGATAAGAACACTCAGAATCAAAATGAGCTAGTCGCAAGTAATACCTATACTATTTCCGGTATGGAACCTGGCAAGACCTACAGAGTCTGCCACAAGATTAAATACACTCCAAAGAGCTATACTACGCCAATTACCGAGAAATTAATTTGGACTGGTCCGTGGTCAATTGGCCCGCAGTGGATCTATGGAACGCCACAAGCCAATGGTGACTCTGAGGATTCCGAGGCCTGTATCGAGATTACTCGCCCGGAGAATCCTCCTGAAGGTGGTCCGGATCCATACGGTCCGAAGAACAATGGTAGCAGCAATGCTGATGTAATGTTTGCTGGTGAGCAGACGAATATCGGTTGGAAAGTCGAAGCCAAGTCGGTCCCAACTCGCCGGGTAACGGATTATTCTGCAGTCGGTTTCGTGGTGCGGGATGATGTCGCGAGTGCTGCCGCCATGAACAGTGGCATGGCGCACCAGCCGAGTGACCCATGTGTCTACTTCGGGTCCAAAGCCGCGCTGATTGGTTTTGGCGGCACTACTTGCGCTGAGTTTAGCGGCGATGGTCTTAGCGTGGCAGAAAACACCGATGGTCTGTCTGGGATCAAGGTTGAGAAAATTCCAAGTTCAAGCGGTGCGTTTACGAAGCAGATTAATATCGCCGTACCCGATAACGTTGGCGCCAAGTATTGTAACTCTTACGGTTATAAGTGGGGCTATTGGTGGGGGGTCGTGAAGGGTGAGACTGCAGAAAATCTTACCGATGACGCAGCAACTTGGACGCACGTCAATGGTAAAGATTATTGGACCAACTATAGTCCAGCTTGCCGTACCATTGCCAAGAAACCCAACTTTGCGATTTGGAATGGCAGCATCTTCTCGGGTGGAGGGATCGTCTCTTCAACTGCTCCGCGCCACAACGATGCGAATAGCGGCCAGCCTACAAAATTGAATGACGACGGTAATAAAACTACTTACGGCTCCTGGGCAGAAAACCTAGCGGTTGCGGGTAGTAATATAAGTCGCTTCGCTTCAAGTGGGGCTTATGGTGCTGGTTTGCCTGGTCTAGTTAGCGGCAACAACTGGAATATGGCTTGGTTGACCATCTCCAATGATGGCTTGAAGTCGAGCGGCAGCGTGCTTGGAAACTCGGGGATTAACTATAATTCTTCTTACGATACGCGACTCTCAGCATATCTCAAGGGCAGCGCCACAAACGATGTGCCAAATCAATCGGCGACGACCTATTCCGGTGCTAGCGGTGTAGCCGGCACGCAGATTCTCTACTTTAATCCGGGCGGGACTAACGGTACTCTAACGATCAATGGCAATGTAACCCTAGATAGCGCTAAGAAAGAGAATATCTATGAGTTGCCGCAGGTGGTAATCTACGTTGATGGTAATATCGCAATCGACCCAAGCGTAACTCGACTTGATGCCTGGCTAATTGCTACCGGTGATATTGATACTTGCAGGGGTTGGCAAGACAATACTACCGAGACACGGAGCTTGAACCGTAATGCCAATGCCACTTGTGATAATCAGCTACAAATCAATGGTCCAGTGATTGCGAACTCAGTCAAAATGCATCGCACGTTCGGGGCGGATAATCTTGTTAGTTATACTGGTTCACATGGCGCCAAATCCGAAAAGAACGTTTCTAGTGAAGTGTTTAACCTTAGCGCGCTAACTTATCTTTGGTCCTTTGCACAGGCTGGAAGGTATCAGTCGAGCTATACGGATGTTTACTCCAGGGAACTGGCTCCGAGATATTAAGTATCTTATTACTTTACTTTTAGCATTTATATCTAAAAAATGTTCTCATAATCCTGCAGGTCATGGAAGATTCCGAGGACATGTGCTTCGTTGCCTGCGATTTTATACAGCATAAAATATTTATGCCGTCTGAAATGAATTGTCCGATATCCTAAAGCCCGCAAGCGGGGATGGTCACACAGCTTAAGGCTGCCAGCCACAGTGGAAAGCCTTGCTGTGGTTTCCTCCATATCATCTGCAACCCTGGACGCCGCCTGGTCGCTTTGGAGTTCATAAATCAGATAATGGAGAATTTTTCTAAAATGTTCTTGTGCTTCCGCTGAAAAAATAACTTCATATACCATATTCCTGCCTCAGATCTGAAAGAAAATCCTTGGCGTTTTTGCATTCGCCGTTGGCAATCTGCCGTTCAGAAGTCTCTGCAATCTTGATGATATCCTCTTCGCCCAGCAATGGGAATGGATACTCTGCCCCGCGCTGCTTAAACAGGCTTTTGGCGTAATCCTGGATTTTAATCAGATCGGTCTCCGGCAGCACTTCCAGCATGGAAATCGTGTTTTCTAATGTACTCATCCCGGCTCTCCTCCTTCTTTCTAATATGAAATTGGCATAATCCTATTAAAACTATTATAACATCTTACGGCATGAATATAAACACTTTTAAAAAATATCTGTTGTGGGTTCAGAACAATGTCATCTTAAGTATCGCCTCGTCTCGCTCATCCTGTCTAATGCCGAGATAAAGCTTGGTAGTCTCGTAACTGCTGTGGTTATAGATATCTACAACTACTGCCAGTGATACATCCCCGTTTGTGATTGCATGATATCCCCAAGTCTTCCGCAAAGAATGACAGGCGATCTTGCCCATAATCCCCAGTTCCACTACTGCGGCATGGATAATCCGCCACGCCTGCACCCGACTGATTGCCTTTGGCTCTTTACGGTTATTGGCAAAAATATAATCGCCCCGGCGGTGGAGGTAACAATGCTTGAGTGCGCCCAGCAGCTGTGGGTTTAAAGCAATGGTGCGCTTTTTCTTGGTCTTCTTTTCTGTCACGGTAATATGAGTACGGAATGCCTGTCTTTCTTCGTCATACACATCCGACCATTTAAGCCGGAGCAGGTCGCTAATCCGAAGAACGGTATATGTCCCCATCAACACAAGCGTATAATTACGCAGTTGGCCTTTCTTCAAAAAATAATTTGCAAGTTCCTTTAACTGTTTCTTGTCCCTGATTGGTTCTGTTGCTGCCATAATAAATAAAGCCCCCTTTTTTCTTTGATAGAAATAAGTATAACCTATCAAGAACAAGAGGACACTCGTAACATTTTGTTTATACTGTAACCTATTTTAACATCAAGATTGACAAGATTCAAGGAAAAAATTATTTTTGTCCAAATACCGTCCCCAAATTTTTACAACAAGCATGGTTTATCTGCCAATATTTAGTAATTCCTGCGCCGTTTTCTTTTTAATGAGGCGTGAATTTAGTGATAAAACGGCATTTTATGGGATTTAGCCATTAAGTTATCTGCCAGATGTAACATAATAAACATTCTGTTACATCCGACCCCTGAGGGCGGATTTTTGGACAGTTAATACAATGTCTTATCAATACTGAGCGAAAGCTAGTAAATTTACAGAAAAGGTGGTGTTGTGTATGGTATATGATCACGGCACATGCTACGGGGGATTTATAGACCATTTGTTTGGAAGAGATTTTGTCATAAAGTCCGATATTGTTTCTCTTCGAACTGATAATTCCTCAAGAAGATTCCAAAGGTGGATTAAACATTCCCTGCTTTATCAAATTATCACTTGGATACCGTTTCACGTTTGCGACTGGGCCTTATGGGAAATAGAATATAAACATTTCGGCAGTTGCCCGTGGTGCGGCAGGCAATATTTCATCCGCTCGAAAAAAGGTTGTCAAAGGTTAAAAGAGTGTTGTGCGGATACGAAAAAGCGTCTTGGCTCCAAGCCAGGCAGCAATGCAGTTCCTGGTGGTGGCTGCGGCTACGGTAGCGCCGTATATGATAGTTCTCGCGATTGCTATCGTGATGGCTGCGGTCGAACGTACACGCGGGACGATTAAAATGGCTGTCTTGTATCGTGACTATTTGGTGGATGATAATGTAAATATGGCGGCGCTAATTGCCAGTCTCTCAAGTATCTTACTTCGGGTCTTAGGAATCGGTCACGCTTTTGTCGGCCCAGCGCAAACTTGCGCTATATTTCTCCTCGATTCGAATAGATACGGAATTCCAGTTAGTTCCGCCTATTCACTCCACCCAAAAATTAAGCCCCTCTATGAAGCTATATACCAGGAGAGGAAGCTCCTGTTTATGTATAACGGATTTTTTGTTAGAGTATCATTTATTTTTACATACACATTTTGCGTAATCTGTAATTTTCTTGTGCAAGGCATTTGAAGGAAACGATGTGGAACATCGTTGACTGAAAACAACGCAGCAAAAGGAAACTACAGCGGGCAAAATTGCATGGTTTAAAACAATTTGTCAACGTGGGGGGATTGTCGGGTAGATACAAATAAAAATGCTGAACAGATGCAGTATTTTTCCGTCTAGAAATGTCAATGAGCTATAGTTATCATTGGATGCGCTGGATTATATTTATATAAAAATGTGAAATACAGTTCAATAATTGTGGTTGCTCGGCATACCAAAGAGCTTATAATTGCTCCTTTTATCAAGTGATAGTACAATCGGAACACTGGTCTGCCAAGACCAAGTATTTTAACAGTCAGGAGGGAACTATCATGAGAACAAGGAAAGTAACTTTGACATTGTTGACAGTGATAAGTTTTATGATTCTGTTCATGGCTTGTCCGCCGGAGGCAGAAGCCGCAAGCAAGCTAAAAACGATTACTGTCACAAAAATTGACCAGCAAACTGCCAAAAAAGTCCACAAGCAACTTTTGAAGGGAAAAAAGTTTAAACTGCGGTTTAGAGGAGGTGAAAAAAACTTTTATAAGCAATTCCAAAAGCTGAGCAAGAAGGTTGCGAACTGTACGGATGAAGGGTTTAATATTTTTCCCATTTGTATGCAGGATGCAGGTTATTATGGTACCGCCGGCTTTGACCAGCAAGGTAACCAGCCGAGAAAATCAGGCGGGTATACGAGTTTCCTTGTAAAGAGCGGCTACTGTCAGGAGTATATTTATGGCATAAAATTTGCCAAGCGTGAGTACGAGGCTTTGAAGAGGTATGTCGATAAGATTCTCGCAAAATCGAGATCAACGCTAAAAACGCTTGAGGATGACACATCGACGTGGCTCTTAAGCGAATCGGCAAAAAGGACATATATCAAGAAACTGAATCATGTCATTTCTGAATATGAAGAATTGCAGCAGTACTTAAAAAGAAAAAAACTTCGCGACCTGCCCGGGACTATGAAGGCTAGGATTTTATTAGAGATAGGTGGGAGCGTTGATGCTAATGACTGGGTAAAAACCTCAATGAAGCATAAGGATATGGGTTTTAAACGTAAAAATAGTTTTAAAGACCTATATAACAGAAAAGCTTACGGCCGAGAGCTTTATATAGCGCATACTCTTTGTAAGATATGTGCAGTATATAACATTGGCGATTTTAGTTGTGTAAAAGAGTCGTCACAACCGAATGGCGTTATGGTGTGGGTTAAAATGAAAACTCGCAGCGGAAAGACACGGTACGGAGTTTACAGGTACGGTACGCTTAGGTCTACTCGCAGACAAATTAGCTATGAAACAAAAGAAGCTCTCGTACGATACCGCAAACGTCGTAAAAGCGATAGGGTGATAGGGCAAATTGCCAAAGCTAAGACAATAAGACAGCAAATTGCCGTAGATGGTATCAATGTTAGCTTCGGCACTACATCTGGCGATGCGGTTAACTTGACGATTTATGAATTTAATCTCGATAGGTCGGAATGGTAAGTCCTGTTTCTCTGAGGCAGTTTGCCTCCAATAACCAGTCCATGAAAAAAGTGGGCTGGTTTTGCTGTCACCTAAAGCCCCCGGATTGTCCGGGGGTTCGGTTAAATTCTGCATTTAAGCATCTGACATACTCTCCTATAATGAGATTAGCTTGAGCCCAAATAAACCCTGCTTTTGCAGGCAATGTAACATTATCTCAAT
>CAJURU010000057.1 GCA_910588845.1 uncultured Lachnospiraceae bacterium
TATAGAGCGAGGGCATCGCTCAATCATATAATTTGATGATTTTGCGACACCCTCTATTCTATGGAATTGTCATTGGTTGTGTTCTCGGAAGAAAGCGCCGCTATATTTTCTGAAATAAGTTTTCCGCGATCATAGCAGATATCATCATCCGTAGTTATTTTCCGATGAATTTTAAGTGGATTTCCGAAGGCAATGACATTTGCGGGAATATCTTTCGTTACAACAGAACATGCTCCAATGACAGAGTTATCCCCAATATGTACACCGGGCAATATCGTGACATTAGAAGCGATCCATACGTTTTTGCCAAGGTGTACATGATGTCCGCCCCACATTGCATAGTAAGGAGCCTGAACATATGAGTTTTCGCCGACTTCGGCAAAAAGTTCTTTTAACATAGAACGTTTTTTCTCTTCGCCCTCCATGGTATAGCCTAAAGAATTGTAAGCCTCCATTTTGCGTAGATATTCATGATAATGGACATCTTGGGAGGTTATCTTCCTTACGTCATATAACTTTCCAGAATTCATAATCTCTTCCATTTCATTCATTCGCATATCCCCCATTTAATTTGTCACAAAAGCGGTTCAAATTCTTTGAGATCGTCGTCGGTGATTTTACGAATCACTTTACAGGGAACGCCCGCAGCAAAATGCATAGGCGGAACATCCCTTGTTACAATACTTCCGGCGCCGATTACCGATCCCATACCGATGGTTACGCCAGCGCAGATGACAGCGTTGCTTCCAATACACACATTATCCTCGATAATAACTTCTTTGCAGTACATTTCACCGTGCGTGCCTTGTAATGCATGGGGTGATTCGTTGTACTGATCGTCACATTAGGTGCAATCAATACGCCTGTTCCGATATGAATCTTATAATCGTCCACTAACGTAAGATTTGAGTTAATGTAAGTATTGTCTCCAATCGAAACGGTATTGCCCATAGCGACTGTGAGGGGAGGCTCAATCCACACATTTTCTCCGCACGAAGCAAAGAGTTTTTTGCAAATCCCGGCTCTCTTTTCAGACTCCGTGGCCCTTGTTTGATTAAAATCCTGGCACAGTCCCCGGGCAAAAATCTGCTGATTGAGATTTTCTCCTGTGTCAACCCATAATAAGCCTTTTTCCCGCCGTTCTTTCATTGATAGATTACTGGAAGCATCGCTTGTTCCCATTTATTTTTCCTCCTGTCTGCAAGTTTTTCATTTATGTAACAACTATTTAAGTTTTCATGTTTTTATAATAACCAATATTATAGTCGTATTGATTTGTGATATAATTATATTATCTTTAGAGAGATAAAAATATATTTATATTAATAAAAAATATCAAAATATTAGCTTCCTTACAGCGAATATATGAGAAAGGACAGAGGATGAAAAAAGGGCACTACAACTGGCCATGGAAACCGATGGATACAATTCCTGTGGATAACGAGTTGAATTCATTACTCCGGTTAAATCCAGAATTTCCGCTTGCAGTTTCACATGATAATTTGTCTTCTTACAAAAACAGTTTTGTAAACTGGCATAAGCAGGGATTTATAGAGCTATCAGTTGTCACAGAAAACGCGGTAACGGTGAATTTACTCAACCACCAGGAGCGAGAAGAGACGGGAGAAGGCTTTTTAATTCTTCCGGGAACGCTTCACAGTATTCGCAGCAGCGAAACGGAATGTACGGCAAAGTATCAGACAGTGCTGTTTGATTCGGGTTTACTGACCGGCTTCAGAGGAAGTTTTATTGGCAGATGATTTTTAAGATATTTTTCAAGATATCTACTGGGAAGATGCATTTTTGAAAAATCAGATTCACCAAAAACTACAAAAAATATGGATTGCTCTGTGGGACAATGTTATCGTATCTCAGGCAAATAATGCGTTTCAATTGGACAATGCGAGGCTTTGGAAAATGATAGATTTTCTGCAAGCGAATTTCCAAAAGAAATTTGTTCTTGACGACTTGTGCAATTATGTTAATCTTAGCCGAAGCGCGTGCTGCCGGTATTTTAGAAAAATGATGAATATGACGATTTCTGAATATATCCTGGAGTATCGGTTGTCCCAGGCAATTTTTTTGTTGAACAATACGGACAAGAGCATTACAGAAATTGCACTTCAAACAGGATTTTCCACCACCAGCTATTTTATCAGCATCTTTAAAAAGAAGATGTTACTGACGCCATATGAATACAAGGTTAGACACAAGAAAGGATCATGAAGTTTTCCTGAATTTGCATTTTGGGTACAGCCTGGGTATAATATAGCTGTTGGAGGTGTGGGATGGACAGATTGACAGGAAAACCTGCGGACAAATATAAGATTATGGTTGTTGATGATGAGCCGGATATTTTAAATTTGTTGGAAAAGGCGCTCAATATAGAAGGATATTATAATATCATTAAAATAGACAAGGGGCTTATGGCAGTAAACGCCTGTAAAGAAACGCATCCAGACGTCATTATTTTGGATGTTATGCTCCCGGACCTGGACGGATATGAGGTGTGCAGGCAGATTCGGGAGTTCTCTCTTTGCCCGATTCTGTTTCTTTCCTCTAAAAATGATGAGTTGGACAAAATACTTGGCCTTGCCGTTGGCGGGGACGACTATGTGACAAAACCGTTTAGCCCCAAGGAAATTGCCTATAGGGTAAAGGCACAGTTGCGGCGTGCGCAGTATCGGTTACATCCGTCTGAACATTATCCGGTAAAGATTGGGGAATTGATGATTGATCCCGAGGGATGCCAAGTACTGAAAGGCGGCGCTCCCATAGAATTAACGGCCAGGGAATTTGAAATTCTTTGCCATTTAGCAGAAAATAAAGGGCGGGTGATTAGCCGTGAACGTCTCTATGAGACGATTTGGGGAGAAGATAGTTTGGGCTGCGACAATACGATGATGGTGCACATCCGCCATTTGCGTGAAAAGATAGAGGATGACCCTGCATCACCAAAGTATATTATCACAATGAAGGGGTTGGGCTATAAGCTGGTAAATCCATATGAAACATAAAATAAAAGTGAATCCATTTCTGCGCATATTTGCATTCGCGGCAGTCTTGACATTGGTATTAGCAGCGTCAGCCATAGGCGTATTCTATTATATGTTTGCAATTCCGGAACCGGTAGGCTTAAGCCTTGCCTCTTGGCCTCACAGATTTACGGATAATTTTTCGAGCTGGATGAAAGAGGAGCATGGGAATCTTGTAATAGAAGATATCGGGATTGACCGCCTGGATAAGTATCGGTTATGGCTGCAAGTTCTGGATGAAAACGGAAAAGAGATTTTTTCGCACAATAAGCCCACAGATTACCCGGCAAGCTATTCAGCGTCTGAATTAATGGCTTTTGGTACAAGCAATTATAAGAATGGCAATACGGTCTTTGTAGGCAGTTATAAAAGTTCCGCCAAGACCTGGAGTTATCTCGTTGGCTTTCCCTATGATATCGGAAAACATATGCTTTACTACAACGCAGAGAATGTCGGACGTCTTGGACCTGTTTTCCGCATAGCCGTAAGTATTGCATTCGTTTTGCTTGTGTCTTTCGTCTTTCTGTATGGGTTTTGGCTTACAGGACATCTTGCAAAGATTTCAAAGGGGATTGATGACATCTCGAATCGTTCTTATGTGAAGCTAACGGAAAAGGGAGTGTTCCGGGAGGTATATAGAGAGCTCAACTATATGGACAATAAGATTTATAACAGTGATAAGCTGCAAGAAAATACGGAACGGACGCGGCGCGAATGGATTTCCAATATCACACACGATCTGAAAACGCCGCTTTCACCAATCAAAGGTTATGCGGAGTTGTTATCTTTGGGCTCTGTGCCCGACAGTGAAACGGTACGGGAATATGGGCAGATAATTTTAAAGAATGCCAATCATGCCCAAAGGCTGATGAATGAATTGAAGCTGACATATCAGCTGGAAGCTGGCGTTATGCCGTTTCAGCCGCAGAACATATCTTTTATCCGCTTTGTGCGGGAGACAGTCATTGATATCATCAATGATCCTGCGTTTTTGAACCGCAGCATAGAGTTTGCAAGCAGTATAGAAGAACTTACTGTCTGTGTGGATGCAGATTTATTGCGTCGCGCGCTGGGAAATCTTATCGTCAACGCTCTCACACATAATCCGCCTGAAACGAGTATAACGGTGTCTGTTAATTTGGACAAAAAGACGCAGGTAACTGTTATTGTGCGTGATAATGGTTCAGGGATGAGCGAAGAGCAACAGTCGGAATTGTTTAACCGGTATTACAGGGGGACAAATACAAAGGAAAAACCGGAAGGAAGCGGCCTGGGGCTTGCAATTGCAAAGCAAATTGTAACGCTTCACGGCGGTGAAATCTCTGTAAAAAGCAAACGTGGCGAAGGCACGCAATTTATTGTTCTCTTGCCATGTATGATATGTTAATAGGATTTGAGTTTCAAAAGCCGTTTCGGGGCAAGAACTTTTGCATAAAATCATGCAATTAGCCCCATTGTGTTGTGATATGCTTTTCGTTCACCCTAAATTAATTTTAAATTAAGATACAGAAAAGTTCAGCCTAAGATGGATGGTTTATGCTAGGAAGCATAGGCCATCCGTTTTGTTATCTTATAGGAAAGACCTTGTCACGCTAAAGCGTGAAAGTGTCTTCCTATAAGATAGAAATGATATGCGCACTCGCACAAACGGACTGCGCCAAAGAAAAGACAGGAGGTTCTCATATGGAATTACAACTACAACATCTAAGCAAGCAATACGGAACAAACCATGCGGTTGAAGATATAAACGTAAGTTTAGCGCCTGGAGTGTATGGTTTGCTTGGGGCAAACGGCGCAGGAAAGACAACGTTGATGCGTATGATTTGCGGGGTCTTAAAAGCTACTTCCGGCGATATTCGCTTCAATGGGAAAACCATGCAGGAATTGGGGGAAGATTATTATGCCCATTTAGGATATATGCCGCAGGATTTCGGCTTTTATCCTGACTTTACCGGGCGGGAATTCATGTTATATATGGCGGCAGTGAAAGGTCTGGGCAAGAGAAAGGCAAAAGCTCGGACGGAAAAGCTGCTCTCTATGGTGAATCTACAGGAAGTTGCAGATAAAAAAATCAAGTCCTACTCCGGAGGGATGAAACAACGTTTAGGGATTGCGCAGGCCGAGCTGAACCGTCCGTCAATTCTGATACTGGATGAGCCGACTGCCGGGCTGGACCCCAAAGAACGCGTGCGCTTCCGCAATCTTATTTCTGATTTTGCCAAAGAAAAAATCGTGATCCTTTCAACGCACATCGTATCGGATGTTTCCTATATTGCGGACACAATATTGCTGATGAAAAAAGGCAGATTCTTGTTGCAGGAGCCAATGGCGGCGGTTACAGACAATATCCGCGGCAAAGTATGGGAAATATTGGTTCCTGAGTGGGAAGCGGCGAGCTTTCGTGAGCAGTTTTCGGTGGTCAATCTGCACCACGAAGGCAGTATGGTGCGCCTGCGTATTGTACATGAGAATCCGCCGGCGGACAATGCCGTCTCTGTGGAACCGGGCTTAGAGGATTTGTTCCTTTATCATTTTGGCGAAGAACAGGAGGGAAAATAAGATGTTGGTGAAATATGAATTTTTAAAGATAATACGCAAAAAATCTACATTCATTATCATGACAGCCAGCTTGCTCTTGACAGCGTTTCTTTTCGGCCTGCCTATCATACAATACCAAACATATAATCAGGATGGTGTGATTCAAGGGGCACAGGGAATTGCCTATGTCAAAGAGCAGTATTCCATGTCGGTTCCTCTGTCGGAGGAATATATCGCTGAATCAATCGGTGAGGTGCAGCGGCTTTTTGCTGATTCTCAGAATGTCGGTTACGATGGAAACGAACGATTTTTGATTGGAGACGCCTACTGGAATCATATTGCGCCGCGGGAGAAGATGCTCAATATGATTGCCAAGACGTATGACAGTCCTCAGGAAAATTCGGGTTATCAGAAATTGGCGGAATTAGAAGCAGCAGAATATAATAATTTTTATCAGGCAATGGAAGATAAAATGCAAGCGCTGAGAAACACACCGTCCAGAGGGTTATCAGATGCGCAGAAGGCGTACTGGAGCAATATGGCTGATAAAATAAAAGTTCCTTTGCAATATGGATATTTCGAGGGATGGGAGATAATTATGAGCAGCTTTGAGCTCTTGGTGTTTGCAATCTTATCTATCTGTATTGCAGTAGCCCCTGTTTTTTGCGGCGAATACCAGGCGGGGACAGATGCCGTCGTCTTAGCTGGCAGATTCGGCAAGACGAAGTTGATAACAGCGAAAATTGCGGCGTCGTTCTTATTTGGATTGCTGGCGTTTTTACTTCATGTTGTTGTGGCCTGTGGGCTGCCGCTTATGGCGTTTGGCGCGGACGGCTGGAATTTGCCGGTACAGATTGCAAATACCACAATTCCATATCCATTTACGTTCTTGCAGGCGGCTCTTGTGAGTATCGGTGTTATTTATCTGATATTATTTGCCATGATAAGTTTCACGCTTCTTTTGTCCTCAAAAATGAAGACGCCATATCTTGTAATAATTGTGCTGGTGCCGGTTCTTTTCTTTCCGATATTTTTAACGCCGAATGGAACGACAGGGACTTACAACTTGACGTTGTTCCTGCTGCCTTACCGCGCTGCCATGTCCGATATAGGAAAGTATATTTCGTACCAATTTGGTAATCTTGTTTTGGATGCATTTTCTATGAGGGCAATTTTGTATGCAATGTTGACGGTGATAATGATTCCGTTTGCAAAAAGGGGATTTCAGAAA
Source organism: uncultured Lachnospiraceae bacterium (assembly GCA_910588845.1). GTDB lineage: Bacteria > Bacillota > Clostridia > Lachnospirales > Lachnospiraceae > Petralouisia. The sequence goes on from CAJURU010000057.1 coordinate 6,805, forward strand.
CACCAGGTTGCCGGATAAAGTGATCGATTTTTCGCAGTTGTAATGGAATTTGCCGCGGGTACGAAGGTTGGAAGAATGAAAAATTAATATATTTTAGGAAAATCCGCTTATAAAAAATTTTCCGTTTTCCGATATACAAAAAGTAAGAGGGCCACAGATGGAGTATTATTATCAATAACCTGTTGGCAGACGCTTTGTGCAAACTCCATTTACAGGAAAAGAGAGGAAAAATATGAATATAAAAGGAATAAGCCCAGTGAGTTATCCATTGGCATATGGTATGGAAAAAGAGGGAAAAGACAAGTCTGCAAATAGTTATCCTGTCCCCAAAGTGCCAAAAGAGGAATCGGAAAAAACGGCTGCAACCAAGAAACTGTCATTGATGGATATTTACAATCGTGAAAAAAGCAACTCCAAGACAAGTTCGGATATTATTGTTAAGCCGGACGGTTCCAGGGTGCTGGTGGTGACAATGAGTATAGGCGGGATGGAAACCACTATGAGCTTGGAGATTTCTAAACCGACGGATATGCCTAATGCGAGCAGGCAGGAGGATGTGGGCGGCTTACAGGAGGATATGGGAGATTTGCTTTCGGATTACCATGTCATTGCGAAGTAATTCATGGTATAATTTGTCATAAGGAGGGACCCAACGAAGTTGGGAGGGTGCCTTAGGGCTTGTATCGGGGAGATTATGTATACTAAACTCAATTAGATATGGAAAGGATTGGTAAGAATATGAAAGTATTGATGGTTAATGGAAGTCCTCATGCCCAGGGTAATACATTTACGGCCTTGCAGGAGATGGAGAAAGTTTTTGCCAAAGAGGAAATTGACACAGAGATTATCCAGGTGGGAAACAAAGACATTCGGGGCTGTATTGCCTGTTATACCTGTATGGAAAAGGGAAAATGTGTGTTTGACGATTTGGTAAATGAAATTGCCCCTAAATTTGAGGCATGTGACGGACTTGTTGTTGGAAGCCCGGTCTATTATGCCTCGGCAAACGCTACGCTGATTGCATTTCTTGACAGGCTGTTTTACAGTACGCATTTTGACAAGCGGATGAAGGTTGGCGCCAGTGTTGTCGCTGGAAGAAGAGGCGGTATGTCTGCAACCTTTGACGAGTTGAACAAGTACTTTACGGTCTGCGGCATGCCGGTGGCGTCCAGCCAGTATTGGAACAGCATTCACGGCAAGACGCCCGGGGAAGCATTACAGGACGCGGAAGGGTTACAGACAATGCGGACTTTGGCAGGAAATATGGCGTTTCTCATGAAGAGTATTGCGTTGGGAAAGGATGCGTATGGTCTGCCGGAGCAGGAAATGAAGACGCCAACCAATTTTATACGCTAAAATGGTTACCATTTCCAGGAATCGTCCGATATAAGAGTTAGAAGGTACATAATTTTAGGATGGTTTTATTTCAAGGAGGAAATGAAAATGAATACTAACGGAATAGCAGACGTATATGCATCACAGATTGCAGCGAATGACAAAACGAACCCGGCTGCGAAGACAAATAAGACGTATGGCAAACAGATTGGCAATCCACAGTTAAGTGAGAAAGCACAGAAATATTATGAGAAGCTCAAGAAGAAATATAAGAATATGGATTTCATTCTCGTAAGCGCGGACCAGAAGGAGCAGGCGGAGGCAAACGTCGGCAAATATGGCAGCAACAAGAGCCTGATTGTCCTCATTGATGATGAGAAGATAGAGAAGATGGCGGAGGATGAATCTTACCGCAAGAAATATGAAGGTATTCTCGACAAAGCAACCGGGCAGTTTGCGCAGATGAAGGAGAGCCTTGGCAGTAATGCGGACAGCGTGAAAGCATTCGGAATGAAGTTTGACGACTATGGAAATGCATCGTTCTTTGCCGTAGTTGACAAATCATTGGCAGCTCAGAAGGACCGCATTCAGCAGAAGCATGATCAAAAGATTGCAGACAAGAAAGCGGCCGAGAAGAAGGCAGAGCAGAAAGAGAAACAGGATAAGATTTTAGAGAAGCATAAACGCCCGGAAGATTTAGTGACGGTAGAAGCTTCTTCCTGGGATGATTTGTTACAGAAGATAAATGAGACTGTGGCGATGGGACGCAGCGATATGGTACAGTCGCAGGCTGAGACTTATGTAGGCCAGCAGTTTGACTATACAATTTAATTCTGCAAAATTACAGAGACGTTTCGCTGTGATAAGACGGTGGGATGTATACAAAAATTATGGGGTGTCGAAGGCTGCTGTTGATAGAACCGGTCTTTGACACCCCTAAAATTTTTGATGTTCCGTTACTTGCAGAGGACTTTGTGATTAGCCTCTGTATTTTTGGCTTGCTTTTTTATCTTGCAGCATGTCAATCTCTACGGGACTTGGGTTGGCGTAGGCGCACTGTGGCAGGAAATTGTATACGTCCAGATAGGAATCCAATTCCGCGCTGTCCTGCGGGGGTCTGGGGACAACGCCAGTGCAGTCTGTAGCAGAGCTGGCTTTTAAATAATCGTAGCTGCTGCTCATATCAGGCACCGGATGGGTGTCCTTTTTTCTATTATTTTCACTCATATGATACCTCTTTTCTGAAAATGATACATTTGCTGTGCAAAGCAGTGTTTCTGCCAAAGTTAGTATCTGTGTTTTTTTGAACGTCTATGCATGCAAAGCATTCTTTTCTTTTTGAGTGTAATAATATTATCCCTTGAAATGCGGAAACAGTTTTCTCATTGTAGCAGATAAAGGATTTATCAGTCACTTTTTACTGTGAGATGAAGTATAGGTATTTTTGTGAGGGGTAAAATAAGCAATTGTATACAACAGTATTTCGCCATTTTCCAACTGGCTGTTCCTGTACAAACCATCAATCGCATTTTTATTTTTTTCGGCATAAACCTTTAATCTTTCTTTTCGGCGTGCTTCAAGTTTTGACCTTTTGGCATTGATTCTTTCTGCTTTATCAGGATTGATTATTGAAAACTGATATCCGCATCGGGAACATTGCATTATCTAATTATTTCTATGGATGTATTTCTTGATAATGTTAATGATAACTGTGTGTGTTGTAGCTCCTGCATTTTGGACATTTTAAATCAACCATTGCATTACCCCCTTAAATGTTAATTTTACAGAAGATATTTGAAAAGCTGTTCCTCAAAAACCATTACTGCATTTTTAACAAATTCTGCCCGTTTCTGATTATCGACAAGGTTGATAGCACATTGATTCATATGCTTGAAATCCGGCACATCGTCATAATAATCATCCTGACGCTTTCCGTTTGGATAACACCATGCAAGCCACCAGTCGTCCGGAGTGATAATATCTCTGTTGAGATATTGTGCTGCTTCGTCTATGATTTTAGCAGTTATTTCATTCACTTGATAACCTTTTGAATTTCCGTCTTTTGTCATAGCTTCCGTATCAAATATGGAAATTCCGGCAAAAAGATAATGTACTATTTCTATCCGAAACCACATCTGCAAGCTGCTTTTTTGAAATTTTGCTTTTTTTACTACATAATTCAAGCCGGGAAATGTACTGTAGCAGTCATAAAATTTCTCATGCTGTTTTTCATCATAACAATAGTAAACAGCATCCTTTTCAAGCTCTAATCCATATTTTGATGCTGTCATCTCCATTTCTTCCTTGAAATCATCAAATACTAGCCGAATAAGTCTTAATTTAGCAGCTTTCATGTTTTTTTCAATCTGTATTCCTGCACTGAAAAAATCAGCAGATTCATATAAAACTTCCAAGTTTTTCTCCATAATCCAGTCATCCTTCCGATTTGTAATGAAATGAATTGCATCAATATATTGCATGACTATTGATTTTATTGGTTCACTTAATTGTATAAGCAGCGCTGTCAGCCACTCACATATGTCTTTTTCCCATGAGATACACTTTATTTTATCATTCGGCAAAATTGCAGCGCTCTTTTTCGCTTTCCTGCTGTATTCAGTGGGTTCACTTCCAAATCTTGTCAGATAGACGATTTGTGTATTTTCGTCAAATGTTTTTGCATACTCAAAATAATCATAACACTGCCCCTCCTGTTCTCCAGCGTAAATTTTAACTTCTATTGGAATAAAAAAAAGAGTATTATAGATAACGATGTCAATCCTGCGCTCGTTATCAATGGCAAATTCCTTAATGACATTCGTATGGGCAAGCAATGTGTCATTGATTCGCTTTTCATTCAATACATCGTTGAAAAAAGACTTTAAAAACAGTATGCCGCATCCATGCTGTCCTTCGGGATTTAATAAGTCCGTTAA
>CAJURU010000058.1 GCA_910588845.1 uncultured Lachnospiraceae bacterium
ATATGTGTGTGTAGCTCAGCTGGATAGAGCACTTGGCTACGGACCAAGGTGTCGGGAGTTCGAATCTTCTCACGCACGTAACAAACCGGAAAGCTTTTGCTTTCCGGTTTTTGTGTTTACTGCATCCTATGAAACGATAAGTACTATTGTGAAGCGATATACGCCTCGAATCTTTCCCAGTGTACTGACACATCACAGGCTGTCAATTTACCTGTTGACAGCCTGCATTTATCTATATCAAAAATGATATGCGGTTTATTCGTTTTCCCTCAAAGATAATTATTCTGCCAGCATTTCCCCTATTACATTGACCATAGGAGTAATAACCTCTTTCATCACACCTTTGACGCTGTGTTCCAGCACGCCCAAAGGTTCATGATACATGAGGGCAAACGATTCTCCTTCCACAAGATGCGCCTCCACCGGGAACTGAAGTTTCCCTTGAACCGTTTCCAGCGCTTTCCTGTCAAAGCTTTCATCTACCCCCATTACTTTAATTAAAACGTCATTCGCCTTAATCTCCATAATGACCTTAATCTGTTTATCCGCCTCGTTCAAAAGGTCGGCACGGATGGTACAGTTATTTCCCTTTACACCGCCAATAAAATTCCATCCGGTAAGCTCCTTTGCCTCTTTCATAATTTTTTCTGCTGTTTTTATGATCTGTTTCATGTTTCCTATCCTTTCCTGTATTATTTAACCATGAATCCACAACTACTTCTTAATATTTATAAGAAATGAACAAGGCCACTTCTACTCCCTCACCTTCACGCTTTAGCGCGATAATGTTTAACTATAGAATTAAGACCTGCGCCTCATAAGCTCCCAGTTTTCCTATCTGCTCCCCTTTCAGCAAACGGCAATTTTCCGGAGGCTGGTAACATTTACTCTCTGCGGAATGATTGATGACAAACAGAAAACGCTCCCTGTTATTCTCTCTCACCATACACTCCACCTCCGCCACCGGCGCCAGAAGCGGCTCTATGCCAGCCTTACCGCAAATCTCTGCCATCAAAGCGTCCATCAGACTTTCTAAAGGCTCCGTCCCCACATAATAGCAACGCCCTTCGCCGTATGGATGCACCGTAATACAAGGCTCCCCTGCATAAAATTCACTGTCATAATACGCCAAGGCTTCTGTTTCGGGCAGCAAGCGCATCAAGTCACTCCACACATTCCCTTCATGTTCCTGTCCTGCAAATCGTACCTTAACACTGGCATCGCGCAGACAGTCATAATCTAACACTTCCACCCCGGCTGCTTCACTGAGCCTGCCAGGAAGCTCCCGCTCTGTCATACAAAGGTTATTCCTGTCTTTTACGCCGGTGCGCATCGTTAAGAGCAAATGCCCGCCCTGCCGCACATAGTCCAGATACTTGTCTTCCAACTCCGGGGACATCAGATATTGCAAAGGCGCCAACAAGAGCTTATATTTGCTGAAATCACCCTGTTCCGGCACGAAATCCACTGGAATGTTGCGCTCATACAAGGCGCGATAGTATTTCTGAATCTGCCCGGTGTAGCTCAAATCCTTGTGATGGGGTTGGATTTGGAAAGCATACTCCTGCTCAAAGGAAAAGACAATCCCAACCTCCGCCCTGGGCATCGTGTTTTGCAGGGAATCCATTAACGGATTGACTTCATGAATAAATTCCTGCAATTCTTTGTATCTTCTTCCAGGATTTCCACTGTGCGGCAAAATACCATGCCAATACTGCTCCGTACCCATTGCACAGGTGCGCCAGCGGAAAAAGACAACCGCGTCTGCGCCGTGGGCAATCGACTGCATCGCCCATGCGCTGAGTTGTCCCGGCGCGGGCGCCCTGCCCATAATTTCCCAGCCCGTAATACCGGACTGCTGTTCCATAACCCAGAACGGCTGATTCTTATAACTGCGCACCACATCCAGGGTTGCCGCCAATACATGATTCTTTTCATGCGGCGTTTCCGGCAAATAAAATCCCCCCGGATACTGGTCATGAGAGACAAAATCCAAAAGCTCTCCCAATTTATAATAATCCACTTTATCAGCAAATCCCATATAGTTGTGCGTGATAAACTGATTCCTGGCATACTTGCGTATAATTTCTGTCTGCTCTCTTGTAAAATCCACAATCAAATCGGAACAAAAACGCCGCCAATCCAGCATGGCAGAAGGATTTTCACCCGTCACGGTAATCCGCGGCGCAAAGACTTCTGAGAAATCATTGTATTCCTGGCTCCAAAACGCCGTCCCCCAAGACTGGTTTAAGGCGGGGACTGTCTTATATTTTCTTTGAAGCCAACCCTGAAAATGCTTGCGGCAGCACTCGCAAGTGCACAAATCCTGATGGCTGTTTCCCAGCTCATTGTCCGGCTGCCAGCCAATGACATGAGGATTCTCCCCATAATGCTGCGCCATCTTTGTCACCAATTTCCTGATATATTCCCGGTAAATGGGATTTGACTGGCAATCATGATGCCGGCCTCCGAAACCGCGGACACGCCCTTCACGATCCACCGGCAGAATTTGTGGATGCTTGTTTATCATCCATGCCGGCGGCGCCGCTGAAGGCGTTCCCAGAATCGTATATATCCCATAGCGTCCCAAAAGCCCAATCGCTTCGTCCAACCAGCTAAAATCAAAAACATCCTCTGTCGGCTGCAATTTATGCCAGGAAAACTCTGCCATGCGCACCATCTGAATTCCCATTTCCTGCATCAGCACGGCGTCTTTCTCCCAACGGCTTCTCTCCCAATGCTCTGGATAATAGTCTACTCCAAAATGCAGCTCTTTCATGCTTGTCCTCCTTACTATTCGATATATAGCTATTTTCTCATATCTTGGCGAAAACTACAACTTCCTTATTGAAAAAATATGCCGGCAAGCATATAATAGTTACAGTTCACTTGTCAGACAACACTGCGATGTTCACATGCTCTGCGAATGGCATGTGCGTGAACATGAAGATTTAATAATTTATCAAACATTCGTAAAATAAACGAATAAGGAGAAAATTTATGGAGCATTTAATTATACCGGAGAATTACCAATCCGCCTTGAGCCTGCACGATACGCAGATTGCCATCAAGACTGTCAAGGATTCTTTTCAGAATTTGCTGGCAGAACGGTTAAATCTGCAACGCGTGTCCGCACCGCTGTTTGTAGACCCGGACTCCGGTCTCAACGACAACTTAAACGGCGTGGAACGCCCTGTAACTTTCGGCATTAAGGAGCAGAATGGAAAAACTGCTGAGATTGTGCATTCACTGGCAAAATGGAAACGTTACGCTTTGAAAAAGTACGGCTTTTCTCTGGGCGAAGGACTTTACACAGACATGAACGCCATCCGCCGGGACGAAGACACCGACAACATCCATTCCATTTTTGTAGACCAGTGGGATTGGGAAAAAATTATTTCCAGAGAAGACAGGAACCTGGACTTTTTAAAAGAGACTGTACGCACCGTATACAAAGTGCTGCGCAAAACAGAAAAATATATGGCAATTCAGTACGACTACATAGAAGAAATCCTACCCCACGATATTTTCTTTGTCACTACCGGGGAATTGGAAGACATGTACCCGCAGTCCACGCCCAAGGAGCGTGAATATCTGATTTGCAAAGAAAAAGGCGCGGCATGCATCATGCAGATCGGCGATAAGCTGAAATCCGGCGAGCCGCACGATGGCAGAGCCCCAGATTATGACGACTGGGCGCTGAATGCCGACATTGTTGTCTACTATCCGGTTCTGGATATTGCCTTGGAACTGTCTTCCATGGGGATTCGTGTAGACGAGGAATCTTTGAAGGCCCAGCTCGACAAAGCAGGATGCCCTGAACGCGCCCAGCTTCCCTTCCAGAAATCTATCTTAGAAGGAACGCTCCCACTGACGATCGGCGGCGGTATCGGGCAGTCAAGAATTTGCATGTTCTTCCTGCGCAAAGCGCACATCGGGGAAGTGCAATCCTCGCTCTGGAAGGAAGAGGTCTGCAAGGAAGCTGAACAACACGGAATCCAACTGCTATAATTTTTACGGTAACATGCCGTGCCCCCCTGTAAGACAAAGCTGCGTATCATGAAATTTACTATCAGAAACAGCCACCCCTTCTCACTTAGAAGGGAGAAAGAGAGGACACAAGATGAAAAACAACCCACCCCCTGAGAAAAGACGGTTTGCCGCTCTTCGCGCGAAAAAAGGCGCCAAATTACTTTTTCTCTTTTGCATTGCAGCGCTTCTCCTTCCTGCCATCGCATATGCGGCAGGAGACGGCGCAACCGAGACGCCAAGCTATTTTTATAAGACAGTATGGTCGCTTCTGCCGCCAATCATTGCTATCGGACTTGCCCTGATTACCAAAGAGGTCTATTCCTCACTCTTTGTCGGCATCGTAATCGGAGGCCTGCTCTACTCAAATTTCAGTTTTGAGGGAACGCTGACCCATGTATTCAATGACGGCATTGTGGCCGTGCTTGCAGACGCCTATAATGTAGGCATTCTGATTTTCCTGGTAATCCTGGGCATCATGGTAGTGATGATGAACAAAGCCGGCGGCTCCGCTGCATTTGGACGCTGGGCTTCTTCCCATATTAAGACGCGCGCCGGCGCGCAGCTTGCTACCATTGCTTTAGGCGTATTAATTTTCATTGACGACTACTTTAACTGCCTGACCGTGGGAAGCGTCATGCGCCCGGTCTCTGATAATAGCAAAGTTTCCCGGGCAAAGCTGGCGTATGTGATTGATGCGACGGCTGCTCCCATCTGTATCATTGCCCCGGTATCGTCCTGGGCTGCCGCAGTGGCAAGCTATGTAGAGGATGGAAACGGGCTTTATCTTTTTATCCGCACAATTCCTTTTAACTTTTATGCAATTCTGACGATCGTGATGATGATCTTCCTCGCAATAACCGGCATGGATTACGGCCCAATGGCTGCGCATGAGAAAAATGCCAAAGAAAAAGGAGACATTTTCTCTGGCATGAAGGATTATGCAAACGCAGCTGCTGAGAACAGCAATCCGAATGGGAAAGTAATTGATCTGCTTTTGCCGATCGCTGTCTTGATCGTCTCCTGTGTTGTAGGTATGATTTATTCAGGCGGATTTTTCGAGGGCGTAAATTTCGTGGATGCATTTTCCAATTCCGATGCTTCTATCGGCCTGATGCTGGGATCCTCCGTAGCATTGATTATCACAGTTATTTACTACTTAATCCGCAGATCCATCAAGTTTAAAGATATTGCAGAGTCCATCCCCGAAGGATTCAAATCTATGGTTCCGGCAATCCTGATCCTGACCTTTGCATGGAGCTTAAAGGCAATGACCGATTCCCTCGGCGCAAAGGAATTCGTGGAAGCCGTGGTAAACAGTTCCGCCAGCAGCTTCCAGGTATTCTTACCGGCAATCGTCTTTATCATCGGCATTTTCCTTGCCTTTGCAACCGGTACTTCCTGGGGCACTTTCGGCATCCTGATTCCGATCACGCTTGCCGTATTCCCACTGGATAACCCGCTCGGCGTTATCTGCGTATCTGCATGTATGGCAGGCGCTGTATGCGGAGACCACTGCTCACCGATTTCCGACACAACGATCATGGCGAGCGCGGGCGCGCAGTGTAACCATGTAACGCATGTTTCCACGCAGCTCCCCTATGCCATGACAGTGGCAGGCGTCAGCTTTTTAAGCTACGTCCTCGCCGGATTTGTACCGAACGCAATTATCGTGCTGCCGATTGCCATTGTGCTGATGATTGCAACGCTGGTAATCATCCGTAAAATGAATATCTGGCATTCGTAATTATTGTAGTGCGACAGCCTCAATATCCATAAATAGCTCAATTTTGAGTAGCAGCCAACAGCCATTCCTGCTCCTGTCTGGTAAGCGCCGCCCCCTCTAACAAATCGGGGCGGCGTTCTTTTGTGCGCAAAATTGACTGTTCCCTGCGCCATGATTCAATATTCTTATGGTGGCCGGAAAGAAGTACCGGCGGTACTTTCCTGCCCATCCATTCTTCGGGGCGGGAATACTGCGGATATTCGAGCAGATTTCCCTCAAAAGACTCGGCAGAGCCGGAATCCGCGTTGCTCAATACCCCGGGAACCATGCGCGAAATCGCGTCTACCATTACCATCGCCGGGAGTTCTCCTCCCGTAAGGACGTAATCTCCAATCGACAAATAATCCGTGACAATTTCCTGCAAAACACGCTCATCTATGCCCTCATAATGGCCGCAGAGCAAAATTAAATCTTCCTCTAGGGCAAGCTCTTTCGCCGTTTGCTGGCGAAAAACAGTGCCCTGTGGCGTCACATAGACGCAGCGCGGCTTTTTCCCCAAACGGTCTACCACCGATTTCCAGGCATCGTAAACCGGCTGCGCCTGCATCAACATGCCCGCCCCGCCGCCGTAAGGGTAATCGTCCACTTTATGGTGCTTATTTTGCGCATAGCTGCGGATATCTACGGTCTCAATGTGCAGCGTTCCAGCCTCCACCGCTCGCCCGATAATACTAGTATGCAGTCCTTCTTCTACCATCTGCGGAAACAGCGTCAATATATAAAAATTCATTGCTTTTCCTCCGTGTCATCCACATCCAACAGCCCCGCCATCAGATGAACTTTCATCCTTCTCTCCTGCATGTCCACATCTAACACGCACTCCCGGATTGCCGGCAAAAGCAGCTCCTTTTTCTTACCTGACACTCTGTGCACATAAGGGGATTCTTCACTTATGCGCACTACATACACATCGTTTGCCCCCGTTTGAAGCACATCTACCAGCTCGCCCATCGGTTCTCCCTCCTCGGTACTTACCTCTATACCAATCAAATCAGCGATGAAATACTCGTCTTTTTCACATTTTACGGCATGTTCTCTGGTTACAAAGAGACCTTTGCCTTTGTACTTCTCTATATCGTTGATGTTGTCGATTCCCTTAAATTTCAAAATAACCATGTTCTTAAAAAATTTCACCTGGCAGATTTCCAGTTCCAAAAAATCTTTTCCTGTATCCAAAAAAACTTTTCTTAATTTTTTAAAACGATTCACATCGTCCGTCATGGGGAATACCTTTACCTCTCCCCTTACGCCATGGGTCGTGGCAATGGCTCCCACCTGCAATAAATCTTCCATCCTGATTCTCCTATAAAATAACAATTCTGCGCGCCTGCCTCTTCACTTCGTTACGGTCGGAGATTGTGCTCCCACTGAGACAAATTTGCTTTACTCACCACTTATACCCAAGGGCACCCCATTATGACACACTCCTTTGGAGTGGTCCATTAAGGTATAGAAGTGGGAGTCTTCTCCGATGAGATAAAAACTGCCGCAGAACCGAATTTCAATTCCACGGCAGCTTCTCTTTGCTGCTTACTGCACAATATCAACAATAACTTTCTTGTCACTCTTAGCTGCTGCTGCTTTCACAACTGCACGAATGGCTTTTGCAATCCGCCCCTGCTTGCCAATTACTTTCCCCATATCTGCCTGGGCAACGCGTAATTCCAAAACAATGGCTTTGTCATTCTCAGTCTCTGTAACCGCAACTTCCTCTGGGAAATCCACAAGTGCTTTCGCAATTACCTCTACTAATTCTTTCATTACGTCACCTCACGAAAATTATTTCTCGATGCCGGCTGCCTTGAAGATCTTTGCTACTGTCTCTGTGGTCTGAGCGCCATTTGCTAACCACTTCTTTGCTAATTCCTCATTTACATGAAATTCGCTCGGATCTCTTGTAGGATCATATGTTCCGATTTCTTCAATAAATTTTCCATCTCTGGGAGATCTGGAATCAGCTACGACAATTCTATAGAAAGGAGCTTTCTTCTGTCCCATTCTCTTTAATCTGATCTTTACCATTTCTTTTCACCTCCTGGTTATGATTTATCTATATTACTTAAACATAAGTAATCTGTAATTCAGTCGGCACGAAATGTACCGCGCATCATGCCGTTTGCTAATTTACAAGCCAAACGGCAGCTGTAAGCCTTCCTGTTTACAAGCCAAACAGTAGCTTTACGTTTTCCTGTTTACAAGCCAAACGGCAGCTTAAACCCTCCGCGGCGTCTGCCCTTGCCGCCCATCATGCCGGACATCTGTTTCATCATCTTCCTGGACTGTTCAAACTGTTTTACCAGACGGTTGACCTCGCTGATATCCACGCCTGCTCCAGCCGCAATCCTGCGTTTGCGGCTGGGATTGAGTAACGAAGGATTCGCCCGCTCCTTGGGCGTCATGGAATAGATAATACCCTCAATCCTTGCCATTTTCTTCTCGTCCACAGCATTCTCAATCTCTGCAATCTGGGAACCGCCAATCCCGGGCATCATCTGCAACATACTGGAAATGCCGCCCATCTTTTTCATCTGATTCATAGATTCCAGATAATCGTCAAAGCCGAACTCGGCCTTCTTCATCTTCTGTTCTAACTCTCTTGCCTTTTCCTCGTCAATGTTCTCCTGCGCTTTCTCAATCAGCGTCAGTACATCGCCCATGCCGAGGATACGGTTTGCCATACGGTCGGGATAAAACTGCTCCAAATCGGAAAGCTTCTCGCCCATGCCTACATACAATATTGGCTTGCCGGTAACTGCGCGGATGGACAATGCCGCACCGCCCCTGGTATCGCCGTCTAACTTCGTGAGAATCACGCCGTCAATGCCAATCTTCTCCTCAAACATAGACGCCACATTCACGGCGTCCTGTCCAGTCATGGCGTCCACCACCAGAATGGTCTGCGTTACCTCAACTTGTTCTTTAATCTCCTGTAATTCCCGCATCATATCTTCGTCGATATGCAAACGTCCCGCCGTGTCCAATATCACAACGTTCTGCCCGTTTATTTTGGCATGTTCTATCGCTGCCTTGGCGATGTTGGCGGGCTTATGATTCTCTCCCATGGAAAATACTTCCACGTTCTGTTTCTCACCATTAATCTGTAACTGCTGGATGGCCGCCGGCCGGTAAACGTCACACGCTGCAAGCAATGGCTTTTTACCCTTCTGCTTGAGCTTGCCGGCAATTTTAGCCGTTGTGGTAGTCTTACCTGCGCCTTGCAGCCCCGCCATCATAATCACCGTAATGTCCGCGCCCGGCTTCAAAGCAATTTCCGTCGTCTCAGAGCCCATCAAGTTGACCAGCTCCTCATTAACAATCTTAACTACCATCTGCCCGGGATTCAGACCGTTCATCACGTCCTGACCCACGGCGCGCTCCTGCACGGATTTCACAAACTGCTTGACTACCTTAAAGTTGACGTCAGCCTCAAGCAGCGCCAATTTTACCTCTTTGAGAGCCGCCTTAACGTCGGCCTCCGTGAGAAGCCCCTTGCTGCGCAGGGATTTGAATACATTCTGCAATTTTTCAGACAAGCTGTCAAACGCCATATTACAACTCCTCTAATATCTCATCAGAGATGGCCCTGATTTCAGCCATCGCCTCGAATCCATTTCTGTTACTGTGCTCTTCGGTAAGCGCGCGAATCTTTAAAATCTGCTCTTTCATTTTCAGAAAACGCTCCAACAAATGCAGTTTCTGTTCATATCCCTCCAGCGTTCTGTCACACCGTTTCACAAGGTCATGAACGCCCTGTCGGCTGATTCCCTGCATCTGGGCTATCTCGCTCAGGGAAAAGTCATTCAGCACAAAATCCTCATATATGTCCCGCTGATGTTCATTCAGCAGGTCTCCATAGAAATCATAGAGATATGTCTGCATTAATTTCTTTTCCATTCCTACCACCTGTCGTATCATACTACAAAAGGGTTAGGGTGTCAAGGGTTTTTTCTTGACAGTTTTATTTTTTCTCGCGCACTCTTTTGGCCAGCGCCACAAATTTTTTCACCAACGGATTGGGTGAATTCTCTTTGTAGGAAAAGCCAAAAAAAGTATCTTCCACGCCGACAAAAGGAACGGCGCAGATTCCGGGATCATTCCATTTCATTTCTGGCAGAACGCCAAACCCATATCCCGCCTTTACTAACGCCAGCATCGCATTGAGGTTATCACAATAATAGACGGAGCCGAGAGGGAAATGCCGTTCCATGCGGTTTTGCAGGACCGCCGCCCGCGCCGGCAGGGAATAAGAATTACAGATAACGATCTTTTCTTCATAAAGCTCCTGCGCCTCAACCGCTTCCTTGCCGGCAAATGCATGTTCCGCAGACAAAATGCAACAGACGGGCGCCCGGAATAATTCTTCATAAATAACCCCGGGCCTGGAGGGAGCGTCATCGTGAAAACCAAACATAATATCTATTTCATCCTGAAGGAACAGATTGAGTATGGAACGGTGCGGAATAATGCGCAAAAACGGATGCAGTTCCGGGATATGTTTACGGCATTCCTGCAAAAGCCTCACGGAAAGCTCACAATCTATTTCATTTCCAAATCCAATGGAAAGAATCTGTACATTCGATGTGCTGTGACGCTTGATCTTGGCGGCGGCTACCTTCAGCCCGCCCAAAAAGTTTTTGGCGTCTTTATAGAAACTGATTCCGGCTGGCGTTAAAGCCACGCTTCGGGAAGTGCGGTGAAACAGCCTTGTCCCCAACTCCTCTTCTAAGGCATGTATCTGGCGGGAAACTGCCGACTGGGTAATGTTTAAATCCTCCGCAGCCCTGGCAAAACTTAGATTCTCCGCCACTGCAAGAAAACTCTCTAGTTGCTGTGTGTTCATAATATTATCCCCCATTATTGCGTTTTTGTCATTGATAATACCATTTTTTCACTTCACTTTCAAGATTATTTATGGTTTAATCAGTATTAACACTCGCAACAACAAAGTGCTAATCCTTAATTATTCACCAAACACTTGTGAATGCGACTGAAAGCCGCATGGTTACT
>CAJURU010000059.1 GCA_910588845.1 uncultured Lachnospiraceae bacterium
AGAGCACTTGACTTTTAATCAAGTTGTCCGGGGTTCGAATCCCCGATGTCTCATGAATATAGAACAGCGGAAAGCATCATTATTTGTTGCTTTACCGCTGTTTTCCTATTAAATGCATAGAGAGATAAATCTGATTAGAGAAAGGAGGAAATGAAAATTGAAGAAGAATTATAAAATGATAATTGCATATGATGGCACACGTTATAAGGGCTGGCAAAATCAAAAAGGTACAGATAATACGATTCAGGGAAAGTTGAACAGTATCTTTACAAAACTGGAGGGAGAAGAAATAGTAGTGCAGGGGTCTGGACGCACAGATGCTGGAGTCCATGCTATGGGACAGGTTGCAAACGTTCATTTGTCCATAGAGATGCCTGTCAGGCAAATTCAAGACTATGTCAATCTGTATTTACCGGAAGATATAGGAGTTATGCATATGGAGGAAGCGCCGCAGAGGTTTCATGCGAGGTTGTCCGCCGTGAGGAAGACGTACTGTTACCGGATATTTAATAGTAGCAGCCCCAATGTGTTTGAGAGGAAGTGGATGCATACGATAGAGGAGATACTGGATGTGGATGCTATGCAAAGTGCGGCCCGCTATCTGGTGGGAACCCATGATTTCATGGCATTTTGTCGGAATCCTTCCAAGAAAAAATCTACTGTGCGGACAATTTATAATCTTGAAGTAGTGCGCAAAGGAGAGGAAGTGGATATTGTCATAAGTGGTAATGGTTTTTTGCATAATATGGTACGGATTGTGGCTGGGACATTAGCAGAGGTCGGAACCGGAGAGAGACAACCGTTGGAAGTTAAACAGATTTTGGAGGAAGGCATTCGGGAGAATGCCGGTGCAATGCTGCCGGCAAAAGGGCTGATTTTGCAAAGTGTAGAATACTAAATGGGACAGCCCTTTTACAATTCATTTTCCTTTTGTGCCATAGGCAAGGTGAAAATAAATTCCGTTCCTACGCCTTCCGTGCTGATAACGTTGATGTTCTCATTATGGGAGGAAATAATTTCTTTAACGATAGCAAGCCCCAGGCCGGTGCCGCGCTTGTCCTTTCCGCGGGATAAATCTGTCTTATAAAAGCGCTCCCAGATTTTCTTGATACTATCTTTGGGGATGCCGATGCCGGCATCTTTGACGGAGATGAATACTTTGTCATTCTTTTCCGTAGTCTCAATGGTGATGGAAGAGTCGGAATGGCTGAACTTGATGGCGTTATCAATTAAGTTATAGAGTACTTGCTGGATTTTGCTCATATCAGCGGATACGAAGCAAGTCTGTCCTGTTAAAATTAATTCAAAGGAAATTTTTTTCTGTTTGCAGATACCTTCAAAGGATTGTACGACCATCTTGATGGTATGGTTGATATCAAAGTCGGCGATATCCATTATAGAGCCTTTGATACCGAATTTGTTGAGTTCCAGCATACTCTGTGTTAGTTTGTTCAAACGTTCCGTCTCAAAAAGGATAATGTTCAGATATTTATCCTGCATTTCGTGGGGAATCGTGCCATCCATAATAGCTTCTATGTAGCCTTTGATAGAAGTAAGAGGCGAGCGGAAATCGTGGGAAACATTGGCAATAAATTTCCGTTGGTCTTCCTCTAAAGTGGATAGCTCGGTTGCCATATAGTTGATGGAGGCGGCAAGGTAACCCATTTCGTCATTGGTATGGATGTTTATTTGGGTATCAAAGTTTCCTTGAGAGTAATCTTTTGCCGCGCGGGTCATTTTACGAATGGGCAAATATACCGTGAAAGTAAAGAGCACGAGCACTATAAACGCGCAGAAAAAGATAATGGCAAGAGTGATATAGGCAATGTTTAAAAATCCATCTTTGTATGAGACTAAATCGGCGATAGAGCGATGAATTAGCACATATCCACGCACTTTATAGTTAATGGTTATGGGAGAGAATACGGAAAGTGTATCCTCGGAAAACATATCAAAAAATGTGCCTTTTTGATAGTAATTTGTGCCGAAGGAAGCAATATCAAAATTTGGAATAACAGTGTCTGCGGCTGATTCGGGGCGGCTGTTAATTAAGATGTTTCCATTGCGGTCAATCACCCATATATCTGTGTCCAGATAAGCAGCAATGGCCTCGAAATGAGATTTTACGTCTGTGAGCGTCATTGTTCCACGGTAATAATTGGAGACGTAATTACCAGCCAAAAGATTAGACTCCCGATATAGGCTGGTAACGGTCCTTTTTTCTATGTAGTTTAAAGTGAGACTCGAAGTAAGGGTGAAAACGGTTATAAATCCCATAATTCCTAACAATACATATCCCAACAAAAATTTTAAGTATAAGGTACGTTTCACAATTTCACCTCGAATTTATAGCCAATGCCCCAGACAGTGGCAATGCTCCACTTCTCGTGATCTTTGATTTTTTCGCGCAGACGCTTGACATGCACGTCGACCGTTCGCGTGTCTCCAATGTATTCATAGCCCCAGATATGGTCTAACAGCTGTTCTCTGGTAAATACTTGATTTGGGGAGGAGGCAAGGAAGTATAAAAGTTCCAGCTCCTTGGGCGGCATATCGACCGCACGTCCCCGGTAAATGACAGAATAATTACTTTGGTTAATTGTAAGGTCAGGATATTCCACACATTTGACACCGGCGGAAGGTGTTTCAGGTTTTGCGGGCTGATAGCGGCGGAGGACTGCTTTCACGCGGGCAACAAGTTCTTTGGAATCAAAAGGTTTCATGATATAGTCGTCTGCTCCAAGCTCAAGCCCCAGTACTTTATCAAAGATTTCCCCTTTGGCGGAAAGCATGATAATCGGAAGATTGGATTTGGCGCGGATTTCACGGCAAACCTGGTAACCGTCAATGCCCGGGAGCATGAGATCCAGTAAAATGAGGTTTGGCTCATACTGTTCATATACCGCGAGGGCTTCTTCGCCGTCGTGAACCATGCGGGTATCGTAACATTCCTTTGTCAGATAAAGAGATATCAGTTCTGCAATATTTACATCATCATCTACGATGAGAATTTTCTGTTTTGAAGCCATAGGATTCCTCCTTTGAGGTGTATTTCATCTTATAGGAAAGACCTTGGTCACGCTAAAGCGTGAGTGGCCTTCCTATAAGATAAGAAAATAATATGCGCACTCACACAAGAGGTAAATATTGCTTCGCAAATGTGCTCGGCGCGTCAAAGTGTGCAATCCCCTCGTGGGCGAGGGGTAGGGCAGCCCCGTGGGATTGCCCATCTTATTCTAGGACGCATATGTTATGAGAAAGTTACTATGGTAACGCCGGAATCACCTTCCCCAAATTCACCAAGGCGAAAGGACTGAACATACTTTAAGCGTTTCAAATGATTGTGCACGGCTTTGCGCAAAGCGCCGGTTCCTTTGCCGTGGACAACACGGACCGATGACATATGGGCAAGGTAAGCATCGTCCAGGTATTTATCCAGTAAAGCGATGGCCTCGTCTGTTGTCTTGCCAATAAGATTGATTTCCGTGGAAATTGAGGCGGACTTTGCCATCTTTAATTTGCCGGCTCCAGTGGATTTTCTCTTATTTCCCAGCGTAGGCGTATCTTCTAACAATACTAGATCCTGGATATTTACCAGAGAGCGAAGAATACCCATCTGAACATACAAGTCGCCTTTTTCGTTTGGCAGGGTGTGTACTGTGCCCTTGAGATTCATGCTGAGAACTTTTACGGAATCGCCAATTCGTAAATTTTGGGGGATTTTGTGGCTTTGTGCCTGTTCTTTTTGTTTTAGGCCCATATTTTTTTCCAGGCTGCCCATTTTGTCCCTGAGTTTCCTGCGCTCTTGTTCCATTTCTTTCATATTAGGATTGGCCTGCCCATATTTATGAAAGTTTTTAATCGTTTTATCAGCGGTTTCTTTGGCTTCTCTGAGGATGGCATGAGCTTCCTCATTTGCCTGGCGAATAATTTTGTCGCGCTGATTTTCTAAGCGTTCTTGTTTTTCTTCCAGTTTTTGTTTTAGGCGTTCTGTTTCCTGGCGGTATTGTTCTGCTTCCAATCGTTCCTTTTCAATTGTGATGCGGCTTGCCTCTAAATCAGAAATCAGGTCTTCAAAATTCTCATCTTCTTCCGACATGCGTGTCCTTGCGTCATCAATGATTTCCGAGGGCAGTCCGAGTTTGCCGGAAATGGCAAAGGCATTGCTCTTGCCAGGAATACCAATGAGAAGACGATAAGTTGGGCTTAACGTTTCTACTGAGAATTCGCAGCTTGCATTTTCTACGCCAGGCGTAGAGAGGGCAAACACTTTCAATTCACTGTAATGCGTAGTTGCCATTGTGCGCACGCCGCGATGGTGGAGCTTTGATAATATGGAGATGGCGAGAGCTGCGCCCTCCGCTGGGTCTGTCCCGGCGCAAAGTTCGTCAAATAGAACAAGTGATTGCTCATTGGCGTTTTGCAAAATAGAAACGATATTTGTCATATGTGAGGAGAACGTACTGAGGCTTTGCTCAATACTCTGCTCATCCCCGATGTCTGCAAACACTTCCTCGAATACGGACAGCTCGGAGCGGTCGTTTGCCGGTATATGCAGACCTGCCTGCCCCATCAGTGTGAACAGTCCTACCGTTTTCAGAGAGACCGTCTTGCCTCCAGTATTAGGACCGGTGATTACCAAAAGGTCAAACGTATCTCCCAGATGGATGTCGATGGGCACTACGGTGTGACGGTCGAGCAATGGATGCCGCCCTTTGCGGATACGGATGCGGCGTTCTTTATTAAACAGAGGGGCAGTCCCATTATGCTGTTTGGCCAGGGAACCTTTGGCAAAAATAAAATCAAGTTCCGTCAATATTTCATAGTTATTTTGTAGCTCAGGAATATGTTCTGCCGCCTGGCTGCTAAGTGTGGCAAGAATGGCTTCGATTTCATCCTGTTCTTTGAGATAAAGTTCTTTTAAATCGTTGTTCAATTTTACGACTGCCATCGGCTCGATAAATAAGGTAGCTCCTGTGGAAGACTGGTCGTGAATCATGCCCGGCACCTGCCCTTTTGCTTCTGCTTTGACGGGCAGACAGAAACGTCCTCCGCGCATGGTAATGACGGTGTCCTGTAAGTGGCTGCGCGTGTCCGCATTGTTTAGCATGGTATTCATCTGACTACGAATTTTGTCGTTGACATTACGGATGGATCTGCGGATATTTTTCAGGCTGGCAGATGCGTCATCGGCAATCTCATCTTCGGAGAGAATGCAGCGTCTGATTTCATCCAGCAATGGCGTTAAGGGCTCAATTCCAGCAAACAGTTCATCCAGTGAATCTTTACGCTCGTCTGACCTGTCGCTGCGGGAATATGTTTTGGCACGCTTGGCAGTTTCCAACAGAGAGGCGGTTTTCAGAAGTTCCTCTATGTTCATAACTCCGCCAATCTCCAGACGCTTTAAAGAAGCGCCGATGTTATGGGCGCCGGAAAAAGAAAGCGAGCCTTTCTGAAAAATTCTTGTCAAAGCGTCGCCGGTCTGTTGCTGGGCAAGACGAATCTGTTCTATGTCGGTAGAAGGCTTTAGCTGTCGGCATAGCTCTCTGCCGGAAGCGCAGGTGGCCTGCTCGCAGAGTTGGTCGATAATTTTGTTATATTCTAAAGTGTGTAATGTTTTTTTATTCATAGGAATTGTATTTCCTCCTTGTGCCAATATACTTTGTTGGCTTCGGTATGCGGCATCAGTGCTCCTCCCACTGCGCGATACTTCTATGGAGACGCAAGTGGGCATCAGTGCTCCTCCCACTGCGTGGGTCCCTCCTCATGCCCAATAAAAACTATTGGCTGTTCCAAGAGACCTAAGGCATCATCCCACTGTGCGATACTTCTATGGAGACGGAAGTAGGCATCAGGACTCTCCCCAGCTACGCAGGGTCCCCCTTCATGCCAAATGATCCCTCCTTAGGTCAAAGTATAACTCAAAAAGAAAAATCTTGCAACAAAAGGGGGAAAAACGTATAATGGTAAAAGGGATGGTTTTTATACTGTGAATGAAGGGAACAGTAATTTAGTATTTGAGCATAAACGCATTAAAGATAAATCTATCAGGAGGGCGGTTATGAAACAACAGGAGCAGGGTGAGCAGGAATTTGCTTTTATTAAGGAGAAGATAAAAGACAAGCCCATCAATAGACGGCGGCTGTTGCTGAAAGCAGGTTTTAATCTTTTGTGTGCAGTAATGTTTGGAGTGGTGGCTTGTTTTGTATTTGTGCTTTTGAAGCCACATGTTGAGGAGCGGTTTTATCCCGAAGAGGAATCTACGATTAAGATTCCCAAAGATGTGCTGCCTCAGGAAATTCAACCGGCGCCTAAGAAGGAAGAGGAAGAAGAGCCGGAAAAAGAACCGGTTGTAGTAAAAGAAGAATTAGAGCCAGAGGACTACCAGGCATTGCAGAATAAGCTGTATGAAATTGGGAAGCAGGCCAGTAAATCTATGGTGACGGTTACGGGAGTGACTAGCGGCATGGACTGGTTTGACACGCCCTATGAAAATGAAAATAGCTCTTCCGGGATTATAGTGGGCAACAAAGACCAAGAGCTTTTAATCCTGACGGAGAAAAAGATTATTGTGGATGCTAAATCTATTCACATTACATTTATTGATGAGACGGAGGCTTCCGCTTCTCTGAAGAAATATGATGGAAATACTGGGATTGCCGTAATAGCAGTTCCTTTAGCTGAGATTTCAGACGAGACCATGAATGAAATCAGTGTCGCGGAGCTTGGCAATTCTTACAATGTTACGCAGGGAACGTCTGTGATCGCCATTGGAAGCCCTCTGGGAGCCAGCAATTCCATTTTATGTGGGACAATCACTTCTTCTCAGAATACAGTTTCCACTATTGATACGAATTATACGATTTTTACGACGGATATTATGGGAAATGAAAATGGCAGCGGTGTACTGATAAATTTGCAGAAAGAAGTGATAGGACTGATTTTGCAAGATTACAGCAACCAGAACAACCGCAATACGATTACAGCGCTATCCGTTTCCGAACTCAAACAGGTCATTGAAGATCTGCTAAATAACCAGGATATTTCTTATGTGGGACTGCGTATCAGCACAGTGACGAATGCAATTGCGGAGGAATTTGGAATTCCCAAGGGCGTATATATCAAGTCGGTGGAATTGGATTCTCCGGCTATGGCAGCCGGATTGCAGGAGGCGGATGTCATCACGGCAATCAATGGGGAAGAGATTATCAATACGGTGCAGTACTACCAAAGCGTTTATGAGAGAGAACCGGGAGACGAGATTACAATTATGGTAAAGCGCCAGAGTGGCGAGGGTTATACGGATTTGGAATGTAAGGTGACAGTTGGAATTTTACAATAAAAGGAGTAAATGTATGAAATATATTGAGAGCTTGCGGGAAGGCGAGCGTGTCGGGGAGATTTATCTTTGTAAAAGCAGGCAGGCTGCGCTCACTAAAGCGGGAAAACCATATGAATCTTTGATTTTGCAGGATAAGACGGGCGTGCTGGATGCGAAAATTTGGGATCCAAATTCACAGGGAATAGATGAATTTGAAGCTTTGGATTACATTGATGTTGTGGGGGATGTAACCAGTTTCCAGGGAGCTTTGCAGCTCAATGTTAAGCGCATTCGTAAGGTGCGGGATGGTGAATATGATCCGGCCGATTATCTGCCCGTCAGTGAAAAGGATATTGACGGTATGTATCTGGAATTGAAAAAGCTTATTGGAGATATGAAGAATCCCTATCTCAAACAGTTGTGCGCCAAATTTTTTTTGGAAGACAAGGACTTTGAGCGTCGTTTCAAATTCCACAGTGCGGCCAAAAGCGTGCACCATGGCTTTGTCGGAGGGCTGCTGGAACATACGCTTTCTGTGGCAAAGCTCTGTGAGTGTTATACGAAAATGTATCCCATTCTTCACCGCGATTTATTGATTACGGCGGCAATTTTTCATGATATTGGCAAGCTGAAGGAGTTGTCGGTATTTCCGGAAAATGATTATACGGATGAGGGGCAACTTTTGGGGCATATTGTAATTGGCGCTGAAATGGTGGGTGAGAAAATCCGTACAATTCCGGGCTTTCCGGTGAAACTGGCAAATGAGCTGCGCCACTGTATTTTAGCGCACCACGGAGAGCTGGAATTTGGCTCCCCTAAGAAGCCGGCGCTTGCCGAGGCGGTCGCTCTTAGTTTTGCTGATAATACGGACGCTAAGATGCAGACGATGAAAGAAGCGTTAGCAGCGGGAAATGGAAATAGCGGCTGGTTAGGTTACAATCGGTTGTTTGAGTCAAATATTCGTAAGACGAGTGAGGAATAAAATGTTTGAGAAAAATATGGAGCTTGAGCTTGTGATTGAAGATATGGCGGTGGATGGCGCAGGCATTGGAAAGGTAGACGGCGTAGCGTTTTTTGTGAAGGATGCTGTTATTGGAGACAGAGTTTTAATCAAAATTATGAAAATGAAAAAACGCTATGGATATGGAAGGTTGTTGGAAGTGCTTGAGCCCTCTTCCTGCCGCATTGAGCCGCGATGCGAATATTATCGGCAGTGCGGCGGCTGCCAGATTCAGGCGATGAATTATGTGCAGCAGCTAGAATTTAAAAAGAAGAAGGTTCGGGACAATCTTGAGAGAATTGGCGGCTTTTCGCTTAGAGACAAAATAACATCTAATGAACAGGGCATCCTTTTTCATCCGATTATCGGTATGGAGGAGCCTTTTTTCTATCGCAATAAAGCGCAATTTCCGATTGGGACAGATAAAGACGGCAGGATAGTCACGGGATTTTATGCGGCGAGAAGTCATCAGATTATCCCGAACCGCAAATGTTATCTGGGTGTGGAAGTCAATGAGAAAATATTAAATATGGTGATTTCATTTATGGAGGAATATCATATTCCGGCTTACAATGAAATTTCCGGGAAGGGCCTTGTGCGTCATGTGCTCGTGCGTTATGGTTTTGCCACAAAGGAGATTATGGTCTGCCTGGTAGTCAATGGCAGGAAGATTCCTCATGTAGAAAAATTGGTGGAACGGCTAAAATCGCTTACAGGTATGACGAGTATCACGCTCAATGTGAATGAGGAGAATACCAATGTAATTTTGGGAAATGAAATAATTTGCTTGTGGGGGCAGGCGTATATTACAGATTATATCGGCAGCATAAAATATCAGATTTCTCCTCTGTCATTCTATCAGGTCAATCCTGTCCAGACCAGGAAACTCTATGAGACGGCGTTGAATTATGCGGGCTTAACTGGAACAGAAATTGTCTGGGATCTTTATTGCGGAATTGGAACCATTTCACTGTTTCTTGCGCAGAAAGCGAGGCATGTATACGGGGTAGAGGTTGTGGAAGACGCTATTGCGGATGCCAGAAACAATGCGAAATGCAATGGGATTGAGAATGTCACGTTTTTTGTGGGAAGGGCTGAGGAAGTTTTGCCGGAATTTTATGAAAAAGCAATGCAGCAGCTAGACAAAAAATTGTTGACAGGATGTTGTGAAGAAATGCAGGAGAACGGTCAGACGGTTTTGCCGGAAGAAAATAAAGGGAATGCAGGAGAACGGTCAGAGGGAATGCTGCACCCGGACGTTATTGTGGTAGACCCGCCCCGGAAGGGCTGTGACGAGAAGTGCCTGGAGACAATTTTGAAAATGAAGCCGGAGCGTGTGGTATATGTGAGCTGCGACCCGGCAACGCTGGCGCGGGATTTGAAATATTTGTGCAGGGAGGAGTATGAACTGAGACAAGTGCAGCCAGTAGACATGTTTCCGCAGAGCGTGCATGTAGAGACTATTGTGTTGATACAAAAGAAAACCTCGTAGAAATCCTTTATTTTAGGCA
>CAJURU010000060.1 GCA_910588845.1 uncultured Lachnospiraceae bacterium
TCCATACTGACACTGGAGCCAGCGGATTCCATCCGTTTCCTTTACAGGCATTTCCTGTCAAAGCTTACAGATAAATCCCTGAATGCCTTTTACTATGCCTGCTCCTATGCCAAAGTGGATTATTCCAGGTTTATGAATGCAACAGCATCTATGGCATTGAAACTAATCCCCAAATCTTTAGAGACACAGCCCGTTTTTTTATGCATTGATGATACCATTGTTCCCAAATATGGAAAGAAATTTGAGGATGTCTCAAAACTCTTTGACCATTCCGCGCACAACGGCAGCGGCTACCTGAACGGACACTGCTTTGTGAGTGTCATGCTCTGCGTGCCGTTATGGGACAAAGACAGGATTGTTTACCAGGCGCTGCCGCTTTCCTACCGGATGTGGCAGAAAAAAGAGTCCAAGCTGGAACTTGCCGCTTCCATGGTACGGCAGGTCATGCCTGAGTTGGCGGAAAAGAAAAATGTCATCCTCCTGTGTGGCAGCTGGTACACAAAAGGGGATCTGGTTTCTGTCGTGGATGAATACCAAAACCTTGGCCTGATTGGGAATGCAAGGTATGACTCTGTCCTTTATGACCTTGCCCCGCAGCCGACCGGAAAAAGGGGCAGGCCTGCAAAACATGGGAAACGCCTTTCGGCGGAAAGGGATTTTACACTTTCGGACGAAAAAATAGGCGGTTATTATATTGGGACGCGCCGTGTCCTTACAAATATTTTCGGCACAAGGGAAGTCCTTGCCTATGTGACAGCCACAGAGAAGGAGGGCGGTTCCAGGCGCCTGTTCTTCAGTACGGTTTTCCCAACACAGCTGCAGGTTTTTTGTGCATGTCAGGAAAAGGCCCCATTGAACCAGACGGGGAGTGCCTGGATGGATTATATCCCTTTATTCCTGTACGCATTCAGATGGAATATTGAAGTCGGCTATTACGAGCAGAAAACCTTCTGGTCGCTGTGCAGCTATATGGTACGCAGCCGGAAAGGGATTGAAATGCTGGTGAATCTGATCAACATAGCTTACTGCGCGATGAAACTGCTGCCATACCAGGAGGAAGCATTTTCAAAGTACCGTAAGGAAAGCGTACAGGATTTCAGGTTTGCACTCAGCGAAAGGATCCGGCAGGAGGTATTTTTTGCCACTTTCGTGAAAAAGAGCGAAAATATAATAAAATCATCTGCCCTTATGAGAACCTTGAAATATCTTGTCCGACAAAAGGAGCACTATTTATAATAGTTGTAAAGTGGTGGATACTAATTTAACAGACATTATTTTAAATATTTAATTCCATCATCTTGCTCTTTTTATCAGCAAGGTGGACACTACAAGACACGCTGATTGCCCAAACCCTAAGCGCTTAAAAAAGGAGTTCTACACATGTCTCCTTTGTATTCCCACCACACATTCTACATTCGCTGAAAAAGGAAACATATCTACGCAGCATACCCGCTCCACCATATAACCGCGCGCCTGCAAAATCTCCAAATCCCTTGCCAAACTAGTGGGCTTACAAGAAATATAAACCATTTTCTCCACGCCGTAACGGATAATGCGCTCCAACGCTTTGGGATGAATCCCATCTCTGGGCGGGTCGAGTACGATGAACCCCGGAACTTCCGCGATGTCATCGAGAACCTTAAACACATCCCCGGCAAGAAATTCGCAATTATGCAATCCATTCAAAGAAGCGTTCTCCTTCGCAGCCTCCACCGCCTCTTCCACAATCTCCACGCCGATGACTTTCTGCGCCACAGGAGCAAGAATCTGCGCAATCGTCCCCGTTCCGCTATACAAATCATAAATCACCCTGCCATTCCCACTATCCGCAACATATTCCCGCGCCGTCTCGTACAAAACTTCGGCGCCAAGAGAATTTGTCTGAAAAAAGGAAAAGGGCGTAATCCGAAAACGCAGGCCCAATATTTCTTCATAAAAATAATCTTGCCCATACAAAATATGCGTTCCCTCATTAATCACCGCATCCGCCAGACTGTCATTGTGGGTATGCAAAATGCCGACAATCTTCCCATCCAGTTCCAACTGCTGCAAAACTTCCCGGAACTCAGCTAACAGACCGTCCTCTTGTTCGCTATCCATCTGGCTTGTCGTCACCAAATCCACAAGTATTTCCCCAGTCTTTACCGCCTTTCGCACCAGCAAATGGCGCAAGTACCCACTGTGGCGCATCTTGTGGTAATAGGACGTATTCTGCTCCTGAAAATAAGACAGCGCCGATGAAAGTATCCGCGAATAATCCTCATCCACAATCTTACATCCTGCCACCGTCACAATATCATGAAAACTGCCGCGTTTATGCATCCCCAAACAAAGCGGACCATCCTTGTAACTGTCTCCAAAAGAAAACTCCATCTTATTGCGGTAAGCAAGTTGCCGGGGACTGCTTTTTATTCCCTCAAAAATATCTAAAAAAGTTCTTCCGCCTCTCTGCTGCTGGTAGGGAGCGCACACTGGTTCCAGGAGATCCCGTACCTGCTGCTCTTTTAACGCCAATTGCTTTTCATAATCCAAATTCAAAAACGTGCAGCCTCCGCAGAGCCCAAAGTGCTCACATGGAACCTCCGCCAATTCTGAGGGTGATTTCTCCAGCACTTCCAACAGCCTTCCTTCGCCCCTCCCTTTTCTGACTTTATTGACAGAAAAGGAAATCCGCTGACCTGGAAGGACATTTTTCACGACAACCTTCTTCCCTTCCTCCAGCATCACAATCCCTTTATTGGGAAAATCTATCCGCTCTACGATTCCCTCATATACTTGTCCTTTTTTCATAATCGTCCTCTCCTTAAAGACTTCTATAATAGAACAACGTGGGCAAACCCACTTCAACCCCCAGCCCCTATTCATGGGGGCGCTGGACATCCTGCGGATGTCCGTTTAGCGCGGACCGCAGTGAAACGCAGACTGGCTTGCACACTTTGCTGCGCCGAGCACAGTCGCTTTAGCGACATATTTCCTTTTGTGCGAGTGCGCATAGTTGTTTTAGTCTTATAGGAAAGATACTTTCACGCTTTAGCGTGACAAGGTCTTTCCTATAAGACTAAAAAGGCTCCCACAATACCATGTGGGAGCCTCTCTTCTTCATAATAAGCTCTTCTTATTCTTTCTCATCCTCATCATCAAAGAAGTCTTCATCTTCAAAATCATCCTCAAAGTCGTCCTCAAAATCTTCCAGATAATCAGGTGTAAAGAAACGATAAACTCCATATGCAATTGCCGCAACGGCTACGACTGCGCCTGCAATTGCACAAATCCACAGAAGCTTAGATTTCTTCTTCTCACATTCCTCCTCTTTGTGTAAAAGTTCGTTCAGCTTCACTGAACTTAAAAAATTATCCATCTTTTCTCTATTCATGATTTCCTCCATTCCGTGCATCTTACAGCACAAATAGGCAATTCGTGAAAAAGTTATAACTTTCTCACGCTTACCTTTATTTTCTTTAAAATTCCGACGAATTATTCCGCCTATCGTTCCAAATTTGAGTTCCCGTCTTGTTACAGCTCAACGTAACTTAAATCCATATGACAAAAAGAATACATCCGAACTCTCTATGCCATATTATAGCACACCTTTGCCCATTATCATACCAATTTTTGCAAATTTTATACTTTTTTTAGTTTTGCAAATGAGGCAAACATCTTCTTCGTACCGACCCGGTCAAAATCTACGGTTACCTCATAATCTCTACCGCCTTCCACAATCTGCACAACCGTTCCTTCCCCAAATTTGATATGTTTTACCCGGTCCCCGCTGGCATATTCCAGAGAAATTCCGCTGGTCGTATTGCTGGAAAATGATGTGCTCTGGTATGGCTTTTTCTGATATGGCTTGCTCTGGGCGTTTCCAACTGTAAAAATCGGATTCACCTTGGAGCCGGCCTGCCGGAAAGGCCGTGCAGACGTTTCACTCGATTTCTCCGTCTCGCCCCTGCCAACGGACGCCCCTTCTAACAGGCTTCCCGGTATCTCCTTGACAAAGCGGGATACTTTATTATATTGCGTCTCACCGCGAAGCATACGTTGTCTAGCACACGAAATCGTGAGATTCGTCATCGCGCGCGTAATTCCCACATAGCAGAGTCGCCGCTCCTCCTCAATCTCCATGGGATCATCTGAGACAATCGTCATATAACTTGGAAACAGGCCATCCTCCATACCTGCCAGATACACGTTGGGGAATTCCAGCCCCTTGGCGCTATGTAATGTCATCAGTACCACGTAATCGCTGCCCTCCTGCAAATTGTCTATATCGGCAACAAGCGCTACCTCCTCAAGAAATCCGCTTAACGTAGGTTCCTCCTCAGCGCTCTCTTCATAAGCCACCGCCTTGCTGATTAACTCGTCGATATTCTCAATACGCGCCAAGGCTTCGTCCGTGTTTTCTGCCTCCAATTCCTGAACATACCCCGTCTCATCAATGACCTCCTGCAAGATTTGTGAAACGCTAAGGTATTCTATCTTGCTACGCATTGACTGGATCAGCGTCACAAAAGGCTTAATCTTCACCCCGGCCCGTCCAATGCTCGGGATATCGTCCGCCATTTTCAGTGCATTGTAAAAACTCAAATCCATGTCCGCAGCGTAATCCTGTACACGCCCCAGCGTAGCAGCCCCTATCCCACGCTTGGGAACATTGATAATGCGCCGCACCGCCAAGTCGTCTCTGCCGTTATCAATCGTCTTTAAGTAAGCGAGCAAGTCCTTAATCTCTTTCCTTGCATAGAAATTTACACCGCCCACGACACGATAAGGCGTGTTACTCACCACAAACCGCTCCTCAAAAAGACGGGACTGCGCGTTGGTGCGGTATAAAATCGCGCAATCGCCATAACTGCATTTCCCTTCCCGTACACTCCTCTGGATATCCCTTACCACATAATCCGCTTCCTCATAGGCAGAATCAAACTGCTGGAAATTAATCTTCTCGCCCGCCTCATTTTCCGTCCACAAACTCTTGGGCTTCCTGCCCACATTATTGGCAATCACACGATTTGCCGCGTCTAAAATATTCTGTGTGGAACGGTAATTCTGCTCCAACTTAATTACTTTCGCATCGGGGTAGACCTCCTCAAAATTGAGAATATTCTTGATATTCGCCCCACGGAATTTGTAGATTGACTGGTCGTCATCCCCCACCACGCATAAATTCCGGTATTTATCTGCCAACAGGCGGATGAGTTCAAACTGCGCCGTGTTCGTATCCTGATACTCATCCACCATGATATATTTAAAACGTTCCTGATAATTGTCAAGCACTTGCGCGTCGTGCTTAAAAAGTTCTACTGTCTTTACAAGCAAATCATCAAAATCAAGCGCATTATTCTTATGCAGCATCGCCTGGTACTCCCGGTAAACCGCTGCCTGCCTTTCTTTGGCAAAATCGCCCGCGGCGCGCCGTGTAAATTCCTCCGGTGAGATTAATTCATTTTTGGAAGAAGAAATCACTCCTAAAAGCATTTTTTCCTTATATATCTTCGTATCAACCTGCAAGCGTTTGCAGACTTCCTTCATCAAAGACTTCTGGTCATCTGTGTCATATATAGTAAAATGGTTATCGTAACCGAGACGGTCAATATAACGCCGCAAAATGCGCACGCAGGCAGCATGGAAGGTTGAGACCCAGATGCTTTCCGAACCAAATCCTACAAGCTTGTCAATACGCTCCCGCATCTCCTGAGCCGCCTTATTGGTAAACGTGATTGCCAGAATATGGTAGGGATTAACGCCCTTCTCCTCAATCAGGCAAACCGTTCTGTGCGTCAGCACCCTGGTCTTGCCAGAGCCCGCCCCCGCCAAAATCAACAGCGGCCCTTCCGTGCAGAAGACTGCCTCCTGCTGCATAGAATTTAAGTTCTCGTACATATTTTATTTCCTCCCTGGTACACGTTCAAACATATGTTTATTATAGTGTATCTTTTTTTATATTTCAACCAGTTTTCTTTCATAATTATGGAAAAGCAACAAACTACTTCTCATCTGATATATGGAAAAGCAACAAACTGCTTGTCATCTGATTTTGAATACTATATAATATTTTTGAGGTGAAAATTATGACAATTGAAGAAAAAGACTTACTGAACAGTATACTAAACAGCTTGTCACACATTGACTTTATCAAGCCGGAAGATTTCCCAAACATTGATTTATATATGGATCAGGTGACAACCTTCATGGATACCCAGCTCTCGGCCTGTAAACGGCACACAGAGGACAAGGTGCTGACAAAGACCATGATTAACAACTATGCTAAAAATAACCTGCTTCCTCCCCCTGTCAAGAAAAAATACTCCAAGGAACATATGTTGGCCTTGATTTTCATCTACTATTTCAAAAACATTCTGAGCATCGGGGATATACAGGCAATCTTAAATCCCATCACTGATAAATATTTTGCGTCCGACGCGAGCTTCAGCCTGGAGGATATTTACACTGAAATCTTTCGACTGGAAAAAGCCGGGATATTAAATATGCAAAAAGACCTTACCAGAAAATACCAGACCAGCCTACAGACTTTTACAGACACGCCGCAGGAAGATCAAGCTGAACTACAGCGTTTTGCCTTTATCTGCATGTTATGTTTTGATGTATATATGAAAAAACAATTGATTGAGCATATGATTGACGGCCGAATACCAGAAATGGGCAAAGCTAAAAAATCCTCTGAAAAAAGCAAAAAGGCAGATAATTAAAACAAATGCCGCATTAAGCCCGAGACATACGCTATGTAATTCTATACAGCCAAACTGTCGTATGTTTCCCGCTCAATGCGGCAGTATTGCGTCCGGCTCCCCGCACAAGAACAAAAATCCTCACGCCTTACCTTGTTAGCTGATTCCTACTCTTCCCCAATGCCCATTCTGGCGAATACCATATCATATCCGTCATTTCCATAATTCAGAGAACGATTCACCCTGCTGATTGTTGCCGTAGACGCCCCTGTCTGCTCTGCAATATCCAAATACGTCTTCTGCATCCGCAGCATCCTTGCTACCTCAAACCTCTGAGACAATGACAACAGCTCATTGACCGTGCACACATCTTCAAAAAATTTATAACACTCTTCCTTATTTTCCAGGCTTAAAATAGCTTCAAACAAATGGTCTACGGCTTCCGTCCTCAATTTTTTGCTCATACCCATTCTCCTTTATGTATTTCTTGGGCGCAGTCCTGCACCCCATATCCCTATGATTTTATCATATTAAAGTTGTAAAGTAAACAAATATTTATCTTCCAGTAGATATATTATCACAGTTTAGCCGTGGGAACATTTGCGAATGGCGTAGACTGAACTGTTACTTGCAAACTTATATCACTGAGATTTATAGTTGATATACTCATATACAGCCTCACCATGGGCATTTATAATCAGTTCTTGTGGGAATTCCAACGATTCCAGCATTTCCAGGGCATACTCATGCCCGCCCACCAGATGATCTGCATGCGCGTCGGAATTGACAATAATAGGCGCCTGATATTTCACGCACAGCTCCAACATCTGAAGATAATTCTCCCTGGCCCCCATGCGAAAACTTACCGGCGATAAAGAAGTGCTATTTACTTCCAGCAACACATGGTATTCTTTCGCAGCTTTCACCAAGGCCTCATAGTCAATAGAAAAGCGGCCGTCATCAGGGTGGCCAATAATATTAACATATGGATTTCTCATAGCCCCAAGATAGGCCGCTGTGTTCTCCTCCACTGTCCCGGAAACATAGCATGGCGGATGAATACTTGCCACAACCACATCCATCTCTTTTAAAATCTCTTCTGGAAGATCAACATGGCCAACGTAATCCAGAATATTCAGCTCGGTGCCATATAACACGGTCAAATCTCCATGCCTGCGCGGCAGCACCTTATAATTAGAAAAATAAATCTGCTGACAGCTTCCCGGCATAGCGGGCGCATGTTCCGTAATCGCCAATATCTCCAATCCTTTCTCCACAGCAGCCGCTATCATCTCATTCCTGGTATTGTAGGCATGTCCGCTGGCAACGGTATGTGTGTGCAAATCCATCTTGTCCGTTATCATTTCCTCTTACCTTCTCTTCTTTTTTCTATATATTTTAGCTGTTTATTTGTCAAAAAACAAGTCCCTACCCTACCAATCCTGATAACATATTAGCTCCCTCTTACATACTATAATTACAAATATAAATCAAAAGGACGAAAATATGAAAAAACAAGTATTTCGCTGTCTAACTATGCTCTTATGCATCACAGCTGTTTTAAGTGTTTCTATGCTCACCGGTTGTTCTGCCAAAAAGAACAGCCAAAATCTGACTAAACTGACATTAAACGAAGTGGCGCATTCTATTTTCTACGCCCCCATGTACGTTGCCATTGAAGAAGGCTACTTCGAGCAGGAAGGCATTGACCTCACGCTCGTCACCGGGTTTGGCGCCGATAAGACGATGACCGCTGTTTTATCAGGCGAAGCAGATATCGGATTTATGGGACCCGAAACGACGGTCTATACCTACAACGAAGGTGCGCAGGATTATGTGGTGAATTTTGCACAGCTGACGCAGCGTGCCGGAAATTTCCTGGTAGCGCGTGAAGAAATGCCTGACTTTACCTGGTCGGATCTGAAAGGAAGCGAGGTTCTCGGCGGGCGCAAGGGCGGTATGCCGGAAATGATTTTTGAGTATATTCTAAGGCAGAATGGTATTGAACCCTCCTCCGACCTTTCCATCGACCAAAGTATTGATTTCGGCTCCACAGCCGCTGCTTTTTCCGGTGGCAAGGGTGATTACTCCGTTGAATTTGAGCCTGGCGCAACTTCTCTGGAATTAGAAGGGGAAGGATATGTCGTCGCATCTTTGGGCGTAGATTCCGGCTATGTTCCCTATACTGCATTCAGCGCCAAATCAGAGTATATGGAAAAAAATCCTGAAGTCATCCAGCAGTTCACCAATGCCCTGCAAAAAGGTATGGATTATACCAGAAGCCACACGCCGGATGAAATAGCAGCCGTTATCGCTCCACAATTTAAGGAAACCGATGCTAAGACCCTCACTGCCATTGTGACAAGATATCATGAGCAGGACACATGGAAAGAAAATCTCGTATTTGAAGAGGACAGTTATCAGCTCCTTCTGGACATTCTCTCCGACGCCGGAGAACTCACCGGTAGTCCTTCTTATGAGGAACTGGTAAACACTACCTACGCGGAAAAAGCTGCTAATAAATAAAGTTTTACGATAAATGAGACGCCCCTTACACCTTAAATGAATAATAGAAATTCACGGAAAGGATTGTTGCGTTAAGCCCGAATTATTCACGGCACTGTGCTTTTAATATTTAGCACATGCCCATAGCCT
>CAJURU010000061.1 GCA_910588845.1 uncultured Lachnospiraceae bacterium
CTGGGCCTCCAGAGCCACAATCTGGCGCGCTAACCAACTGCGCTATACCCACCATGTTTCAGAGAAAACCCTGAATTCATTCTCTATACAGAGAAAACGTGCTCGAAGGGATTCGAACCCCCGACCCACGGCTTAGAAGGCCGTTGCTCTATCCAACTGAGCTACGAACACATAACAGCGGGTGATGGGAATCGAACCCACGTATCTAGCTTGGAAGGCTAGTGTTCTACCATTGAACTACACCCGCATATAACATCATCGGGGTGACAGGATTCGAACCTGCGACCTCCTGGTCCCAAACCAGGCGCTCTAGCCAAGCTGAGCCACACCCCGAGGACCGAATCACGATTCCTCATGACGCAAGCTATATTATATGTGATACTTGTCGAAATGTCAACAACTTTTTTATTTATTTTAAATATTTTATAATAAAGTGCGCTTCACCGCTGCTGTCAATCTCCATCAGCGCATATGAGGGCCTGTGTCCATCCTGCCTTGGATAAGACACGCTCCCCGGATTCAGCATAGTAATCCCCTTACTATAATCTAAAAACGGCCTGTGGGTATGCCCAAACATTGCAATATCCATGCCGCGCCCCAGCGCCTCCTTGCGCAAATCTTCAATGCCCATAGCCACATAATAGTAATGCCCATGGGTAATCAGCGCCTTATATTTTCCTATCTCAATTTCTTTCTCTCTTTCCAAATCAGAAAAAAAATCATTATTGCCGGCAACAATCTCCACCGGGCACTTTGCCAGCTCGTTTATGTATTCCTCGCCGCCCTCCACATCTCCAAGGTGTATCAGCAAGTCTATATTCGGCTCACGCTCTAAGATTTCCGTCAAGTTGCCATGCCTTCCATGCGTATCGCTTATAATCAATATTCTCATAACATCACCCCTAACCTTTAAGCCGCTTACATCCCTAGCTATACCGCCAATGATTCCAATTTCCGCCTCATAGCAGAGAGCGCCTTGCCTCTGTGGCTCAACTGATTTTTCAGTTCCGGCGACAATTCCGCTGTGGAACAGCCGTACTCGTCCAGATAGAAAATAGGATCATAACCAAAACCATTGGCCCCAGACGGCTCCCAGCCAATATAGCCCTCAATTGTCCCTCTGGTAACACAGATTTCCCCATGTTTATCCGCCGCGGCAATGGCGCATACAAACCGCGCCGTACGCTTTTCTTTGGGTACTCCCTCCATACGTTCGAGAATCTTTTGATTTTTAATTTTATAGGGCGTATCTTCTCCCAGATACCTCGCTGAGTAAATTCCTGGTTCTTTGCCCAGGTAATCTATCTCCAAACCGGAATCGTCGGCAAACACAACCACACCCTCTTCCTCAAGCTGCGCTGCAACAGCATTGGCCTTAATGCTTGCATTCTCCTCAAAGCTCTTCCCATCTTCGACAATCTTGAGATCAATGCCGGCCTCCCGCATAGATTGTATTTCCATATCCCAATCACAGAGAATGCTGCGAATTTCCCCCATTTTGTCCTGATTTCCTGTTGCAAATATCACTTTTTTCATCTGTAATTTCCTTTCTTATTGTACGTTCAGAAATCTTAAAACCCTTCATCCAGCGCGCGCACAATGGCATCGTAAATTCCTTGCGCCGCCCTTTTCTGATACCCTGGAGACGTCAGGTTATCTAATTCTTCTTGATTTGTCATAAATCCAACTTCAATTAATGCCACCGGGACCTCGCTGTTACGGATAATGTAAATGCTGTTGCCGTACGTCACGCCGTTATCCTTACTGCCCATAGATGCAGTGATCTCCTCCAGGCAGATCTGCGCCAGACGTTTGCTGCTGAAACCTTCCTCGCTTTTCAGCTCGTCATACATAACTTCCGTTCCATTGTACCCTGACATCAGTCCATCCACCGTGGAATTGCTGTGCACGCTGATAAATAAATTAGCCCCCGCCTTGCCGCCAAGCTGCGCCCGCTGCTCAAACGTGGGGTTGACATCCTCCGTCCTGGTATAGTAGACGCCAATATTCCTGTCATTTTTATCTAAAAGCTCTTTTAACTCTCTGACAATGGCAAGGTTAATGTCCTTCTCCATGATCCCCTGCTTGATAGCTCCAGGGGCTCCGCCGCCATGTCCGGCGTCAATCGCTATGACCTTGTCATAAATATCCTGCGGCCGCAGGAAATCTAGGTACAGACGTCCATCCTCCACTGTGCACTGCGGTTCATAGACGGCGTCCATGGTAATCTCTATCCGCCCATCCGCCATATAAAGATCATTGATATGATTACTCCTGCCCAACAGCGGATGTTCTACAAAATAATCATTTGCGACTTCGGGTATCTGAACGGTTATCAATTGTTTGACATAGTCATTCTCAATCAATACCTCCTCCATTCCCATACCCTCGGGCAGTTCAATACAAAGCTGCTGTTCAAACTCCGCCTCGTCCGTCTCTTCCGCCTGCTCCGTATTATATTCAAGCATCTGCAAGCCGGACATCTGCTGATTCTGCTGTTGATTTTGCACCTCCTGCCCATATGTGTCAGTATAATACATAAATGCTGCGCTCACAGCGATTGTCAATGCCAAACACAGCGATGAAATTTTTAGTATCTTACTCTCCATGTCTCTCCTCTTAGTAACTTTTCAACTCTTTCGCACTTTCCCACCCACAAATACACAATACTTGGTATAAATTATCTGTGCTGCGCAGAAGCGCTGTACGCTTTAATACAGAGATTGCATTTCTGGTTCTTCTCCGTATTCTCCCAGTGATTGCCGCCGATGCTGATATACCCCTCCCCATCTTTCAAATCCACGTTGGCTGTCATCTCATCCGCCATATATTCAATCGCCAAGGGATGCACGGAACCTGGCGTGGTAATATGAAGAACAATTGCATATTTATTACCTTTTTCTACCAGAATATCCTTGTCAAACTTAACGGTATAATAACCGGCATTGGCAACATTTCCCTCTGCAACCTTTTCACGTTTTTGTAAAGAATCCTTATCTTTAAAATCCCGTACAATAAAAATTTCATAGGACGTCTCCTTACCGGTGGCATAGAAACCCGCTGCCTTTAATTTCTCGCGTGACTTCGCTGTAAAGACATTTGCCCCATAAATACTATCCATATTATACCCAAGCTGCCCTACCCAGCCGCACAAATCCGACTGGTAAATCCTGTCATAATTGTCCGCCTCCTCAATTCCCGTATACGCGACGTTGTGAATACCGATATTCACATCGTAATAAGACACATAGAAAAAGCCCCCGTCGCCAAAATCACTCCCCCAGCTGTTCTGGCAGAGGAAAGCCCCGTCGCCCTCCACCTCTGTGTTAAAATTCTCCCTGGGATAATTATCATCCCATCCGATAATCATGATTTCATGGTTTGGTTTCTCAGCGCCTATATAACAATATGCAGATTTTTCCTGATTATAATAGGGAGAATACGATTGGGCGTTCGTCAACGCACTGTATATCGCGGTCTGTACGCCGCCATACTTGAAAACAAATTCTTTTACCTTTTCATAATCCTTGCCCTCAATAAGCTGGATTTCCTGCACATGCTTTACCGCCTGCAAACCGTCCCGTGATTCCCCATCCCCATAGGGATCATCCTTCTCAAATACCGGTCCCTGCCAGGATGCGAGATAGGCCATACCCATTGTATATTCGCCGCCGGCAGCCTGTTCCAACACAAAGCTATTCTGTATCGACATATGGTCTGGGGAAAATTCCTGTACTTCCTCCGGCAACAACGCAGACTCCATGGCTGCAAGCGCCGCAAAAGCCCAGCATGTTCCGTAAGGGCCTTGGTTTTTAACTTGAGGCGTACGCTGCCTGTCCCTTAAATCATACTGCGGCGGCAGTATACTGCTCTCCTCGGCCTTATTGACCGCTACTCCCTGGTTTTTCTCAATATCCCAGTTATAATCAAAACGGAGCTTCTCGGCAACAGCCTGCACGGGCACGTAATAATCCCCATTCCTGCACAACATAGGAGATTGTAACTCCTCTTCGTGCTTATTTACTGTAAAGTTGTCCTCATTTAACTGGAAGGTAATTACATCTGAACGTTTTTCCAAAACCAGTTTTTTCTCGTCATAAATATGGGAGCCGCAATTGAAGCTCTCCCCCAGCATGGAAACCGGCACCATGATATTTAAGTTATCATCCATATAAACGCCGTCTTTCTCACTCGTCAATTCTTTGTTTCCCACCAGTACGGACAACGGTTTATTGTTGACCGTCTCAGCAATCATCGGATTCCATATTTTTTGCTCCAGCCAGGCGCCCCGGAATTCCTCTATCTCCTGAGTTTTTGCGTCAATGCTGGAAAACTTAATCGCCAGAGCAAGAAAAAGCAAAGCCGCCATTGCTATGTATTTTTTTGAATATCGCACGAAAATCCCTTTCTAAGAGTTGTATGTTGTACTATTGTCCCCGGCTGCGCCGCCTTTCGCCTGCGCATCCTGTGAACGCGGCTTTCTAGGCGGTTTGGGGCCTAAAAACTGATAATAATAAGTTTTCATCATGCCATTGTAAATTTTGCGGTTCTTGTCCGCCTTTTTGCCGATGCAGCGTTCCGCATCTTCATAGGCAGTAATCAAGTAAGCCGACCAGCTGTCCAGGCGGGCCATCGCCTCGCCAATTTCGCGGTACAAAGACGGAAGAGCGTCACGCTCCTCCATCCTCTCGCCATAAGGCGGATTGCTGATAAGAAAACCATATTTCTTGGGATGGTTCAACGCCGAAACCGGCCGCTGTTGAAAGTGAATCAAATGCTCTACGCCCGCGCGCCTGGCATTGTCCCTGGCAACCTTTACAATTTCCCCGTCAATATCATACCCCTGGATATCCACGGAAATATTTAAATCCACAAGCTCTCTGGCCTCTTCCACAGTCTCCTCCCATAATTTCTGCTCTATAAGGTTTGTCCATCTCTGAGCCGTAAAACTGCGGTTCATGCCCGGAGCTGTATTGGACGCAAGCATCGCCGCCTCTATGGGAAACGTACCGCTTCCGCAAAAGGGATCTACCAGAATCCGATCGCGCCTCCACGGTGTTAGCATAATCAAAGACGCCGCCAAAGTCTCTGTTATCGGCGCCTTGCCTGATAAAATCCGATACCCTCTCTTATGCAGGGAATCTCCGGAGGTATCAAGAGCCGCCACCACTTCGTCTTTCATCAGAAAAAGGCGCAGTGGGTAAGAAGCCCCATCCTCCGCAAACCACTGCTGATGATAGCACTCCTTCATACGTTCCACTATCGCCTTCTTCGTAACAGACTGGATATCAGAAGGAGAAAATAGTTTGCTTTTGATGGAAGACGCCTTCGCCACCCAGAACTTCCCATCTGCTGGGATAAACTCTTCCCAGGGGAGCTTCTTAATCCCTTGAAACAGATCCTCAAACGATTCCGCATGAAACTGCCCCGTCTTCAACAGGACACGCTCTGCTGTGCGCAGAAAGATATTGGCGCGGCAAATTGCCTCCGCATCTCCCTCAAAGGTCACTCTTCCATCCTCTACCTTTGTAATCTCATATCCAAGTTCATATATTTCTCTTTTCAGTACCGCCTCTAGCCCAAAATGGCAGGGGGCTATCAATTCATATAATTTCATCCGGCCTCTCCATGACAAATTGTGATAATTCTATATTATCTTCTTGGTTCCCGGCTGTCAA
Organism: uncultured Lachnospiraceae bacterium; assembly: GCA_910588845.1. Taxonomy (GTDB): domain Bacteria; phylum Bacillota; class Clostridia; order Lachnospirales; family Lachnospiraceae; genus Petralouisia. The sequence goes on from CAJURU010000061.1 coordinate 5,679, forward strand.
CATTTTTATCAACGGCTGCACTCTGCTGAGAAGAAGTATGCTTCTGCCTGTTTTGGACTACCGCCTGAAATCCGCCTACCACTGTCACGGTGCGATAACCCTCTCTGCTGAGATCCCTGGCCGCCATCAAGCTGCTGGAGCCTCTGTCACAATATAGAATATATAATTTATCCTTGGGAAGATATTTCCGGTACATCTTTAAGTCCTCGAAGGGAATATTTCTCGCTCCCTCCACATGAACTTCCTCAAACTCTTCCTTACTGCGCAAATCAATGACCCATGCATCCGGACGCTTGCGGTATTCGTTGAATTCTCGGATACTGATTGTCTGAAATTCCATAGAATCACCTCTCTAACATGCAGAAACAGATCACCGAATGTGTCTTCGATAATCTGTTTCTACATTATATTATGCAGTATTCAGTTTTTCTGTACCTAATTACCTCTCTTAGGAACGATGGCAGTCAGAGCCGCTTGCATTGGTACCGTTCTGTGCATTGGTATTCTTAGCGTAGCTGTTTGTCCCATTCTGAGAAGATGCATTTCTTGCATTGTTCTGAGAGGATGCATTTCTCGCATTGTTCTGAGAGGATGCATTTCTCGCGTTATTCTGGGAAGATGCATTTCTCGCATTGTTCTGAGAATTTGCATTCTTGCTGCTGTTTTCATAAGAATTTGTTCCCTTATTCTGCATATCGCTGTTTTTTGCCATGATAATTTCCTCCTAAATTTTTTATGCGTTGTTAGTATCTGAAAAAAGTGCTTTTTTTATTCAAAAAATTTTTTTCGATTTTTTTCATTTTTCTCTTGCATTTTTCGACAAGCTATGGTATAGTTCTACTTGTAAAGAGGATTTCACCTTCAGAAATCCGATTTACACAAGTTATACCCCTTATTAATTATTTATACTCCCCTCATAGGAAAGACCAGTGGTTATGCCACTGGTCTTTTCTCGTCAACAAAGTGGACAAGATCCGCTTCCCCTGTTGCTACTTGTCAAGGACATATTCATCATTTTTCATCACTTTTTCTTGGTCTGCCCTGTTTCCCATGCTCTAAATCATGGAGAATGACACGCTTTAACTTATCCTTTACGCTTTGGGTACTCGTATCAGAAAAATGTACCTCGACTAAATATCTTGTCTTGTCAATCTTCTGTTATAAACAGGGCGTTAATCGCCCTGTGGTGTTGGTCTGAATGTTGTCGCCCATTGTTCCTCCTTAATGGCAAAAAAATAGAGCATATAGTTTTTTCAGTTTCTATATGCCCTAACGCTGTTACCATATTTGATTTTGATTGATATGATTGATTACGCTAACTGCATAACCTCGGCTTCAAGTTCTTTTAATTCGTCAAATGACAGAGAAGATACACAATCCGCAATTTCTTCAAGTGTCATTTTCCCCTTTCTTATCATTTGTTCGGCTGTTTTTCTTTCCGTTTCTTTTTCAATGTCTTTCGCATAGGTTCTCATAATCTGCTCATCATCAAATAAACTCATCATAATCGTTACTACCTCCACTTCTTTGCTGCTTAGATACTGTTTTAAGATGTTCCTGTCCTTGCATATACGGATTGTTTCTGTAACCGCCTGTTTCGTCATTCCACGTTCTTTTATCTGCTCGTTAAAAACTTTGCAAAAAACAATGTACTCATTGATGATATTATCCTTGTCGCTCTCATATATGACTTTGGCTTTTATCTCAATATCAATATCTGCACCGTCAAAAAACTCTTGCGATAAAGATATTACTTTCTTGCTCTTATACAGGCTCTGACTGGTTCGCTCAAAATATTCATGGTAACTCTGTGCTAAATACAGAAGTATTCTGATTAAAATATTTACCGTCCAACTCGATTGCGCTTCCAACAACAAAAGCAATCTGTTGTTACCCACCATTATGCCCAAATCGTTATAGAGATTATATGTCAGAACATTGTCTATCGTTACAATATCCAATGTGTCCTCTGTTGCGTCTGTATCCTCTGGGTGTAATGTTTTATACAGTTTCAGCAAATTCTTTTTATCTTGAAAAATGTCTAAAAACACACTGTTTTTTTGCGGTACGCTTTGCCTTAACTTCCTGCGTCTGTTTTGTATCGTCCGACACCT
>CAJURU010000062.1 GCA_910588845.1 uncultured Lachnospiraceae bacterium
ATACTGCTTTTTATGTATCAGTTCCTTCACGTCATTTACCAAAGGCTCATAGCCTGCAATTTCCACTCCGCCCATTCTTTCTCCAATTCCCGCACCACTGGCGCGAGTTTTATAAATCTACTATCTAATTGATATTTTCAATAACGACCTGGCTATTCTTCCCCCGGCGGATGGAATACCAGCAAATCCTGTATCTCACACCCTAACACCGTACACAGTTTACACAGCACATATACATCCAACCGGGTAATACTGTTCGTACAGTAATTATCTATCTGTTTCCAGTTCATTTCTGCCTTGTGCGACAGCTTGTTCTTGCTGAGTCCTCTTTTCTTCAGCAGTTCATTCAGCCTTATTTCCAAATATCCGTAATCTTCCTCCACGTTCCCACCTCTGCATTTTCATACTTGTTTCATGCTCACAGTTTCATTCTATATTTATTGCAGAAACTCGCTAACCCTAAACAAATACCAGAGCACTAGATACAGAAACGTTAGTTCTTTTCTCTAAAATGCAGATTATGCATTTATATCTATTCTCGTTGCTCTTTCTCTGCTGGAACAAAAACAAGCAATCTTGAATTTCACATTCCAAAACGGTGCAGAGCTTGCACAATACAAAGGTGTCCAGCCTGGTAATGTCATTCTCACAATATCTGTCAACCTGTCTCCAATTCATAGCCGCTTTCAGCGACACTTTGTTTCGGTTCAGTCCTTTTTTCTCTATAAGCTCTGCCAGCCGGATTTCCAGATGACCGTAATTTTCTTCCACCTTGTCGCCTCCTGTCGAAAAATGATACTCTGTTTTCCTTGCATTTTCATTCTATACTTGTTATAGTATTTTTGTAATCTCAAAGAAGCATTATAATACTTCTGACACAAACAAATGTTTTAACAGGAGGAAAGGAATGGGATTGGACTACCTTAAAGACACTGTTTTTGAACTGCTTAACGATTCTGATGATATGGCAGTCAAGGACATTCAAACGAAAGACAAAGAAAACATTTTTACGGTACTGCTGATGGATGGAAGCCATTTTGAATTAGAGTGCCGCCAAATATACTAATTTAAAGAGGAACAGGTGATGTTATGGATATGAAAAATTTTGCAGCCATGCTTTTAAAAGACATTGAAAAATCTGGACTTCTTATTGCAGAAATAAAACGCATACAATCGGACAAAGGTTTATTTGCGATAGAAACTTCTGATAATAGCGAGTTCCTGATTAAAATTGCAAACAGGGATGCCAAGCGCGAAACATTTTTTCTGGAGATAGACGAAACGGAACGCAGAATCCATGAGATTTACGAAAAGTACGTCAACAGTTGGGAATATGACGAGATTCACATGAACAACGATTTCGACATCGACTGGCTGGAAGATATTTTGGACATGAAGGATTACCGCAAGCTGGAAAATATTATCTTACAGTACAACTCAAGGAATGATGAACTGCTATTTACTTTGGGATTCAAATATGCCTGGTCTTTATTTATGGAATGTGCCAAAAGTAATGATAGCGCAAATTCCACAAAGTTGAATTCCAACACTGATTCTGCAAAACAATAACCTGGATTTTTCCATACATTAGGCTGGAACATTTTAAAAGCATGGTTGTCAAAAAGGAGCTAGGGGATTTCCCCTAACAAGTGCCGGAGGTTGCCGCTGCCCATAGGGGCGTGGCAATCCAAAGGCGTTGCTTGCTGGTATTGTGTATTGATTTTCCAGTCGCTTTCTGTTCCCAATATAAACTATTTTACCAGCCGAAAAAGAAATCTATCACAAACTTCCCCAGCATCCCATCCCACCAGAAATACCCCTATTTTAAATCTATATATGGATTCTCCGCAAAGAAAAATAGAGCAGTTTCCCGCTCTATCTCCTTAATATATATCCATTTTTCTAGCATGATTTTCCCCGGCAGTCTGCCAATTCTTCCAGCAGCATCTTCCTTCTATCATCATAATTTTTCGGGCAATCTACCTACTCCTTCAGCAATATATTCCCTTTCCAGCACGACTTTTATCACAAATATGCCGATTTATCCGGTACAGATTCATTAACAATACACCAACTCATTCAGCACAATCTCCTCCGCAGCAGAGCGGACATTATTCATCAATCCGGCCCATTTCATCTGTTCTTTTGCCTTTAATTCTTCCGTAATCCCTGCCCCGGCTTTCATCTGTTCCGTGAGAAATTCCATCCTTGCACTGCATTCCTCATCACATTCGTGCAAATGCCCATTAAGTTTTCCGCTTGCCAGCAAATCCAGATACAGCCCTTTGCGATGTTTTTGAGGTATTCCAGCCTCATGTTCCCATATCTGCCAATCTCATAATCTTCCCCCTCCGGCAACTTCAAATCTGGATAATAAATCCCATCTGTTCCTTTCGTATAGCTGATTCCATTTTCGCCAATGATGTGTTTTCCCATGATTTCCTCCTATCCGGCGACCTGATATTATCCTTCTATCGGTCGCCTTATCCGTAAATTTTTATTCCATTGCGGTCAAACTATTTTCATTTTGTCAAACTGACAGAATGTTGGGGTAACAAAAAGAGAGTATTGTTTAAACAAATATCTTCTAAAAATTTTTCATTTTCGGCTGATAAATATAAGGCTGACCGTAATCAGTTTTCCCCTTTCAGTCCATTCATAGTTTGTGCAATTAACTGGATGGTGTAGAGCAGTTCATCATTGTCCCCGCTGCATTTTTCCAGACGTTTCAGTTCCCCATAGATTTCTGCTATCTGGTTGCGCAGTGCCTTATATACCCTTGGGTTACCCTGAACCACCACGTCCCGGCACTGTAAACGCCGGATAATATAGTCCTGCTTGGTAAGTCCCGGCAGGCTCACACAGCGGTCAATCAGTTTTCCTTCTTCCTCAGAGACATGGAATGCCACTGTTTTATTCCTCCATCTTCCCTTGTAATCAAGCCTTTTTTCCATAGTTTCAAATCCCCTTTCTCCATTCCGGCTCAAATTCCTTATCCATATGAAACTGGATGACTGTACAGTTATCCGTCTGCGTAAGACTTTCCATGCGCTCCATATCCAGCTTATCCGCCATTTCCGTCTGCTTGTTGGGGAACAGATGCGCATAGCGGTAGGTGATGTCTATGCTCTCATGCCCCACCCTGTCCGCTATGGCAAGCGCCGAAAATCCCATCTCAATCAACAGGGAAATGCGTGAATGCCGTTACGGTATAATAACGACAAACGGAAAAAGCCTTTATTTTCAAGGAGTCCACGCGTTTGCCGTCATTTATTCAATTCCTTTTCCAAGTTGAAACATGGCGAGAAAAATATCGAAAAAAGGAGGCTGTTTCATTAACGACAAAATTTAATAGCGCCAGCGGTCCGGTGTATTGCCTGGCCGCTGATTGCCGTGGGCGTTTCACTTTTATAGGTGGGCGCCCTTTTTTAAAGAAAGGAGAGGTGGGCGGTATTTCTGGATGAAACAGAAGTTGAATGTAAAAATGAAGATGAGCAAGAAAGAATGGGTCAGCAATTATGTTGCCTCTATTGTGACGTATTGTATGTTGACGTATTGTATTCAATGAGATATAATAAACTGGGTGAATAATATGAATATAGTAAAAGTGTTTGCAAGTAATTTGAAATATTATCGAAATAAATTGGGAGTATCCCAAGAACAGTTTGCTGATAAGGCAGGTTTGCACAGAACATATATTAGTGCAATTGAATGTGGTAAGAGAAGTATATCATTAGATAACATACAAAAAATTGCAGAAGCATTAGAAATTGAAACATATCTTCTCTTCGTTGATGATTGCGATAAAAAAGATAGAAAAAAGGCAGGTGGAAAGTAATGAACTGTGTTGCAGTCGATTTGTTTTGTGGTATAGGTGGACTGACCTATGGAATAAGAAAGGCTGGAATAACAGTTGCAGCAGGTATAGATATTGATTCCACATGTCAGTATGCATATGAGGAAAATAATGATTCGGTTTTTATAAATAAGGGAGTAGAAGATATAAAAAAAGAAGAAATTGAATCGTATTATCCTGAAGGTTGTATTAAAGTTTTGATGGGGTGTGCACCATGTCAGCCGTTTTCAACGTATTCTTTGCGTTATACCAAAGAAGGTCCAAAAGATGAAAAGTGGAAGTTGTTGTATTATTTTAGAGATTTGGTTAAAGAGATTAAGCCGGATATAATATCAATGGAAAATGTACCACAACTAGTAAAAAAGGAAGTTTTTGAAGATTTTGTAAATGGACTTGAAGCTCAAGGATACCATGTTAGTTGGCAGATTGTTAATTGTGCAGATTATGGCGTGCCACAAAGTAGAAGCAGATTGGTACTGTTAGCATCTAAATTTGGAGATATTTCATTAATACCTCCTTTGTATACTGAAGAAAACTATATTACGGTAAAAGATGCAATTGGAAGTTTGCCACAAATAAAAGATGGAGAATCTTGTAAGACAGATACTTTGCATAGGGCAAGTAAATTGTCTAAGATTAATAAAAAGCGAATTAAGAAATCTGTTCCGGGAGGGACTTGGAAAGATTGGGATGAGAAACTCCGGTTGTCTTGCCATAAAAAGAGTACAGGTCAAGGCTATCGTGCAGTGTATGGTAGGATGGAATGGGGAAAACCCTCACCAACGATTACTACCCAGTTTTATGGATATGGAAATGGAAGATTTGGGCACCCAGAGCAAAATAGGGCATTATCTATGCGAGAAGGAGCTATTTTGCAGTCTTTTCCACCCGACTACAAGTTTATTGATGTTAATCATCCACAGACTAATAGACAAATCGGTGTTCACATTGGAAATGCGGTTCCGGTAAAATTAGGTGAGGCCATCGGCAGGAGCATATTAGACCATTTGGAGAATTGTAAAGAGGTGAAGAATGTTGAAGAATGATAAAATGACATCTGAAATGAAGGATTTAGCTGAAGGGCAGATTAGAGAATTACAGAAAGAAATTAGTTTTGATACAAAGGATTATCCGATAGAGGTATTGGTTGATAAATTTCGTGCAGATGATTTTTATATTCCTGAATATCAGAGAAAATTTGTATGGGATAATGCTAAAAAAGTAAGATTTATTGAATCTGTATTGCTAGGGTTACCTATACCGTTTATGTTTTTTTCTGATAATGAAGATGGTAGATGTGAAATAATTGATGGTGCCCAAAGGACTCAGACGTTGGAGGAGTTTTTGTATAATGATTTGATGTTGAATGGATTAGAAAAACTGACTTCATTGAACGGATTTAAGTTTACGGATTTACCGGAGATATTCCAAAGAAAATTTAAAGGACGCACTTTAAGAATAATTGTTTTAGCTGATACTACCACTATTGAAACCAGACAAGATATTTTTAATAGAATTAATACGGGTGGTACTCATGCTATTCCGAGTGAAATTAGACGAGGTTCTTATGCAGGAGCATTTATGAAATTTGTTGAAAAATGTGCTAAGGACGAACAGTTTAATAAATTATGTCCGATTAGTGATACAATGAAAAATAGATATGAAGATTCAGAATTGATAGTTAGATTTTTTGCATATTTGAATAACTATCAAAATTTTCAGCATGTTGTAGATGATTTCTTAAATGATTTCGTACAGGGAAAAGAAAAAGAATTTGACAAAGATGCATATGAAAAAGAATTTAGAAATATGCTTAATTTTGTTGAAAAATATTTCCCATATGGTTTTGCTAAAACAAAGAATGCAAAATCAACACCTAGAGTACGTTTCGAGGCTATTTCAGTAGGTGTGGCATTAGCACTGAGAGAAAATCTGGATTTAGTACCCGATTCAATGGAATGGTTGGGTTCGGAAGAATTTAAGAAACACACAACAACACATGCAAGCAATTCTCCTAAAAGAGTTAGTGGAAGAATTGAATATGTGAGAGATGTACTTTTAAAGGGTGATTGTAATGAGAATGACGCTTGAAATATATCAAGAAAGAATTGACGAAATTGAACTGTACTTTAATGCTTTAAAGGAGTTGTATCAGACACAATCTCAAGAATCAGAGCATTCATTTTATAATGCTGACTTTTTGAAGATATTAAAGGCGAATGCTTTGATAATGATATACAACTTGGTTGAGTCTTCAATAATGGGTGGCATATTAGAAATATATGATGAATTAAAGAACAGTGGGTATAACTACAAAGATGTAAGAAAAGAAATACAAGATATTTGGTTTTCCTTCAAGTTTAATCAAGTATATGATAAAACTGCTCATTATAATTCATATAGGGATAAAGCAGTTGAAATTATAAATGCAATTATGAGGAATGAACCAATAGAGATGGATCGTAAAGCAACAGATATTAGTGGAAATTTGGATGCAGATAAAATAAGACAAATTTGTAGTGACCACGGCATTACATATACTGTTGATTCTGCTTGTAGAGGTGGAGTAGCTTTGGAAGATGTCAAAAATAAAAGAAATCAATTAGCGCACGGCACAACTTCATTTGCGGAATGTGGGCGTTATTATGCAATAGACGATTTAGAAAAAATAAAGAACGAAACTGTGATTTTTTTAAATGGTATTTTGCAAGGAATGAAAAAGTATTATGATGAAAAGACTTATTTAAAAGTGGTGAATAATTAGAAAAGAGTAACTTTCACCAGTTTTGGTTAGAAAGAGATGTCCTATTACGCAAAATGAGTACATGATTTTAGTAGAAAGCTACCCGCTTACGTGAAGTTGGCGACAAAACTATATTTAGCAACTATTTCATAAGAAATATGAATCGTAAACGCGAGAAAAAGGGTTTATATATCGGAAAAAATAGCGGAGAAACAAGATAAAAGGGATGAAAACAGTAAAAAATAGTTGCATGAGAATGGCGCAAAAAATCCAAACGTTTGGATTTCATACGTTATCCAAACTTAAATAAAATCCAAACCTTTTGAAGGAAGTACGGAAACCACA
>CAJURU010000063.1 GCA_910588845.1 uncultured Lachnospiraceae bacterium
ATGTGTCAGCAGGCTGTATGTATATACTATCTTTAAGTTAAGTAATCCCCTTGCCACTCGTATTTGCCGCCTAATTCCTCAAATAATGATTTTGCCATCTTCTAGTTCCTCCAAATAAGATATTCACTCCACATTATTGTGTCTGTTGTCTTAAACGCAATTTTGAGTTTTCTCCTTATCTGGTTTCACTCATGTGTTAAAAATGGCAAAAAAACATATACATGCTCTAATTGCAGACATACCTATACGAAAGCCATCCCCGCAACCGGACATAAACCATCAAAATGGAAAATTTCAAAGAAGGCAACTATTTTTAAGTCGGGAAAGGAAATAACGACCTGTACGATATGTAGCAAAATTTTAAATCAACGAACTATCAAAAAACTCAAATCAAGCGTTAAACTATCAAAGAATAAATTAACTCTCAAAAAGGGCAAAACATATAAGTTAAAAATCAAGAAGCAAACGAAAGGAGACAAAATATCAAGTTGGACGTCTTCAAAGAAAAAAAATGTCACTGTAAATAAAAAAACCGGAAAAATAAAAGCATTAAAAAAAGGAAAAGCAAAAATAACGCTCAAAATGAAAAGTGGCTGCAAAGCCAGTTGTACAGTGACCGTAAAATAAATAGCGTTGAGGCGGGGATGTGGGTTCATGCTGTCAATAGTTTAAAGTATCGCCCAAAATTAACGGGCTAAAGCTTCATATGAACACATGTCCACCACCTCCCTCCCCTGACTAGTCGTTCTTTCCTCTTCTCCTCACGACCATCGCTGCCATCAGCCCTGCCGATGATAACAACAGCACAAGATACGTCCACAGAAAATTATCGTCCCCTGTTTTGGCCCTGGCAGTACCCGTTGTCCTGATATTCTGTGCAGTACCATCTGTACTCTGCGCGTTATCCCCTTCCGGGTTATTGGCGGATGGGTTATCTGCCGGCGGGTTGTCCTGGGGATTTTCTCGCGGCTTATCCGTGGGCGGATTGTCCTGGGGATTTTCCGATGGCTTATCCGTAGGAGGATTGTCCTGGGGGTTCCCTGGCCGCTTGTCTGTCGGCGGATTTTCATTACCGCTCTTTTTTTCTTTGACGGTAAGGGTGGTTTCCACATCACCCGCGGTATAGGAAAGCGTAATTTTGTGCTTTCCCAAAGAGAGTTCATTAAGATATGCCTTGGCAAATGTAAGAATCGTGGAACCTTCCTCTAATGCATAGTTTGTGGATTCCACACCTACACCGTCTATCGCCACACCTTTAAATTCCGACAGCGCCCCTGTACTTTTAATAACCGCCTTATCATCCTTGCCGATGGTAAATACGCGATCTGTGGCAGCCGTAATAATCTCCGCCTTCTTGCTTATCTGTATCTGCACCTGATACTGCTCGTAATTAGCGGTATCTCTATACACCGCCTCGGCTGTGAGGATACCTCCCGGAATCAGCTTCGTATCTGCTGTTTTCCACCGCCAGCCTTCCGGCAGCGGAACATCCCCCAACTTATCCATTGTCTTGGCAGCTTTGATTTCGGTATTCTCCCCTATGGGGATATTTTGCGGTTTTTCACTTTTTAATACTGTAATATCAATCCATATCCCCTCTTTCTCATAGAATTCCGTTTGGCTCGCCGAAACATAGACGCGCGCCTCACCTGCATTAAGAATCGTAACTTTTCCGTCCGCGTCCAGGGAGACCACATCTTCTCCGCGGATTACCTGATACCGAAGCTGTCCATCTCCTTTTTGCGTGACATCAAGATAAAATGGTTCGTCTCCATACGTCTTCTCCCACGTTTCGGCGCCTTTTATTTGCGGGGAAAACCTCTTTACATGAAATTCCTCAGGATATACAGTAGTTCCCCCCTTATAATTGAGAGTATCGGAGACTTCCGCAATCATCTCATATTTGCCGGGTTTGAGCGACTCAGGAGCTATATCTTTCCACTCCCGGTACGCCTGCCCGCTGTCCGCCTCCCGATATTTATAGACAATTTGCCCATCTCCTTCATAGAGCGGCAATGTCGGCACGGAAACAGCGCTTCCGTACTGGTAATCATCCATGCTGACTGCATAAGCATTAGAAAATTCAATCTGGAGGATCGTTACTGTCCCTTTAGGCTGTGATAATGTATAATTACCGCTGTCCGCACCCATAAGCTTAAAGCCGCTGAACGTAACAGGTTTGCCGACGCCCGCGTCTGCATCTTCCATAAAAGCTTTTACCTCTGAGATATCCATAGCAACATCATCCGCAGAAAATTTTCCAACCAGGTCCCAATGCTTTTTATCCGTGACTGCCGTATCGTCCAGCGGAACCTCCCTGCTGCCATTATAATAATAAGGCTGTAGGACGATATTGCCTGCTTCGACTTCCCGGGGGACAATCTCGCCGTCTGTAAAAAGAATTTCATCCGGCGCCACATAATTACCGGCGTCTTTGCCCGACAATGCGTATGATACGGTAATGGTTTTATTTTTGCCCACATTTTTATTATCGTATTTTGCAGATGCAGAAACGTTTACTTCATCCCCGCTTACCGCATGTTTGAAAGTAACCTTCGGGTTCTCTATCTTGGTCCCGCTGTCATATACCTTACTCTTTTCCACCTGAATATCCGCCTCTAATTTCCGCGGTGTAATTGTAAATTCCTGCCTCCATGTAACATTGCTATAATGTGCCGTATCTTTAGGGTTGATCCGCAGCCCGCAGCTGTAATTCCCGGCGTCCTTCGGCGCTCCTTCCAATCTAGTATCATTCTTATCAAAATAATAGAGGTATTCTACGCTGCTGATATTCTCATATTCGCCCTCCAGCAGCGGAGTTTTTGCCGTGCCGTCATAGGCAAAGCTCTTTGCCATCTGCTCCTGAAAATACGCGCTGTCCAGCCTCCTCTTTATAATCTGGTACTGAAACTCCTTCTCTCCCTCCACATTAGGTCCCCTGCCCACGGCTTTCACATATGCCATGCCGGGCTCTACACAATTTTTCCCCTCGATAAACATCAACTCATAATTTTCCTCCGGTAAAGTGAAGCTGCTATTTGCCACATATGGTTCCTCCGGCATTATCGGTTCGCCCGTCCACTGCGGCTGCCCCGGTTTCCCCCCGTACAGGCCCAGAATGCTATTTGACAGATTCATCTTTGAAACTTTAAAAGAAAATGAATCTGCATTCTCCACAAGCTCCGCAACTCCTACCAGGCTTTCATCCAACACAATTTTCACCGTATAATTGCCCGCTTTTTGGGGACTGCCGGAAAGAACGGTTCCATCTTCCTGTACCCATTGAATCGCATAAGCGTCTCCTACCAGTTCATTGACAAGGCTCCCTTCATACTGCACATAAAAGTCTATCTTTGAACGCATATACGTATCCGACAAATCCAAAACAGGCGTCCACTGCGCCCCGCCCACACGGCTGTGTACCATAATCTTCTTCGTCTCCTGATTCACAGAAGCTTGATTTACATACTTTGCATCGGACGCAGAGACCGTGTCCGCATGATCAGCCTCCTGTGAGGCATCCGCCGCAACAGGAATATAGTAACAGCCGTTTAGAAGCACAGCCGCCATAGCCGCCGCAAGCAGTTTTCTCCAGTTAAAACTTAGTTTTCCCAAATTTTTACGCTCCTTTTATTTACTACCCGTTGTCTCCTCCAAAGACGAACAATATATCAAGCTATATTCTATCAATCTGAAATATTTCTTCAATGTGTATGGGATAAAATGCATTTTTCGGGGATAAACAGCAGAAAAATAAGTTGATTCACCGCCTGTTTTTGTTTATGATAGATACGGAGGTTAATTGGAATGAGAATAGCTATTGTAGATGATGAAAAAGCTGTGCATATTTCTCTGGAAAAAGCGCTGAAAATCTGGGCTGATAAGAACCGTCTGGATATTGCCTGCGATTATTTTCCCAATGGGGGGGAATTCCTGTCTGCACTCAGGGGCAAACAGTATGATATCGTATTTATGGATATCTATATGGACGGATCAGACGGCATCCAGACAGCCGTTAGGATGCGGCAGATTTCCCCGGGCTGCTGCCTTATTTTCCTCACTTCCAGCGAGGAGCATATGATGCAGGCCTTTCCCTGCCACGCATTCGACTATCTCTTAAAACCGCTGGATGAAGCGCGGCTTACACAGACGCTCTCAGATCTTCTACGCATTATGCCGGATAAACAACCTTATTTTGATCTCCCCCTGGGAAAGCAAACGATTCATGTGCTCTATTCCCATCTGCAATATATTTCTGCCGACTCCAATTACTGTATTGTGCAGGCGCAGGAGCAATACCGCTGCCGGATGCCTTTTCATAAATTAAAGACGCTGCTCGCAGACGACGAACGCTTCTGTGCGATAAACCGGGGGATTCTTGTCAACCTGGATTATGTGGATGATATGGAAGATTATACCTGCCGCATGAAAAACGGCATTTCCTTCCCTATAAACACCAAAAAGAAAACAGAACTCAAACAAGCGTTGATCACTTACCGTTTTAATATACGCAGAAAACGGCTGTCACGGAGGTAGCACATGGACAATCTCATTTATTTCTACACCGCAATCGGGTATGCTTTGCTGATTCCAGGAGCTATCATGTGCCTTCTGCCCGTCAAGGATCATTTGCGTATCCCCCTCAAAAAGCTCTGTCTACTGTTATTCCCCACACTGGTTCTCTACAGCGTCTTAATGCCATTGATTGGAAAACAAACCTCTATCAGCAACCAAACACTGTTTTCACTGACGATTTTTTTGTGTTTCCCGATATACTGTATGGCCGTAGAAATTAATAACATTAAATTATTTTATCTGTTTCTGTCCAATGTAGCGTTGCTCTCTTTTGGTGGTCTTGCCTTTTATATGGTAGATGCATACATTGTAAATAATGGTATCATCTCTCCTATCTATGATACTGCCGTAATTGCCCAGTGGTGCGCGACGCTTCTCCTCCTATGCTTCATTTTCCTTCCTTTCTTTAACAGGAAATTGACCTGGACCCTGGATCATTTTCACTCAAAATCCGTATGGAAAATGGTATGGACCGTACCCGCATTGATTATGTTCTGCAACTTTGCGATGATTCCAGCGGATTACAAAAACGCCACCGTAGGACGTATCTTTTCACTGTACATTTTGATTGACGCCACGCTCCTTTTGCTTTTCCTGCTGTTCCAGCAGATGTTTTACCTGATTGCCAAAACTTTAATAGAAAATAATGAACATGAAAAAAAGACACAGCTGCTGCAAATTCAGGCCAATCAATACCAGAATCTGCTGCGTTATGTGCATGAGACAGGCAAACTACGCCATGATTTCCGCCATACGGCCCATACGCTTTTAACGCTCGCCCAGGAAGAGCACACAGAAAAAATCCTGGATTATCTGAAAGAATATAGCCAGGAACTGGATGCTTACCATCCCAGCCTATTTTGCAAACACACCACTACAAACGCTATCCTCGCCTATTATGCAAACATTGCCGGCTCTCAGCAGATTCAGACCAACTATCATGTGGATTTACCGGAAAAACTTCTTCTTTCAGATGTGGATTTATGTTCGATATTGGGAAATCTTCTGGAAAACGCTATCGGAGGCTGTATGGACGTTGCGCCTGCACAGCGTTTCATTAATCTCTCTGTGGATATAACAGAAAATAAAGAGCTCTATATCATTTGTGTCAACAGCTTTGGCGGCAATATCCGTAAATCGGGAGCCAAATACTTGTCCACCAAAAAGGGCGGCGCCGGAATTGGACTTTTGTCCATTACCGCCACCGCCGAAAAATATGCCGGAATAACCCATTTTTATCACTCTGATACAGAATTTAATTCAGAGGTTATGCTCAACATTCAATGAAAAGACTCGTGCAACGACTCTATTTTCTTCTCCTCTTTTTCTTCCTTAACACGATGCCTGCCGTACCAATTGCAATCACTGTCGCAGCCGTACCGGAAAGCCCGAACAGCAAGGGGCGATTGGCAAGGAACATGATATACCATTCCGTAGAAACTGTAATATTTTTATAAATCTTATCATACACATTTCCTGCCGCATCCCGGCACAAGATCGCAATTTCCTGTCCTATTCCCTGGGGAATCGTAAACTGAATCACACCGTCATTCTTCTCCTGTGCATCTGCAAGCTGCTTCCTGTCAAGGGACACCGCCTGCTTCTTTGAAGCGCTGCCACGGCTGGCAATCGTTATTTCGTAAGCGCCAAATATTCCTGCGGATTTCCTGATCCTCAAGTATCACCTATAATTG
>CAJURU010000064.1 GCA_910588845.1 uncultured Lachnospiraceae bacterium
TAATAGTAACTACGGCGGATTTTATGTGAGTTTATACTGCCGTGAATAATTCAGGATTATCATTTTCTTTATATAGAACAGAAAGTTTTAAAGGACTTCCTTTGCAGCCATTGAATATGTTTTTTACCTCAATATATGGTTCTTCCGGTTTCCCGGTTGCAGGAATAATTTCTTGCGCCTTTAATACTTTGCCGCAAATTACACAATGGCTTCCTTCCGTTTTTCCTGTTTCTGTTGCCGTTGGCGCAATCGCAGGATCTATAATAGGTTCATGCCCTGTTGCTGAAATTTCTTCTGTATATTCGTCGCCGCAACTGCAAGTGTATGTCCTGAACCCCGCCTCTGTGCAAGTTGGTTTTTTTGTTATAGTACTTTCGTATTTATGAGTATGTATTATATCCACTGGAATGTCATTTTCTCTTGCGTATTGATGCGCATAAGAACCAGACTCGCAGCTAATTGTCAGGGTAATGCATCCTCTAAATGCATTTGTTAAAATCTTTTCTACGGTTTTCGGTATTGAAATATTGGTTAATTTCATACAGCCCTCAAAAGCGCCTTGACTTATTTCTGATACATTATTTGGAAGGTTGATATTTTTTAAATTTTCGCATCCACAAAACATGAAAGATTCTATAATCTTTATGCCTGGTGGAAGTTCTACATTTTCTAAGCTTGTGCAATCAAAAAATAAGTATCCGCCCAACTTAGAAATATTATTAGATAATTTTACATTTTTTAAATTTTTACAATAGCCGAACGCATAAAAATCTATTTCTGTTACGGTATCTGCAATATTAACGGTTGCTAAATTTTCACATTCATAAAACGCCATATTACCTATGTATTCAACTCCGTATGGAATCTCAATCTCTTTTAAGTTATTGCAGCGAGAGAACGCTTGGCTTCCGATACTTTTTACACTATTCGCAATAGTAACGTTTTCCAGATTTAAACAATCGCTAAATATTGCCCCATTTCCTATTTTGGTTACCCCATCTTCAATATATAGATTGGAGAAATTTTTTATTTCACATTCAACGATTTCTCTTCTATTTCCATAGATGTATAAAGTCCCATCTTCATATAATTTATATTCCGCATCATATGCATTGGGTCCGCATAATCCCGTCTGTATTACTTCTCCGTGTGCATTCTCATCAAAACCGCTTGCTTCTATGGCAGTTTCCTCTCCTTGATTAGAAGTTTCGGCATGAAGTTCGGCTGGATATAGCGAAACTGCAAGTGACATAGTAACTGCTAAACATATAGACTTCATAAGCTTCTTTTTTTTTCATAGTATAACCTCCTCATATGTATAATGCTTATTTATCCAGAGAATTTTTTTGATTGTACAAAAATCCTCGAATTTGAAACAACAGCTAATCAATTTGTATTCCTAAACCATTCAGCAAGTTTATTACTTCCGGGAAAGAAAAAACGGCATTTGCCATTCGGCAAGTCATAATATCAATTTGATAACCGTTCGCTTCCCGGAAATCGCTTTTTTGCAGATTACATTTGAAAAACTCTGTTTTATCCAGCTTACAGGATGTAAAATTACTTTCTGTAAGTTGGCACTCTGCAAACATGGAATCATAGATTTCGTTACTGCTGAAAGTAAATTTTCGGAAATTTATCTTGGAAAATGTATTATATTTCAGGATGCATCCTGTCATTTTCTTGATGGGGTTTGCAAATTTTCCGCTTGGCAGTAAATCTTCCCAATTAATGCCGATGAGCTGACAGCTTACAAATTCAGTAAATTGTATTTGCGAATCATTGTTTGCTTTAAGGCTGATTATTTGGCATTTTTCAAAAACACAGCTGGAAAATGAGCATTGGTTTAATTCGCAGTCTTCAAAAGAGCAGTTTATAAACCTACATCCTGTAAACTTATATTTTTTAAACAATTCACCGCTTAATTTTAGGTTTTCAAAAGTTCTTTCTTCGTATTCGTTCCCGTATTTTATTTCCATATAAAAGTGTCCTCCTTCATTATCATATAATTTTTGTGGTTATATTTCAACATTTTTAGGTTAATTTAAGCTGCGGCATATATAATATAAAAAGCAGCATTTTGTAAAACTATTATAGTATGAAGTGGAGAGGAAAGTATGCGAAACAAAACAAAGAAATGTGCGGTTGCTTTGATGACGTTCTGTACTATGACGGCGTCGCTTATTTTTCCGGGAGAGGCCATACAGGCCGCTTATGGTGAAAGTGAGACCATGTATAGCGGATTATCGGATTTACGGACAGTTTATAATGAAGCCCAGGCAGCGTTTATCACTTTTTCCGATACGCAGGCGACGGTAAAAGGCTTAGAAGAAGGATGCAGCGCTACGGGCACGGCTGTCACAATAAGCGAAGCCGGAACTTATGTATTTTCCGGAAACTGTGTGGACGGAAGCATCACAGTAAAAAAGGGGACGACGGGCGTCAAGCTAATATTAAATGGGCTGGATTTGACCTCAGCTTCCGCAGTTACAGGTCCGGTACTCTGCAAAGCGGGCACAGAAACAGAGATTATAGCAGAGGCTGGGACGGTAAACACTCTTACAGACAGTATGGCAAATACGGAGGAGAAGGCCGCTGTCAAAGTGAATAAGCAGTCATCCCTGACATTGTCCGGCGCGGGGACGCTAAATGTCGTTGGCGTGTGCAAGAATGGCATCAAAGGAGGCGCGGAGACGGATATTACTGTTCAGGAGCAGAATTTGCATATTAAATCGGCGGATAATGGACTTGCCTCCGACAATACGGTAACGGTCAAGAGTGGAAAGCTGATGATTGAAGCGGGCGGAGACGGCATCAAATCATCGCCGGACAGATTGGATGATGCTGGGAATGCGGACGACACGGTATCTCTGGGCGACATTATCTTAGAGAGCGGTGAAATAAATATTATTGCGGCGGCAGACGGCATTCAGGGCGATAACAGCGTGACAGTCAATGGGGGTTCTTATCAGATTACGACAAACGGCGGATATACGACAACGCTTGCTTCCATCAGAAATTGCTACGAGGGTTTGGAGGCGGGAACCGTCTATGTGAACAGCGGAACTATCAATATTAATTCCACAGATGACGGCGTCAATGCAGCGGGCGGTAATGACGGCAGCGGCAGCAATGGCAGGCCCGGAGACGGTTTTAACCCGGGAGGCGGCAGGCCTGGCAACATGGGGGCGGCCCTGGCGGAAGATTGGCGGTGATGAACACGGACCCTGTGGAGGATAGCAATAATAGTGCTGCTATCACAGACAGTACTTATGCGGCAGGAAATGAAGGATATGCCATAAATATAAACGGGGGTACGCTCTACGTCAAAGCAGCGGGAGATGGACTGGATTCTAATGGTGATATTTCTATTTCCGGTGGAAATATCATTGTCTATGGCGCGGCAGCAGGCGATCCCGGCAGTGATAACTTTCCATTTGACCATGATGGAAGCTTTGCAATTTCCGGCGGCTATATTTTTGGCGCAGGTTCTTCTCAGATGGAGGAGGGCGTGCAGTCCTCCACACAGGGGTATATTGTCAATAAAAATACATACAGTCAGGGAGACGTTATCTGCGTGCTGGACGGTCAGGGAAATGTGCTTTTTACCGAAGCGTTAGCAGAACGGGTCAACTATATGATGTATTCCTCGCCGGAAATGACGGCCTCTGGAAACTATAGCTTTAAAATGGGGGCGGATGCAGGGCAGATTGATATCAGCGAGTGCCAGATTACGTTGGAACAGCAAAGCTATACATATAACGGAATAGCAAAGCAGCCTCGTGTTACAGTATCACATGGCGGAAAGGCTTTAATTAAAAATCAAGATTATACCGTTGGCTACAGCAGTAATATAAACGCAGGGACAGCAAAAGTTACAGTAAAAGGCATGGGTAGCTATCAGGGAACAGTTGAGAGAGAATTTGTAATCCTGGAAAAAAGCGAGGAAAGTACGAATCCTGGCGGGGGAACGAATCCCGGAGGCTCCGCAAATCCAGGAGGAAATGAGAATCCTGGCGGCACAGCTTATCAAAAACCGGCAAAAGTGAAAGGTCTTTCGGCGTCTTCTGTGAATGCAGCGAAAATTAAAATCAGTTGGAAAAAGGCGGTGGATGCAGACGGATATCTTTTGTACCGTTATGACGGCAAGAAAAAGGCATGGAAATGCATTAAGACGATTACGAAAGGGATAATTACCAGCTATATTGACAGCGGGCTTGCGTCGGGAACTGCGTTTAAGTACCGTGTATGCGCTTTTACGTCGGCAGATAAGAAATATAAGGGTGATTTCTCCAATTCGGTTACGACGGCGACGAAGCCGTCAAAGGTAAGTATTAAGACCGTAACGGCGAAAAAGAAAGCTCTTGCGCTCAAATGGAAGAAGACGGCCGGCAGCGGTTATGAAATCACTTATTCTTCAAAGAAAAACTTCTCCGGCGCGAAGACGGTTAAAATAAATGGCGCTTCCAAGTCTTCCTGTACGGTGAAAAAACTAAAATCAAAAAAGACGTATTATGTAAAAATCCGTGCATACAAGAAAGTGGGCGGCAAGATTTACCGCGGTCCATACAGCGCCAGGAAGCAGGTAAAAACAAAATAAAAAGTTGTAACAGAGAAGACAGGCCGCCGCACCCGGGAAGAACGAAATCCTGGATGCGGCGGCAATTTTGTGCGCGTTTTCTATAAATTGTTGAAGTTATCTTCTATATTAATACCGCTTTCACAGGTTTATGGGGAAGTTACAGCGTTTTATGGAAGGCTGCTACTGCCGCTGCGTACACGGTCTGGAAAGGAACCTTGCATTGTCTTGCCGCCGCGGCAACATCTTCGTATTCGGGTTTGCATTTAGTGATGCCATAGCCGGTGCTGATTTTGATAGTGATTTCCCCATAGACAGTAGAAATCTTGCGGAACTGTGCGTCTAAGGTTCTCCGATAACAAGGCTGGATGCGGATGCCGCGCGTAGCAGTGTGCGTTAAAATCAGACGGCTGAAACGGCTTTCTTCTGTTACGTTGCAGAGCACAGTCAGCAGTATACCGGGACGGTCTTTTTTCATATTGATAGGAGTGGTATAGACATCCAGGGCTCCGGCATCCCGCAGGAGTTTTGTAGCATAGGAGATGGTTTCCGGCGTCATATCGTCCAGATTACAGGAGAGTTCGAGGATTTGGTCAAGGCTGTGGAACTGTTCCGTATAGTAATCAGGATGCGTCTCTTTATCTCCATCCGACTTGACAGCGGCGGCAGAGGGGTAGCCGGGCAACTGTCTGGGGGAGGGAACCGGAAGAATGCTCAGGTTGCCCCAGAATGCGCGCAGGCAGTTGGCAGTATCAAAGTCCTTAGCGCCCATGCCGTATCCGGTCTGTTCTACTGTCATCGGCGGCATAGGCGTAAATTGGCTGGAAAAATGTTTTAGCAGCGCGGCGCCGGTGGGCGTGCATAATTCTCCGTCTATGCTGCCACCATAAATAGGTATGTCTTTTAAGAGTTCAGCAGTTGCCGGGGCAGGCACCGGAAGAATGCCATGCGCACAGCGCACGCTGCCGCTTCCCACATGTATGGGGGAGGCAATGATCTGTTCTGGATTTAAAAGTTCTATCAGCAGGCAGCAGCCGACAACGTCCATGATTGCGTCCAGCGTACCGACCTCGTGAAAATGAATTTGGGAAATATCTGTGTGGTGCGCGGCGCTCTCCGCATTGCCGATTAAAGTATATACTGCCTTGGCATGTTCCTTTACAGAGGCAGAGACAGGCAGGTTTCCAATCTGTTCCAGCATTTCCTGATAACCGGTGTGGAGATGGTTGTGGACACGTTCCGATGTTTCTTCCTGTCCGAGAATCACAACGTTCATTTTCGTCCCCCAAATCCCGCATTTTTCAGAGGGGGAAGCGCTCAACATAAGCTGGTTGGGAAAAAGGCTGTTCATATTTTTTATGAAGGCGTCTTTTGCAGAATCCGACAGAAGTTCGTAGAGCGCGCCCATCAGCATATCGCCGGAGGCGCCCATGTTGCATTCAAGATAAAGTGTTTTCATTATTTCTTACCTCCGTTATGAAGTGACTTTTGTCAAGAGGTAAATTTAAAAAATAACAAAC
>CAJURU010000065.1 GCA_910588845.1 uncultured Lachnospiraceae bacterium
AGTGGGAGGAGCCCTGATGCCTCTAACCGAAGCCATAGAAGTAGAGTGGGAGGAGCCCTGATGCCTCTAACCGAAGCCCCAAAAGTAAATTGGCATACTATATCTAAAAGCCGCAGCAGGCTTTAGATACAGTATGCCTTGAGATGTAAGCAGCCCTTTGGAAAACGAAAGCATTCCGAATTTCAGTTTTCCTTGGCGGCTGCTTTTTCCAGTGCAGACTCAATGGCATTCAGCAGAACCATAGAGGTGTACTGGTTGTCGTCTGCATAGGAGATGTCTTCCAGTGACTGCTTTTCATATATCTGCTGGGTCAGGTTATCCAGCGCCGGCTGCATGAGCGGATACATGGCGGCAGTGGTTTCATCCAGATTTACCAGACTGATGGAATTGATATGGTTGTCATCTACCACCACTTCCACATCAATGGCATTGTCGTTTAGTTGTATGGAGGAAGTGTATACTCCCGCCGTGTATGCCATTGTTTCCTTTGTATCTTTGTCTTTGCCGTTCGGAAGGAACATAAAGATAAGCAGTATAATCAGAAGAATTCCCAGTGTGGCGAAGATTGCCGTATAAACCAGTTCTTTCAGGTGCAGAACAACGATTTTTGTTTTAGAACTCACAGGGTTCCTCCTTAATGTCTCTTTAATTTACTATATGAGACGAGAGGGGAGAATATGAAAGTTACTATTCACAGATTTTATAATTCTTTACCCCAAGGGGATGTAGCCCTGATAGATTTACTCGTTCAAAAGGTCTTGCAATTTCATTAGGATTCAGTTTACGAGTGAACAGTAACGTATGAGAAAAGATTTTTTGAAAAATTTGTAATTTTTTCTTGACATCGAAATAATGATGATGTATAATTCTACTTGTGTTTGACAGATACACAATATGCGATAGTGGCGTAGTTGGTAACGCGCGACCTTGCCAAGGTCGAGACCGCGGGTTCGAGCCCCGTCTATCGCTTTTTCTTTGCCCTGATGTGAGGGTACTAAGAATCTCGCAGCCGAGATTCTTTTTTCAGGCAAAGTGACACTGTCGCTTTAAAGTGGTAAAGCGAAAGGTTAGGAATAAAAACAAAAAGGGAAACGAGTGGGAGGAAATGTACGTTACGGCAAATATTCAATCGAGGAGTACGGGATGGTTGTAGATTTTCATACACATATTTTCCCTGAGAAAATAGCGGGGAAGACAATTACATATTTAGAGGAAAAAGCACATATTAAAGCATTTAATGACGGCACGGAGGAAGGACTGATACGTTCTATGGAAGCGGCGGGTGTGGATGTGTCGGTAGTCCTGCCGGTGGTTACGAGGCCGGAGCAGTTTCATACGATTAACGGTTTTGCAGCACAGTTAAATGAGAAGTATCAAGATAAGCGGACGCGTCTATGGTCTTTCGGGGGCCTTCACCCGGATTCTGCGGATTACAAAGAGGAACTTCGCACAATCAAGAAATTAGGTTTATTGGGCATAAAGCTCCACCCGGATTACCAGGATACCTATTTTGATGATATCAAGTATATGCGGATTCTTGATTATGCTTCGGAGCTTGGGCTTGTGAGCGTTGTCCATGCCGGAGTGGACGTCGGTTTCCCGGACAATGTGCGCTGCACGCCGCGGCAAATCCTCCGGGTTATAAGAGAAGTGTCGCCGAAGAACCTGGTGCTGGCGCATTATGGCAGCTTTGATATGTGGGAGGAAGTAGAGGAATTACTGGCGGGGAAAGAGGTCTATCTGGACACTGCGTTTACCGCCGGCTATATCAAGGATGAAGTTTTTGTGAACATATTGAAAAAACATGGCGCAGACCGAATTTTGTTCGCTACAGACAGCCCATGGAGCGGACAAAAGGAATCCTTGCAATTTCTCAGAAGCCTTGCCATTGAAAGAAAAGATATAGACAAAATACTAGGGCAAAATGCTGGAAAGCTGATAGAACAGGCTTTTACAAATTTGCCGGACAAGGAGGAGAAAACGTGTTAGTGAAAATTATTTTTTTAGTCTTGTTTTTTGCAGTGATGGTTGGTGTGGGGCTGTATTCGCGCAAACACGCCACCAATGTAGACGATTTCGTGTTGGGCGGCAGAAGTGTAGGGCCGTGGTTGACGGCGTTTGCCTATGGGACGTCTTATTTTTCAGCGGTTGTGTTTGTCGGTTATGCCGGGCAGTTCGGCTACAAATACGGGCTTGCATCTACCTGGATTGGTATTGGTAATGCAGTGATTGGTTCACTGCTGGCTTGGGTAGTGCTGGGCAGGCGTACCAGGATCATGAGCAATCATCTGTCAGCGACGACTATGCCGGATTATTTTGGCAAACGGTATAATAGTAAATCGCTGAGAATTGCAGCTTCTGCGATTGCCTTTGTATTCCTGATTCCATATACCGCGTCTGTGTACAACGGCCTTTCCCGCTTATTTGGTATGGCTTTTGATATACCATACGAGGTATGTGTAATTGTGATGGCGATTTTGACTTGTGCGTATGTGATACTCGGCGGCTATATGGCGACGGCAATCAATGATTTCATTCAGGGCATCGTTATGCTGGGTGGAA
The DNA here is from genome assembly GCA_910588845.1 of uncultured Lachnospiraceae bacterium. GTDB lineage: Bacteria > Bacillota > Clostridia > Lachnospirales > Lachnospiraceae > Petralouisia. The sequence continues at coordinate 2,563 of CAJURU010000065.1, forward strand.
TTGTGGCTGTTATCGCAGCGGTCTTAAACGGACAGGGCGGTTTTCTGAATGCGGTCAAATCTCTTGCTGAGATGGAAAGCGATGTAGCGGTAACGATGGGGCAGAAAGGTGCGTTTACATCTTTCTTCGGCCCCGATCCCTTAAATCTTTTGGGGGTTATTATTTTGACGTCCCTGGGAACCTGGGGACTGCCGCAGATGATACATAAATTCTATACGATTAAAGATGAGAAATCGGTGCAGTCAGGCACGATTATCTCCACCGTTTTTGCGATTGTTGTTTCCGGCGGCTGCTATTTTCTGGGCGGCTTCGGAAGGTTGTTTGATACGGCGGCAATCCATAAGGAAGATGGAAGCGTTATCTTTGATGCGATTATCCCTTCCATGCTGTCTACGCTGCCGGATATTCTGGTGGGCATCGTGATTGTGCTGGTATTGTCGGCGTCCATGTCTACGCTGTCTTCCCTGGTGCTGACTTCAAGTTCTACGCTGACACTGGACTTTTTGAAAGACAATATTGTGAAGAATATGAGTGAAAAGAAGCAAATTTTATACATGAGAATTCTGTTAGTATTCTTTATTGTGTGCTCCGTGGTATTGGCGCTGTTCCCGCCCAAGTCTATTGCACAGTTTATCGCGCAGCTTATGGGCATTTCCTGGGGCGCGCTGGCGGGTGCGTTTCTGGCGCCGTTCCTGTACGGCTTGTATTGGAAAGGTGTGACAAAGGCGGCGGTGTGGGCAAGTTTTGTCTGCGGAATCGGCATCACGGTATCAAATATGTTCTTCTCCTACATTGCGTCACCGATTAACGCAGGCGCAATCGCTATGGTTGCCGGATTGATTGTTGTGCCGATTGTCAGCCTATTGACACCTAAGATGGCAAAGAAGGATGTTGATGAAATTTTTAGCTGTCTGGAAGAGCAGGTTACGGTGGAACAGAAGACAGCGTTGCCAAAACGGAAATAAAGTAACCGAAAATCTAATTATCAAGTAAATAAGAACTTATAAAAATAGAAATCCAGACGAATCAAATGGACTTGAGTCGTCTGGATTTTTTGTTAGGCTTTAGCCTGTTTCACATTGTGTAGTTTCTCAAAAGGGAAACGGAACTTTGGGAAACGAAATAAACCACCTGCTATGCAGGATTTTATAAGGCTTGCCTACAAACTGTTGGTTCGGGAGTACAATAGACATCCGGGAGAAGTCAGCTCCAACATCAATACCAACAGAGATGAACAGTTCATCAACATTAAAAAAACATTGTTTGCCATGGGTGGCAGCTCCTTTCTGATAGGGATCCATTTCCAATCTGACAGGTACGTTTTATCCATGAAGCCGCCACCGATGCACAGAAAAATGAGCTGTTTGCAAAGATAAGGAGCGGCGAGGTGCGTGTGCTGTTCGGCTCTACCCCGAAGATGGGGGCAGGTACAAACGTGCAGGACAGGCTAATCGCTATCCACAACTGCGATTGCCCTTGGCGTCCCTCAGATGTAGGACGGATTTTGCGGACATTCAAAATAAAAAAGAATGTGGAGGTAACAGACAATGGCAAAGACAATTTTTGAGGAACTGGGTGGCAAATACGAACGGCAAGGAGATTACTTAATACCGTGCTTGACGATACCCGCCGAAGAAGAGCAGGCGATAGGCATATGGGGACAGCGGCATCTGGGCTATCTGAAGCAGTACCGCAAGGTTACATACACCACCTCAATGCTCATGTACGGTAAAGAAGCAAGAGACCGAAAACAAGAGATAGACCGCCAGCACCACACTATACCGAATCAAAGAACCAAAGACCAAAAGACAAGCATTGTGGAAATGTGCATAACAGGCTATGGAATCATGGATAACTCTATTCACAGCACATGGAAAAACTAAAGAACGGCTTTCCCACGTCCTGCAAACAGAGTTACCCACAATTCCATGAGATAGCCAGTTATACACATTCCCACAAATTCCGACTGCTACGGAATTCCTCTCATTTCTATTCTGTGAGAATATAATTGAGTTGACTTTGTCAACACTTGGAGTTATAATATGGGTTGATAAAGTCAACTCATATAGGGGAGGTAAAACATTGAATGAAGATTTGATAA
>CAJURU010000066.1 GCA_910588845.1 uncultured Lachnospiraceae bacterium
GGAACTTTCATAATGAGGGCAGACGTTTCCTCATATAATTGAGGCGCTCTCAAACCGATAGACAAATTTACAAAATCTGGCGTCATCCTGTCCATATATGCTTTCATAAACATCTCTATGTCTGCCTGCAAATCCCACTGCACATTTTCAAAAATTTCTGGAGTTATATTTGCCCTCCACCCAGCTTGTTTTACCCCCTGTAACACGATATCCTTCTTATTTTTGAATTTACGAAACAGCGTACATTCATTCACGCCTGCTACCTTGGCAATCTCTTTTGTAGTAGTTGCAACATATCCTTTATCCCGCACTAATGTCATTGCAGCATCAATGATTTTTTGACTTGTTTCATCCATGTTATCTCCTCCATGCAAGTGAACACTTTCATTATAACAATTCAGTGCCTAAAAGTCAACTAACCCGTTTTTTATTGGCGAGATGAAAAAACCTTTCATTACATATAAATATTTTTAATTCGCTAACAGCAAAATAAAATTTACCTGCCCACTCAATAATACTTCAGCGGGCAGGTATTCAGCAAAATAAGATACTATCTTTTTACGGAACACTGAATATAACGGGGGCTGTTGTGAATATGCTGCCGATTGTTTCCGTTATGACCTGCGGCATGATGTCAGGGCTTTGTGTCGCTGTCATTTCGCCTGTCATGGCGAAGCTGATTGGAATAGGCCCTCTTTGGAGCCTGATCTCCTTTATTGTGGCAGGAAACATTACCCTCGTGCTGATTTGGCACTTCATCGGCAACAGGCGTTGGGGACATAAATATACCGCGCCAATGATTGCTTTGGCAGCTGCGGCAATCGCCAAGTTCTTGGTCCTATACCTTGGGATCGTGCAAATAGCCATACCGTTCTTTTTAAGATTACCGGCTCCGCAGGCGGCGGTGATTTCGAATATGTTCTCTATACCACAGCTGCTAACAGCCCTTTTGGGCGGCGGTGTTGCGCTGTCGGTACTTACGCCGCTAAAAAAGGCGATCCAGGGAGGGCGTGAGCAGAGTTGAACACAGTATTTACCTATTCATTCTACGGTTTAACAGCACTTTTACTTCTATTCTTTTTTCTGAAAGACAAGAGAAAAACACGGTTATCCTTAAAAAAGCATGGAAGATGTTTACAGGCGTCCTGCCGCAATTTGTGGCTATTCTGCTTCTTGTTGGGTTGGCGCTTGCGGTGCTTTCGCCAGAAACAATCAGACGCACGATAGGCGAAGAAACGGGTTTTATCGGCATGCTCTTAGCTTCGCTTGTTGGTGCGGTTTCGTTAGTACCCGTTATGATTGCTTTCCCCATTGTTGCAGAACTTCTGGAAAGCGGCGCGGGCATAATCCAAATGGCGGTATTTGTTTCTACGCTCACTACGGTTGGGCTGATTACAATTCAAATAGAGACAAAATATCTGGGTAAGAAAGCAGCCGTTCTTCGCAATGTACTTGCATTTGCGTTTTCCTTTATCACAGCTTACCTAATGGGGGTGTTGCTCAAATGAAAACAGCGATAAAAAAGTATTGGTTTCTATTTGTAATGGTGCTTTGTAATCTCATCATCTGGCTCTATGACCCGGAGATTGGAAAAACAGCATTGACCTTTAACGGAAAGAACTTTATCAACTTCCTCTTTATACTTACGCCTGTCTTCATCTGTATTGGCCTAATGGACGTATGGGTTGAACGTGAAAAAATGATACGGATTATGGGAGCGAATTCCGGTGTGAAAGGAGTTGCCGTCGCCATATTGTCTGGAACGGTAACAGCCGTTCCCATATATGCGTTGCTGCCTGTTGCCGGGGTGCTGTTGAAAAAGGGTTGCAGGATTTCAAACGTGCTGCTTTTCCTATGCACAAGCTCCAGTATCCGCATTCCTTTACTCCTTTTTGAAATATCCTCTTTGGGCGTATCCTTTACACTGATACGGTTTTGCCTGAATCTGTTCGTCGTTTTCGCGATTGCCTTTATCATTGAAGAGCTGTTGTCCGATAAGGATAGAAAGGAAATCTATGAAAACGCGGATAAACTGTAATGCAAATTGTCATATTACTTCTAGCGTCCTTTCCGATGCTGAAAATAAATCACCTCAGCCAATCGGATCGCGGCAATGATAAAGGACCATTACGGTGAACTTCTTTTCATTCCTTCATGCTGCACACTTCATCCTCCATGAACCGAATTCCGCAGTCCTGTTCTACCTGCTTCATCAAGTCTTCCATGCTCTGCTCGTTCCTACTGAACTCTTCATATACTTCCAGTAAAGCGTCTGCAAAATCCGGCAGACGCTTTTACGTTCCCCAGCCATACTTCTCTTTAAGACCTTTACCGGAAGCCCTAAGAGCAGAGGCAATACTGCGTCCAGGGCTTTTTGCCGTTCCTTCTTCTTCATGGCCTCCAATTCGCTGGCCTTGATTGTCATTGAGGGATTCTTTTTCCCCTGCTTTTCTAAACGTCTCTGCTCTATTCACTGCTTTAAAACTCCCTTGATTTCTTTAGAATTTATATCCTTGTTTTAGCGACGTACATTCCCATCATAAATCCAGCGCGGCGGGATTCAGCAGGAACTCATAGAGTCCCAGTTGCAGGATCCCCTCTTCATCAAGCCACGGCTTCATTCCGCTTTTCGTGACAAGGGTTTCACCCATATTTCCATACGAGCCATATCCTCTGGGCTGCGATCATACTTTTCTGCCGAGAATGGCTCAGTTGTTAAGCCGTGTCTGGGCAGCCATGTGCTGAAAAGATACTTATCGGCCTGATTAAGCGCCACTGTTACCAAATCTTCAAAATTCTCTGCTTCAATTCTGCAGACGATATATTCTCCTTCGGGGAATTCCTTATACACAAAGCCTTCTGGTAACTGATCCGGGGCGGCGGCAAGCTCCCCATTGGTGAGTATGATTGTCTGACCGCATATCGTAACGGGGTATTGTTCGTAGGGTGATTTGAGATATTCGTCTGATGTGCTTAGAGGGTAGAACTTTTCTTCTGTGAGGTATTCAAAGGATATTTCTTTTTGCCGCCGCCTGTTCCTGTCGCGCCATGCGTTGATAGCGGCATAGCGTATGACAACTTTGCAAAAGGCGTTGAAAGAATACATGATGTGTTCCCTGTATGCTTCTGTGCAAGCCATAGAAATTTCCCCCTTTCTCCCACATGGGGAAACATATTTAAAAATTACTTTCTAACATCGCTATTACTCCAATATAACGGGCAACGAGAGAATGTATTTATTTCGTCACCCGTTATAAATAATTCATTGTCGTTTTGTCCGCTATGCCCCATAGTAATGCTGAATAGCATGGGCGACATATTCAGAGCAGCCTTTTCCAAATTGGCTATCGGTTGCTTCTGCAAGTTTTTCTCCTTGCAAATATTCTTTTGCCAAATCGAGCAGGATGTTTCTTGCATTATCAAGCGCAAACATTGTTTTGTAATTTTCTGCAAGCATTTCAACAGCGGAATGTGCCATATCCATATTGCCAGCTTCTTTTGCTGCCATAAACTGCTTATAGATTCTGGCATTTTCATCTTGTTCCTGTTTTATTTCTTCACCACTTCCGGTTGACTGCATGACTGCTTCCATTGCTTTTTCTTTGCTGCCATACCACTTCAATAAGTCTGCCATAGCCTGTTCGTTGGCAAAGCCGGAAACCAAATGCTCTTTGTATTTTTCCATACTCCCGTATTTTTGCACCTGCTCATCAAGGCTTTCTTTTGACATACATTCCAAAGTATGATTTACCATTTTCTGTACTTCTTCGTTGCTAAATGCTTCAAAACTCATAGTATTGACTCCTTTCATTACGTCTGTTATTAACTCAATAATCCCATTTAGCCGATTTCGTTTCTGCTCCAATAAAGATTTTTGAGTCAATAAAGCCTGCTCTTTATCATAATTAGGGTTATCCATGATTTTTTTTATGTCTATCAATGGAATTTCCAATTCTCTAAAGAACATAATTTCCTGCAACTTTTCTAATGCTTTGTTGTCATAGAGCCGATAACCGGCTTCCGTTAATTCCGTTGGCTTTAGCAGACCGATTTCATCATAATATCTCAACGTCCTTATACTTACTCCGGTTATCTCTGACACGTCCTTTACGGTTTTCATTATTTCCTCCTTTCGGTTCAATCGTAAACCGTTACGCTACGAGAGAGTCAATACATAAATTTGAATTTCTTTGTTTTTTTCTTCTGACAATTATATACAAATTTCTGCTTTACTGGAATAGTGTTTTTGTCATTGTTGGAATGAGAAGGATTCCGTAGTAGTCGGCATTGTGCCGTAATGTGTATAACTGGCTGTCTTATGGAATTGTGGGTAACTCTGTTTGCAGGA
>CAJURU010000067.1 GCA_910588845.1 uncultured Lachnospiraceae bacterium
ATTGTGGAGACATTCAGAGATACCACAAGGCATTTAATGTGCTGATTGTAGCAGAAAAGTATCAGACAGGATTTGATGAGCTGCTTTTACATACAATGATTGTGGACAAGAAGTTAAAGATTAGTCATTAAACTGTCATTTATATTTGCTATAATATATAAGATGTTTACTTATAATAGCAAACTTCCTAAGCGAACAGGTAGTGTTGCCGTGGGTGAAATACATCTTATTGGACATTATTAGCCAATCCAACGAATATAAACAGAAAAGGTGGAAATCTGCTATGGTTGATTTATATTATATCGAAGATGACCCTAATATTGCATCTGCTGTAAAAGAATATCTGGAGCAAAAGAATTTTAAGGTAACGATTTGTGCGACGCTTGCACGGGCAAGACAGATATTAAGAGACCATGTTCCGGCCTTTGTCTTGCTGGACTGGAATATGCCGGATGGGCATGGAGACAGTTTATGTCAGTGGATTCGCAGTAATTGGAAGGAATTGCCTATTATATTTCTTACTGTTCGCGGAGACAGTGCGGATATTGTTTCGGGGTTTAAAAACGGTGCGGACGATTATGTAGTGAAGCCATTTGAATTAGAGGTATTGTATTCAAGGATTCAGGCGCTGCGGCGCAGAATAGGAAATGCAGCGGACCAATATCTTTCCTGTGCCGGTATTATTATTGACCAAAACCGCCATACAGTTTCCTGCCATTCTGAGGAAATATCGCTAAGCGCAGCGGAATATCAGTTGCTTTTGTATTTGATGCAAAATAAGGGGAGAACGATTACCAGGGAAAAATTACTAGAGCAGGTATGGGATGTAAATGGAAACTATGTGAACAATAATACCCTGACGGTTACCATGAAACGGCTGAGGGATAAGCTTTACCAGCCGAGATGTATAAAAACGGTCAGAAGTGTAGGATACCGCATGGAGGATGACATATGAGCGGAAAAAAGAATATGTTAGTTACACTTGGATTTGTATTATCTGTCAGTCTGATTGCCGCTGCTGTCTCTGCCTTGTTGGTCTCTCGCCATTGCAGCCGGCTTCAGTTTGACTTGTTAAATGCAGTATGCGGTGAAGTGGCGGAGCAGGTGCCTGAGGCGAAAAAAATGATTGCTGCGGCATTAAAAGCATATACAGAGGGAATTCCTGACGATGCCATGGAAGCTGATGTTTTATCTGAATTGGGATATCATATATCTGATTTTTCGAATTTCACTTATGAAAAAAATGTTTTATTTGTAATAATGGGTTTTATGCTGGGACTTTTACTTTATTTTTTTACTTATTCATATCGGAATAAAATAGAAACAGCGCGTATTTGGGCGTTAGCGGAGTATCTGGAACAGGTGAATATTGGAAAAGCGGTCATTCTCTCCACGTCTGGGGAGGATGATTTTTCTAAACTGGAAGATGAGATATATAAAACAGTGACATTTCTCTATCAGGCGAAGGAATCTGCGGTGCGGGCAAGGAATGATTTCGCAGAGAATCTGGCCAATATTGCACATCAGATTAAAACCCCGATTACTGCTATTTCCCTGTCTGTCCAGATGGTGAAGCAAGAGCCTGAAAGTAGACATTTGGAACAGGTAGAGAAACAGCTCTTGCGGCTGACTCATTTGGAGGAAGCACTGCTGGTCTTATCACGGCTTGATGCAGGAACATTGCTTTTACAAAAGGATGAGGTAGATGTCTTTACTCTTCTTGTCCTTGCAGCAGATAACCTGCAGGAACTGTTTGTCAGTTCTGGCACTTCCATAGATATATCAGAACTGGGTGAGATGCTTGTTATTGTTGATTTGGATTGGACCATGGAGGCAATAATGAATGTAATGAAAAATTGCATGGAGCATAATCAAGGGGGAACCATCCATTGTTCCTACGCACAGAATCCACTATATACAGAAATTCTGATATGGGATGAGGGGGAGGGATTTGCAAAAGAGGATATTCCGCATCTCTTTGAGCGATTTTATCGCGGACAGAATGCAGGGGCAGGTGGTATTGGAATAGGATTGTCCCTGTCAAAAGAAATTGTCGAACGCCAGAATGGAACCATACGGGCAAAGAATAAGCCGGATGCCGGCGCATTTTTTGAGATTCGTTTTTATGGTCACTGAGTTGTAACTTTCGTTTGCTATACTGTTAATGGAGAGTACCTTGTCGGTGCGGCAGTCATGGAAATTGCAGAGATATGCAGAAGAAAGGAGAAGTACAGAATGGAAATTTTGAAATGTGAGGGCGTCAGAAAGGTATATGGTTCCGGCGGCAATCAAGTAACAGCACTGGATGGGATTGATCTGTCTGTTGGCAAAGGGGAATTTGCGGCAATTGTCGGAGCATCCGGCTCTGGTAAGTCTACTCTGCTGCATATTCTCGGCAGTGTGGATAAGCCTACGGACGGGAAGGTTATCATAGACGGAACGGATCTTTTAAAACTAAACCAAACACAGGCAGCAATTTTCCGGCGCAGGAAAGTAGGACTTGTATACCAGTTTTATAACCTGATTCCTACTCTCACAGTGCGGAAGAATATCCTCATGCCTCTTGCCCTTGACAAGAAAAAGCCAAATCAGGAATATTTTGAGAAGGTTATCCGTACTCTGGGCATTGCTGAGAAGCTTGATGCTTTGCCAAGCCAGTTATCCGGCGGCCAGCAGCAACGGGCGGCGATTGCACGTTCACTGATTTATCGTCCGGCGCTGCTTCTGGCGGACGAGCCAACTGGAAATCTGGACAAAAAAAATTCAAAAGAAATTATTGATATGTTAAAGCTTTCCAACCGTAATCTGGAACAGACAATTTTATTGATAACCCATGATGAAAATGTGGCCTTGGAGGCGGAACGGATTATTACGGTTGAAGACGGACGTATTATCAGTGACGAGAGGAGGTGAAAACGCTGTCCCTAAACGCGTGGCAGCAACGTAATATGTGGAAAGATTATTCATTGGGTTATATAAAAAACAACCGTTCATCCGGCGTATCTGTTATGATAGCGGCATTTATTTCATCCCTGCTTTTATCTTTATTGTGCAGCTTGTTTTATAATTCATGGAAATATGAGGTTGAGAGGATTGAACGGGAAGAAGGCAGCTGGCAGAGCCGGATCGTTGGGAAACTAGCGGAGGAGGATATAGAGACCATAAAAAATTTTGCCAATGTAAGGGATGCAGTGGCAAATAGAGAAGGATATGAAGGAGCGGAAGCTACGGTAGATATTTATTTTGATGATATGAAATATGTGTTTTCCGACACTTCCCGCATTGCGAAACAAGTTGGGGTCTTGCCGGAAAGAATTAACTATAACTATGAACTTCTGGCAATGTATCTGATTCGCGGGCCAGGTGATACCGCCCCCCGGCTGTTGTTCCCCATGTTTATAGTGATAGTGTTAACGGCGTCGTTGTCGCTGATTATCGTTATCCATAATTCTTTTGCGGTATCCATGAACGCAAGAATCCATCAGTTTGGTATTTTCTCAAGCATTGGCGCTACGCCCAAGCAGATTCGTGCGTGTCTTTTACAGGAAGCAGCTGCTCTATGCGCGGCCCCGGTTCTTGTTGGAGACCTGTTAGGCATAGCAGGAAGTATGGGACTTGTGCATATGACAAATGCTGTGTTGGGCAGCGATATTGATGGCCGGCATAAATCAGTTTTCGGCTATCATCCGTTGGTTCTGGTGCTGACATTGCTCGTAACCGTCATAACCATATGGATCTCCGCATGGCTGCCAGCCAGAAAGTTAAGTAGGCTGACACCGCTTGAGGCGATTAAGAATACCGATGAATTACAGTTGAAGAGGAGGGCTCCGCATCTGCTTATGCTGATCTTTGGGGTGGAGGGAGAGCTGGCTGGCAATGCATTAAAAGCGCAGAGAAAAGCTTTGCGGACGGCTTCCTTATCCCTCATATTTTCATTTATGGCATTTTCTGCCATGCAGTGTTTCTTTTCTCTTTCTGGAATCAGCACAAGAGAAACCTATTTTGAAAGGTATCAGGGAGTATGGGATGTAATG
>CAJURU010000068.1 GCA_910588845.1 uncultured Lachnospiraceae bacterium
AATCCTGCTTGTATGCCCGTAAATCAAGGCTTTTTTGAGATAATCAACCATTTTTATAACAAAATTGCCTGGGATATCTTAAATAACAGGGAGGATTCGGAGGAATGCGTCAATGATACCTGGTTTCGTACATGGAAGTATATCCCGCCGAAAAAGCCGTCAATTCTTTCCGCTTTTGTGGGCAAAATCACAAGGGGGCTGGCGATTGACCGCCTGCGTAAAAAATATGCGGCAAAGCGCGTGGACATGCACATGGCTGACGTGGAGGCCGAGACGGCAAAGTTAGACGCTCTCGTTGCAAATACCTTGGAGGATAAAATCTCTGAAATGGAGTTTTGTGAAATTATGAACCGTTTTTTGTGGGGGCTTTCAGAGAGCGACCGGGATATTTTTATCAGAAGATATTGGCATATGGACAGCCTGAAAGAGATTGCCCAAAGGCATGGCAGGACAGAGGGGAGCATTCGGGGCAGTCTGTACCGCAACAGAAAGAAATTATATAAATTATTGCAAGAGGAAGGGGTGTGTGTATGAAAAGAGAACGGTTTCGTTTTTTAGAGTTACTGGGCAATATAGATGACGAACTGATTTACCGCTCCTGCCAGCCGTGGGAGAAGAAAACGGGAAATATCATGGGGATTCATGCGGGCCAAATAGCCGCCTGCGCCGTGTTAGTCCTTGTTTTATGCATTGCGGCCATATTTCACCAGCAGGTGGAAGCGGCAATCCGCAGCTTTAGTACAAAAATAGCAGAGATGTTGGGCGTGTCCGGGAATTTGGCCCCATATACAGAAATCATCGGCGCTTCCCAGACTGAGCAAGGGGTTACCGTAACCTTAGAGGAAGTAATTCTGGCAGAAAACCGGTTGTATATAGCTATGCATATGGAGTGGGATGACAGCCTGGAGTTGGAACCGGGCGTGCAGTCTCCTAGTTTGAATTGTGCATATGACCCGAGAATCAATAGAGAGGAGATCAGGACGAAATCCAGCGGGATCGAGCTTTTTGAACCTGAAGAAAAAGACGATTCGCAGCGCGTACTTGCCACCTTTATTTATGCTGACGATGACTTTCCATATCAAATTAATGAGATAGAGATAGAGGCACAGGTCATAGGGGTAAAGAATTTTGGGGAGGAAGGAATGCCTTTTACCTTTCGTTTTTCAGCCTCCAAGGAGGAGTTAGAGAAGGACACATACAATACGGCGATCAATTATGAAATAAAGGCGGAACAAGGTTTAATCTTTTATCTAAACAGGTTACAGTTTAATAAAATATTCAGCAGAATCAGTGTGAGCACAAATAATGAGCCAGGGCAAATGCCCCTTTATAAAAAATATCGTCTGCTCGGAAAGGACAGCGAAGGAAATTCGCTGCGGTATAAGTTTTCAGAAGAGGGAAATAATAGGGGATTTTTTGAGAGTGAAGAAACGCTGCCGTCAGCGAACTGCCAATGGATAGAATTACAGCTTTATGAGGCGGAGCTCCCCATGTCCGGGAACGCGGGAACGGCACAAGATACAATCCAGGTACAGCCTGGGATTGAAGAGAGAATTGATATGGAGTGCAATGTATATAACGTAGATGAGATTGAGTATGTTCCGGTAGGGGAGAAGGTGCGCATATCATTGCCACGGATGTCGGAAACCGATGTGGAAGCTATGGTCGCGGCAAAAGGAACAGAGAACATTACCTGGGGAGATTTTGCCCGATATCCACATACAGATATTGGCAGCGGACAGTATGTCTTTGAATATCCGCTTACGGAGAGCGCGCGTCTGTATCTCACGGGTTCCTCTCTGCAAGATCCGCCGCAAGGTATTTACATTATCCGCAGGGATGGAACAAAGAAAGAATTCAAGAGATAAAAAATGGGCTGCTGTATGAAATAAAAAAATTCATAGAGCAGCCCATTTCTTTTGTCAAGCGATTAATACTGCATAACTTCCCGGGCGTCTGCCAGCAGGGAAGGCTCTTGTGTGAAAACTTTGTTCCAATAAATCTTTACAAGAACCAATGAGATAATACCCGACAGCAGGTCGGCGGCAGGTCCGGACCAGAGAAGTCCCTCCACACCCATGAGGGTTCCCAGCAGGAACATGGCGGGAATCAGGAAAATAATCTGCCTGGAGAGTGAAATTACCATGGCAGGGACGGGTTTGCCAATGGACTGGAAGAAGATGCTCACCACCATTCCGCTTGGAATCATAAAACAACAGAGCAGGTAAATCCGAAAACATTTTACAGCGAATTCCATATAAAGTTCTGATTCCTGGCCGAAGATGCTGATAATTGCTTGCGGGTACACCTGGAATATGAACAGGGCAAAGAGCATAATAACCGTACAGGAAATCAGGGAAAGCCGGAATGTTTTTTTCACCCGGCCATACTGTCCGCTGCCATAGTTATAGCCCAAGATAGGCTGGATGCCCGTGGCGATACCCATGGCGATGCTGGTAATCAATTGACTGGTCTTCATCGTGATTCCCAGCGCTGCCAAGGCGATATCGGAGCCGTATTTTGAGGCTGCTCCGTATTTTACAAGCAGGTTATTTTGAATGGCTATAACTATGGTGGCGGCAATCTGGCTGAAAAAGGATGACATGCCAAGCGATATAATATTTTTGGCAACAAACCCTCTCAATTTAAAATTTATTCTGTGCAGTTTGATTGTCTGGAAGCGGAACAGGCAGAAAATATAAAAAGCGGCATTCAAACACTGCCCGATGACGGTTGCCCATGCAGCGCCTTTTACGCCCCAGTGAAATACGAAAATAAAGATGGGATCGAGGATGATGTTGGCAATGCAGCCAATCAGCATGCCCGTCATGCTGGATTTTGGCCGCCCGTCTGCGCGGATGACATTGCTGAAAGCTACGCCGATCACAAAGAGCGGGAAGCCAAGCACGATAATCTTTCCATAATCAAGCGCGTATGGCATAACATCGGAGGTTGCGCCAAACAGGCTGCAAAGGGGTTCTAAAAAAAGTTCAAATAATACGAGGAACAAAATACTGCTTCCCAGGCTCAACGTTATCATATTGCCTACGCCGTCTGCGGCTTCTTTGGGCTTTTTTTTCCCGAGCTGGAGGCTCATAAAAGCAGACGCTCCATTGCCGAACATGATAGCGACTGCCATGACAATCAATGTCATAGGCATAATGACGTTCGTCGCAGCATTGCCCAGATATCCGACGCCCTGTCCGATGAATACCTGGTCTACCATATTATAGAGTGAATTGATGACAAGTGAAATGACGCTGGGAACTGCATATTGTACGGCAAGTTTTCCAATTCGTTCTGTTCCTAGGGGATTTGCAGTTATAGCTGTATGATTCATAACAATCTCCTTTCTCACAATACTATTAGCCCGAATTATTCACGGCACTGTGCTTTTAATATTTAGCACATGCCCATAGC
>CAJURU010000069.1 GCA_910588845.1 uncultured Lachnospiraceae bacterium
CCGACACCTTGGTCCGTAGCCAAGTGCTCTATCCAGCTGAGCTACACACACATATATTGTTCGCATTGAACGTTCTATATCTTACAATAGTTTTTGGCATTTGTCAAGAGATTTGAAAAAAATTTTTTATCTAGTAACAAAAAGTGAAGAAAATTTTTCGGAAATAGAGGTGAAAATTTTTCTATAGTGTGCTAGAATAAAGAGTGGTTAGTAAAATACAGGGCGAATGCAGCGATGCAGCTTTTATCAGTCGCAGTTCGCCGACAAGATTAGTTAGGAGAACTTTCATGACAAAGCAGGAGTTTTTGCAGGAATTACGGCTTGCGCTGCAAGGGCAGTTAAGCCAGGCAGCGATTAATGAAAATATCCGGTATTATGACAACTATATTATAGAAGAGATGCAAAAGGGCAGCAGCGAGCAGGCGGTAATCAGCCGCTTGGGCAATCCGAGGCTGATTGCCAAAACGCTGATTGATACGACGGATTCGTTTGGCAGGGCTGCGGGAAGCGAATATTATGCCGGAGGTTACGGCCAGGCTGAATCCGGCAGCGGAATGCATAGGGGCAACCCGAATAACAGGGAACAAAAAGGTCTGAGGCTGGGCTCTTGGTCTAGGAAGCTTTTGTTGATCGCAGCAGTGATTTTGGTTATTGTGATCGTGGCAAATGTAATCGCATTTTTACTGCCGATACTGGTGCCGGTCATTATCATATTTTTAGTCTATTCCCTGTTTTTTGGAAATAGATGATAAATGGACTACAGGAGGATTTTATGGAGACAGTGAAAATTAGCAAAGGCAGGCATTTTCTGAAAAAGGGAGACAGGATTAAGGGGTTGTTTGTAATTTTGCAGGGGAGTGTCCGCGCTGTATATAAAAACGATGAGATAGACATGGAGACAGGCAGCATTGTCGGACTGATGGAGAGCGCCTCGGGGGTTTATCTCTGCGACTATGTGGCAAATACGGACTGCGTGCTCTATGCATACCCTTACCGCAATACGGAGGATTATAAGAAAATTTTTGCCTCAGATGAGAAATATGTGGCGGTTTTCACTATGGGCGCTGTGCGTAAGGCGGCGAACATGTTAGGGCGTTATGGAACATTTTACAAAAGCGCAAAAAATTATTATGTAGCAGTGATGAACTTTTACGGCGAATATGAAAAGCTGTGTAATGATTATCAGATCCCTTTAAAACCATTCAAGAAGCTGACTTCCGTGCCTCCGGTAGTGTTAGAGCAGCCGATTGAGCGGTGGACAATGGAGTATTATGCGAGAATGGCTACCTTTTCGCTCAAATATATTGACCAGTTTTTGGGCCGGGATTATGCAATTGGCATTGGTGAAATTCAGAATGCAGTTTGCTGGATGAGAAGAGCCATGTATTTGATTGAAGAGCTCAAGGACTATCTCAATGCGCATAAAGAACTTTTGCTTTCCGCCGGCGGGGAAGATTTGTTCCAGATGTATTTTGAGTTGGCGCGCAAGGCTGCTGGTACAGGCGTGGATTTGGAGCCGGTTCTGGAGAAGATTTCCGAGATTATGAATTTTTGCAGAGGAAGTCATCTGTTCGATGAAAAGTTATTGGATGCACGTTTCCAGGAATATGAGAATTTTGATTTCTATGAGAGTGTGGAACTTGGCGATACGGATGTCTGGGTGGACGACACGCAGGAGGCATATGAGGAAGGCGTGGACTACTTAGAGCAGATTCTGACTTATTCTGAGTATGAAACAGAGAAAGCGGAGAAATTCCGCCAGGATATTCAGGAGTTTAAGAATCTTCCAGACAGGCTCGCTACCACGGATGATGTGCGCAAGCTGCGCAGGCAGATTACGCAGGGCTTTTATGATATTTATGAGCTGTCATTTTACCGCACGCTCAAAAAGGGCAAGGTGCCGGTGGCAGTGAAGATGTTCTTAAATTTTGGATTTATGGATGAAGAGCTTGCAGGAGAAGACAATACGCACAGCCTTTATGATATGGTGGCGGACTTGAGTGTCTTTAAGGCGAATAATGTGTTTACAATCTATGAATGGCTGATGAGCATTTATCGAGGAGAAAACGAGCCTTCCAGGAATGAGTTTGACATGGATTATCTCAGCTACCTGAACGAGCAGAAAAAGACTGGTAAAATTACGGCGGCGCAGGTCAAAGAGCTTGCTGATGACAGGCATGAAAAGGTGGATTTTGAGATGAAGAATATGTTCGTCTCTACAAACCGCGCAACCTACGGTAAGATTTCCACATTCACTCCGGTTCTCTGTGAAGATGATATCATTGGCACCTTGGAGAGCATGATGATCACTGCGGATAAAGCTAATTCTGCACTGGATGGCATCCGTAAAGTTGATTTCTCCTTGTTCTTCCGAGAGGTGGGTTATTCCGATCCAGAGCATGATCTCAATATGGAGCAGATACAAAAAGAAGTTCTTCCTAATATTATCCTTATGCCCAATGCTGGGACGAAGGCGATGATGTGGCAGGAGACTGCCGGAATTAAGAGAGATACATCGGCGAGATTTATTTTCCCCATTTTTACGGTTGTGGACGTGGAGGAACTGATGATAGAGGTTTCCGGCCGGTTCCGCTGGGAGATGTGCCGAAAGATTCAAGGTGTGCGCTGGAATGATATTACGGAGCCGTCTCTGACCTCTGAGTACAATGACTATATCCAGTATTATCGTAAGAACCATGATTTGTCTCCGGACGCCAAAGATAAGATTAAGAATTCGCTCACCAAAGCAAAGAACAACTTCCGTGAAGTTTTCGTGCGGGATTACCATAGTTGGATTCGCTATGAGTCCAAAGGAAGTTTCCGTCTCAACAAGGTTGCCAGGGATATTATTTTCCGTTACTGCCCATTTAACAAAGAGATTCGTACGTTGCTGCGCGCTAACCCTATGTACAGCGCGATCTTTGAAAAATATGAAATTCTTAGAGAACGCAAGAAGCGTCATGTGGAGCTGTGGTATGACCGTTACCAGAAAAAAGGCGGTGAGATTAACGAAGACTTACAGAATAACTGGGACTTTTATGACTTGTAAATAACAATTCAGAACGCCAAAGAAATAAAAAGGGGCTGTCGCAAAAGTAGATGAATAATCTACTGGAGCAGCAGCTCCGTTTTT